>JBAPUM010000038.1:0-41953 GCA_049282655.1 Xanthobacteraceae bacterium
CCCCTGCAGGGGGAGGGTCGCGCCCGCAGGGCGCGGGGTGGGGTTATGGGCAGCGAACAATAAATGGACCCAGGGATTTGCCGCTGCGCACTTGCCCCCACCCGCCGCGCCTTCGGCGGGCGACCTCCCCCCTGCAGGGGGAGGTATTGGGTAAGGGGATGCGGTCCCGCGCCCTCACCCCGCGCGGCGGGGAGAGGGAATCGACCGCCTCGCGAGAATGATATGGCTTTTTCGCCCACACGATCGCGGGGCAGGAAAGGAAACCACCATGAACATCCGCTTCGATTTCGGTTCGCTAACGCTGGAAGCCGAATTGCTCGATACGCCGACCGCGAGGGCGATCGCCAAGGCGCTGCCGATCACGGGCGAGGCTTTGACCTGGGGCGAGGAGGTCTATTTCGAGATCCCCGTACAAGTGCCGCGCGAAAAAGATGCGCGCGCGGTGGTGACGCCGGGGGAGGTCGCGTATTGGCCGGACGGCCACGCCATCGCGCTCGGCTTCGGCCGCACGCCGATTTCGAAGGGCGACGAAACGCGGCTCGCGAGCCCCTGCAACATCTGGGCGAAGGCTTTGGGCGAGGTGAAAACGCTCGCCAAGGTGCGTGCGGGCACCAAGATCAAAGTGACCGCGGTTGAATGATGGCGCGGGCCCGCATCAGCCCTTGCGCGCCTGCTCAGTCGCTTTGCGCGCCAAGGCCAGCATCAGATCCCAGGCGTTGCGGATATTGACGACGAGGAGGAGGAGCGCCGATGCGGCGAGCACATCGAGCGCGGTCTCGGAATGTTGGAGGAGCAGATAGGCCGACACCAGACCCGATCCATAAGCGGCGACGGGAACGATGCCGTAGGCGAACCAGTCGGAGAGGTATTGCACCGACGCGCCCAAGAGCCGCACGAAAATGACGATCGAATAGACGAGGCTTGCGGCCGCGGCGATGCCGATGGTGATGCCGAAGGATTCCCAGGTCTGCCCCGGGAACAGCGCGATCAGGCCGAGAAACAAAATATTGGTGTAGTGGAACACCACCGGGCTCATATAGGTGCTGGTGGCGCGGGAATTTTCCGGCGAGATGACGCTGGCGCCGATCGAGGCGGCGACGAACAACAGCGCCACCAGCGTTGCCGCAGCGGTGCCGAGGAGAGCGTAGAATTCGTGCCAGGGCGCGAGCATGGGCGTGCCTATCGCGAACCGTTATCCGTCATCCTGAGGTGGCCGCGAAGCGGCCCTCGAAGGACGACGGCCACCAAGTCGGCTCTTGCCGACTTGGACATTCAATATCGCGAAATCGGGAAAGCCCGATTTCGACTGGCCGTGCATCCTTCGAGGGCCGCTTCGCGGCCACCTCAGGATGACGGTTCCAGCCAATTCTTACCCCCGGCCGACGAACGGCATCAGGTTCGCCATCACGGTCATGAACAGCACATTGGTGTCGAGCGGCAGGCCCGCCATATAGACCACGGCGCGGCCGACATCGTCGGCGGCCATGCGGGCCTCGATCTTTTTGCTGCCGTCGGGCTGCAGCACGCCGTCGCCCTGCACCATGCGGTCGGTGAGCGGCGTGGCCGCATTGCCGATGTCGATCTGGCCGCAACAGATGTCGGTGCCGCGGCAGTCGAGCGCGGTCTGTTTGGTAAGCCCGGTCACGGCGTGCTTCGTCGCCGTATAGGCCGCAGCCCCCGGCCGCGGCGTATGCGCGGAGATCGAGCCGTTATTGATGATGCGGCCGCCACGCGGCGTTTGCGCCTTCATGATCTTGATCGCTTCCTGGGTGCACAGGAACACGCCGGTGAAATTGGTCGCCACCACGACCTGCCACTTGTCGAGCGGGATTTCTTCGATCGACATCGCCGGCGCGCCGATGCCCGCATTGTTGAACAGAAGATCGAGCCGGCCGTAGGTCTGCCTGGTCTTGTCGAACAGCGCCTTGATCGAGGCCGGATCGCCGACGTCGGTCGGCACGCAAAGCGCTTCGCCGGGCGTCTGCGCGCCTTCTTTCGCCACTTCTTCGAGCATGTCCTTGCGGCGTCCGGCGAGCACCACCGCATAGCCCTCTTTCATCAAAGCGAGCGTCACCGCCCGGCCGACGCCGGTGCCGGCCCCGGTCACGAGTGCCACCTTTTTCTGCGCGGTCATGGTCGCCTCCCTGTTTTGTCATTCCGGAAGCCGCGCCAGCGGCTGTCCGGAATCCATAACCACGGATCGGGAGGTTGCGGAAGGGGCGTGCTGTTGGCGGGAGGTCAGGGGGTATGGATTCCGGGCTCGCGCCTAAAGGCGCGCCCCGGAATGACGTCAGCTCGCCATCGCGACTTCGAGGTCGGGACTGCCGACGCGATAATCGTCGGGCGAAGCAAGCCGCAGGCTGACGTCGCTCGCGGTACTCGGCCGGGCGAAGCGGAAGCCCTGCATCGAATGGACGCCTGCGGCGCGCAGGAAGAGATGCTGCTCCGCGGTCTCGACGCCCTCGGCGGTGACCTTCATGCCGAGACCGCGGCCGAGGCTGACCACGGCGTGAACGATCGCCGCTGCGTCCGGCGCCTTCTCGATCGAGCGCACGAAACTGGAGTCGATCTTGAGCTTGTCGAACGGGAAACGCCGCAGATAGAGCAGGCTCGAATAGCCGGTGCCGAAATCGTCAAGCGCAAAGCGCACGCCGATGGCCTTGAGCCGCAGCATCGACAATTCGGCGGTGTCGAGATTGCCAAGGAGCGTGCTTTCGGTGAGTTCGAGCTCGAGGCGGCTCGCGTCGAAATCGGTCTCGGTCAGAATGCGCTCGACCACCTCGACGAAGTCGGAGCGGCGGAACTGCAGCGGCGAAACGTTGACCGCAACCGTGAGATCCGGCCAGTCGCGGCCGTCGAGACAAGCGCGCCGCAGCATCCACTCGCCGAGCTCGATGATCAGGCCGGAATGTTCGGCGATCGGGATGAAGCGCGACGGCGGGATCTCGCCGTGCGTCGGATGGGTCCAGCGCGCCAGCGCCTCGACGCCGACGACCGTGTCGCCCGAGGCATTGACGATCGGCTGATAGGCGGCGCGCAAATCGTCGTTCTTGATCGCCTGAAGGAGATCGCCTTCCAGGAGTTTTCGGCTCGACAGATCGGCGTCCATGGCCGCGTCGTAGATGCAGGCGCGATTGCGGCCTTCGTTCTTGGCGCGGTAGAGCGCCATGTCGGCATAGCGCAGAATGTCGGCCGCTTCGTTGCGGCGGTCGATCACGGCGATGCCGATCGAGGCGCCGATGATGATGTTGTGGCCGCTGATCATATAGGGCGCGCAGACCGCGGCGATGATGCGTCCGGCGATGGCCTGCAGCGAGTAGGAATCGGACTCGCAGGCGGTGATGATGGCGAACTCGTCGCCGCCGAGGCGGGCGACCAGATCCTCGGCGCGCATCACCCGGCTCAGACGCTGCGTGACATTGAGGATGAGCTCGTCGCCGATATGGTGGCCGAGCGTGTCGTTGACGTCCTTGAAGTGATCGAGGTCGATGTAGAACACGGCCGCCGACAGGCCGCCGGCGCGCACCTCGCGGATCGATTGCTCGAGCCGCTCGCTGAAATAGATGCGGTTGGGCAGGCCGCTCACCGGATCGTGCAGCGCCAGATGCCGCAATTGCCGCTCGCCGGCGTCGATGGCGGCGACCGTGCGGCGCATGGTGCGCAGCACGAGAGCGACGAGGAGCACGATGCCGATCAGCGCCACCGCGATGAACGGCGCGACGCTTGCGACGATGCCGCTGCCGGGCAGTCTCGGTACGAAGGCGAGGCGGGCGATGGGCTCGTGGCGCGGATCATTGAGCTCGGCGACCCGCTCGTCGCCCGACGGCGCCGCCGTGCCGAGGTCGCGCAAGCCGTCGAGTTCGAGCCGCTCGCCGAGCTTCGCAAGCAGGCGATCGCTGATATATTTCACGCCGAATACGATCGGCGCGCCGTCGTTGCCCTGGAGGAATTCGCTGTCGGTGCCGACCGCGGCCGCGGTGACGATCGCGGGCTTGCCGCGCAGCCGTTCGATGACGGCCGCGCTGCGGCCGGGTTTTTCGGCATCCTGTCCAGGCATGACGGGGATGACGTTGTCGGGCAGCGCACTGAGCCGGCCGCGCAAATAATCGAGCGTAAAGGCAAGGTCCGCGCGCAACGGGCCGGCGATGGCATCCGCGGGGGCGCGCGCGTGCGCATATTTCAGCTGATCGTCGGCGCCGACGATGGCGACGATGTCGAAATAAAAGTTCTCCACGAGCTCGTGCTCGACGCGTTGATCGACCCAATCCGGATCGTAGTGGTCGCGGAGCTTGGCGGCCGCGTGCGGCGCGAACGCGATGTTCTCGACCAGATGGAGCGCGCGCTGGCCGCGATCGGCGATCGCGTAGCGGATCAGCTGCTGTTCGGACTCGACGGTCGCTTCATTGGCCCGCTGCGCCGAGATCAAGGCGGCGACGGCGACACAGACGATGGCAATAACGACAATGACGCCGGCCGGCATGACCAGGCTCAACCGCGCCTGGTCCCACCGCGACGCTTGCTTTTCCCCGGCGATTGGCGATTGCGCCGAAGGCACGCAGCCATCCTTTGGACATTCTGTCTGGGACAAACCGTAGGGTGTAAATCTTGCAAATCACTTGCGATTTTCCGATGCAAAGGCGCTTTGCGGAGGTTGCGAGCGGTTCTCCCGACCAACGTTAATGCTTGGTATATGTACCGATACGGGGCGCCGGAAGCCGTAATTTGGGCCTTTCGGGCGGCTATCGCGTCAGCGCCTGCTGGCGTAAGGCGGTCGCGGGATGCCGATATGGGCGGCGCGCAAGGCCGAGGACCAGCGTTCGCGCAGGTCGGTAAAGTACGGCTCACCCGGCTCGATGCGGTAAATCAGTTCCGGATCGCAGGTGTCGCGGCGCACCACCAGAATGTCGATCGGCATGCCGACGCTCAGATTCGAGCGCATGGTCGAATCGATGGAGACGAGGCCCACCTTCAGCGCGTCATAGAGGTCCATTTCGTAATTGATGGCGCGGTCGAGCACCGGCTTGCCGTATTTGTGCTCGCCGATCTGCAGATAGGGCGTGTCGGTGGTGCATTCGATGAAATTGCCGGCGGAATAGATCATGAACAGCCGCATGCGCTCGCCCATGATCTGGCCGCCGAACAGGAACGAGACGTCGAACGACACATCGGAGGCTTCGAGCACCTTGCCCTCGGTGGCGTGCAGCGTGCGGATGACATGGCCGACGCGCTGCGCCGCCTGAAACATGGAAGGCGCATTCATCAGCGTTTCGCGCTCGCCGGTCTCGGGATTGTCGTAGCCTTCGATCAATATGCTGACGACGGACTGGCTGATCGACAAGTTGCCCGCGGTGGCGATCGCCATCACGCGCTTTTTCGGGTCCTTGAAGACGTGCAGTTTGCGGAAGGTCGAGATGTTGTCGACGCCGGCATTGGTCCGCGTATCCGCGAACATCACCAGCCCCTCGCGCACGAGAATTCCACCGCAATAGGTCATCGGCTCTAATGCTCCCCCGCTGCCGGCTTTATAGCATTGTTGGCGCGCATTCACCTTGGCGCGACGTTAGGGCCTATTGCCCGACCGTGACCGCCACTTTGAGCGTCTCGGCGCCCGGGCCATAGCGCACGCCGCGCGTGGGTGCAGCCCCGAGCGAATCGAGCCCGATGGCGACGCGGATATGCGCATCGGTCGGGCAAAAGCCGTTGGCCGGATCGAACGCCACCCAGCCGAGATCGGGGACGAAGGCCTCGACCCAGGCGTGACCGGTCTTCTCGGGAGCCGTCGCGTCGTCGCGGCAAAAATAGCCGGAGACGTAACGGGCCGGGATTCCGAGCGTGTGGGCCGCGCCGATGAAGATGTGACTGAGGTCCCGCGACGAGCCATGCTTGCGGGCGAAAGCTTCTGCCGCATTGGTGGCGTCGGCCGCCGCGTCGGCATCGTGGGTCATCTCGGCGAACAGCCGGTCGAGCAGCCCGTGAAGCTCGGCCAATACCTCGCCGCTACCGGCGGTGCGGACGCCTTGCGCAAACTCCCGGATCGCCGCATCGGCTTGCGTCAATGCGGTGTCGCGCAGGAAAAGGCTCGGCCCGAAGCGTTCGACGGTGCCGCGCACGACGCCCTGTGTGTTCTGGGTCTCGACTTCGCCGTCGACCTCGACCGAGAGTTCGCTGAACGGCCCGTCGGCGGAGAACACATGCGAGAGATTGCCGAACGCGTCCTCATGCCCGTTGAGGCGGGCGTCGGCCGACACATCGATGCGCCAGCGCACGACATATTGGCCCTCGTGATTGCGCGGCGTCATCCGCAGCACCTGGATCACGCCGGCGGCCGGCGGATCGTAGCGATACTCCGTGCGATGGGCGATACGGATGCGCATATCAGGGACCGGTATTCAGAGATCGGTATTCAGGTAACGAACAAGGCCGCGGCAGGAAGTCTATTGTCCACCAGTTTCCGATCACTGACCACTGATTACTCGCTCCCGGTTACAGCAAATACTGCTGCGCCAGCGCGGTTCCGAGGCGATTATTGTCCTCGACGAATTCGTCGATGAATTCGTGCAGGCCGGTCTGAAAAATTTCCTCGATGCGGCTGTTCTCGAGCCGCGCCCGGATGGTGCGGGCCTGCCGCTGGGCCGGGCCTTGGCGGCCATAGGCATTGGCGATGCGGTCGAGGTTCTGCACCATGTTCTCATAGCAGCTGGCGAGCGAGCGCGGCATCTCGTCCCGCAGCATCAACAGATCGGCGACCAGCCACGGCTTGACGTTTTCGCGATAGACCCAGTGATAGGCGGTGAGCGCCGATACCGAGCGCAGGATCGACGACCATTGGTAATAATCGAGCGGCCCGCCGACCTTCTCGTCGGCCGGCAGCAGCAGGTGGTATTTGACGTCGAGGATGCGCGCGGTGTTGTCCGCGCGCTCGATATAGACGCCGAGCCTCGAAAACCAGTAGGCGTCGTTGCGTAACATGGTGCGGTAGGCCGAGCCGTCGAAGCGCAGCGACGATCCCAGCACCCAACGCAGGAACCGCGCGAACTCCTCGCGCGAACGCGGTCCGTTGCCCCAGCGCTTGAGTTCGAGCCAGGCGCCGTTGATCGCATCCCACATTTCGATGGTCAGCGCGGTGCGCACCGAGCGCGCGTTCAGCCGCGCGCTCTCGAAACAATTGCGGATCGACGACGGATTGACCGAGGAGAAGGCCAGAAATTCGGTGACGTTCTCCTCGTTCGCCTCCTTGTAGGTCTCGAAGAAGGCATTGGCGCAGCCCGCCGTCGCCACCGCGGATTCCCACTCGTTCGTCGAGCCGACATAAGCGAGCGGCAGCGCGGTCAGCCGCAACGTGGTGTCGAGAATGCGGGCGATATATTCGGCACGCTCGACGTAGCGGGCGAGCCAATACAGATTATCGGCAGTGCGCGACAGCATCGGCTTTTCCCGTCATTCGTCCACACTCCAAGCCTTCATCAACAGCCCGATCAATCCAATACCCGATCAATCCAGTACCCGATCAATCCAGTACCCACGTGTCCTTGGTGCCGCCGCCCTGGCTCGAATTGACGACCAGCGAGCCTTTCTTGAGCGCCACCCGCGTCAGACCGCCGGGCACGATGCGAATTTGGTCGCTGCCGGACAAGACGAACGGCCGCAGATCGACATGGCGCGGCGCAATGCCTTCCTCGACGCAGGTCGGGCAGGTGGACAGCGCCAGCGTCGGCTGCGCGATGAAATTCTTCGGATCGGCTTTGAGCTTGGCGGCGAATGCGGCGATGGTCGCCTTGTCGGCTTTGGGCCCGATCAACATGCCGTAGCCGCCGGAGCCATGGACTTCCTTCACCACCAACTCGTCGATGTGCTCGAGGACATAGGCGAGATGATCGCTTTCGCGGCAACGCCATGTCGGCACGTTCTTGAGCAGCGGTTCCTCGCCCAGGTAGAATTTCACGATGTCGGGCATGTAGCTGTACACCGCCTTGTCGTCGGCGATGCCGGTGCCGACCGCATTGGCGAGCGTGACGCTGCCGGCCTGATAGGCCGACATCAGGCCCGGCACGCCGAGCGCGCTGTCGGAACGGAATACCAGCGGGTCGAGGAAGTCGTCGTCGATGCGGCGATAGATGACGTCGACGCGCTTGAGACCTTCGGTGGTGCGCATGTAGAGCACGTCGCCCTTGACCACGAGGTCGCGGCCCTCGACCAGTTCAATGCCGAGCTTGTCGGCCAGGAACGAGTGCTCGTAATAGGCGGAGTTGTATACGCCGGGCGTCAGCAGGACGACGTTCGGTTCGGAGGAGGCGGTCGACGGTGCAACCGACCTCAGCGTGGCGAGAAGCTCGTCCGGATAATTCTCGACCGGCGCGACGCGATAACGCGAGAACAGTTCGGGAAACAGCCGCAGCATGATCTCGCGGTTCTCCAGCATGTAGGAGACCCCGGATGGCGTGCGCGCATTATCCTCCAGCACGTAAAAGTCGTCGGCATCGAGTCGGATGATGTCGATGCCGGCGATGTGCACATAGATGTCGTGCGGCACTTTCTGGCCGTTCATTTCCGGACGAAACACCGGGTTCTGAAACACCAGATCGTCCGGCACGATGCCGGCGCGCAAAATCTCGCGGCGGCCATAGACGTCCTTGATGTAGGCATTGATGGCTTTGACGCGCTGCTCCAGACCGCGTTTGAGCACCTCCCATTCCTTCGCCGCCAGGATGCGCGGGATGACGTCGAAGGGGATTAGCCGCTCCTGGGCCTCGGGATCGCCATAGACTGCAAAGGTGATGCCGATGCGCCGGAACAGCAGTTCGGCCTCGCGCCGGCGAAAATCGAGCACGTCCGGTTTGACCTCGGCGAGCCACTGCGACAGCTCGGCATAGGCCGGCCGCACGACGTCGCCTGTGCCCTTCATTTCGTCGAACATGTCTTACCCCCGGCCCACGCGAACCATAAACGTTTGAGCCACCTTTGCTTTGCGGCCTCCAGGCTTACGGCCATCCTATTGCAATCTTGTAGCAATCTTCGCGCCAGTTCAGACCCATAGGGCGGGAGGCGCAATGGCCCCGCCGCCCCCATTATTGCTCATCTTTTAAGCGGTTTGACCAACACCGTGGCGTCCAACGGGTTCCACCGGAACCTGGATGGTAGTTTCAGGGTTGTAGGCTGGGGATGAGACCCGGATCACTGTCCATGATCGAAATGCTCTCGGTCGTCGGCATCGTGATGGCGTGCACGGCCTGGTACGTCCAGCATAAATGGCGGCGTCGCGCCCGAAGGCTCGCCGAGCTGCGGAGCCCCACGGGCCTCGAACTCCTTGCGCTTCGCTATGCCAGGGGGGATATCGACCGCGACGAATACCTGCAGAAACGTAGCGATATCCTCGGTCCTCCGGCCAGCTGACAGTTCTCTCGCGCCGCTTGGTATCCTGCTCTCCACACTCTCCTTTTCGTCCGTCCTTGAGCCGCCAACCCCGCCGCGCTAGAGCAGGGCGAGCACGGAGATGGCGCGATGGCCGAACACGCGGCAACAAGCGAAGGCGCGACCGATGCCGCCGCTATCGTGACGGCTGCGGTTCTGGTCATCGGCGACGAAATCCTGTCCGGCCGCACCAAGGACAAGAATATCGGCTACATCGCCGAATATCTCACCGGCATCGGCATCGACCTCAAGGAAGTCCGCGTCGTTCCCGACGAAGAACCGGAAATTATCGCGGCGCTGAATGCGCTGCGCGCCCGCTACACTTACGTGTTCACGACCGGGGGCATCGGCCCGACCCACGACGATATCACCGCCGACTGCGTCGCCAAGGCGTTCGGCGTTGCGCTCGAGCATCATCCGCAGGCGCTCGAGATCATGCGCGCCCGCGTCGCGCTCACCGGCGGCGTCATGAACGAGGCGCGCCTGCGCATGACGCGGATCCCGGTCGGCGGCGAGCTCGTTCTCAACAAAATATCGGGGGCGCCGGGCTTTCGCATCGACAACGTCATCGTGATGGCCGGCATACCGAGCGTCATGCAGTCGATGCTCGATTACGTGACGCCGCAGCTCAAGACCAGCACGCGCATGCTGTCGGAAACCGTACGCGCCAACTGCCGCGAGGGCGATATAGGCACCGAGCTCGGCGCCATCGCCAAACTTTATCCAGATGTGGTGATCGGCTCTTATCCGTTCATGGACGAGAACAACGCCGCCAATACCAACGTGGTGGCGCGCTCGCGCGATCCGAAGAAGCTCTCTCTCGTCAAAGCCGAAATCGAGGCGATGCTGACGCGCGTCAAGGCTGAACTCGCGGCTGCAAAGCCCTGAATGCCGCGCGCCGCTCGTTGACGCCCGGAATTGCAGACGGCGCAATGGCCGTCATGATTCGTTCAACACCGAGCACGGCTGCATGAATCGGCGCTGGCTTGTCGCGATCCTTGTTACGCTGACGCTTTCGGCGCTCATCGCGCCGCCGGCGCTGCTGCGCTCGGCAATTGCGGCGCCGGGCGAGCAGCTGCAGGGTTTCGGTATCGTTTTTCTCCATGGCAAGGGTTCGTGGGCCGGCAGTTTCGACGGCGGGATTTTGAGTTCGCTGGAAGGCGAGGGGGCACAGGTGGCGAAGCCCGAAATGCCATGGTCGTTTCATCGCCGCTACGCGGCGACCTACGACCAGGCCATGGCCGAAATCGACGCCGTCGTCGCGGGGCTCAAGGCGAAGGGCGCGAGCCGGATTGTCGTCATCGGGCATTCGCTCGGCGCCAACGCCGCTATCGGCTATGCGGCGCGGCATCCCGAGCTCGCCGGCGTCGTTGCGCTCGCGCCCGGGCACCTGCCGGAGGCCGATCCGTTGCGCAGCCATGTCGCCGATGCGGTGGCCCGCGCCAAGGAGTTGGTCGCCGCCGGACAGGGCAACGTGCCGCAGGATTTTCCCGACATGGCGCAAAGCATCCCGCTCGGCACGACGGCGACGGCTGTCGTCTATCTGAGCTATTTCGATCCCGACGGTCCCGCGGTGATCCCGAAAAACACCGCAGCCCTCGGAGCGCAGCCGCGGCCGATGCCCTTTCTGTGGGTGGCCGGCAAGCTCGATCCGATCGACCGGCGCGGGCCCGACTATGCGTTCAATGCCGGCGCCAGAAATCCCAAGAGCAAATATCTCGAAGTCTTTGCCGGTCACCTGACGACCCCGCTCGTTGCGCACAAGCAAGTGGTCGAATGGATCAATTCGCTGTGACAGACGCGCGTCGCCGGCTCACGGCGATGCGCCTTGTCGCGGCGCGACGCGATGCTTAGGTTTGTCGCACACGCGTCGGCACCAGCGGGATTTTAAGCGGTGAGCGAACTTGAATCTCTTTTCGGTGCGCTGCGGCAGTCGGCCGACGCCGACGGCGTTGCGGCCATCGAGGCCACGGTCCGCGACGCGCCGGACCGCGATCTCTGCCGCATCAATGCGCTCGCCTTCGCGGCGAAGCACGGGCTCGACGAGGAGCGGGTGATCGCTGCGTTTTTGCACGCGTCCCGGCTCGGTCTCTTCGAATTGACCTGGAACGTGATTTGTCCCGGCTGCGGCGGCGTGCTCGATGCCGGCTCGACGCTCAAAACCGTCAATCGCGACGAGTATGATTGCGGTCTCTGCGCTGCCGGCTATAAGCCCACTCTCGACGAGATGGTCGAGGTGACTTTCACCGTCAGCCCGCGGGTGCGCCATATCGGCGCCCACAACCCCGACACGCTCCCCGAAGTCGAATATTACCGGCAGATATTCTGGAGCTCGGGCGTCGATCTGCCCGACACATTGGGCGACAGTCTCGCCGAATTCACCGTAGACTCGATCGACCTGCCGCCCGGCGGCAAGGCGGTGCTGTCGGTGCAATTGCCGAGCGAATTCGTCATCGCCTTCGATCCGGTGACCCACGGCACCCAATTCATCGACGTCAAGGGCGAGCCGACGCGCGAGCGGCAAACGCTGTCCATGATCTTCGATCGCGTGCAGACGCCGACCAACACCGTCGAGATGCGTCCGGGACCGCTGCGGCTGTCGCTCGATAACCGCACCGATCGCCGCGTGCTGCCGGGATTGTGGATCGCCGGCCACGCGCTCCACGATCTCCTCGGCAAACGCCGGCCGTTCCTGACGGCAAAGCGGCTTCTCACCAACCAGACATTCCGCGATGTTTTTCGTACCGACACGCTCGACGTCGATCAGCGCCTCAAGATCACAAGCCTCACTTTCCTGTTCACCGATCTCAAAGGCTCAACCGCGCTCTATGAGCGGGTCGGCGATCTCGCGGCCTATGATCTGGTGCGCCAGCATTTCAAGGTGCTGCACGACATCGTGGCGTCCGAAGCTGGCGCCGTGGTGAAAACGATCGGCGACGCGGTGATGGCGACATTCTCGACGCCGGACCGCGCGCTTGCCGCGGCGCTGCGCATGCGCGAGGACATGGTGCGGTTCAACGCCGAGCGGCAGGACGAAGATCTGCTGCTGAAGATCGGCATTCACGAGGGACCCTGCCTCGCGGTGCGGCTCAACGACAGCCAGGATTACTTCGGCCAGACCGTCAATATGGCGGCACGCGTTCAGGGGCTCGCCTCCTCGCGCGCCATTTTCGTCACCCAGCCGGTCGTTGACGATCCGCGATCGGCAAAAATCCTAGAAGCTTCCGGCCTGCACCCGACCGCGCAGCGCGCCGCGCTGCGCGGCATCGCCGACGAAACGACGGTCTACGAAATTCCCTGATTGCGCGGCGTGGTTCCGGTCTGATAATCGGCCATTACACGCCGCAACCGGAGCCGAGCGACGCCATGGCCGAACCGCAAACCGAACCGCCCAAACCCGTTCAGCCGGAAAAGATGTTTCCGGTCTCCTGGGACCAGTTTCATCGCGATTCCCGCGCGCTCGCTTGGCGGCTCAACGGCGCCGGCCCATTCGAAGCAATCGTCTGTGTCACCCGCGGCGGCTTGGTCGCTGCGGCGGTGGTGGCGCGCGAGCTCGGCATTCGGCTGATCGAGACGGTCTGCGTGGCGAGCTATAGCCACACCAGCCAGGGCGAATTGAAGGTGCTCAAGGACGTCGCGGCTTCGGTGGTGGCGACCGGCGGCGGCGAGGGCGCGGGCGTGCTGATCGTCGACGATCTGGTCGATACCGGCAAGACCGCAAGAGTGGTGCGCGGGCTTCTGCCGAAGGCCCATTTCGCCACCGTCTATGCCAAGCCGATGGGCCGACCGCTGGTCGACACCTTCATCACCGAAGTCTCGCAGGACACCTGGATCTATTTTCCCTGGGATACCGGGCTCGCCTTCCAGCCGCCGATCCGCGAAGCGGGGCTGTAGGGCCAGCCGCGGAGCGGGGCTGTAGAGACATCCGCGGAGCGGGGCAGTAGAGACCGCGCCTGCGTTGGGCTATAATGCCGCCCAACGCAGAAACGAGGAGGCTGCCATGGACGCCATCACGCCGAAGTCGAAGCACGACACGGAAGACACCCACTCGCATGTGGTGCGCCCGGCCGCGATGGAGTGGAAGAAGACCCGATTTGCCGGCTGCGAAGTCAAGGGTCTCCTCCTCGACAAGGAGACCGGCCTCGTTACCGCGCTGATGAAATTCGCCCCTGGCACCACGTTGCCGGACCATGAGCATGTCCGGATCGAGCAGACCTACATCCTCGAGGGCAATCTCGTCGACAAAGAAGGCCCCGCCAAGGGCCTCACCGTCGGCCCCGGCGAATTCGTCTGGCGCGAGGCCGGCAGCCGCCACGCCGCCTGGACGCCGGAGGGCGGGCTTATGCTTGCCATGTTTCAGGTGCCCAATAAGTTCTTCGAGAGCGACGGCCGCGTGACCGACATTTCCGGCACCGACTGGGACACGCTCTGGGGTCATGTTTTCAAGGACTGAGATCGCCCATTCTTGATGGGACAGGCGCGATGACAATCACCCGAATGACACGGCGGACACTCTTATCCGGGGCGGCGCTATTGGCGATGCTCACTGGCCCCGCTGTGGCGCAAATGCCAATGCCCACCATCTCGCTCGGCGGCGAGCAGAAGCGCAAGCTGACGCCCGAAGAGCAGGAAAAGCAGGACGAGCTCGACAAGGCCTACAAATCGGCGACCAACAAGATCCCCGATCAGAAAGCCAACGATCCCTGGGCCACGGTGCGCCCGGCGCCGGCAACGCCGGCGCCGAAAAAGAAGCCGCAATAAGGGCGACCGGAACGCCCCAAGCGGTTTCCTCTTTTTCCAATCATGCTCTAAAAGGATCGCCGCGCGAACCTTAGCGGACGTGGCGAAATGGTAGACGCAAGGGACTTAAAATCCCTCGGGGAGAAATCCCTGTGCCGGTTCGAGTCCGGCCGTCCGCACCAGCTGTCGCTTGCTGTGCAAGCCACGACTTGCTGTGCAAACCACGACTTGGTGCGCGAGGTAACCTGGGCGCGCGAGATAACGAAGAACGCCTCGTACCCATAGCGCCCCGCGCCAACATAGCCCATATTCCCCGCCATGGCCGACCGCACCTGCAAGCCCGACGCTGACTTCAAGCTTCTGTGGCGCACGCTGCTTCCCGGCACGCCATTTCCGGCTTGCGGCTCGGCGGAGCACGCCGTTGCCGATGGCATCGACGGCCCGGCTGAAAAATCACAAGACGACACGAAACCGAATACCGCATTCGGCATAGGCCGCCGTTAAACCGCGCCGGCACAATCCGGAGACAGTTTTGAGCGAATACGAGCGTTGGGAGGCCCGCTATGCGGTGCCCGATTATGCCTTCGGCAAGGAGCCGAATTATTTTCTGGCGTCGTGCAAGCCGCTATTGCCGCCGACCGGCCGCGCTTTGGCGGTCGCCGATGGTGAGGGCCGCAACGGCGTGTGGCTCGCGGAGCAGGGGCTCGAGGTGACGTCGATCGATTTTTCTCCTTCGGCGCAGAAGAAGGCGCGGGCGCTCGCCGCCGAGCGCGGCGTCAAGGTCGCGTTCGAGCAGACCGACGTGCATGCTTGGAATTATCCGGACGCGGCGTTCGACGTGGTCGTCGAGATATTTACGCAATTCAGTTCGCCGGCCGAGCGCGCGGTGAAATGGGCCGGCATGCGGCGCGCGCTCAAGCCCGGCGGCTTGCTGATCCTGCAGGGCTACACGCCGAAGCAATTGGATTATGGCACCGGCGGACCGAAGCAGGTCGAAAATCTCTACACCCGCGCCATGCTCGAGAGCGCGTTCGGCGATTATCGCGACGTCCGCATGGTCGAACAAGAACGCGAAATCTGGGAAGGCTCATCGCATGGCGGCATGTCGGCGATGATCGGCCTCACCGCGCGCAAGCCGTAGGACGCTTGGGGGAAGACCCGAGCCGCGGCTAAAGCACATTTGTTTAAGGCTGACACACCCGCCGCTCATTCCCGCGAAAGCGGGAATCCAGTTCTTTGTAGAAGCCGGCTGGGTCCCCGCTTTCGCGGGGACGAGCGGAATGTGGGACGATTCAACCTGACGCGATCGCGCTCTAAATTTGGAGGGCCGCAGCCCCACTTTCAAAGCTATCGACAAAGACGAGGCCGATGCCGCGGGTGAGCGCCGCCGCCGAAATCGCGGAGACGCCGAGCCCGACCAGGAGGCCGCCGGGAACAATCCACATCAAGGTCGACGATGTTGCGGTGCCGAGACCGGTAGGCACCGCGCCGCCCACAAGCCCGATGATGAACGAGCGGGTGCGGTCGCGGCTGAACGGCACCTGATAAAGATCGCTGAGCTGCTTGACCATGCGCAGATTGATCGCGGTGACGCTTGCGATATTGGCGACCGGCAGCGGCACAAGCCCGCCCATGGCGGCGTAATTGCGGTGCCGCCCCACAATCTTGCGCGCGCGCGCGAGGCGTTTCGCCGCGAAGTTTTTGGCTTCGGGAGATGTGGAAGACGGCCCGGCATCGTTGGCGATCGGCGCCAATGACACCGCGAGTTCGGGCTTGAGCTTGGCGGCAATTGCCGCGGCGATCGGCGCCTCTTCGTCCGGCGTGATCGGAGCGGTGAAATCGTGGAGATTGGTGATCGGTTGCCTGATCGCCTTCGGCAGCGGTTTGCGGGTCATGCGGCGGCCTGTTGGGCGCCGAGCACCATGTCGACCTCGTCGGCGATCGCGGCGATTTCTTTCGATGCCGGCCCCTTCCAGCTGATGAGGCTCGGCGTCGCGCCCCAGAGGCTCGCCTCCGGATAGGCGACGCGGTTCGACATTTCGTTGGTCAGAACCGGCAGGCCTGCTTCGGCGAGCTCGGCACGGATTTGCCTGGAAATGACGGAATCGCGCGTCGTCTGCGTCAGCACGCAGCGGAACGGCGGCTGCCGGCCGCTGCTGCGGTCGGTCAGGATGTTGAGCGTGTCGAGCATGCGGTCGACGTCGAACGGCGACGGCTTTACGGGGACCAGGACGAAGTCGGCGACGGCGATGCAATCGAGCGTGTTCCGCGAGCGAAAGCCGGGCGTGTCGATGATGACAAGGCCGTCGCCGCTCGCCAGGCGCCGCGCCGTTTTCGAGGCGTCGTCGGTCGCATCCTCGACTACCGCGACGCCGCCTAGCGCGCGCTCGCGGGCGACGAGCCGCACGATGGAGCGCTGCGGATCGGCGTCGATCAGGGTCGGATGGCGACCGCGCAGGTGCCAATGCACCGCGAGACAACTCGCCAGCGTGCTCTTGCCGCTGCCGCCTTTCATGGTCGCTACCGTGATAATCATGCTCGTCACCTCCCATGCGCCGCAAACAAGCAAGCGCGGAGCGATTCGGCGTGACAATGCTATTTGATTCGCGGCGGACTGCCTATCTTTATGGCGCGCCCGTTTCTTATCTGCTTGAAAAAATCAAGAGTTCAGGAGTGCCGGATCGGGATGGCCTGAAGTCGCGGCGCCGGTTTCAAGAGCGGCCGGCGCAGCCGATAGCGCGGCAAGTGGTGGCGTACCAGACCGAAACCGCCGAGCAGGAGGCTCGTCCACACCGCGACGCTGAAATAAAGCGACATCCACGGAATTTCCCCTTCCCAGCGGGCGATGTTGTGCGTCACCACCCAGCGCGTGGCGAGGTCGTAGAGACCCGCGGCAAAGCCGAGCGGCTCGCTGCCGCTCGCAAGCTCAGCCTGCCAGCGCGCCACATACATCGGCACGTCGACGGTCGACATGAAGACGATATAGGCGGCAACGCCCAAAACGAGCGCCGCGAGCGTGCCCTGCACAAGGCCGCGAAAGCTGAACAGCAAACGAATAAGCGCGATGCCGATCAACATGAAGGTGACGGTCCAACAGGAGTTTTCCAAAATATTGCCGAGGAAATCCGTCGTGATCACGGCGTACCAGGAACAGCATTCCGCAACGACGATCAGCGGCACGATCAGCTTGGAAATATTCTTCGCCGTGTCCGAATGCGCGATCCGCCCGAGTTCATGCAAGACGATGGCCCATTGGATGGCGAAGCAAAGCTCGGCGATGGTGGCGACCGAGCGGCCGATCAAAACGCTCGACAGCCAGGTGTCGAACAAACAGATGCGCTGCACGTCCGCCCGCGGAAAGATCGAGCGGAAGGCGCAGCCGAACACGTAGCCTGCGCTCAACAGCGCGAGCGGCTCGGCGGCCAGCATGCCGGTGCGGGTAAGCGACGCCCAGCGCGACAGGAACGCGCGCAACTGAAACCACAGCAGCACATTCACGGCGCTGACGCCGATCAGGAAAAACCACCAGATCGCAACCGGGTTCGACCAACTCAGCCAAGCGAAACTCATCCGCAAACCTGCGTCACCAGATCCTCACACGGATGTAATAATATCGACATGTGGGGCGAGAGTAAGTCGGGCTTTGCTGCGGCCCGGCCGGGATCCCGCGGCGGCGCGCCACGACGGCCATAAGAGCCGAGGTCGCGGTCGGGTCAGGTTGGGGGGTGACGTCAGGGTCGCCCTGACAGATCGCGAGCCCCCAATTTACTGGCCTTTAATGTAGTTTCCCTAGTCTTCCCCGTCTGTTGGCCGTCCTGCCGGTCGCAAGGACGTGAGGAATTTCGATGGTAGTGGTCGGTAATTTTCGTAACCGCGCCGAATTGCGTAAGAAGCCGCGGCGGGCATTTCACTACAATGCACGCATCGTCACCGGCGGTGATCCGCCGGCGATCGTCTGCTCGATCGCGGATATTTCGGAGATTGGAGCCCGCCTGACGCTTGAAAGCGAGGCTGAGGTTCCGGACGAGTTCGTGCTCCTGCTGACGCCGACGGGCATGCCGCGCCGCAACTGCCGCGTCATTTGGCGCGACGGGCTGGCGCTCGGCGTCGAGTTCCCCCAGGAAGAAGTCGCGTAGTCTAACTGCCCTTCCGGCGCCGCGCGTCGGCCCGACCTATTGTGGCGCATCGACGATAACGCCAAGCTGGCCGGATGGCTGCCTTATTTGCAGCGCAGCAAGCTTCCGGGAATGCTCGAGGAATCGGCGTGACGCTTCATCGTTCAAGTGCGCATTCGATGGCTATGCGTCGCGTTCTGCTGGGCGCAATGGCGGTCGCGCTTGCCGGATGCGGCATGACCGATGTCGGTTCGCTGCTGATCGATCCGGGCCGCTATAGCGTCTACCACTGCGACGAACTGGCGACACGGTGGACGCAGCTTGTGGCGCGCGAGAACGAATTGCACGGTCTGATCGACAAAGCCGGCGAGGGCGGCGGGGGCGGGGCGGTGATCGGCTCGCTCGCCTACCGGACCGACTACGATTCCGTGCTCAGCGAGGAGAGGCTGTTGCAGCGCACGGCGGCCGAAAAAAACTGCGGCTTCAAGCCTGTGCTTCAGAGCGATCAGACCATCCGCTGACCGGGCACGCAGGTTACCGGCGGAACGATTGCGCGCCGCCAAAACCGGTCAAAGAAAGCTGATGGCGAACGCGGCCGCGATACCCGCCGCGGCGAGGGCCACAAGCGCGACCGCACTCCCGGCGGTCGCCTTGCCGCCGGCAAAACTCGCGGCATAAAGCGCCTTGAGCACGTTGTTGGAGGAGGCGGCAATAAGGATGGCGGCCGCAAGGGCGCTATTCGACATGCCGGATATGCCGCCCTGCGCCAGATTGAGGACGAACGGATCGATGTCGGTAACGCCGATGATGGCGGCCAGCGCGTAGATGCCGGAAACGCCAAACTGCGATTTGGCGACTGCGGAGACGACCGAAATCGCGACAAAAAGCCCGGCGAATACGGCAGCGGCGCCGAGTGCGAGCGGATTGCCGCTCGCTGCGAGATGCATCGGGCCCGACGCAGGTTGCTCTCCTGCGGGCTTGCCGAACCGATATTGCCACAGACAGATCAGAAAGCCGGCAAGTGATAGACCGCAGAGCGGCAGTGCGAGCGAGCGCGCCAGCGGCAGGTTGAAAATCGCCACCACCGCCAGAATGCGCAGATACATGATGGCGGTCGCGAGCGTGATGCCCGCCTGCGCCTGACGCTTCATCGCGGGATCGGCCTTGGCCTGACGCGCCAGAACCACGGTCGTCACGGTCGACGAATAAAGCCCGCCCAGCGCCGCCATCCAAAGACCGCCAGATGCCGCCGCCCAATAACGCTGCGCCAGATAGCTCGCATAGGAAAAGCTGCAGACCACGACGAGCGCGAGCCATACCTGCCGCGGGGTGATCGCGGTCAGCGTCGTCACCGCGTGGTCGGGCAACAGCGGCAGCACGATTCCCGTGAGGATCAGAAATTCGCCCGCCGTCACGATCTCCTTCATTTCGAGCCGGCGGGCCAAAGTGTGAAGCTGCTCGCGGCCGGTGAGGAGCAACACCGAAGCGACCGTCGTCGTCACCGCGATCCAGGGCGGCAGCGCCAAGGCGACCGCGCCGAGCAGATAGGCCAGTACATTGAGCAGCGGAATGACCAGCCCGGCATTGGGTTCGCCTGCACTCTGGTCGGCCGCTACATGCTCGCCGACATGCGCGCGGTAATAGACGACGAGCCAAGCGCCGAGGACGAGAAGACCAGCGGTAAAAGGCAGGAAATGAACGGTATCGATCAGATAGAGCATGCCGCCAGCCAGCGCGAGCATCGGAAAGGTGCGGATGCCGCCGGGCCGCCGCTCGTCGGTGTGGGCGAAGAAATCCTCGAAGGCGAGGCCGAGGAAAAAGCTCAGGCCGAGGAGGAGCGCAATGCTGGTCGGCGACGGCGCCGTGATCATGGACTGGACCGAACTGCGCGGCCGACGATCGCCGCCGCCGAACTATAGCGGCGATAGCTCGGGTGGGCGAGGCGCATCGCCCCCGTGTCGGGTTGCTGCATTGCGAACAAAACGGGATCGTGATTCAGTCGCCTCCCGAGGCCATTTGATTCGGCAGCAATGCTCGCGGCGCGCCTGGAGAAACTCAATCCGCAACAGCGCCGCGCTGTCGAGCATGGCGGCTTGCCGCTTGGCGAGGCCGGGCCGCTATTGATCATCGCCGGCGCCGGCTCCGGAAAAACCAGCACGCTGGCGCATCGTGTCGTGCATCTGATCGACCAGGGCGCCGATCCGCGTCGCATCATGCTGCTCACCTTTTCGCGCCGCGCGGCGGCCGAGATGATGCGGCGGGTCGATCGCATCCTCGGCGAAGCGGTCCGCGGCGGCACCTCGGGCACGGCCGAAGCCTTGAGCTTTGCCGGCACTTTTCACTCCGTCGGCGCGCGTTTCTTGCGCCAGTATGCCGAGGATATCGGTCTCGCAGCGGGCTTCACCATCCACGATCGCGAGGATTCCGCCGATCTGATCAATCTCATTCGCCACGAACTCGGCTTTTCCAAAACCAGAGAGCGTTTCCCGGCCAAGGGCACCTGCCTTGCGATCTATTCGCGCGCGGTGAACGGCGAGCTCGATCTCGACGAAGTGCTCGGCGCCAATTTTCCCTGGTGCGCGGCATGGCAGGGCGAATTGCGCGCGCTATTCGCGCATTATGTCGAGGCGAAGCAGGCGCAGAACGTGCTCGATTACGACGATCTCCTGCTCTATTGGGCGCATATGATGCAGGTGCCGGCGCTGGCGGAAGATTTGTCGGAGCGCTTCGATCACATCCTGGTCGACGAATATCAGGACACCAACCGGCTGCAGGCTTCCATCCTTCTGGCCTTGCGGCCGACCGGCAAGGGCCTGACGGTCGTCGGCGACGACGCGCAGGCGATCTATTCGTTTCGCTCGGCGACCGTGCGCAATATCCTCGACTTTCCGGCTCACTTCTCGCCGCGTGCGGATGTCGTGACGCTCGAACAGAACTATCGTTCGACGCAGCCAATCCTTGCGGCGGCGAACGCGGTGATCGGGCTTGCGGAAGAACGTTTCACCAAAAATCTGTGGTCTGACCGCGTTTCCGCCGAGTGGCCGCAGATCGTCAGCGTGCGCGACGAGGCCGATCAGGCGCGCTACATCGTCGAGAAGGTTTTGGAGCGCCGCGAAACGGGCCTGGCGCTCAAGGCGCAAGCCGTGCTGTTTCGCACCTCGCACCACAGCGGGCCGCTCGAAGTGGAATTGACGCGGCGCAATATTCCTTTCGTGAAATTTGGCGGCTTGAAATTTCTCGAAGCGGCGCACATCAAGGACATGCTGGCCTTGCTGCGCTTTGCGCAAAATCCGCGCGACCGCGTCGCCGGGTTCCGCGTCATCCAGTTGATGCCGGGCGTCGGTCCCGTGACGGCCGGCAAGGCGCTCGACGGCATTGCAGGGCACGGCGATCCGGCTTCCGCACTGGGCGAGATCAAGCCGCCGGCGGCCGCGGCCGAGCATTGGCCCGCATTCGTCGAGGCGCTTCGTCTTGTGCGCTCCGGTGCGGCCGGCTGGCCGGCCGAGATCGATCTCGTCCGCCGCTGGTACGAGCCGCATCTCGATCGCATCCATGACGATGCCATGGTGCGGCAGGCCGATCTCCTGCAGCTCGTGCAGATCGCCTCGACCTATCCGAGCCGCGAGCGTTTTCTCACCGAACTCACGCTCGATCCGCCGGACTCGACAAGTGACCGCTCGGGCGAGCCGCTCCTTGACGAAGACTATCTCATCCTTTCGACCATTCATTCGGCGAAGGGGCAGGAGTGGAAATCGGTCTATATCTTGAACGCGGTCGACGGCTGCATGCCGTCCGACCTCGCCGCTGGTTCAAGCGCGGAGATCGAGGAGGAACGGCGGCTTCTGTATGTGGCGCTGACGCGGGCGCGCGATCATCTCCACGTCATCGTGCCGCAGCGGTTCTTTGTGCATGGCCAACGTCACAATGGCGACCGTCACATGTACGCCGCGCGCACGCGCTTCATTCCCGCGGGCCTTCTGGGCCATTTCGAGAGCTGCAGCTGGCCGGCGCCGGCCGCGCACGAGGCCTCGGCAAAATCACCGCGCGCGCCGATCGATATCCGCCAGCGGGTGCGCAAGAGCTGGGGGTAGTTCGCTATAGTTTCAGCGTGCGCAAGCGCAGCGCGTTCACGATGACTGATACGGAACTGAGCGACATCGCGAGTGCTGCAACGACCGGGCTGAGAAGAAGGCCGAAGCTAGGGTAGAGGACGCCCGCGGCAATCGGGATGCCGATTGCGTTGTAGGCGAATGCAAACACCAAATTTTCGCGGATGTTGTGCATCGTCGCCCGGCTCAACACGATGGCGCGCGCGATGCCGGCAAGATCGCCTTTCACCAAGGTAATGCCGGCACTCTGGATGGCGACTTCGGTGCCCGTGCCCATGGCGATGCCGACAGCGGCCTCGGCCAAAGCCGGGGCGTCATTCACGCCATCGCCGGCCATGGCAACGATACGTCCTTCGGCGGTGAGTTTTTTGACGATACGGTTCTTGTCCTGCGGCAGGATATCGGCTTCGATTTCCGTGATGCCGAGCTTGCGCGCGACCGCCTCCGCCGTCGATTTGTTGTCTCCGGTGAGCATGACGATCCGGATGCCGTCTTTCCGCAACATATCGAGCGCCGCTTGCGTCGTTGATTTGACGGGGTCGGCAATGGCGATCACGCCACCCGGCTTGCCGTCCACAGCGAGAAAGAGAGCGGTCGCTCCGTCGCTGCGAAGCTCATCGGCTTTGTGTGCAAGATCGCCGAGCGCGATGCCGACGTCGGCCATCAGCTTTGCATTGCCGAGCGCAACGGACCGGCCGCCGATTTTGCCGGTAACACCCTTGCCGGTGACGGAAACGAAGTCCGTCGGCTCTTGGATGGACGCGCCGCGATCTCGTGCGGCCGCGACAATCGCGGCGGCGAGGGGATGTTCGCTCGAACGCTCGAGGCTCGCCGCCAATTGCAGAACGTCGGACACCGACAATCGCTCTGCCGGAACGATTGCCGTGACCTTCGGCTTGCCCTCCGTGAGCGTGCCGGTTTTATCGACGACCAGGGTGTCGACCTTCTCCATGCGCTCAAGCGCCTCGGCCGACTTGATCAGGACGCCGGCACCGGCGCCTTTGCCGACGCCGACGCCAATCGACATCGGCGTGGCGAGGCCAAGCGCACAGGGGCAGGCGATGATGAGAACGGAGACGGCCGCTATCAGGGCGTAAGAAAATGCCGGTGCGGGCCCCCAGATCGCCCACACCGCAAACGCGATGACGGCGACGCCAAGCACTGCAGGGACGAAGTAGCCCGACACGGTGTCCGCCATGCGCTGAATCGGCGCCCGGCTGCGCTGGGCCTCGGCCACCATTGTCACGATGCGCGCGAGCATGGTGTCGGCGCCCACCTTGTCGGCGCGCATCACGAGCGCGCCGGTGCCGTTCACGGTCCCTCCGATCAACCTGTCGCCAGGCTGCTTGGCGGCGGGCATCGACTCGCCAGTGACCATGGATTCATCCACGGCGCTTTTGCCGTCGAGCACTTGCCCGTCAACCGGCACGCCGTCGCCGGGCCGCACCCGGAGGCGATCTCCGACCTGAACCAAGTCGAGCGCTATTTCCTCATCGTCGCCACCGGCCTTCAGGCGGCGCGCTGTCTTGGGCGCCAGCTTGAGCAAGGCGCGGATCGCGCCGCCGGTCTCTTCGCGGGCGCGCAATTCCAGCACCTGTCCGAGCAGCACCAGAACGGTGATCACCGCGGCGGCTTCGAAATAAACCGCAACCGTGCCGCCCATCTCGCGAAAACCTGAGGGGAACATTCCCGGCGCCAAGGTTGCAAAAACGCTGTAGAGGTACGCGGCACCTGTCCCCAGCGCGATCAGGCTGAACATGTTCAGGCTGCGGTGCACGATCGATGCCCAGGCGCGTTCGAAGAACGGCCATCCCGCCCACAATACGACCGGCGTCGACAGGGCAAATTGAATCCCGTTCGAGATGCGCGGCGGGACGAGATCATCGAGGCCGAGAGCGGGGATGTGGCCGCCCATTTCCAGGACGAAGACCGGCAAGGCCAGAACCAGCCCGACCCAGAACCGCCGGGACATGTCGGTGAGCTCGTGGTTCTCACCGACATCTGCCGTCGCGTCGACCGGCTCCAGTGCCATTCCGCAGATCGGGCAATTGCCCGGCCCTAATTGGCGAATCTGCGGGTGCATGGGGCAGGTGTAGATGGCGCCCGCTTTGACCGGAGCCGGCGCCTCGGCTTGGCGTTTGTCCAGATACTTTTCCGGATCGGCCGCGAACTTCGTTCGGCAACCGTTGCCGCAAAAGAAATACGAATGGTCATGATAGTCGTGGCGGTGCGGGCTTTTCGCCGGATCGACCGTCATGCCGCAAACCGGATCGATCGCGGCTTCCGCCGCGCCGTGCCGGTGTACCGAGAGTTCCATGATACCGCCCTTGTAACGGGTACCCCGTACGGGTATATAGACGGCATGCGAGCGGATGCCAAGACGTCGGTGTTGAAACGGCTGCGGCGGATCGAAGGCCAGGTGCGCGGGCTCGCGCGCATGGTCGAGGACGACCGCTATTGCATCGATATCGTGACGCAGCTCTCGGCGGTGCGCGCGGCGCTGCGCCGCGCCGAGGAGGAAATTCTCGGCGATCACGCGGCGCATTGCGTCGAACACGCCATCGCGTCCGGCAACAAGGCCGAGCAGCGGCGCAAGGTCGCCGAGCTGATCGAGGTTATCTCGCGCAGCGATCGATGATTCGGGTACGGTCGGGAATTCCCGGCGCGGACAGGCTCAGTTCAACAGGATGATCGAGCCGGCGGGGAGGTTGAGCTCGGCGGCTTCGCTCGATGTGGCGCGGCGGATCTCCGAAATCCGGTAATTGTGGACTTCCTGATTGATCAGCCGGCGCTGCAATTCGCTGCGCGCCTCGTTTTCGCTCGGCGCGGCGACGCCGTATTGCAGTTTCACGGTCATTCCGTCGCGGTCGGCGAAGGAGACGGTGGTGACGAAAGGCACTTGCATCGCGCTTCCCTTTTTATTTGTCACCATCCAACCCGTTAAACTTTAACGAAATCCTACCGACGCGGTCGGACATGATCGCCTGCCAAGCTTTTTGCGGAGGGAAGTGAGTACGGAATTAACAGTGCTTGCGTCGGCTCAGTTCTGCTTCTCGCGCGCAAGCGCTGCGCCCCGGCCGAGTGCTTCGAGCTTCATTGCGGCGATTTCGCGGCGCATCGGCGCCATCCCGCAATTGGTGCCGGCGATGATTTTTTGCGCAGGCACGTATTTTGCCGCTTCGCTAATCACGGCGGCTATTTCCTCGGGCGTTTCGATCGTATCGGTGGCGACATCGATGACGCCGATCTGCACATCCTTGCCGTCGAGGAGTGCCAGCACGCTCATCGGCACGCGTGAGTGGATGCATTCGACCGAAACCTGATCGATTCGGCTTTTCGCCAAAGCCGGGAAAAATTTCTCGTATTGCCGCCATTCGTCGCCCAGCGCCGCTTTCCATTCGATATTGGCGGTGATGCCGTAGCCGTAACAGATATGCACGGCGCTCTGGCAGGCGACGCCGTCGATGGCGCGATGCAGCGCCTCGATGCCCCAGCCGGCGGCGGCGTCCATGTAGACGTTGAAGGCGGGCTCGTCGAACTGGATCACGTCGACGCCGTCGGCGGCGAGCCCGCGCGCTTCCTCGTTGAGGAGATCGGCGAAGGCAAAGGCCATCTTGATGCGGTCGCCGTAATGGGCGTCGGCGATGGTGTCGACGATGGTCATCGGCCCGGGCAGCGTGAATTTGAGCTTCTTCTTGGTGTGGGCGCGCGCGAGCCGCGCCTCGCGGGCATGCACGC
Source organism: Xanthobacteraceae bacterium (assembly GCA_049282655.1). GTDB lineage: Bacteria > Pseudomonadota > Alphaproteobacteria > Rhizobiales > Xanthobacteraceae > BOG-931. The sequence continues at coordinate 26,111 of JBAPUM010000038.1, forward strand.
GTCCGCGCAGCCGCAGCGGGCCGGTGACGGTCGGGCACAGTGCCTTGTAGCGGTCGTTGCGAATGCCCATTTCGACGCGCTTGGCGAAATCGATGCCGTCGACGGCTTCGAGAAAGCCGTGCACGAAATGCTGCCGCGACTGTTCGCCGTCGCCGACGATGTCGATGCCGGCATCCTCCTGCAGTTTTAGCGCCAGCAGCGTGGCGTCGTCTTGGGCGGCGGCTAGTTCTTCGCCTTCGAGCTGCCACGGCGCCCATAGTTTGTTCGGCACCGCGAGCCACGAAGGCTTCGGCAGGCTGCCGGCGATCGTGGTCGGAAATAAAGCTCGCGTCGGCATCGTCTTGGTCACCCGGTCGGCGCGCAGCATAGCCACCACGCCGCCGAAATAATAGCGGCCGCCAGTGTGCGCGGCCGGGGGCTCACTTTGCGGGCGCGTGTTCGCCGGGCGATGGGGGGATGGTGCGCTAGCCGGCCGAGCCTAATCGCGCGCCTTCATAAGTCTGAGGCATCGGTCGCAAGGTTATTTGACACCAACCCAGCGGACCACGGGTACCTGAAACCCAATGCAAAAGTGAATTGCTCTCCACCATGTCCCTTGCGGGATCACGGCGGCGATCGAATTATATGACAGCGTTTTACCACCGTAACATTGCGCCGAAGTCCTCGCGATGACCGTAGAACCGCTGAAGTTTGGATTGTCGGCTATTTCAATTGTCAATTTGCCGCGCGAATTTTCGCCCGACATCCCAATGACCCCCATCATGCCACTAGGACTGCTAAACGACGCGACCAGATAGCCGAACACGATGACGTCGGTCTGTGCTTGCCGACCCGAGCCGATCTCGGTGTCGTTCACAGGGGACATCCTGCGCGTTCCGCCCATGGGCAGCCAATGGGCAAAGACGAGCGGCGTGGGAAATCTCTTGTACCCTCCACCCCCTGACGGGATTCCGGGAATGCCGAGGCTTCCGAAGGACATCTGGCTCATTTGGACCGAGTGAAAGGCGTCGCGCTGCTCGAAGCTGATGCAATAGTCGTTTCCCTGGACGACAGGCATGCAGAAGCTTTGCACCGGCACATACGAGCCAGTGTCGTCGTACCACTGCACCGTCGCCGCGCCGCAGCGTTTGAATGTGGCCGGGTTGCCGGTGCCCTGCGCGCCGATGACCGACCCGTACGTACCGTTCTGACCGTCATACTGGACTTTCACGACCAGGAAACCGTCGGTTTTGGCGGGAGTGACCATCAGCCGGTCCAGTGGCACCCCGATCTCCTGCCACGCGCCAAACGCCAGCGGGAACGGCTGGAATGTTGCCTGCGTCGAAGGGTTATTTCGCCGTTGCGTATAGTCCACGCGATAGAAATTGCCTTTGCGCACCGGCATGAAACAGGTCGATTGATTGATCTCCGCGCCATCATAGTTCTGCATCGATGCGCCGGCCACGCGCTGGGTCGGATGCGTGCCGTCGCCTGTGAATGCATCGAACCAGCCATGGTCGTCGCCGTTCGCCCCGGTTGTAATCCCCGCGCTCAAGAATCCGTCGCTTGAAACCTGCATGTCCACCGAGGTTGACGCTCCAATGGGCGGTGGAAGTGTAAGCGTCCGTTCCGGCGGAAGGTATGCCTGCCAGGCCTGCTTGAGCGCGTCCTGCTTCTGCGGATCCGTCTGCAGTATCCAGATCGGGTTGAAGGTGGGCGCGATCGGTTGCGCCGTGACCGCCGTGACGTCCATCAGGAAATTCGGGTTTTTGAGAATGCTTATAAGCCAGTCGTTCAGCTCCTTGTCGCTGTCTCCGCCGACGCACGACCAGGTGATGTTCGAAGCGTTGACGACGTTCTGGGTCGAATTCGACGTGCTCGTCGCAATTTCGCTTTTGGCCGATCCGGACGCGGTCCCCGCTTTGAAGCTCGTCGCGATCGCAGTTTTAATATCTTCGGTGGTGAGCGTTTTAATATCGCTGGTCGACAAGACGGTCTTCATCAGCCAGCTACCGCCGAAATACCCGCTCTTAAAATAATGCGTGCCCCAGGTTTGGAAGAAGGTCGTGAACGAGGCCTCGTTGTCCGGCGCATAAGTGTCGGGTAGATTGGCCATCGCCTTGGCGAAATCTGCGGTAAGTTCGCCGGGAGCGCCGCGCCTAAGACTGTAGAGTACCTTGTAGTAGGCGATGACGGTGGTGGTGTTGCTCGTGTCCGCATCGACATTCGATGTCTTTGCGAGCGAGAAAGACGCCGAGGCGCTGGTTTCGCCCGTGTCCAGCGATGCTTCGACCGACGTCGAAAACTTATTTTCGTCGATGGTGTGCAAGCCGCGGAACATCGTCGCTTCCGTACCGCCAGCTTTTGAATCCGCGCTTGCCGTTATTCCATCGGGAACGTCATACACGCTGCCTTCCAGCGACAGGACACCGGTGCCTTGCTGCGGATCCTTGTTTGCATAGGTAAGTGTAAACATTCGTGCATCTACGAATGACCATAGCGACGCATCGAAACCGCAAGCGATGGTCGTTGCGTTAAGACCCGGCGGTAGAGCGAAATCAGGCATCGGTTTGTCCCCCATCGAACTCGCGACACGCGCGAGCGAATATTACATCCAAGAATTGTACAATTGATAATTGTGTTGTTAGCTTATACGTTTGCGACTTTGTCGCAAGGGCGAGCGTGGGGTCGCAGCAAAACACAGATCGTTCAGGCGCTAATTAAATACAGGACGCCAATCGCATTGATCGTCTTGAAGTTGTGGTTCCTGCTGCCGAATGCAACCACTGGTGTCGATCGTTCCCATGCAAGGGACAGTCACCCGCGGCCGCACTGAGCGCCATCACGGCCCGCATCATGCCACGGCTGTCGGCATAGCCCCAAGCAGATTGGGGACTGACGGGTCAGAGGTTCTTGCAGGCCCCATTCTTGGCATGCCACGACTTGTTGCCGCCATTCTTGCAGTTGTGCTCGTCTTTGTTGCTCTGAATTTTTCCAGTGCAGTTTCTCGCGCTGCAGCAGACTTGATCGCCGGGATCACCCGGGCACGGCAGGCTGAAGGCCGGCGTGGTCGCGATCAACAGGGCGGCGCTAAACGCTGCGGCCGCGATCTTGGCAATCATGGCGTGTTCCTTACCTAGTCGGCGTGTGATGCCTGGATGGCCGAGATGCCCGGATCGCCGGCGGCGGTCTCGGACATTCGCTTTGAGCGAGTATTGTTTTATGACCGCCGCAGATTGTCACACCGTCGGCGCAAGATCAACTTAAACTTGCGATTCCCCGGGACGGCGAATCGACCTTCGGCTCGGTATTTCTGGACGGCCTCGGCAGGTTGCCGGCGATCGCGGTCGGAAATAGCACTGAGGTCGCTTTATTTGACGCCGGTGTCGCGGCGGTTATTTGCTCGGCGCAGCGGCGGGCGGCCGCCACTGATAGATCCAATCGTAGTGCTGCAAGAGACGCTCGCCGCCCATGGCGCGCATCGCCAGATTGCGCAGCATAGCCGCAGCGCCGCCGAGGTGATAGCGCTCGCCGTTCTTCGCCGCGAGCTTTTGCACTTTGCGGGTGCGGGCACGCCGCATCGCAACATAGGTCTTCAACGCTGTCGTGGGATCGTTGGGCCGATGCGCGAGACAGCGTGCCGCCACGGCCGCATCCTCGATCGCCATGGCGGCGCCTTGGGCAAGAAACGGCAGCATCGGATGGGCGGCGTCCCCGATGAGCGCTGCCGCACCTCGCGACCAAGTCGTCAGCGGCGGCCGGCCATACAGCGCCCATTTCAGCCAGCGTTCGGGCTGACGGATCAGGGCGCGGGCCTGTGGCGCCCAGTCGGTGGCGGGTAGATGCGGCAAAAGATCGACGCGGGTCGCCGGTTCACTCCAGCCGGTTCCGTTCCAGCTGTCGGTCGTGATGACGACGATATTGATCATCGCTCCGGCCTTGACCGGGTAATGCACGAGATGCGCATCGCGGCCAAGCCAGAGGTGGATCATCGGCTGGCGGAATTCCGGCAGCACCTCCGCCGCCGGCAATAGCGACCGCCATGCGGTGCGTCCGGAAAACTGCGGCGTATCTTTGAAGCCGAGCCGCTCGCGCGACACCGACCACAATCCATCGGCGGCGATCAGCGCGTCGCCGCGCTCGTCCCACAGCCCGCTCGTACCGCGCGCCGAAACCGTCACCCCATTGGCATGCGTGGCGAAGTCTTCGATCCGCATGCCGAGCTTGAGCGATATTTCGAGCTCCTGCGCGACCGCAGCCGCGAGCACGGCCTGCAGATCGCCGCGATGGATCATCCAATACGGCGAGCCGTAGCGCTTTTCCGCCGTCTCGCCGATCGGCATGCGCACGATTTCGCGCCCGCTTTTGGCGGTGAGCACGCGCAGTGCCGTCGGAGCAACAATGTGTGGCCGCAGCCGATCGCCGAGCCCAAGCTCGATGAGGATGCGCGTCGCATTCGGAGATAGCTGGATGCCGGCGCCGGTCTCTTCGAGCCGCTCGGTCTGTTCAAGCGTGACGACGCGGAAACCGTTGCGCACGAGCGCAAGCGATGCCGTGAGGCCGCCGATGCCGGCGCCCGCGACGATGACGGTGCGTGGGGGCATCCCGGCCCGGTGCAGCGGCTATGCGGCTTGGTCGACCAAGGCGCATTCCGGCGGCCGCGCCGCGTGGGGATCCAGCGCCGGGTTGTGCCGGTACAGCGTCGAGCAATAGGGGCACACGTAATCGGTGTCGTCGCCCATATCGCAAAACACGTGCGGATGGTCGAACGGCGGCTTGGCGCCGACGCACATGAATTCCTTGGCGCCGATCTCGATCACCGCGACGCCCAAGTCGTTGTGGAAATGCGGCACGATGTGGTCGGTCATGGGCGTGGATCCCGCTTTGCTAAGCCGGTGCACCATAGCGGTGCGGACGCCGGAATTCCAGCAACCCGTCGCCGCCATCGACTGTTGTGAAAATGCCGCAAATCCCTGGCAAGAGCCGCAGGATTCCACCTTCGGCAGGCACGTTATGGGCCAAATTCGTGTGATCGAGGCCTTGCGGCATCCGCTTTTCGCGTGCGCCGTGGCCGTCATTTTTGCGCTCGGCGCAACAGTCGCCGTTCGTGCCGGCATGGAAGCGCGTGCGCGGGCCGCCGAGACCGATCCGGTCAAGATCAGCGATCGGGCGCTGGATCATACCTCCACCACCGACGTCGCCGAGCGGGAAATCCGCTCGGCACTTGCCGCCGGCGATACCGATCTGGCGCAAAGCTTTGTCGCGCTCGCGGACGATCGCGGGGTGTCGATTGACCCGGCACTTGTCCAGCAACTGAAAAAGGCGACGACAAAACAAGCCTCCTGGACCGACAAAGCCGGACGCTTCGTCCACGGCTTATGGACCGGCGAACCGACCGATATTGCCAGTCTCGCCGGCACCGCCTTCGGCGATCTCTTCGTCTTCGGCGATATCCGCGACGCCGCACGCGAGGGTACGCGTTATTTGACGGGGCAGCATTACGATCCGTGGATTCTCGGGTTGGCCGGTGTCGGTATCGGCATGACGGCTGTGACCTATGTCAGCGCGGGCGCTGCAGCGCCCGAACGGGTCGGTCTTTCGGTGGTCAAAGCCGCGCGCCGTACCGGGCGGCTCAATCCGGCCTTGCTGGTGCGCGTCGCCCGCGAGGCGGTGAAAGTCGAGGATGCCGGCGGTCTCGTTCAACTCGCCGAAAACGCCGGCCGGGTCGAGACCAAGGCTGGCACGCAAGCGGCCCTCGACGGCCTCGCGATCGCAGAGGAGCCGCAAGACATGGCCCGGTTGGCCCGACTGTCGGCCGCCAAAGGCGGCAAGACCCGCGCCATCGTAAAACTGCTCGGCCGGGCGGCGATCGTGCTCACGGCAGGCGCGCTCGATGTTGCGATCTGGACGCTTTGGGCGGGTTTTGCGCTGGTCGGGTTTTGCTCGTCGTGTAAGTCCGCAGCCGAGCGTATGACCCAGCGCTATATTGATCGGCGCCGGGCGCGGGCTTGGCGCGGAATCCAACAGCTTCTCATGACGGCCGGTTCTCGGGTCTAAGCACCGCGGCTTTGCGCCCAACGGTTTGGATCGTAAAGTCGGGCCATGCCGCAATTCACCCACGACAGCGTGGAAATCGCCTATCTGGACGAAGGCTCCGGTGAGCCTATCGTCCTCGTGCACGGATTTGCCTCCAACAAGGAGGTGAATTGGGTCGGTCCTGGCTGGGTCACCGCGCTGACGCGCGCCGGGCGGCGCGTGATTGCGCTCGACGATCGCGGCCATGGCGCTTCGGCAAAACTCTACGATCCCGCCGACTATCACAGCGCCATCATGGCCGAAGACGTCCGCGCGCTGCTCGATCATCTCGATCTGCCGTGCGCCGACGTCATGGGCTACTCGATGGGCGCGCGGATTACCGCTTTTCTCGCCTTGGCGCATCCGGACCGCGTGCGCTCGGCGGTGCTGGGTGGTCTCGGCATTCGCCTGGTCGAAGGGGTAGGGCTGCCCGACACCATCGCCACGGCGCTCGAAGCGCCGTCGCTCGCCGACGTTTCCGATCCGACCGCCTACATGTTCCGCGCTTTCGCCGAGCAGACGAAATCCGACCTGCGTGCGCTCGCCGCCTGTCTGCGAGGCTCGCGGCAGACGCTCAGCCGCGACGAAGTCGGTCGCATCGCCGTGCCGCTCCTTGTCGCGGTCGGCAGCAAGGACCCGATCGCGGGATCGCCGCAACAGCTGGCGGCGCTGATCCCCGGTGCGCGAGCTCTTGCCATTCCGGACCGCGACCACATGTTGGCGGTCGGCGATCGGACTTTTAAGGCCGCGGTGTCGGATTTCCTGGCGCAGCGGCCATAAAAAGTCAGCCAGCGGCCTAATTTTGCTCGGCCTCTGGATTATCTACTAAGGTCAATGGCCGATAAACGCTGCTTTGGATTCTAGGTCCCTTCGGCGTTTCGATGTGGTAGAAGTCCGCGCAGTTTTTCCGGGAGATGCACCGATGGCGCAGTTTCAGGCAAAGCCGGCATTGGATACGGTCGATCCGGTATGGGCCCGGATTCGCCGCGAAGCAGAAGACATCGTACGCCGCGAGCCTGAGCTCGCGACCTTCATTTACTCGACGGTCCTGCACAATGACACGCTCGAGGCGGGGGTGGTGCATCGGCTGGCCGAACGGCTCGACCATCCGGCATTGGCGAGCGGGCTGATCCGGCAAGCTTATGCGGAAGCGCTCGCGGATGTGCCGGCGATCGGCGAAGCGTTCCGCGCCGATCTGATGGCGACCGCGGATCGCGATCCGGCGACCTATCGGCTGATCGAGCCGGTGCTCTATTACAAAGGCTTCCACGCCATCCAGACGCATCGGCTGGCGCACTGGCTATGGGGCAAGGGCCGCCGCGATTTCGCGCTCTATCTGCAGAGCCGCTCCTCGGCGGTATTCCAGTGCGATATTCATCCCGCGGCGCAAATCGGCCGCGGCATTTTCCTCGACCATGCGACCGGCCTCGTCGTCGGCGAAACCGCTACCATCGAGGACGACGTGTCGATCCTGCATGACGTGACCTTGGGTGGTACCGGCAAGCAGGGCGGCGATCGTCACCCGAAAATCCGCTACGGGGTCATGATCGGCGCCGGCGCCAAAATCCTCGGCAATATCGAAGTCGGGCATTGCGCGCGGATTGCCGCAGGTTCCGTGGTAACGCGGGCGGTGCCGAACAATGTGACGGTGGCGGGAGTGCCCGCGAAGGTCATCGGCGTTGCCGGCTGCCCGGAACCCGCGCGCACCATGGATCAAATGTTCCAGGACGAAAGCTGAACGAGCGTTTGGCGTCGCTGCCGCCTCGTGTTATCTCACCATCGATTTTCGTTAGCGCATGATCTTTTCCAAAAACCGGTTTCCACTTTTTGGGATCATGCTTGAGGAGTCGCGCAGTGGACGTTCAGGAAGTCAGAAAACTCGACGCATATCTCAAGAAACTGTTCGGCAACGCCAAGATTCGCGTCGTGCCGCGGCCGAAAAAGGACGATTCGGCCGAGGTCTATGTCGGCGAGGAGTTCGTCGGCGTGCTGTTCGTCGACGACGAGGACGACGAACGTTCGTACAATTTCCAGATGGCCATTCTGGCGAGCGATCTGGAATAGCGCAGCAATCATCGCGCCCGGGTGAAGCGCGGTCTTACTTGACCGCCGGGTGCAATTGCGCGACCAGCCGGTCGAAGCCCGCGGCCACATTGCGCCAATCCGACAGCCACGCGCGCGGAAAACGCAGCGTGATCTCGGCCTGGTCCACCATCCGTTCGTTGATGCAGGTGCCGGGCACCGCGCGGCCGGGGCGGGTGCAACGGGCGAAAAACTGCTCGGGCGCGCTGCCGAGATAAACCAGGTCTTCGCCCGCATAGGGCGTGGCGGCACGGAACGGCAATATGGCCAATCCGTCGGGGCCGGCGGCCGCCTGGGACTCGATATAGCGCGGATAGATCGTGCGCAGCCGCTCGAGCGGCGGCAGCACCGCACCCAATCCGGCGATGGTGACGAAGAGACGCTTCGCTTCGCTCGCACTCGCCGCCGCCACGGCATTGTCGACATCGATAGGCTCTTTGTCGGCGGATTTGCTGTCCGGCTGCGGCGGCGTCAGCGCCGGCCACTCGAAGTACAAGTCGATGCGCTCGTGCTGGCCGGGATGCCGTTGCACCGCTTCGCGAATGGCGGCCGGAGGAACATCGAACAATACGCCAGCGATTGTGACGGGTATCGCCGGCGCATCGATGGCAACGGGTTGGCGTGGCCAGGTCGGCCACAGCACATAGGCCACGAAAGCCGTGGCGGCCGCGACGAGCAGGATCATCCCGACAACAGGCAGAGTGAGAATGGCGCGCGGCTGAGCGCGCCGATCGCCGGGCGCTTTGCGTCGGGAAACCGCTTGCACCGTCATGGCTTTTGCGCCGCTCCACGCGAATCAGCGGCCAGTATCGCACGCGGCGAGCGGAGGAGATTGCGTTTCAGCTCTGGCGGCGAAGGGGACTAGGGGGTTTTCGGCGCCGCCGGCTGAGGCTTTGCCGAGCCCGCGATTTGCGCGGCGAGCACGGCCGCGATCTTGGCGTGGGCTGCTGCGTTAAAGTGGATATGGTCCCATTGGTAAAAATCCGCGGGAATCGTCGGCGGATCGTAGACGACGACGCGGATGCCGCGGACGCGCAGCCGCGCCACCATCGCCGCGATGTTGGCGGCGCGGGCTTCCTTGGTGCCGAAGAACCGAAGATCATTGGCACCGGGCTGCAGGATCACGAGATCGGTGCCTTTCGGCACGGCGCTATCGAGCCTATTGCGCATTCCCGACGTAACGTCGCCATTGACGCCGGCATTGGTCACGCTGGCGTCGATGCCTTTCTTGCGCAGCAGCGCCTGCAGCACGGCCGGATAGGCGTTCTGCTCGCCGACGCCGAAGCCCGTGGTATTGCTGGCGCCGATCGCAACGATGTTGAGGCGCGCCGCGTGCAGCGGCGTCGATACCAAGAGCGCCGCCACGACGGCCCCAATGCGCCATAAATTCATCGGCTAAACCTCTGGTTCGAAACTGTTAAATTACTGCCGTTAACCTTTCTTTAATCATTTCGTAGCGGCGCGCCAAATCCTCTGCAATGGCTTCCCCTTGAGGGAGCGCCCGCATGTTTGTCGCCGTGCCAACATTATCGCCGGAAACCATCGCGTCGTTTTTCGCGCTCGCGATCGGCTTCAGCGTCGCCGGCATGTGCGCCAGCGGCTATCGGCTGTTCATGCGGCATCACCCGAGTTTCCGTCTCCTCGAAGTGGGGCCGGTACCGGCGCGGTTTGCGGCGATCCCGCTGCTGATGTTTTCCGCGCCCTATATCATCATGCGCAACACCCTCCGCGGCCGCCGCATCGAAGGCCGCCGCACCGAGATCGTGATGGTGGCGACCGTGATCGCCGGATTGTGGAGCCTGATGTCGGGCACGGTGGTTGTGCTCGCGGTCCAGGCGCTGCTCTGATTTCTGACAGTCGCCATATCGGCGCGGCTTGCGGGAACCCTTCCGATCGCGGATGTTGACGCCGGATGCGCGGGCTCGACCCGCGTAGGACGAGCAGGACAATCATGATCTACGAACTCGACGGGGACCGGCCAGAACTGCCGGAAGCGGGCCGCTATTGGATCGCGCCGAATGCGACCGTCATCGGCAAAGTGCGGCTCAAGCTCGACGCCAGCATCTGGTTCGGCGCGGTGCTCCGCGGCGATAATGAATGGATCGAGCTCGGCGAGCGCTCGCAGATCCAGGACAATGCGACGTTGCACACCGATCCCGGTTTCCCGATGACCATCGGACCGAATTGCGTGATCGGTCACAACGTCATCCTGCACGGCTGCACGATCGGCGCCAACAGCCTGATCGGCATGGGTGCGATCTTGCTCAACGGCTCGCGCATCGGCGAGAATTCGCTGGTAGGCGCCGGCGCGCTCGTCACCGAAGGCAAGACGTTTCCCGACGGCTCCCTGATTGTTGGCTCGCCCGCGCGCGCCGTTCGCGCGCTCGACGACAAGGCGATCAACATGATCGCCGGGGGCGCCGAGATTTACGTGCGGCGATACAAGCAATATGCGCAGGGGTTGAAGCCGGTCGGCTGATCACTGTCCGTCGATCTGCGTGTTAATTATCAACAGCCACCGGCGCTTGCTCCAGTTTGGCTGCGGTAAGCGTTCCGGTCGGGGAGGCATCCGCCGCCTTGCGCTGGGGCGGTAGCCGCCGGAGCGGGACCAGTCTCGCGCTCCTCGCGCTTCACTGTGTGCTTGGGTGCCGGCGCTTCGTTGGCGACACAAACGTCGTCTTCGGCGTGTTCGCCGTGCGGGCAAACCAGCGGACAGACGCGCTTGTCGAAACTGCGCACGGCTTTGATGGCATCGGGCGAAGCGGTGTCGGGAAAATCTTTGTCCGTGCGCTTGATGAATTTGTGCCAGGCCACTTTGGTGTCGTCGTCGAATTCGCCAGTGACTTTGCCGTCGAAGCAGCCAACCCGCATCAGTTCGAATTGCAACGCGCGCGCCAGTTCGTGCGGGTCGAGCGTGGGCGAAGCGGGCGGGGTCAACGCCGCGGTGGCCGTAGGGAGGGGAGCGGGCACTGCGGGTATCGGCGCGGGCGCAACAGCAGCCGGGGCGACAGGAGTGGGTGGTGCAGGGATTTGCGCCGTCGGCGCCGGCGCGGCCAGCGGGGCGCCGAGCGCCGCCAGCCGTTGCTCGGCGGCCACCCGTTCCGACGTATCCGGGAATTGTCGGATAAATTGCCGCAGCTGATCGGGATCTTTGCTGTCTTTCATCAGGTCCCACGCCGCGCGCACCGCCACAAGCGCGGCAATTCGGGCCTCGGCCGCCGGGCGTAGAAAACTATCGGGAAATTTTGCGGTAAAGCGGTGCAACAGGGCGGTGTCGCTGCTGTCCTTCACCACCGACCAGGCATCGACGTCGTTGGCGGGCAAGGGCGTAAGCGGAGGAGACGGCCGTGCGACAGCCGGCGCGCTATCCGCGACCGTGATCTTCTGTTCCGGCGCCGGGGCGCTCGGCGCGGGTGGTGCGGCGGGCGGCGGAGTTTTGGTAGGCATCGCAGCCACGATTGCGGGTGAGGGCGGTGCGGCGACGGGTGCCTGCATCGCGGCCTGATGTGTGGTGGTCGCCGGGCGCATCGCCCACCAAACACCGGCCGCGGCTACAACGAGTGCAGCGAGTGCGGCCGGAACGACCAGAGCTAAACTGGGACCCTGCCGCGCCTCCTGTGGAACAACAAGCCGCAGCCGCTCCCTTATCTGATCGACATCGGCGCCCTTCTTATAGGTATCGCGAAACGCTTTGAGGACCGACGGATCCTGGCTAGTCGATGCACGCGCAAAGGCTTCTTCGCGCTTAAGCAGCGCCGTTTGCAGCAATTGCGCCTCGGCGCCGAAGTGGCTGCGCGGAAAGGCGGCGAGAAAGGCCTCGACCGCCGCGGCGCTATGGCCTTGTTTGACGGCCCTGAATTCACGCTCCTCGCGCTCGCGCTGCTCGGCGGCGGCCTTGACCCGGCGCCGTTCTTCCTCGGCGCGCTGTCGCGCTTCTGCCGCCGCGAGCTTTGAGCGCTCCGCCTCCTCTGTGCGGCGCGCGGCTTCGGCGTCCTTGCGCGCGCGCTCGGCCTGCGCGCGCTGCTCGGCGGCGGCAAGGGCTGCCTTACGGCGCCTTTCCTCGTCGCTCTGTTGTCGTGCTTCGGCTTCGGCCTGGCGCTGGCGCTCTTCCGGGGAGATCCAAGCTTTATGCAGTGCGCTCGTCACATTGCGGCAAAACCGCTCCAGCCTTTGCCGCACTTCGACCGAATTCAGGTCGTGGTGGCGCAACTCCCGCCAATCGAGATATTGGCGGGTGCCGACGGCCTTTAACACCGGGTCGTCCCGCCAAAGTTTTTCATCCTCCAGCGCCGGCACCGGGATGTAGAGAATGGGAAAAACCAGATCGTCGCGGCCGAGTTCGGCCTCGCGCTTGAGGAAGGCGTTGAATTCGAAGGCGCAATGCTGGCTGCGCAGCGCCCGCGGCGTCACGATCGGAATGAAGAACACCGACTGGGCGATGCCCTGGGCGATCTCTTTTTCCCACAGCGTGCCGAGTGAAATCGCCGCCTTGTCCTGCCAGACCCTAAAATCGCTCTGCGAACGGCCGAGTTGCGCGCTCAGCTCGTTCTGAATGGCGTCGCGCAGCGCGGACAGCGATCCACGTGAGCCTTGGTCGTCTTCGCGCGAGTAGCTGAAGAATCCAACAAGCTCGGGAAGGTCGGCTAGCGATGCCATCGTTTACCGGGTGCGATTAACCCGCAGTAGTGTCGGCATGTTGAGAAAAAATGCAACTCGCAGACCAAAATGGCACGGGGATTGTCTCATAGAGAGGCCGAATCCCCGTCCAAAAAAGCATCGAGCATGTCGCCGAGTTGGCCCCGGCTTGGGAGGTGCACCGTTTCCAATCGAGCAGATGGGGTTTCGGCCGCGGCTGCGGGCCATCCGATCCGGGGATTTTGATGTATGATGAGCCTCAGAATCCAGCCGAGATCTCTCATGTCGGCCAAGGTTTTCATCAGCTACCGCCGCGACGACAGCGCCGGCCACGCCGGCCGGGTCCACGACCGGCTCGCCCGCGAATTCGGCGCCGATCTGCTGTTCATGGACGTCGACAGCATTCCTCTCGGCTCGGATTTCATCAAGGTCCTGCGCGCCGAGGTCGCCAAGTGCGATGCGCTGCTCGCGATGATCGGCCATCATTGGCTCGATGCTCGAGATGCCGCAGGCGAGCGCCGTCTCGATAGCGAGCAAGATTTCGTCCGCATCGAAATCGCAACCGCGTTGCAACGCGACATCCCCGTCATTCCCATCCTGCTCGATGGCGCGAAGATCCCGCAGGCGGAACAGTTGCCGGCAGACCTGCAAGGGCTCGCGGCACGCAACGGGCTCGACGTCCGCCACAGCTCGTTTCACATCGATATGGATCGGCTGATCGGCGGATTGAAGGCGCGGGCTCAAGGAGCGCATGCGGTTGCGGACGCAACAACAAGCCGGCCAGCGGCCGCGCCGAAGGCTAGGCGTCGCGTGCCGGCTTTGCTCGCGGGCTTTGTCGCGCTGGTCTGTGCGGGAGCATCAGCGCTGTGGTTTGCCACGGCGCCGCGGTCGCCTGTGCCGCCCGCAACATCGGTTTCGAACCAGCAGACAGCGCCAACTCAGCCGGCACCGATCGAGCCTCCGCCGGCACCCGGCCCGTCGGCCGCGAGCCCACCGCAATTATCGGCTGCGCCGTCGTCACCGGCCGCGCCTTCGGCTCCGCCGGTGCAACAGAGCCCTGAACCTGCACCCGCACCCGCACCCACACCCGGCAAGCTCTCGCCGGTTAAAACCGAATTGCTCAGGCCGGCCGATGAACACGCCCTGCAAGCAAACGACAGTTTTAAGGAATGTGCGGTCTGTCCGGTGATGACGGTGATCGCTTCCGGCTCGTTCACGATGGGCTCGCCGACCACCGAACTAGGCCGCTTCGGCAGCGAAAATCCGCAGCATCAAGTGACAATTGGGCACAAGTTCGCCTTTGGCCGGTTCTCCGTCACCTTCGACGAGTGGGACGCCTGCGTCGCCGACGGCGGCTGCGGCGGCTACTCGCCCGCGGATCAGGGTTGGGGTCGCGGCAAGCGGCCGGTGGTCAACGTTTCGTGGAACCAAGCCCAGGCCTATTTGGCGTGGCTGTCGCACAAGACCGGAAGGACCTATCGGCTGCCGACCGAAGCGGAACGCGAATATGCCGCGCGCGCCGGCACGACGACCCCGTTCTGGTGGGGCTCTTCGATCACCACCAACGAGGCCAATTATAACGGCAGCTATACCTACGGCGATGACGGCATTCGCGGCGAAACGCGCGGCCAGTCGGTCCCGGTCGATTCATTTCTGCCCAACCCCTGGGGCCTTTTCCAAATGCACGGCAATGTGTCGGAGTGGACGCAGGATTGCTGGCACGACAACTATTACGCCGACCCTCCGACAGACGGCAGCGCATGGACTTTTCCCGATTGCCCGCTGCGCGTTCGCCGCGGCGGCTCGATCGGCAGCCCGCCCCAGGTATTGCGTTCGGCGGCGCGACTTTCCGGCCCGCCGGCAAAGGGGCAACCCTTCATCAGTTTTCGTGCGGTGCGGCCGCTTGCGGACTGATTGTTCGGGGAGCGCTGCGTCGTACGAAGAGGAAGCGTCATGATGTCGGTCTGAGACCGACGACAAAGCACTGTCCAAAAAAGGTGCGGCCAGCTCCTGGGGGAGAGCTGGCCGCGCGCGAACCCGGTCTGGGGACGGGGAGGGGTGGGGACGTGACCGGGGACGCGTAACTCCTTAGTTTTGGTTCAGCATGATCTTTCCCGAAAACCGCGGACCACTTTTCGGGATCATGCGCTAGCGCGACGAAGCGGTAGCTGGTGCCGGGGCCGTATCGCCGAGCGCAACCCAGACATTCGGGTCCGATTGCGCCTGACGTTTCACGAAGCGGTAGCCGGTGTCTCCCCACAGCACGATCGTGTCAGTCTGGTTGTCGAGAATGTATTCGCCTTTGTCGGTTTTCACGGTGAGGACGGCGTGGCCGTCGCCGTTTTTGTCGCGCACCACCGTGATCAAGAGCGCTTCACGCGGCCAACCGGCCTGCAGCAGCATTTTTCTTTTCTGCAACACGTAATCCTCGCAGTCGCCGTAGCCGTCGTCCGGATAATTCCAGCGTTCGACCACGCCCCAATGATCCATGTCGGTCATCGGTTTGACGTTGGTATTGACCCAAAGATTGATGCGCTGCAGATCCTTCCAAGCTTGCGCCGACAACACCACGTCGCGTGGCGCCGACGGTTTCGTCCGGCATTCCGGATCGTATTCGACACAGAACTCGACCCAGCCGATCGGCGGCCGCGCGACGGCGCCGACCGCGATGAACAACGGACGGTCCTCCGCGGTACCGGCGCTCGGCGCCGCGAACAGCGAGACGGCCACTAACGCTGCCGTCGCGCCGCCTTTGAGGATGTTCTTTGCATCCCAATTCATTGTGACCCCTTCCCATCTCGTCGGGGTCACGTTTCGCACAAAGCTTTTGCGGGGCGGCTAAGTTGAGTAGTTCAATTTGAAGTAAAAACGCTTCAAGACTCAACAAAACTGGCGCTATCTCTGCGATCAATATTGTATAAAAGGCGATCTATTCTGTTTTGATTCAAATTTTATTGATGTCATAGAAAGTGCCGCGCCGCGGGGCTTTTGCCGGCGTCCGCCGTCGCGGTGTCGCTTTCGGTTTCGTTTGCTGGGGGCGACTGCCGCGGCAATTCGGGGGCCGCGCCGCGC
>JBAPUM010000039.1:0-26680 GCA_049282655.1 Xanthobacteraceae bacterium
GAAATGCGCCCCGCCACCGGCGGCACGGCCGCCGCCACCGCCGCCAGGATGCCCGCCGCCACCGGCAGCATGCCCGCCACCGCCGCCGCCTGCAGCGGCATGCCCACCGCCGCCGCCGCCTTTGGCCGGGGCGGCCGCGTAGGCCGCGGTTGACAGTGCTGTTGCAAGAAGAATGACGAAAAATCCGACTTTAAAACTGGACATGACCTGCTCCCGCAAATTCTGAACTTATTGATTGAATGCCGTCAGTGATTAGGGTGGCGCCGGAGCGAACAAAGTTGCATTGACGCAAATCAATTATGTACGATACCGGACATATATTTTTAGGTCGATCACCTGCTGCGGATTGAATGGCATATCGATCAAGTCCGGCGCCGCATCCACGTGCCGCGCACAAGGCGCCGACGCCATGCAAGAGAAGCTCCCGAATACAGATGTGAAATCCACGGTAATGGCTTCCACGCAATCGGGACGCTTTTCGGATTGAGGTTATGCTCTTCGATGCCATGCATTTCTGAGCAATATTGCTCACGCGCTGCTGGTCGCGCCCCAGCGAAGCGAAGCCTGGCGTAGCGAAATTCAACTTTAGCTTTGGCCTTGGCTGGCCGCGCAGCGTTCCGTTAGAGCACGGTTGGTCACACTCGTATCATGTTGGGCGCGCCTTATCGTCGTTATCCTCCTGATCTTGGCTTTGCTCGGCAGACTCTGATCAAACGCACCTACGGCGTGATCCCGAAAAGCCTGCCCTCTGACTCGATCCGAGGGTGGGCACCGGTTTTCGGAAAAGATCATGTTCAAATAAAATACTGGAGCCTGGTATGATTCAATCAGAACCGATACGGGCCTAGCCGGTCGCTCGATCGCCGAGCAGACGGTCGAACTCCTTCTTGGAAACGCCGTAGCACTCGCATGAGCGCCGGAGCAGGCCGCGGCGATCGATGATCGTGACATTGCCGCGGGTATAGCGGATAAGACCGGCGCGCTGCAGGGCGCCGGCCGCGGCCGTAACGCCGGTCCGTTGTACACCCAGCATCATGGCCAGAAACTCCTGCGTCAGCAGAAACTCATCCGACTGCATGCGGTCGTGCGTCATCAAGAGCCAGCGGCAACACCGCCGATCTAGTGAATGAAAGTGATTGCAGGCGGCCGACTGTGCGACTTGGTTGAAGAAGGCGTGGGCATAGCGAAGCATCACCGTCCGCATCGAGGCGCTTTGCGCCAGCTCCTTTTTGAACAGTGTCGCTTTCATTCGCAGGCCCACGCCGGGTACCTGCACGTAAACGCTGGTGGGCGCCCGGTCGTCGCCGAAGACGATGGGCAGGCCCACCAGGCCCTCGTTGCCGATCGTTCCGACTTCGGCGGCTTGGCCGTTCGCCATGGTGTTCACCAGCGAGCCGACGCCGGTCTCGATGAAATAGACAAATGCGATCGGCTCATTGGCACGGTAAAGCGACTGCCTGTATTTGAGCGAAATCCGCTGCAGATGCGGGCGGAGCCGCGCGTAAACCCGCGGCGGCAGCAAACCGAGCAACCGGTTGGCAGTTGGGCCCGCAGCCTTGCGGCTGGCCGCCACGTTACTCCGTCGTTTCGTCATGAATTGGCCGATTCACGATTGCCGCTTCGACGGTTGACCGTCTCCCGGGAGCGGCGCCTCCCAGCCCATTTCCGCCTTGAACTTGGCCTCTTCTTCGGCCAGCAGTCCTAAAATCTGCAGCCGCTCGGTAGCGTCCGTCGCTTCGTTCGCGAGCCTGCGATATCGATCGATATTTTCGCGATTGACGAACCTGTCCATGGCATCCATTGCCGCCTCCCTGGGGGCTAGCGGATACTAAAAGCACGCTGCGCCTATTCGGCAGACGCGGCAAGCGTAATGTCCGGTAGCGGACAATTGACTCGACTTTGCCTGATAATAAGAGCACCCTGTTATGGGCGGCGCTTTACGAGAGACGATGCTGCGCGAGACAGCGCATCGATTGGCAACTCTTCAGCTTGCTATGTAAGCCCGGTCGACACCGCGATTGGGGTCGCTCGGAGACATTTCGAGCAAGCACGAAGAGGATCAAGATAGGCGCAAAGCGTGAAATTCGACCCTGCTGGTTCTGTTGGCGATGCCAGCCCTATGTCGGTTCGATGACAAGCTAAAAGCCGAGCGCGTAGCGAAACCGCCACAACGACAAGATCGAACGGGGTTGAGGCGGAACAGTTGATGAGAACCTATGTCGCCAGCATTGGCGGAAAAGCGGTGATGGCTTTTCGAGCCGAGGACAAGGATCAAGCGCGTTCGATCGTCGATGACGACGAGGGCGGCATGCGATCCGATCTGAAGGCGCTCGTCGGTACCGACGGAACGCCGTTGTGGGACGGCAAATCCGCCATCGAGCCGCGAGAGGCGACAGCGGCCCAGCATGCCGAATGGGAGCAGGCGCGCGACCGAGCCATCACCGATGGAGAAATCGATCTCGATGCCGGCAACGATCCGGACGAGTGGAACGTGTATTTAACGAGCGCTTCTTCATCGCAGGCGATGCAGGGGTGACCATTAGCATTCGGCGGCAAAATCGTCGTCGCAAAGCGCGTGCTTAGGACGACAGGTCAAGTCATGGCGACGAAGCGCCGGCCCTCATTCGATCCGAAATCGTTTCTCGCCCGCGTCGGCGACGGCCGGAGCATCGCCAAATACCGCAAGGGGCAGATCGTTTTTTCGCAGGGCGACCCTGCGGATGCGGTCTTTTACGTCCAGAAGGGCAAGGTGAAGCTCACCGTCGTTTCCGAGCAAGGCAAGGAAGCCGTCATCGCCATCCTCGGAGCGGACGAATTCTTCGGCGAGGGATGTCTTGCCGGGCAGGCGCAGCGCATCTCTACCGTCGCGGTAATGACAGACGCCGTTATCATGCGGCTGGACAAGGCAGCGATTATCGGCGTGATCCATCAGGAACCCGCATTCTCCGAGATGTTCATTGCCCACCTGCTCGGCCGCAGCATCCGCGTCGAAGCGGACCTTGTCGACCAGTTGTTCAATTCGAGCGAGAAACGCCTTGCCAGAATGCTTCTGCTGCTGGCGAACTTCGGCAAGGAAGGCACACCGCAGCCGATTATAGCGAAGATCAGCCAGGAAACCCTTGCGGAAATGATCGGAACGACGCGGTCGCGCGTGAGCTTCTTCATGAATAAATTCAGGAAGCTCGGCTTCATTGCCTATAATGGGGGCATTGAAGGCGGCATCGAGGTTCACAGCTCGTTGTTGAATGTCGTGCTGCACGAGCAGCCGCAAATCAGAATATGAGTTTTTAGATCTTGAGCGTCGACGGCGGTCGCATTCCCGCTCGGGAACGCGGCCGTCGTGTTTCGACTGTCGTCTCGACTTACACCTACGCGTTCAGTAGCGACCGTAGCCGCCGAACACGCCATTGATCACACCGCCGACCAGCGGGACACCGTAGCCGGGGCATCCACCGTAGCCATAGCCCGGGCCATACCCGTAACCATAGCCGGGGCCATAACCCGCGCAGCTGTCGTAGATCGGTCCGCCCACATAGCCGCCGCCGTAGCCACCGCCATATCGGTAGCCATGACCGCCGCCGGATCGGGCAAAGTGACCGCCGCCGTGTGCCGCCGCATGTCCGCCAGCGGCATGACCGTGAGCAGCCATGGCATTCGTTGGCAGGCCAGCGAGACCGAGCGTGGCAGCGAAAGCGCAAGCGACAAGTGTTTTATGAAGCACTTTTGTTTTATGAAGCACTTTTTTCTTATGAAGCACGTGGGCCTCCTGATATCACTCCAACAAAAATATGCTGTGAGCACATCAACAATGCCGCGTTGGTACGAAGGTTGCAGGCGATGCGCACACTTTCGCGTGTGCGCCGAGGCTGCCTAACACGTCGCTTCATTAAATGCGGGGATCCTTTCTCTTAGGCCCCGAAGAGATTTGCGAGCGCCGTTGTCACCACGACAATCAATACGAGCGGCCCTTCCATTTTGCTATCGTGTCTTTACGTGCCGATAACCACTCCGGCTATTAGGACAGGCCCGGGAGCGGGGCCGCCAACAGGGCTTTATGGATTGAGAGTCCGGTCTATTTTGACCCCGCGTCTGACACGCAACCATCTACCGGACCGCAATGTGAGCAATATTGCACAGTCTGTGCCGAAGAAGGGGTTTATCCTTATGAGGCGCCGGGATGCCCTACCGGACAGCATGCATTGAAACAGGGCGGGGATAGCGTCGGAACGGGACAAGGCTCAAGTGCCCTTCAGACGGGGCGGCTTTACCTGAGAGTAGAGCATGACAGCATCGACCTACCGAGAACTGGACCGACCGGCCGGCTCGCCTGTTTTCCCCGACAACGCGTTGTTCGTGGACCTCGATGATGCCAACCCGCTCGCGGAGGCAATCGTGGATACGATCCGCGATCCGCTTTTGGTGCTCGATCGGCATTTGTGTGTCGTGACGGCGAACCGAGCGTTCCAGCAGACATTCGGGATGAAGCACCAGGACATTCACGGCCGTCCGATTTACGGATTAGGCGAGGGCGAGTGGGATGTTCCCGAGCTTCGGCTGCTGTTGGAAGAAATCGGCCCCGGGCGCACCGTGATGGAGCCCTACGAATTCGAGCGGGATTTGCCCGTTATCGGCCGGCGCTCCATGCAACTGATTGCGCGTGCGGTATTCAATCAAAAACGGGATCGCCAACTCATTCTCCTGGTCATCGAGGATGTCACCGATAGGCTCGCCGCTCAGCAAAATATGGTGGAGCTTCTGCAACAGAAGGAAACCTTGCTGCAGGAAATGCAGCATCGCGTCGTCAACAATCTGCAGATCATCGCCAGCATTCTTATGCTCAAGACCAGAAAGGTGCAGTCGGAGGAGAGCAGGAAAGATCTGCGCGAGGCCTATGATCGCGTCATGTCCATGGCCATCGTCCAGCAGCAATTGCAAGTCTCGGGTCATGGCGAGCCGATGGCGATCGGCCCTTACCTGTCCCGGCTCTGCGGCGCGCTGGCGGCCTCGATGATCGGCGACAACACGGCGATCACGCTGGACGTGGAGGCCGATGCCGGCACCGTCGTATCCGGCGAAGCCGTAAGCATCGGTCTGATCGTGACCGAACTGGTGATGAACGCGCTGAAACATGCATTCCCGGGCGGCAATGGAGGCCGGATCTCGGTCAGATACGCTGTCGACGACGCCAATTGGCGTCTGTCGGTGTCCGACAATGGCGTTGGGCTGCAGCAGGACGCCGGCCGCCGCGGCCATACCGGCTTGGGGGTCGCCATCGTCGAAGCGCTGGCGCGTCAGCTCAAGGCCTGCGTCGAGACGACCACCCGATCGCCCGGCTTAGCCGTCTCGATCATCCACACTGCTTAAACGCAGCGCAGTGGCGCGCTGTACCTGCAAACGGAGATAAGATCATGTCATTGGGACTCATCCTCGTTATCCTTCTCGTCATTTTTCTGCTCGGCGGTTTCAGCGGCCGCTTCGGCGGCTACGGCTACGGCTACGGGCACGGCGGCGTCGGCATCATCGGCATCGTCTTGATCATCGTTGTCGTTCTCATGCTGCTGGGTCGGATCTGAAATGGATATGAAGCCGGACCCGCAAGACAGCTTCAGTTCGCTCGCCGACAACGAAGCATGGCTGGCGGACAATTCGGACAAGATGGTCCAAGCGCAAGATGAAGCGCCGTATCAGGTGCAGGATAACGTGCCGGGCAAGAAGCCGCTCGATCCCGGTGCGCTTGCCGCCGAAGAGGAGCGCGTTCTGCGCTGCCTCGGCGCAGCCGTGATCATGCAGTGGAACACCATTCCGGCAAAACTCCAACGCGAGCTTTTCGACACCGCAGGATCGATGGGCGAGCTTTTGAACACTGCCGAATTGCGCGGGCAAATCGCCAGGTTTTTGCACAAGCACAAAGACGACGACCGGACGATCTAATATTTTCCGATTGCGCGGCTCCGGCCTCGCGGCGACTGCGTTTCTCGCGGCGATCCGCGGCCGCAGATTATTCCTCGATTCCACCCGGCGGCGGCGACTTCCAGTTCGGCGACGCTGTCGCGCGGCGCGCGACCCGGCGCGCCGCGACACCGACCGAGATCGTCACCACCAGAAAACGCGCGAGATGATGCGCCCCGACATAAACCGGGTCGAGGTGCAGCGCGAGCGCCAGCACCATCATGGTATCTTGCGCCCCGGGCGAGAAGGCAATGACGATATTGGCGATCGAGAACGGCAACAGCCACGCCACGATCAGAATAAAGAAAGTCGCGACCGTCATGGCGACGGCAAACGACCCGAGCGCCGCGCCGAGATCGCGCAACAGCATCCGCGGCGTCGTGTTGGCGAAACGCGATCCGACCAGCGCGCCGAGCGTGATGACCGAAGCGCCGCCGATCCACCACGGCAGCACCGCATGGACGAGGCCGGCGCCGTGCAGAACGCCGGACCCCGCCATGGCGCCGAACATCAGCCCGCCGGGAAACCTGAACCGCAGAAACGCGACCGCACAGGCTGTGGCGACGATCGTCAGCGCAATCATCTGGCCGAGCACGGCAAGATCGGCTTCCCCCCGCGGCACCGGCATCGCCGGCACGACCAGGCCGAACAGCGCCAGCCCGTTCGGCAGGCCGACCACGAGCAAGAGGACGCGGACGGTTTGCACGACCGCGATGCCGCGGAGATCGCCGCCAAGCTCGGTCGACAGCGCGATGACCTGCCCCAGCGCGCCGGGGCTCGCGCCCATCAGCGCCGAGAACAAGTCCCAGCGATGCACGACATGCAGATAGGCCATGGTGGCGAGCGTCATCGAGATCGACGCCAGGACCAATAACGCGATGCTGATCGGCCATTGCGTCACCCCGCGCAGCGTCTCCGGCGTCACCACCGCGCCCAGAAGAATGCCGACGATGACGTAACAAATGCGCGCGAGCGCCAGGGGAATTTTGACCGGACGGCCAGCGAGCGCCGCCGCCGCCACGGCGACCACCGAGCCCGACACCAGGGCCGCGGGCAGGCCCA
The DNA here is from genome assembly GCA_049282655.1 of Xanthobacteraceae bacterium. Classification (GTDB taxonomy): domain Bacteria; phylum Pseudomonadota; class Alphaproteobacteria; order Rhizobiales; family Xanthobacteraceae; genus BOG-931. The sequence goes on from JBAPUM010000039.1 coordinate 7,012, forward strand.
GATAGATGAACGTCATGCCGCCGGCGAGCGCGATCGCCAGCGTTTCGGCCGTATCAATCAGCGTGCGCTGCGGAATAAGCTTGAGGGGCATCGATCCGGCATGAAAACGAGCGTTAGACCCTGCCCCGAGGCGGCAGTGTCGGCGACTCACCGCCGCCGGGTTAGGCGACCGGCAACTTAGCTGGCGGGGGCGATGCGTTCACCCCCTCTCGCCCGACGTGTTGATAGACAGTTCCGCCAAACTGTGGTGACCTTCCTAATATTGGGCGATGGGGCGCAAAATCCCGGCGTAGGTGGGGTCATGTTGCAGGGGTGGGTGGTCGTCGCCATTGCGCTTGCCTATATCGGGCTCCTGTTCCTGGTCGCGAGCTATGGCGACCGTATGCGGCTCGCGCGCGGCGCCTCGTCCCGCCTGCTCATCTATCCGCTGTCGCTTGCCATCTACTGCACCTCCTGGACGTTTTTCGGCTCGGTCGGGCTCGCCTCGCGCACCGGGTTCGATTTCCTCACCATCTATATCGGACCGATGCTGATTGTCGGGCTCGCCTACCCGTTCCTGATCCGCGTGGTGCGGCTCGCCAAGGCGCAAAACATCACCTCGATCGCCGACTTTATCGCCGCGCGCTACGGCAAGAGCCAGGCGGTGGCGGCGACGGTCGCCCTCATCGCCATCGTCGGCATGATCCCCTATATCGCGCTGCAGCTCAAAGCCGTTGCGTCCTCGGTCAGCACGATCCTCGCCGAGGCATCGCCGGGCGGCGCGGCGCAGCCGCTGCTTGGCGACGTGGCGCTGTTCGTGGCGCTGGCGATGGCGACCTTCGCGGTGCTGTTCGGCACCCGCCATATCGACGCCACCGAACACCAAGACGGGCTGATGCTGGCGATCGCAGCGGAATCGATTGTCAAACTCATGGCGTTTCTGGCCGTCGGCGTGTTCGTCACCTTCGTGATGTTCCAGGGGCCGTTCGCATTGTTCGAGCGCGCCTTGAGCGACCCGCGTACCTCGGCTGTGCTGTCGCGCCTGCCGCAATTCGCGCCGTTCTGCGCCATGACGACGCTGTCGCTATTCGCCATCGTGCTGTTGCCGCGACAGTTCCACGTCACGGTGGTCGAGAACCACAGCGAGGCCGAGATCCGCCGCGCCGCCTGGATGTTTCCGGTCTATCTGGTGCTCATCAATCTGTTCGTGCTGCCGATCGCCATGGCCGGACTGTTGACGTTTCCGGCCGGGCGCCTCGACAGCGATATGTTCGTGGTGGCGCTGCCGCTTGCCGCGCATTCCGAGCTGATCACGCTCGTAGCCTTCATCGGCGGACTATCGGCCGCAACCGCCATGGTGATCATGGAAACGGTCGCGCTCGCCATCATGGTGTCGAACGACATCGTGGTGCCGCTGGTGCTCAAGCGCGGCGCCGCGCGCGCGGGCGAACCGAGCGACGCCGGCGCGCAGCTTTTGACCACGCGCCGCATCGCGATCTTCGTCATTATGCTGCTGGCTTACATTTATTACCGCTCGGCCGGCGAGGCGCAGCTGGCCGCCATCGGATTTCTGTCCTTTGCCGCCGTGGCGCAATTCGCGCCGGCCTTCTTGGGCGGGCTGATCTGGCGGCGCGGCACCGCGGCAGGCGCCATCGCCGGCATGAGCGCCGGCATCGTGGTGTGGGGCTATACGCTGTTGCTGCCGAGCATTTCCGACGCCGGCATTGTCGGCGCGCGCATTCTTACCGACGGACCGTGGGGTCTCGATTACTTGCGCCCGCAAGCGGTCTTCGGTCTCGACCTGCCGCCTTTGGTGCATGGCGTGCTGATGAGCCTTGCCGCCAATATCGCCTGCTATATCGGCTTCTCCTTGCGCAGCCGGCCGACCGCGATCGAGCGGGTGCAGGCGGACCTGTTCGTACCGTCCTCGCTCGCCCCGATGGCGCCAAGCTTCCGATTGCGCCGCCCGTCGATTGCCGTCGAGGAATTGATGTCGACGGTCGCCCGCTATCTCGGCGAGGAGCGCACCCGCGAAGCGTTTGCTAGCTTCGCGCTCACCCGCCGGATCAGCTTGGAGCCCAAGGCCGAGGCCGACTTTCAGCTTCTGCAATATGCCGAATATCTTTTGGCGTCCGCGATCGGGGCGGCGTCGTCGCGCCTCGTCTTGTCGCTGTTGCTGCGCAAGCGCACGGTTTCGACCAAAGCGGCGCTTAAGCTTCTCGACGACGCCAATGCGGCGATCCACTACAACCGCGAAATTTTGCAGACCGCGCTCGATCACGTCGGTCAGGGCATCGCGGTGTTCGACAAGGAACTGACGCTGGTCTGCTGGAACCGGCAGTTCGGCGACATCTTCGACCTGCCGCACGAGTTGACGCGCTTCGGCGTCGCGCTCGACGAGATTTTGCGCCATATCGCCCGCCACGGCGAGGTCGGCGAGGATGTCGACGGCTTCATCGCCGCGCGCATCGCCAAATACAAATCCGCCGACGAGCCGTTCCTCGAGCGTTTTTCCGAGCGCGGGCTTGTCATCGAAGTGCGGTCGAACCCGATGCCGGACGGCGGCCTGGTGACAACCTTCACCGACATCACGCCGAGCGTGAAATCGGCGGAAGCGCTGGAACGCGCCAATGCGACGCTGGAGCGCCGCGTGCGCGAGCGCACCGGCGAATTGACCCGGCTCAATGCCGAGCTGGCGCGCGCCAAGGCCGAAGCCGACGACGCCAATGTGTCCAAGACGCGCTTTATCGCGGCCGCAAGCCACGACATTCTGCAGCCGCTCAACGCGGCGCGGCTTTATGTGACGAGCCTGATCGAACGCCAGCGTCAAAACGACAACGGGGGCGAAGACGCCGATCTCGTTTCCAACATCGATGCCTCGCTCGACGCCGTCGAGGAAATCTTCACGGCGCTGCTCGACATTTCGCGGCTCGATACCGGCGCGATGAAACCGGAGATCGGCGATTTCCGCATCGACGAATTGCTGCAGCGGCTCGAGGTCGAATTCGCGCCGCTGGCGCGGGCCAAGGGCCTCGACCTCGAATTCATGCCCTGCTCGCTCGCGGTGCGCTCGGACCGGCGCCTGTTGCGGAGGCTTTTACAGAACCTGATCTCGAACGCGATCAAATACACGCCGTCGGGGCGCGTGCTGGTCGGCTGCCGGCGCCGCGGCGCGAAACTGCGCGTCGAGGTCTACGATACCGGCATCGGCATTCCGCAGGGCAAGCGCCGGGCTGTGTTCAAGGAATTCCACCGGCTCGATCAAGGTGCGCGGGTAGCGCGCGGGGTCGGCTTGGGGCTTTCGATCGTCGAGCGCATCGCGCGCGTGCTCGGCTGCGAGGTCATGCTGAAATCCGCTGTCGGACGCGGCTCGCGGTTCTCGATCGAGGTGGCGCGGGCAAGCGGTGTCGCCGGCGCAGCCCGGCCGCGCACCGCACCCCGGCTCAATGTCGGCAGGCTCGACGGCACCGTCGTCCTTTGCATCGACAACGAGCGAGCCATCCTCGACGGCATGGAGACGCTGCTCGGCGGCTGGGGCTGCCGTACGCTGATCGCCGCCGATCTCGCCGGAGCGCTGGCGGCGATCGAGGGCAGCGGACTCGAACCCGACGGCTTCCTGGTCGATTATCACCTCGACGGCGGCAATGGGATTGCCGCCATCGCGGAACTGCGCCGCCGCCTCGGCCGCCACATCCCGGCGATCCTGATCACCGCCGACCGCTCGCTGCATGTGCGCGAGGAAGCCCGCAGCGAAAACGCGCATCTCCTCAACAAGCCGCTCAAGCCGGCCTCTCTGCGGGCGCTCATCACGCAGTGGCGGGTGGAGCGGGTGGCGGCCGAATAGGACGCGTCATTCCCTCGCCGCCACCTGCGGCCATTGCCCGGCTTCGATCTTGCCGGCGGCGATCACCGCCTGGGTGCGGCTCTCGACGCCGAGCTTTTGCAGGATGGCGGAGACGTGCGCCTTCACGGTCGCCTCCGACACGCCGAGCTCATAGGCGATCTGCTTGTTGAGCAAGCCACCCGACAGCATCATCAAGACCCGCACCTGTTGCGGCGTCAGTGTCGAGAGCCGCGCGATGGTCGCGGCGCCGTCGGCATCGGTGCCCCGCGTGAGATCGACGTCGGGCGGCGTCCACACTTCGCCCTGTAGCACCCGGCCGATCGCCCGCCGCAGCGCCTCGACCCCCAGCGTTTTCGGAATGAAGCCCGAGGCGCCGAATTCCATGCAGCGGCGGATCACGGCGGGATCGTCATTGGCCGAGACCACGACGATCGGCAGACCGGGATATTGCGCGCGCAGATACATCAGCCCGGAAAAGCCGCGCACTCCGGGCATGCGCAGATCGAGCAGAACGAGATCGACGTCGCCGCCGCGCTCCAAAAACTCGGTCACCTCTTCGAAGGTGCCGGCCTCGCCGATGTCGGCGCGCTCGAACACGCCGCTGACCGCCTCGCGCAACGCGCCGCGAAACAGCGGATGATCGTCCGCGATCAAAAAATGATGAAGCTCCGCTTCGGTCAAAAAATGCCCCGGTCGATCGCGCCCTAACTCAGCGCCACGCATGTTACCGCCGAACGACAGGCACGGTCCACCGCGCGGCGCTCACTCGGCCGGCTTCTTCCAGTAGCGCACCTTTTCCGCAGCCACAAAAAGAAGCGGAACAAGGAAAATCCCGAACACGGCCGCGCCGATCATGCCGCCGAACACCGGCGTGCCCACGGCTTGGCGGGTGGCTGCCCCCGCGCCATGGGCAATCACCAGCGGAAACAGCCCGAAAATGAAAGCGAAGCTCGTCATCATCACCGGACGGAATCGAAGCGCCGCGGCCTCGATGGCGGCGGCCTCGCCGTCCTTGCCGAGCCCTTTCTGCTCGATCGCGAAGGCGACGATCAGGATGCCATTCTTGGCTGCGAGCGCGATCAGGGCGACGAGCCCGATTTGCGCGTAGACATCGAAACTCAATCCGGCGATCGCTATCGCCACCAGCGCGCCCAATATGCCGACGCTGACCGACAGCAGCGCCGGCACCGGAACGTTCCAGCTTTCGTACAAGGCGACCAGGAACAAATAGGCAAACAGAATTGCTACGCCGAGCACGATGGAGGTGTTGCCGGTTGCGGCCTTTTCCTGAAACGCGGTGCCGGTCCATTCATAACTGTAGCCGGCCGGCAGCGTCTCGGCAGACATCCGCTGCATCGCGGCGAGCGCCTGGCCGGAACTGTAGCCGGGTTTCGCCGCGCCGTTAACGACCGCGCCGCGGTAGCCGTTGTAGCGCACCACCGTCTGCGGGCCTTGCACCAGCTTGACTTCGGCGAGCGCGCGTATAGGCACCGCGCCGCCGGCCGCGTTGCGCACATAGATGCGCGCGATGTCTTCGGTGCGGTCGCGAAACTCCGTCTCGGCCTGCAGATTGACCTGCCAGGTGCGCCCGAAAACGTTGAAGTCGTTGATGTAGTAGCTGCCCAGCGTCGATTGCAGCGCGTTGAAAATGTCGCTGATCTTGACGCCGAGGACCTGCGCCTTGTCGCGATCGATATCGAGATAGATCTGCGGCGTGTCGGCGGCGTAGGTGCTGAACACGCCAGCGAGCTCGGGCTGTTGATTGGCCGCGACCAGCACTCCGCGCAGCACCGCCGCAACATCGGTCGGCGCCTGGCCCTGCAGCGCCTCGAGCACATATTGAAAGCCGCCGGTGCTGCCCAGCCCGAGAATGGGCGGCAGATTGAACGGAAACGCGACGGCCCCCTGGATCGCCGCCAGCTGCGGACGCAGCCGGGCGATGATCGCGTTCGCGCTTTCGGACGCGTCAGCGCGCGAATCGTAGGGCTTGAGCCGGATGACAAAGAAAGCCTGGTTCGAGGACGCCACATAATCGATGAAGTTCAACCCGACCACCGACAATATGCCTTCGACGCCGGGAACCGGCCTGACGATGTCCTCGACCTGTTTGACGATCGCCTCGGTGCGGTTAAGCGAGGCGCCCTCGGGCAGACGCAACGCCGCGAAAATTGCGCCCTGGTCCTCGTCCGGCAGAAAGCTCTGCGGCGTATGCCGGAACAACAGGAAGGACGACGCCAGCACGCCTGCGACGACCACGACCGCAAGGAGGGAAACGCCCACCAGCCGGCGCACGACGCCGACATAGCCGTCGCGGACTTTATCGATGGCGCCCAGCACGTGACGCATCGGGCCGCGGCTGCTTTGGCCGCGCACCAGCAGCACGGCGCACAGCGCCGGACTGAGCGTCAGCGCGTTGAGCGCCGAGATCAGCATCGAGACCGAGACCGCAACCGCGAATTGGCGGAACAATTGTCCGCTGAGGCCGGGGATGAAGGCGACCGGAACAAAGACCGCCAACAAGACAAACGTGATGGCGAGAATCGGGCCGGTAATCTCCGCCATGGCTTTCTTGCAAGCCTCCGGCACGCTGAGCTCGGGCTCCTCCTCGATCACCCGCTCGATGTTCTCGACGACCACGATGGCGTCGTCGACGACGATGCCGATAGCGAGCACCAGCGCCAGTAAAGAGACCGTATTCGCCGAATAGCCGATCTGCAGCAGCACCGCGAAGGTGCCGACGACGGAGACCGGCACGGCGATGAGCGGGATCAGCGTGGTCCGCAGCTTGCCGAGGAACAGGAACACCACGAGACCGACCAGCACGATGGCGATCACGAGCGTGCGTATGACCTCGACGATCGTCGTCGTGACAAAGACGGTCGAGTCGAAGAACACCGTATAGGCGAGGTCGGAGGGAAAGCGTTTCGCCAGCGTGTTCATGGTGTCGCTGACTTGCTTGGCCACCGCCACCGCATTCGATCCCGGCGACTGGTAGATGCCGATCGCCGCCGCCGGGGCGCCATTGAAACGGCTGTAGCGGTCCTGCGATCGCGCGCCCATTTCGACGCGGGCGACGTCGCCGACGCGGACAGCCGAACCGTCGGAATTGGCGCGCAAGATAATGGCGGCGAATTCCTCGGGCCGGGTCAGGCGGCCCTTGGTCTTGATATTGATCTGGACCTGCTGCTCGCTTGGCGCCGGCGCCGCGCCGATACGCCCAAGCGCTGCCTGAACGTTCTGATTCTGCACCGCCAGAATGACGTCGTTCGGCGTCAGGTTGAGCTCGGTCAACCGGTCCGGATCGAGCCAGATTCGCAACGAGTAATCGAGCGGCCCGAACAACGTGACCTGGCCCACGCCGTTGATCCGCGCCAGCGTGTCGATGATGTTGATGGTCGCGTAATTGCTCAGATAGACGGCGTCGTAGGTGTTTTTCGGCGAGTAGATATTGATCACTTGAAGGAGCGCCGCGGATTTCTTGCGAACCGACAGGCCGGCATGCGACACCTCGTCGGGGAGTTGCGCCGCGGCGAGGCTCGCGCGATTCTGCACATTGACGGTGTTGATGTCCGGATTCGTGCCCAGCGCGAAGGTCACGTTCAACGTGTAGCTGCCGTCCGAGCCGCTGGCAGATTGGTAATAGATCGCATTGTCGACGCCGTTGATCTGCTCCTCGATGGGCTGGGCGACCGTGGTCTCGACCGTTTCGGCGTCGGCGCCGGGATAATTCGCGGTCAGGGTGACCTGCGGCGGCACGATTTCGGGAAATTGCGCGATGGGGATCGCCGAGATGGCGATCGCGCCGGCGAGCGTGATCACGATGGCGATCACGACGGCAAATCTCGGCCGGTCGATGAAAATGCCGGAGAACATTTGTGTCAGTTCTCCGGCACGACGGTCGCCGCCACGACTTGGCCGGGATGCACTTTCTGAATCCCCTCGACGATGACGAGCTCGCCCTCCTTCAAACCGTTGGCAATGACAATGTCGCGGCCTTGCTCGACGCCGGTCGTCACCCGGCGCTGCTCGACCTTTTTATCGTCGCCGACCACCATGACGTAATTGCCCGCCTGATCGAGCAAGATGGCGGATTGCGGCACCACCAGTGAGGATCGCGGCGCTCCGCGGTCCACCATGACGCCGACGATCCCGCTCGGGATCAGCATGCCCTCCGGATTCGGCAATTGCGCGCGCACCACGACGGTGTCGGTGTCGGCCTCGACCTGGACGTCGAGAAAATCGGTGACGCCCGGATACGGATAGATGACGCCGTCGGGCAGCTTGATATGAACGGTCACATGAGGGTTTTTGTCGGCCGACGCGGCGATCTTGTGTTTGTATTCGATGATATCGGCTTCGCTCGCCTGAAAGGTCACATAGATCGGATCCTGGCTGACGATCGTAGCGAGCTTGCCGGATGACGGGTCGACGAGATTGCCCACGGTGAATTTGGCAAGCCCGATCCTGCCGTCGATCGGCGATCGGATTTCCGTGTAGCCGAGATTGACCTGCGCCTGCTCGAGCAGCGCCTGGGCCTGCAATATGTCGGCCTGCGCCGCCTGCTCGGCCGCGGCAAGCTGGTCGACGGTCGCTTGCGGCACATTCTGGTTGACGACCAGCGCCTGGCTGCGCTGCAGCTGCAGATTGGCGTTGACCTCGGTGGCTTTTGCCTTGGCGAGATTGGCCTTCTGCTGGTCGACGGCGGCCTTGTAGGTATCCGGTTCGATGCGAAACAAGAGGTCGCCCTTCTTGACCCGCTGCCCCTCGGTGAAATTGCGCTCCTCGATGAAACCGGGAACCCGCGCGACGATGTCGACTTTGTCGACCGCCACGACGCGACCGATGAAATCGCCGGTTTCCGTGACCTGTCTATTCACCGCAGGGCTGACAGAGACCGCCGGTGGCGCGCCTTGCGCAGCGGCGGCGCCGCAGCCGACGATGCAAATGTACAATCCGAGGGCGGCTCTATTACGCGATCCGTGCATGGCACTCGTCCTCGACCGAAAACTTATGTGCACTAATTTGCGATGGCCGCCTTCATTATGAGTCAGTCACGCCTCGGCACACAACCCTATGAACTGCATAACGACATCACGCCGGTGCGCGCGGGCGCGGTGCTCGGCGACATAGATGCCCTGCCAAGTGCCCAGCATCATGGCGCCGGCGCCGACCGGCACATGCAGCGACACGCCGTTGAGCATGGCTTTGACATGGCCCGGCATGTCGTCGGGGCCTTCGACGTCGTGGATCCAGCCGGCATCGGCCGGCGCCAGTCGTTCGAGCGCCGTGACCAGATCGGTCCGCACATCGGCGTCGGCATTTTCCTGGATCACAAGCGAAGCCGAGGTATGCCGGAGAAAAAGCAGGACGACGCCATCGCGCGCTTTGCTCTGCTGCAAAAACTGCGTGACGTCCTGGGTGATTTCAAAAAAACCCTCACCCGACGTGGCGACCGACAAAACGGCGCTCGTCACCGTCTCGATACGGGTCGTGCGAGCGGGGGAGAGTTTGTTGCTCACGACTCGCAAAACTTTCTCAATCAGCTCTTGTTCAAAATCTGCTTTTGCGCCCGTTCGACCGCTTCCATGAAACGGTGCCAAACCCGGCCGGCGAAGTCGACCACGCGATCGATATCGGCGTCGCTGGGCAGACGCACATTCGGCAGGGCATTTTGCGGAGGCTCATTTTGCAATCCGCCATCTTGCGCGAGCGGCATGGTGCCGGGCGGCAGCGGCAGGCCGCGGGCAAGCAGATTCTTCTTCAGCGCCGCATTCTCACGCTGCAGCCGCGCGATTTCGTTCTCCAAGACCGCGCGATCCTCGGGCGCGGCCTCGCAGGCTAAGCCTACCGGTTTGCGGCTACAAAGCGAGACTTCTCCGGTTTGCGTGTCGAGACGAATAAAACCATCCGCCGCTTTGCTGAAGCTGTAACGCCCGCCGGCAGTGTCCGGCACGGCGTCCTCGGCCATCGCCGGCACGGCCAGGCCGAAGGCGACAAGCCCCGCAGCAAGCGTTTTCACGCTCATGCTTTTCAAGTTCATGACCGGTCTCCGTCGCCGATTTTAGCCGGCCCCTGATCATAGACCTTCCGGCGCAACTTCGCAGTGCACAAAATAGCGTCCCGGGCAGTCCCGGCAAAGGCCATATATCTTGTTGTTTCAAGGTATTAGAGCTTGCGACGGTTTCTTGACTCGGCGAAACCCAGTCAGTATGGTCCGCGCGGCTTCCAGGTGCGGGTCCTGCCGCGATCGCAAGCCGCGGGTGTCGATAACATGAGCGACGCGCGCGAAAACGGCGACCGCAGCAAGCAACAATCCCAAGAGGCCGCTCTCTCCGCGAGACTCCAGCGGCTCAACGAAGGTCTCGGCCAACTCCGCGATCAGGCCGGTCCGCCTTCCGATAGTTCTGGTGCGGATCGGGCAGCGACTGCATCCGGCTACGCCAGGGGCTTCCGGCTCTCGAGCGAACTCGTTGCAGGCGTGGTGGTCGGTGCCGGGCTGGGCTGGCTCATCGACCGCGGGCTCGGCAGTTCGCCGTGGGGGCTTATCGTATTTCTCTTGCTCGGCTTTGCCGCCGGCGTGCTCAATGTGATGCGTACCGCGGGGGTCGTTGCGGGCACCGCGTTTGATGACAGGACCCGGGGCAACCGGGACAATTAATCCGGCGCCCCGGCGCCAAGCCGCGGAAGCGGCGAACGGCGATAGGTTCCATGCACGTCGATCCGATCCATCAATTCCAGATCAAGTCCTTGATTCCGCTTGCGGAGATGGGCGCGCACCACCTTAATTTCACCAATTCGGCGCTGGTCATGTTCATCATCGTCGGTGCGGTCTCGACGCTGCTGCTCAGCGCGACACGGCCCCGCGCCGTCGTGCCCGGGCGGTTTCAGTCGGTTGCCGAGATCTCCTACGAATTCGTCGCCAATACCGTGCGCAGCTCGGGCGGCACCGAAGGCATGAAGTTCTTTCCCTTCGTGTTCACGCTGTTCATGTTCGTCCTGTTCGCCAATCTGATCGGGCTCATCCCCTATTCGTTCACGGTGACGAGCCAACTGATCGTGACTGCGACTTTGGCGCTGTTGGTGTTCTTCATCGTCGTCGTTTACGGCTTTTGGCGGAACGGCCTGCATTTCCTCAATCTGTTCGTGCCGAAGGGCGTGCCGAAGGCAATCCTGCCGGCGATCGTGATCATCGAGGTTCTGTCGTTTCTATCGCGGCCGGTGTCGCATTCGGTGCGCTTGTTCGCCAATATGCTGGCCGGCCATATCACGCTGCAGGTATTTGCCGGCTTTATCATCATGCTGGCCAGCGCCGGCATTCTCGGCTGGTTCGGCGCGGTGCTGCCGTTCATCATGGTGGTGATGCTGACGGCGCTGGAGCTTTTGGTGGCTTTCCTGCAAGCCTATGTCTTCGCCATTCTCACCTGCATCTATCTCAACGATGCGATACACCCAGGCCACTGAAGGCCCCCCCTCCCTACCCTCCCCCGCTTGCGGGGGAGGAATGGAGGGGGCCTAAAAGGAGTTCTCTCATGGATCCGACCGCCGCAAAATACATTGGAGCCGGCATTGCCTGCATCGGCATGGGCGGCGCCGGCATCGGCGTCGGCATCATCTTCGGTAACTACCTGGCGGCGGCGCTGCGCAATCCGTCGGCCGCGCAAGGCCAGTTCGGCAACCTGATCTTCGGGTTCGCCATCACCGAAGCGCTCGGCATCTTCTCGCTCCTGATCGCGCTCTTGCTGTTGTTCGGGCTCTGAGCCTGTCGTCAACTCGGTAGACCGCGATGGCCGGACCGACCTCCTATACTGAGAAGCCCGAGACCACGGGCGTCTTTCCGCCGTTCCAGTCGGAGCATTACCCGTCGCAGCTCGTCTGGCTGACGATCAGCTTCATCTTGCTCTACGTGCTGATGTCGAAGATCGCCTTGCCGCGTATCGGCGGCATTTTGGCCGAGCGCAGCCGACTGATCGGCGACGATCTTGCCGCGGCGGAAAAGCTGAAGGAGAAGTCGGACGCGGCGCGTACCGCCTACGAAAAGGCGCTCGCCGACGCGCGCAGCCGGGCCCAGGGCATCGCCAGTTCCACCCGCGAGCAGCAAGCGCGCGAGGCCGATGCCGCGAACAAACGGCTCGAGGCACAGCTGAACGAGCGGCTGAACGCTGCCGAGCAATCGATCGCCGCGAGCCGTACCATCGCCATGGGTCATGTCCACGCGATTGCCTCCGATACCGCCTCGGCGATCGTCGAACGCCTGATCGGCAAGACGCCCGGTGCCCAGGAGCTGGCCGCTGCTCTCGGCGACGGTTCGGGCAAGGTGGGATAAGGCCAATGCACGCAATGCTCGAGACCGAAGATTGGGTTGCGATCGCTTTCCTCTGCTTCCTTGGGCTCCTCGCCTATCTGGGCGCCCATCGCAGGATTCTGGATTTCATCGATCAGCGCCGCGACCGCATCAAGTCCGAGCTCGACCAGGCGCACCGATTCCGCGAGGAAGCGCAGGCGCTGCTCGCCGAATTCGAGCGCAAAGGCCGCGAGGCCGAATCCGAGGCGGAAGCGATCATTGCCGGGGCCAAAGCCGAAGCCGAACGTCTGACCGCCGAGGCCAAGGTGAAAATGGAAGATTTCGTCGCTCGCCGCACCAAAATGGCCGAGGCGAAGATCGTTCAAGCCGAGGCGCAGGCGGTGGCGGATGTGCGCTCCGCCGCGTCGGACGCCGCGGTTGCCGCCGCTGAAAAGATTCTCTCCGCCGCCGCCAAAGGCAAAACTGCGGAGGATCTGTTGGCGCAGGGCATCGAGGACGTCAGAGCGAAATTCAACTAAGACGCGACGCCGACAAGCTCGTTTCAATCCCGGATTTGTTTTTGTTGCTTAGCGGCCGCATATCCACACGCGCGGTTTGCTATTTTTTAGATAGTTCGCTGCCGGGTCATGCACAGATCTCGTCCGATTTCTGTGTATAATTATACACACACGCGCTGATTCGCTTTGCAGGCGCACGCTGCCCGGTATTCTCGTACTCGCAATTCCCCGGAAAGCAGAACGGCGGCCGCGCTTCTGGCCGAGCAACCATCGGAGGGACCTATGGTCATCTTCGATTGTAACGGTGTGCTTGTCGACAGCGAACCGATCTCGGCAGCCGTGCTTGCCGGGGCTTTCGGCCGCGTCGGCGTGACCGTGACGAGCGAAACCATACTGCGCCGGTTCCAGGGCCGGCGACCGGCCGACGTTTTTGCCGCGGTCGAAGCGGCAACTTCGACCAAACTGCCGGCCGACTTTCCGGCGACGGTCGCTGCGGAAACGCTGAAGCGCATGCGCGCGGATCTGCGCGCCGTTTCGCACGCGGCCCTCGCGCTGACATGGATTCGAGGGCCCAAGGCCGTTGCCTCGTCGTCCTCGCCTGATCGGGTCCGTCTGACCCTCGACGTCACCGGGCTCCTGCATTTCTTCGATCAACGCGTGTTCTCGGCGAGCCAGGTCCGCTACGGCAAGCCGGCGCCGGATCTGTTTTTGCTCGCGGCCTCGCGCTGTCAGGTCGATCCGGCAGACTGCATTGTGGTCGAGGACTCGGCACCCGGCGTTGCCGCGGCGGCGGCGGCGGGGATGACGCCGATCGGCTTTGTCGGAGCGAGCCACACCCCGGGCAGTCTCGCCACGGCGCTCCTCGCCGCCGGCGCGCACACCATCGTCGCCGACCTGCGGCGGCTGAAAAGCACGATTACCGATTTGCGCGGATGGTAGATTGGAGCCTGTCCCGCAAAAGCGGGAACCGGTTTTGCGAAAACGACACGCTCAAACAAAAAGCCAGGGCGGGATGCCGCTTCGACAAAAAGACATCACGCTCTAGCCCGTCGGCGCCGACGGGTTAGGCTTGAGCTTCGGCTTGGGCTTTACAGCGGGTGTTTTCTGCTGCTGCTCAGCCGCAGCCCCGATCGGATCGAAGCCGATATAGACGATGTAGCTCGACAGCTCGGCCGAGGATGGCAGGGGGAAGCTCAAGCCTTCCTCAATATGCGTGAAGGTGGCGCCGTCCTGATTTGGCACCGTCACCGGAATTCTGACCAGCTTGGTCACGACCGTTCTCGAGCCGGCGGTCGGCGCCGTCACCACCGCAAAGCGCAACGGCACCTCGACCTGCCCCGGCCCGCCGGCCGGCCCGACGACGACGCGGCCTTGCACGCCGACATTCATCACCATCTGGCCGCCGAGCACTTTGCATTCGCGGGCGGCGCGCACAAAGGTGCCCTGATATCGCAGCGTCATCGCTTCATTGCTGCCGTCGGGCGGCGGCGGCGGAATGGTCAGCGTCGCTGCGCCCTGCCGGATGTCGATGAAAGGACAATCGACGTCGGGCTGGGCGTTGGCGACCGCCTGCGGCGTATCCGCGGACTTGTTTGAGAAAAAGCCCGCGATCTTGTCTTTCAGCGATGGCGCAGGCGGGGTGGGAGGCGGCACGGCCGGCGTCGAAGCCGCCGCAACCCCTGCCGGAGCCGCGGGCGGCGCAGCGGCAGTCGGCGGCGCCGCCGTGGTCACGGCGTTGACGCTATTGCTGCTGCAGCCCGACGCCATCAGCGCGAGCAACAATAAGGCCGCGACCGGCAAGCGATCGCTCCAACGCATCGGACAAATAAGTGGCGGCATTCCCCGCTTCATCGCCGTAACCCGCGATGCCCTTGATCTTATACCAAACCAACCGTGGCCATCCCAAGGCACCCTACCCTTCCGCCGCGGCCGGGGGAGCGAAAGCGAGGCCGTATGGTTAACGGCCGACCGTCAGGATTCGGGAATTTCCTTCAGCCGGGCATAGAGAAGATGGTCCTGCCAGGTGCCATTGATGCAGAGATATTCGCGCGCATAGCCCTCGCGCGTAAAGCCCGTCTTTTCCAGAAGCCGCATCGAGCCGGCATTGGTCGGGATGCAGGCCGCCTCGAGCCGATGCAGCCTCAAGCTCGCAAAAGCGAACGGGACAATGGCGCGCACGGCCGCCGACATATAACCCTGACGCACGAACGGCAGGCCGATCCAATAGCCGACGCTGCCGGCTTGGGCGACACCCCGGCGGATATTGGCGAGCGTCAACCCTCCGACCAGAGCGCCGTCCGAATAGCGGGAAATCAGAAAGGCGTAGCCCTGGTCGGCGCGTAGATCCTCGGCATAGCGTTTGACCCGGCGCCGGAACGCGCCGCGGGTCAGGTCGTCGTCGGGCCAAGTCGGTTCCCAGGGGGCGAGAAACGCCCGGCTCGCCTCGCGCAGCGCCGCCCATTCCTCGAAATCCGTCATTTGCGGCGTGCGCAGCATGACGCCGTCGCCCTCGATGCTAGGCAACGGCTCGGTGAAGTTGATGGTGCGGAAAAACGCCATCGCGGCGGAACGTCACCTGCGGATCGTCATGCGGCCCGGCGGGTCAAAGTCTCCGCAATTGCGGCTGCACTTTCAAGCCCGGAACCAAGGCCGAGAACCGCGGTCGCGAGTTTGCCGCGCGAGATCAGGGCCCGGCCGGCCGCGCGCGCGCTTTCCACCGTCACCGCCTCGACCTTCGCCACCAGTTCGGCGAGCGGGACCGGGCGGCCGCGGGTGATCATCTGCCGCGCCAATTGCTCGATGCGCGCGCCGGAGCTTTCCAGCGCCATCAATAGGCTCGCCTTCATCTGCGCCTTGGCGCGCGCCACCTCCGGCTCGGAGATCGTGGCGCCGGTCGACGCGATCTCGTCGACGATGAGCCGCATCAGTTCCGAGGTGTCGGCGGCGTCGGTGCCGGCGTAAAGACCGAACATGCCGATGTCCGAATAAGGCACGTGGAAGGAGTAGATCGAGTAGCACAGGCCGCGCCGCTCGCGCGCTTCCTGGAATAGCCGCGACGACATTCCGCCACCGAGCACGCTGGTGAAGACCTGCAGACTATACAGCGTCGGATCGGTTATCGAGACGCCGGGCAAAGCCAGCGCCAGATGCACCTGTTCGAGATCGCGTTTCTCGACATGGGTGCCGCCGCCGAAACTCGCCGGCTCCGGCACCGGGCTCGCCGGACCATCGAAGCCGACGAACCGCTTCTCGACTTCGGCGAGCACGGCCTTGTGTTCGACGGCGCCGGCGGCCGCAACCACGATGTCGGGCGCGCGATAGTTGCGCGCCAAATAGTCGCGCAGCTTGCCGCCGTCGAACGTACGTACCGTCTTCGCCGTGCCGAGAATCGAACGGCCGAGTGGCTGGTCGGGAAACGCGATCACGTTCAGATGTTCGAAAATAAGATCGTCCGGCGCATCGGC
The DNA here is from genome assembly GCA_049282655.1 of Xanthobacteraceae bacterium. Lineage (GTDB taxonomy): Bacteria > Pseudomonadota > Alphaproteobacteria > Rhizobiales > Xanthobacteraceae > BOG-931. The sequence continues at coordinate 23,098 of JBAPUM010000039.1, forward strand.
AACCGCGCCGATTTCCTGCACGATCACATTCTGCTCGCGCAAGACTTCGTCGCGGTCGAACACCGGATTGGACAAGATGTCGGCGAGCACGTCGAGCGCGAGCGGCACGTCGGCCTTGAGCACGCGCGCGTAATAGGCGGTCGTCTCGGCCCCGGTCGCGGCGTTGAGATCGCCGCCGACGGCTTCGATCTCCTCGGCGATCTGCCGCGCGCTACGCCGCCTCGTGCCCTTGAACGCCATGTGCTCGAGGAAATGCGAAATGCCATGCTCGTCGCGGCGTTCGTCGCGGCTGCCGGAATTGACCCATACGCCAAGCGAGGCGCTCTCGAGATGCGGCATCGCGTCGGTCACCACGCTGATGCCGGATTTCAAGGTCGTCACCTCAACACTCATGCTGCTCTTCCTTCCTGTGCGGCACGGCTCGTCTTGAGGACGAAGCGCTCGACCGCGGATTGATCCGCCGGCAGCGGCGTGACGCGCTCCGGACGTTTTTCGAGATCCGACAGCCAGTCGGGCAGCGGCGGCTCGACGCCGCAGGCCGCCGCGACGGCTTCGGGAAATTTGGCGGCATGCGCGGTCGACAGCACCACCATCGGCACCGCCGGATCGCGCGGTTCTTTTTCCGCCACCGCGATGCCGACCGCGGTATGCGGATCGATGAAATTGCCGGTCTCGCGTTTGACGGCGCGGATCGTCGCCGCGACTTCGTCCTCGTCGGCGCGATCGGCCGAAAACAGCGCGCGGATATGCGTCAGCGCCGGCGCCGACAGGGTGAAGCGGCGCGACTGAGCGAGCGATCCCATCATGGCGCGGATCGCGCCGGCGTCGCGCTCATAGGCATCGAACAACAGCCGCTCGAAATTCGACGAGACCTGGATATCCATCGACGGCGAGGTGGTCGGCACCACATCGCGGAGCTCGTAGGCGCCGGTCGCAAGCGTACGGGCGAGGATATCGTTCACATTGGTGGCGATGACCAGCCGGTCGATCGGCAGTCCGAGACGATGCGCCACATAGCCCGCATAGACATCGCCGAAGTTTCCCGTCGGCACCGTGAAGGCGATCTTGCGGCGCGGCGCACCGAGCGCGACTGCGGCGGTGAAGTAATAGACCGCCTGCGCGACGATCCGCGCCCAGTTGATCGAATTGACGCCGGACAAGCTGACTTGGTCGCTGAAGGCATGATGATTGAACATGCCCTTCACGATCGCCTGGCAATCGTCGAAAGTGCCGTCGATGGCGATCGCGCTGACATTGGCGGCCGCAGCCGTCGTCATCATCCGCCGCTGCACGGCGGAGATCCGGCCTTGCGGGAACAGCACGATGAGATCGACCTGGGCACGATCGCGAAAGGCCTCGACCGCGGCGCCGCCGGTATCTCCCGAGGTCGCCACCACGATGGTACGGCGTTCGCCGCGCGCGGCAAGCGCGTGATCCATCAGCCGCGCCAAGAGCTGCATCGCCAAGTCCTTGAACGCCAGCGTCGGCCCGTGAAACAGCTCGAGCATGAAAGTATTGACGTCGAGCTGGCTCAGCGGCGCGACCGCGGGATGGCGAAAATTGCCATAGGCCTCGCGCGCCATGCGGGCGAGATCGGCCTCGGCGATGCTGTCGCCGGTGAAAAGCCGGATCACGGCGACCGCAACTTCGGCGTAGGACTGTCCGGCAAAGCCCGCGATGGTTTCAGGCTCGAGGCGCGGCCAAGCGTTCGGCACATAGAGGCCGCCATCGCGGGCAAGACCCGCGAGCATGGCCTCGGCAAAGCCGAGGGAGGGGGCCTCGCCCCTGGTCGAAACATAACGCATCGCAGCCGTTCCCCGCGGCGGGTCGGTGTCGCCGTGAAGCCATAACTCATTGATTTCCGGATGCTATTTTCGGGGGTCTGGGATGACCGCCGGCCGTTGCAGCGCCGGAATAGCCGTCACACTAGATGGCTTCACGACGAACGCCAAGCAAGCCCGAATAGTCCCGTCGCGGCCCCCGAAGGCTGACGTCAGGCAGCCTCCCCGGCTGCATCCGAGGGCCGCGACGTAAACGCCCAGGTGACGAAGACGCCGGCCAGAACCGCGGCCAGGCCGAACCAGGTCACCGCATATTGCAGGTGATTGTCCGGCAGGCTGACGACGAGCTTGCCGGGCTGCGGCAACCCTCCGGGCGGCACCGGCGTCTCCTGCTCGACGTAAAACACCGGCACCTGTCCCACACCCTTGGCGGCGGCAATCGCCGCCGGATCGCGCGTGAACCACAAGCTATGCGCGGGATCATCGGCAGGCGTGAACCAATGCCGGTCGTCCGGCCAGCGTAGCGCGCCGGTGATTTCGACCGATCCCGTCGTTTCGCCATCCGGCCGGGTTTTCGGGTCTTGCCGCCCATCGGGCACGAAGCCGCGATTGATCAACAGCGTGCTGCCGTCGGCGAGCCGCGCCGGCGTAAAGACCCAGTAGCCGACGCCAGAGACATCCGGGCGAAATCCGGTCGCAGCCGCAAAGACGAGCGCCGACTTGTCGTTCTCGAATTCGGCGCTGAAATTGACCCGACGGTATTCATCGCGCGCCGGATCGAGGCTTTGCCAGGTGTCCGCCGCCGGCAAGGCTTGCGGCGGTTGCGCAACCCGCGCGGTCAGCGTTGCGATCAATCCTTCCTTCCAGGCCTTGCGCTGGATTTGCCAGACGCCAAGACCGATCAGGACCGCGAAGGCGAGCAAAGCCGGCACCAGGAGTCCAAGCCAGGATCGCCGGCGCGGGCTCGGCTCGGCATCAGTGGGCGCCGTCATGCTTCGCCGCTGCCGCCGAAGCGGCTCTCCGCCGCGTTATGATGGTATTGCAGCGCGATCATCATTCCCTTCATCGGCCGCAGCGGTCCGAGCGTCACGACCAGAATGAGCGGCAGCCACAATACGGCGTGCACCCAATAGGGCGGATGATATTCGATCTCGGTGATGAGGGCTGCGCCGACCACGATAAAGCCGGCGATCAATATGATGAAAACCGCGGGCCCATCGCCGGAATCGGCGAAACCGTAATCGAGGCCGCAGCGATCGCACCGCGGGCGCAGGGTCAAAAAGCCGTCAAACAACTTGCCGCGGCCGCACCGCGGGCAGGCGCAGGACAATCCGGCGATAATCGAGCCGGATAGCGTAGCGATCGGTTTTTCGGTCATTCCGGCAATGTAAGCTTCCGCTCGTCCCCGTGTAAGCGGGGACAAACCCTTTGTCTTCCGCTTGCGCGGAAACGAGCGGAGGTAATCGCCGGCGTCAGCCCGCGTGCGGCCCGCCGCCCCACACATAGATGCAGGCGAACAGGAACAGCCACACCACGTCCACGAAGTGCCAGTACCAGGCCGCCGCCTCGAAGCCGAAATGGCGGGTGGGGGTGAACTGGCCGGCGATGGCGCGGAACAGGCAGACCGTCAGGAAGATGGTGCCGATGATCACATGCGCGCCATGGAAACCCGTCGCCATGAAGAAGGTCGATCCGTAGATGGCGTCGAAATTGCCGCCCGCGATTCCCGGAATGGCCAGGCTGGCATGGGCCGCATCAGTGAAGGGCGCCAGCGCCAAATGGTTGAAGCCGAAGGTGAAGGG
>JBAPUM010000040.1:0-2887 GCA_049282655.1 Xanthobacteraceae bacterium
CGATATCTACCGACATGAAGGCCGCCGGCGTCGGCGTCTTCGCGCTCGAATGCCTGTCCGGCCAGCCACACTCCGTGCTCTGGGGGCTCGGCGCGATCTGGGACTTGGAAGGGCGCGACGGGTCGACGCCGCCACAGCTGGCAAAACTTACCCCGACTTCGCGGATTGGGCCATTTTTCGGGTGCTCGCATCAATAAACTCAATGCGTTGACCTCAAGAGTCTTCACTACAGGACGGGTGGGGCCGGCAGGGCGCGTGCGGCGATTTTGGGAGGCGGCTGGGGTGGCAAGGCGAGCTTCATGCGGTCGACGAGCAGACGCAGTTCGGGCTCGGGCTCGGTGTAGCGGGTGAGGATGATCTCTCGTCCGTCGGTGGTCGGCAGGTGGACGTCGATCATCTGCACGGCGGCGAACTTCGCCAGGGCGGTACGCGCGGTGAGCCCTGGGGCCAGCCCCTGGAGCCAGCGTGTGAGCGTGATCTGAAGACAATAGGCGAGGAAGGCGACGAAGATGTGGGCCTCGATGCGCTTGTCGCTCTGATGGAAGACCGGACGGATCGCGAGATCGCCTTTGAGGTTCCTGAACGCTTCCTCCACAGCGACGAGCTGAATGTAGTACTGCCAGAGCTTGGCGGGATCGTTGTCAGTCAGATTGGTGCGCAACAGATAACGTCCCTCGCGGCGCCTGACCTTTCGCAGCTTTTTGCGATCGAGCGAAAAGATCAGCTTGCCGGTCTCGTCGTCGACTTCTGCCTCGACCAGACGCCATGCCGAGGGCGCCTTGGAACGCGCGGCGCCGAGCTTCATCAGCCTTTCCTCGCGCGAGACCTCCATCTCGGCGAGCTTCTTCAATCGCGCCCATAGCCATTTGAGTTGTCGCCGCCGCATCGCGCGCTCTTTGCTGACGCGATCGGCGCTCTGGGCAAAGACATAGAGTTCGTCGTCCTGCGCCAACAGTTTGACCTCGACGCCCTCGCGAGCCTTTCGCCACGGCTTGTCGACGAGCTGTTTTTCGAGCCGCGTGAGGCGGCCTTTCGGCGTTCCCACCAGATAGCTAACAGGCGGATCGCTGGCTCGCATTTCGGCGAGAATCTCCTCCGTCGGCACGCCGCGATCCATCACCCACACACGCCGCGCCTTGCCGTATTGGCTCTCGATCTTGGCCAGGAAATCGCGCAGCGTCCTACAGTCGGCGGTATTGCCGGGGAGTACCTCATAGGCGAGCGGCAGTCCGTCCGGCGTAACAATCAGCGCGATGACGACCTGCGGACAATCGGGCCGCTTGTCGCGGCTGTAGCCATGCCGTCGTTTGCTTCCCTCGGGCAGATCGGAGGCGTTGACCTCGAAATACGTGCTCGTAAGATCGTAGAGCAGCACGTCGAACGAGGCGTTGAACAGGTCGCGCCAGCGCTCGGTCAGATGCGAGAACATCGCCTGTTTGTGCGTCAGCAGCAGGTCGTGGCAGGCGTAGAGTTTGTGAGCTTCCGCCAGACCGAAGTCGGCCCCCAACAGGTCCGCCATGGCGCTGTCGAGGAACCATTGGCGATGCAGCCGCCACTCGCTACCCGGCTCGATGAGGCGGTAGGTCGTCAGCACTTGCAGCACGTGATCCCAACGCGTCCCCTTGCGGCTTGTCGGCAGGCGCTCGGCCCAGAACCGATCGAGCTGCAACTCGCGCCACAAGACGCCCGCGAGCCAGCACGCGCCCCACTGACGCGGCCGACACAGCCGCATCTCCGACAACCGCAACCGTATCACGTCGTCGCCGTCCGGGGCCTCGCAACGATCTTGGGGAAACAGCCCCAGCGTGCGAGACCGGCCGTCATCCCCGTCATCCCCGTCGAACACTTCGATCGCCCGGCGCCAGGACCCGACTTGCGACGAGGTGATCTCGCCGAGGTAGAGAACGTGGCGCTGGACCACCCGGCCGCTGTTGAGCCGTTGGTTCTCGACGACGCTCCAGTAGAGATGCGTCTTCCCGTTCTTCCGCCGTTCGGTCTTTCTCAGAAACATGGCGGCGAGGATTTTGCCACCAACGCCCGAGTCGGGGAATCCCCCTCACATTTAGTTGGTCTTCACTACAGCCGTTTTCGGCGAAGTTGGCGATGCTCGAATCAATCAATTCAAATGCTTGGACGCCGTCAAAAACCGCAAAATCAGGTTATCCACAGGCGAATCCGCGAAGTCGGGTTAGTGCCCGTCCCGAAAGTTTTTGGTATTTATCAATGATTTGTGATTCTTGTAACGGCAGTCTTGTTTGGAAGCTGCCGATGTGGACCTCAGAAAATCGGGCGCGATACAACCGCGCTCATCTTCGATACCCGAGCGACGTCACCGACTCCGAATGGGCGCATATCGGGCCGCTGATTCCTCTGGCTCGTCACGGCGGTCGCCGACGAGCGGTGGACGAGCGGCATTTGGTGAACGGCCTGATGTACGTGCTGAGCGAGGGATGCCAGTGGCGCGCCATCCCCAAGGACCTGCCGGCGAGGAGTACGGTCTATCGGTACTTCTGCGACTGGACCCATGACGGGACGCTGGACCGCATCCACTACGCCCTCTATTTCAAGTGCCGCGAGCAACTCGGCCGCGAGGCCAGCCCGACCGCATGCATCGTCGATAGCCAAAGCGTCAAAAGCGCCGAGAAAGGTGGGGCGTCCATCGATCCGCACGGCTTCGACGCCGGCAAGTTGATCAAGGGCAAGAAGCGCCATCTCCTCGTCGATATGCAGGGTTTGCCGTTGCAGGCGCTCGTCACCTCGGCCGACGTTCAGGATCGCGACGGCGGCATCGCCCTGCTATCGACCTTGTTCGGCATGTTCCCCTTCCTGAAGAAGCTGTTCGGCGACAGCGCCTATCAGGGACCAAAATTTCATGACGCGCTTGCGA
>JBAPUM010000041.1:0-2883 GCA_049282655.1 Xanthobacteraceae bacterium
CGCAACTCCAGCTTTTCATAGAGATCGTAGAAAAACAGGAGCGAGGACCCCGTCGCGATGCCGCCCGCGATCAGCACCGCCCAGATGTGGTGGCGAAAACGTCCGCTGTAAAACAGCCCCGACGAAACGACGAAGACAATAAACTCGATGACGATCACGTGTGCTCCGCTGCAATCAAGAGGATGCCCTCAATTATCAGTGTCCGGACGGTCGCGCCATGCCGCAGATCGGGCCATTCGCCGGAAAGGCGGCAGCAATTTCCCATCCGCTTCATGACACAAGGTTGCGGCAGACGAACGTTGCCGCCGTCGCCGCTCGTCACGTCGCAGCCGGGGATTTTCTGTCCGGCCTCATTTGGATAGCGGTCGGCGTAATGCAAACTTAAATTTCTTCCGACTATTGTCGTCGCCATCTCAGCGGAGATCGCCCGGTTATGGCTAGTTTTGGCAAGCGCAATCCACCGGCGGCCGGGGACGCTTTTCGTGAAAAAGCCATCGCGCTCGCTGACAAGATTGGCCTCAAAACCGGTGGCCCCGACGGCCTCTTTCCTTCAAAAGGCGATTACAAGGAGCAGATGGTCCGGGCTCACGGGGACCTGAAGCGCCGCACCCAGGAGGTTCATGATATCCTTGCGCCGTTGGTGGGATCCGACTGCCAAATGATCCCGTTCTTTTTGATTCCGGAAAGTTGCTGGGAGGGCGAAACAGGTCGGTATTTGGTTGAGTTCCTCAGGCTCACGCCCTACGGCCCGTGGAACACCGCGTTCCTTCCGGGAAACGAGTGGACGGCCGCGATTGTCGGCACAACGCTCCATCCCAAAGCCGAGGCTGAAGACTTTACCGCGACCATCAAGAAACTAATTCTGGACAGCAAAAGAGAGACAGGGATTGCTGCCGAAAAGGTGAGAAAGACAGGCGACCTGGAACTCATGACAGCCGCCCGGAACCGGTCAATCGCGCTGATTTTAACAGCTGCAAAAAAGGTCGCTTCACATCTGGCGGAGATCGGAGATCGTGTCCCATTGCGTGGTGTAGGAGCGCATGACGCTCGTGATCTCCGGCAGGGCTGGCCGGAGTGTCAGGCGGGCACTGCGGGCAACCTGACGATGGGATCATCGCTCAAAGGCGCGATGGTTTCCAGCGTCATGTATCGGCCTCGCTGAACGGTCCATTCGTCGTTCTGCTCAAGCAGGATTGCACCGACGAGACGGGTGATAGCATCCTCGTTGGGAAAGATGCCGACCACCTCGGTGCGCCGCTTGATCTCGCCGTTGAGGCGTTCGATCGGATTGGTGCTGTGCAGCTTGAGGCGATGCTCCTTGGGGAATGTCATGTAGGCGAGCACGTCGTTCTCGGCATCGTCCATGATGGCGGCGAGCTTGGGCACCTTGGGGCGGATTTGATCGGCAACGGCGCGCCATTGCGTGCTGGCGGCCTCGGGTGTCTCCTGGGCGAAAGCGGTGGCGATGAATGCGGAGACGACGCGCCGTCCGCTCTTGCCGGAATGGGCAAGCACATTGCGCATGAAGTGGACGCGGCAGCGTTGCCATGTGGCGCACAGCACCTTGGAGACGGCCGCCTTGATGCCTTCATGGGCATCGGAAACGACAAGCTTGACGCCGCGCAGGCCGCGACGCGTCAGCTTGCGCAGGAACTCCGTCCAGATCGCTTCGGCTTCCGAGGCGCCGATCTCCATGCCCAACACTTCGCGCCGGCCATCGCCGTTGACGCCGACGGCAATGATGACGGCGACCGAGACGATGCGTCCGCCGCGGCGGACTTTCAGATAAGTCGCATCGATCCAGATGTAGGGCCAGTCGCCTTCGAGCGGTCGTTCCAGGAAAGCCTTCACCTTGCCGTCGATCTCTTCGCAGAGCCGGCTGACCTGGCTCTTCGAGATGCCGCTCATGCCCATCGCCTTGACCAGATCGTCGACCGAACGCGTTGAGATGCCTTGGACATAGGCTTCCTGGATGACGGCTGTGAGTGCCTTCTCCGCCATGCGCCGCGGCTCCAGAAAGGCGGGGAAGTAGCTGCCCTTCCTGAGCTTGGGAATGCGCAGCTCGACGGTGCCGGCGCGCGTCTCCCAGTCCCGCTCGCGATAGCCGTTGCGCTGGTTGAGGCGATCGGGACTGCGCTCGCCGGGGGCCGCGCCCGTCAGGCTCTCAACCTCCAGCGCCATCAATCTCTGCGCCGTAAAGCCGATCATTTCACGAAGCAGATCCGTGTCGGAGCTCTTTTCCAGAAGCGTGCGAAGCGTCATCATATCGTCGGTCATCGTGGGTCCTTCGGTTCGTTTGGTTGTGGTGACCAAAAACCTACCGGAGATTCACGATGACCATCGCTGTGGATAAGTAGCCCGCCGCCGCATGACTCGTTGCCGGTCGCTGCGGCGGACTACTTACCCACAGCTCCTACACCACTCGTCGGGACACGACCGCAGTCGACACCAACCGATCAATCCGAGCAACTAGAGGGTATCGGGGGCTGGCTCATTCTTCCGATCATCCACCTTCTCTTGAATGGGGGAACGATCCTATTCTCTCTGGGCCAGGGGTTTGTCAAAGGTTTTGCCCAGGGCTGGAATGCCGAGCAATCGAAAGCCGCCGCGGCGGCTTCTCACGATGCCGCCTCGCAGGTGATTGCCCCGGCGCAGGTCAACCTCACTTTTCCGGAACAATGCTCGGCCCTATTCGCGTTTTTCTGCCTGTGCATCGTCTTATATGCGCTCTTTGTGCTGCTCCGTTTCTTTCAAAAGCGCCGAAGCGTTCCGCGACTGATGATCGCTTTTTATCTGCTTCTTCTCACGATGACGGCTATCAATCTTTACCTGTTGCGCACTTTTCCGGAACTGCAGGCAACACCGTCCGACATGGGCGATGCC
>JBAPUM010000042.1:0-72402 GCA_049282655.1 Xanthobacteraceae bacterium
GACGACACCTCGATCTTCAAGACAGAACGCCCAGTCCGCTATCGACGATCGCTACCCCGGCTATCGTGGTCGCAGACAAGCCGCTTCCCTCAGCGGGCTATCGCGCAGCGATTTAGTGCCATGGCCCATAGCGTCACTTCGCGGCAACGCACCATTTCGGTCGCTTTCGGGGCGAAGCGGACATTCAGCGCGCCGCGTTTACAGTACCAAATTTATGAGTACGCGGCCTAAGACTTCCCCCGCATCCCCAGCACCCGGTCCACCATCGCTCCCGCCTCGCCCAGATAATTCGCCGGATCGCAAAGCCTCGCCAAGGCGGCGCGATCGAGGTGCTTGGTGATTTCTTCGTTCTCCGCCAAGAGCTCCACCAGCGGCCGGCCGGTGGCGACCACTTTGCGGCAGATGTCGTAGACGAGGTCGTGGGCGTATTGGCGGCCGAGAAAAGGGCCGAGCCCCATCATTACGGCTTCCGACACGATCAGGCCTTTGGTCAAATCGAGGTTCGACCGCATCTTCTTTTCATCGACCTGCAATCCGGTGAGCACGAATTCGGTCTGCGCCAGCGCGCCCGCCGTGTAGCAAAAGATCTCCGGCAGAACGATCCACTCGATCTCCCAGGGGCCGGTGGCGCGTTCGTGATCCTCCACCATGGCGTCGAGCAGCGCGCCGACCTGCTGCCGCACGACCGAGGTGAGTGCGGTGATGTAGACCGAAGAGATCGGGTTGCGCTTCTGCGGCATGGTCGAGGACGAGCCGCGGCCTTCATGGAACGGCTCGTAAAGCTCCTCCACCTCGGTCTGCATCAGAAGTTTCACGTCGAAGGCGATCTTGCCGCAACTGCCGGTGACGAGGCCGAGGAAGCAGCCGACTTCAGCGATGGTGTCGCGCACCGTGTGCCAGGCAATCGCCGGCTGGCCCAGTCTTAACTCTTTCATCAGTTCAGCCTGGGTCTCGAGCCCGCGGCCGCCGAGCGACGACAGCGTGCCGGCGGCGCCGCCGAACTCACCGACCAGCACGCGCTTGCGCAATTCCCGCAGCCGCTCCTTGTGACGCTCGAAACCCGCCAGCACGGTCGCCATCTTGTAGCCGAAAGTGATCGGCACCGCCTGCTGCAGATTGCTGCGCCCGGCCATCGGCGTGTCGCGATATTTTTTCGCGAGAGCCGCCAGCGCGTCCGTGATGGCATCGAGATGCGCTTCGACGACGATCAGCGCCTCGCGGATCTGCATCACAGTGGCGCTGTCGGTGATGTCTTGCGTCGTTGCGCCCCAATGGCACCACTCGCCGAGCCCGTCACGGCAGAGCGCCACGAGTTGCTGCACCACCGGCAGCACCGGATAGCCGATGCGCTCGGTCTGCGCTTTGAGCCTGGCGAAATCGATCTCGGAGACATCGCAATGCCGGCAGATTTCCTCGCCGGCTTCCTTCGGGATGATGCCGAGCCGCGCCTGCGCGCGCGCCAGTCCCGCTTCGAAATCGAGATATTTCTGAACGCGGTTCTCGTCGGAAAAAATCCGTCGCATCGCCTCGGTCGAGAAAATGTCGCGAAAAACAGCGGAGTCGATCAGGGACGCCGGCATGGTCTGGATTCTCCCGGAAATCGAAACTGGTGCGGCCCGTGGGAGCTGGAAAAACAGTCTGCCACAGGCATTGCCACGCAAGTAACCAAATGCCGCGCCTGGAGGCGCGGCGCGTCCTTAATAGTGTACTACCGCATTTTTGCAAATGCGGCACGGTTGAATCACCGTGTCGCTGGCGTCGTGCAAGAGGCGCAAATCATCAAGCGCCATCGGGCTTAGTCGCTTGCGCGCCGTCGCTGCGCGACACCGCGCTCAAACTTCGTAAAGCTTATCTGTTGGATTGAAATTAAGCGATACACACGCCGTAAAGAATACCGCTTCAAGCAATCTTCAGCATAGGCCGAGAAGCGTACGTAACTTCACCAATTCAACACCCGCCGCGGATCAATAATCGCCGCGAACGAATTGAATTCCATCGCGGCATTCATCGTTCGACGGAATTTAGGCGTCGGCAGGGGATTGAAGTTGCGTACCAGCACCATCGTCATGATCGGCTTTGCGGTCCTGTTCGGACTGCTTGCTGTCTTCCTGGCGCAGACCTGGCTCAATAACCAGGCGGATGCGCGCCTGAAAAGCATCGAAGCGCAGCGAAAAGCGCCGGTGCCGGAGCGCACCATCGTGGTCGCCGCGCGTCCGTTGCGGTTCGGCGACGAGCTTAACGCATCGGCGTTGCGCGAAATGCCGTGGCCACAGGACGCGCTGCCGTCGGGCGCCTTCGGCAAGATCGCCGATCTGACGTCGGGCAAGCGCATCGTGCTGCTGCCGGTCGAAGTGAACGAGGCGATCCTCGCCACCAAGGTTACCGGACCCGGCCAGCGCGCCACGCTGTCGGCGATGCTCGGCGACGGCATGAAGGCCGTCACCGTGCGCGTCAACGATGTCGAAGGCGTCGCCGGCTTCGTGTTGCCGGGCGATCATGTCGACGTGCTGCTGACGCGGCAGGGCGAAAAGAATATCGCGGTGGCCGATGTCGTGGTGTCGAACGTCCCGGTGCTCGCCATCGATCAGCTCGCCGACCAGCGCAGCGACAAGCCGTCGGTGGTCAAGGCGGTCACGCTCGAGGTCAACGTCAACGACGGCGAGAAGGTCGCGCTCGCCGAGACGGTCGGTACGCTGTCGCTGCTGCTCAGCAAAGCGGGCGAGGCGGCCGACAACACTAGCCACCGGGTGACGACGGCCGATCTCGGCCAGCCGGCCGAGCCGCCGACCAATTCGCGCTTCGTCACCATCGGCGTATCGCGGCCGTCCAAAGGCACGCGCATGGAATACACGGTGCCGACCGAGCGCGGCGAGGGACAATCGGCGGCGCTGTCGCGTCCGGCGCCGGTGCACGACTGATGCGGATGCGAAGGACGTCGAACGGAGCGAAGTGAAGGTCTGAGTTCTGGGGATCACAACGAGCGGCGGGGAGGCCGACGTGAAAAGCCAGTGGATGAATTACCGACTTGAAGACCGGCGCAATCCGGACAGGAGCATCAGGATCGCAGCGCTCTTGCGCTGCGGCTGGATCCGGGCGGCCTTTCTTGCCGCGACGGTTCTGGCGCTGGCGCCGGCGGCGGCGCGCGCCGAGCAGCGGGTCGCCTGGGCCAACGGCATGCACACGTCCACCGTGAGGGTCACGGTCGGCAAGACCGAAGACGTGCGCACCGACCAGAATCTCGCCGACATCACGGTCGGCGATCCGGACGTGGCCGATGTAAATCCGCTCACCGATCACGCGCTGTCCATCCTCGGCAAGAAGATCGGCACCACGCGGGTGACAGCCTACGGCCCCGACAAGAAGCCGGTCGGCGTGTTCGACGTCGAAGTGTCCTACGATATTTCGCGGCTTTCGACCGAAATCGGCCACTTCACCGGCGGCGGCATCAAGGTGTCGTCGATCAACGGCCGCATCATGCTGACCGGCACGTCGCCGGACGCGGTCACGCTCGACAAGGCGGTCGAGATCGCGCGCCAATTCGGTCCCGACCCGATCAATGCGGTCCAGGTGCTGCAACCGCAGCAGATCATGCTCGAAGTGCGCTTCGTCGAGGTCAACCGGCAAGCGAGCCGCGAGCTCGGCGTGCAATGGAACATGTTCGGCAATTCGACGATCGCCAATGTGGGCTCCGGCCTGCCGGCCTCGCAACTGCCGATCACCCAGCCGAACGGCGCCTTCCAGCAGCCGGGCACTTCCAATCTCGGCGGCGCCAACGTGCTGCCGGCCCAATTGCCGATTTCGCCGGTCGTTGCCGCCGGCGTGCTGTCGGGCGCGACGCCCTATGGCTTTCTGCTCGGACAATTGTCGAACCGGCTCCAGGTCGCCGTCAACGCGCTCGAAACCCAGGGCGTGGCGCGCAGCCTCGCGGAACCGAACCTCGTCGCGCTGTCGGGCGACACCGCAAGCTTCCTCGCCGGCGGCGAATTTCCGGTGCCGGTTCCGGGCTCGCTCGGCACCGTCACGATCGATTACAAGAAATACGGCGTCGGACTTGCCTTCACGCCGACCGTGCTGTCTGGCGGCCTGATCAATCTCAAGATCGAACCGGAGGTGTCGACGCTCGACACCAGCCATCCGGTCCAGGTCGCCGGCATCTCGATCCCGCCCTTGATCGTGCGGCGTGCCGCGACCACGCTCGAGCTGCGCGACGGCCAGAGCTTCATGCTCGCCGGCCTGTTGCAGAACGACGGCACCAACGACCTCAACCAGCTGCCGTGGCTCGGCGATGTGCCGGTGCTCGGGGCGCTGTTCCGCAGCACCCAGTATCAAAAGAACGAGACTGATCTGGTCATCATCGTGACGCCGCATCTGGTGCGGCCGATGGCGCCGACCGACGCGATCCACACGCCGGTCGACAACACCTTGCCGCCGAACGACGCCGATCTGTTCCTGATGGGCAAGACCGAGATCGACCCGCGGCTGGCCAGGCTCGCCGCCGGCGCGATGACCCGGCCCTATGTCGGCCACATCCTCGATCTGCCGAAAATTGGAGATGCCTATGTGTCGGTCAGAGACTAACGCCGCACGCCTCTTCGCGGGCGCGGTCGCCACCATCGGGCTTGCGCTGTGGCTCGGCGGTTGTTCCGATGTCTATTGGGACCATCGCGAGACCGCGCACCTCTCCGGCGGCGATGCGGTTGCCGCCAACGAGATCACCCAGATGGTCGATCCGTGGCCGCCGAACAGCGGCAACAAGAACATCCCGTATAACGGCCAGAAGATGCAGGTCGCGGTCGAGCGCTACCGCACCGGCACCGTCATCCCGCCGGTCAGTGCCGTGACCTCGGATGCGATCATTCAGTCGCAGGCGGCGGCGCCGGCGCTCCCGGCGTCGGGCGCGGCCACGCAAAACGCAGCGGCCGGCACGCCGGCGGCGATCACGACGGCGCAGTGATGCGCAGCGGCGGCGTCGCAGATCCGACAGTGCAGGCGAAGGTCATCGTCGTCACCGCCGACGCGGTGTTCGAGGATTCGATTCGCTCGACTTTCGGCTCGAGCACGCAGATCGGCCTCGATCTCGTGCCGGCGCGGCTTGCCGACTGCGCGGCAGCCCTTACTCTCGACGGCGCGGCCGTAGTGATCGCCGACATCGACGGCGGCGACGAAGCCGACCTGGAGGCGCTCGAAGACCTGATGGTCCGGATCGGTCACGGGGCGGGGGTTGGGGCGGGGGTTGGCTCGCGGGTTGGATCGCCGGATGGGCCGCCGGTGGTGGCAGTCTCGGAAAGCTTCGACGCCACCGTGGCGCGGCGGCTGATGCAGATGCGGGTCGCCGACTTTTTGGTGAAGCCGGTGGCGCCGGTCGAACTGGTGCGGGCCTGCGCGCGCGTCGTCAATGCGGCCAAGAATGCGGCATCGCAGAGCGCGGCCAACGCCGAGGCCGCGACCGAAGCACAGATTTTCACCTTCCTGCCCGCGGTCGGCGGCGCCGGCGTCACCACGCTCGCGATCCAGACCGCGATGCTCCTTCTCAACAGCGGCGCGCGCGGCAAGACCGCGACCTGCCTGGTCGATCTCGATTTCCAGCACGGCGCCTGCACCGATTATCTCGACATCGAGCCGCGGCTCAATTTGAGCGAAATCGAGCCGCGTCCCGAGCGCCTCGACCGCCAATTGCTAGAGGTCATGATCTCGCAGCATCCCTCCGGTCTCGCCGTGGTCGCGGCGCCGAACCGGCCGGCGGAAATGCGCCTGTTTGATCCCGACGTCGTCACCCGCCTCCTCGATCTCGTCTCGTCGCATTACGACTATGTCGTGTTCGACATGCCGCGCACCTGGTTCTCCTGGACCGACAGCGTGCTGCTCGGCTCCAACAAATTGTTCGTGGTCAGCGAAACCACGGTGCCGGGATTGCGCCAGGCCAAGCAGCTCGTCGACGCCATTCGCGAGCGACTGGGCGAAGGCCCGAAGCCCCAAGTCATCATCAATCGCTTCGTGCAGAAAATGTTCTCCGCCGGCTTGCGCCGAAGCGACATCGAGCAGGCGATCGGCGACACGCTCCTCGCCTGCATCCCGAACGATTACGGGCTCGTGCGCGAAGCCATCGATCGCGGCGTGCCGCTCGACGAAGTCCGCAAGGGCAACAAGATCACGCTCGAACTCAAAAAGCTCGTTTTGCCGCATATCGGCGGCAAGGCGGCGAAGGAATCGCCGGCTAAGAAATTCGCGCTGTCTTCACCGATCTCTTGGGCGCGGTCTTAGTCGCTCACGCGTCTTAGGATTCATCATGGCTGGTCGCTTCTCCTTACGCCGCGTCGCTGCTCCGGCCACGGTGCCGGCGGTCGAGGATATTTCGGCGCAAACTGTGCCGGCAGACGCGCTCGCGGCCGAGGATGCACCGTCGTCGCTCTTGACCGAAGCCGCGCCCGAGCTCGCGGCGCCGGTCGCCGCCAATCCGCTCCTCACCGAAAAACTCCTCGACGCCAAAGTACGGCTGCATCGCCGGCTGATCGAGGAGATCAACCTCTCGGCGCTGGAAAAGCTGCCGGAAGACGAGATGCGCGGTCACGTCCAGCAGCTCGTCTCGCAATATGTGCTCACCGAGCGGCTCGCGCTGAACACCCAGGAGCTCAACGATTTCGTCTCCGAGATCCTCGACGAGATGACGGGCCTCGGTCCGCTCGAGCCGCTGCTCAAGGACCCGAGCGTCAACGACATTCTGATCAACGGTCACGAATGCGTCTATGTCGAGCGCCGCGGCGTGCTCGAGCCGACGCTGGTGCGCTTCAAGGACGAGGCGCATCTGCTGCGCATCATCAACAAGATCGTCTCGGCGGTCGGCCGCCGCGTCGATGAATCGCATCCGATGTGCGACGCGCGGCTCCTCGATGGCTCGCGCGTCAACGTCGCGGTGCGGCCGGTGGCGATCGACGGCCCATTGATGTCGATCAGAAAGTTCTCCAAGAAGCCGTTCAACCTCAACAAACTGGTCGATGTCGGCGCGCTGCGCCCGCAGATGGCCGAGCTCCTGGCCGCCGCCGTGAAGGCGCGCATCACGCTGATCATTTCCGGCGGCACCGGCTCGGGCAAGACCACCATGCTCAACGCGCTGTCGGCCTTCATCTCCGAGAAGGAGCGGCTTCTCACCATCGAGGACGCGGCCGAATTGCAGTTGCAGCAGCCTCATGTCGGCCGCATGGAGACGCGGCCGCCGTCGATCGAGGGCAAGGGCGAAATCCGCCAACGCGATCTGGTCAAGAACGCGCTCCGCATGCGGCCCGACCGCATCATCTTGGGCGAGTGTCGCGGCGAGGAAGCCTTCGACATGTTGCAGGCCATGAATACCGGCCACGAGGGCTCGATGGCGACGGTCCACGCCAATACGCCGCGCGACGCGATCTCGCGTTTGGAGCAGATGATCGGCATGGCCGGCCTGCCGATGACGGTCGGCTCGATCCGCGGCCAGATCGCCGCCGCCATCCGCGTCATCGTCCAGCTGTCGCGGCTCTCCGACGGCAAGCGCAAGGTCATGAGCATCGCCGAGATCACCGGTCTCGAAGGCGACATCATCCAGATGCAGGAGATCTACAAATATGTCCGCACCGGCACCGCGCCCGACGGCACCGTGCAGGGAAATTTCGTCGCCACCGGGGTGCGGCCGCGCTTCCTGGGCGAGCTCGCAGCCCTCGGCATAAAGATTCCGGGCTCTTATTTCGATCCGTCGCAGCCGCTCTGACGGGGCCGCGTTGCCATGTTCGACATCGATCCGATCTATCTGGTCTGGCTCTTCGTCGCGATCTCGGCCGTGCTCGCGGTCGAGGCGGTGTATCTCACCTGCTTCCAGGCGGCGTCCTATCGCAGCAAGATCAATCGCCGGCTGATGATCTCGAAGGACCGCACCGATCGCGAGAGCGTGCTCTCCGAATTGCGCCGCGAGCGCGGGCTCACCGCGGGCGGCGATTATCAGCTCAATCTCGTGGCGCTGAACCGGCTGATCCTGCAATCCGGCCTCACCATCGGCATGACCCGCCTCGTCGTCGTCGTCATTGTCCTTGTGGCCGTCGCCTTCGCGGCCGTCATGGTGTTCCGTGGCAGCGTGCTCGAAGCGGCGGTGGCGGCGACGTTCGGCGGGACGGTGCTGCCGATCTTCATCCTCAAAGTGCTGCGCAGCCGGCGGCAAAAGCAATTCGCCGCCCAGTTTCCCGATGCGCTCGACATCATCGTGCGCAGCCTCCGCGCCGGCCATCCGGTGCCGATCGCCATCACCATGGTGGGGCGCGAGATGAAGGACCCGATCGGCTCGGAATTCGGCATCGTCTCGGACGAGATCACCTACGGCGCCGAGCTCGAAACCGCGATGCGCAATCTTTACGGCCGCATCGGTTCCGACGACCTGCCGTTGTTCGTCACCGCGGTCGCCATCCAGGGCTCGACCGGCGGCAATCTCGGCGAAATCCTGGAAAACCTCTCCGGCGTCATCCGCCAGCGCTTCAAGATGCGGCGCAAGATCCGCGCGCTCGCCGCCGAAGGCCGCGCCTCGGCGATGATCCTGTCCGCCCTGCCGATCGGCATGTTCCTGGTCATCCAATTCATCGCGCCGGATTTCTACGCCTCGGTCTGGAACGAAGCGCTGACCAAAGAGCTGCTGTTCGCCGCCGCCGGCTGGATGTCGGTCGGCAATCTGGTGATGTTCAAGATGGTCAATTTCAAGATTTGATGATGGCGATGTCACCAAAAGCCGAATCGTCATTCCGGGGCCGAGCGAAGCGAGGAGCCCGGAACCCATATTCGCTGACCTGCGGGTATGGATTCCGGACTTGCCGTTGCACGGCAATCCGGAATGACGGGTGAGGGCGACCATGGACCCCACCGCCCCCCTGAGCCTGTTCGGCAATTCGGCCATGATGCTGAGCGTGGTGATTTTCCTCGCCGCCGGCACGCTCGCTTTCGCCATCATGCTCGGCGTGCGGGCGCGCGAGGCGGTGCGCCGCCGCGCCGCGACCGTCGGCGTCGAGGACGGCGCGCCCGGCGGCCGCCGCGCCATGCGCTATTCGGGACTGAAGGCCGCGCAAAAGCTCGTCGATTACACGACCAAGCATTATTCCACCGTCGAAAGCAACGACATCAAACAATTGCGCCGCCGCTTGATCGAAGCCGGCATCTACGATCCGCATGGCGCGGCCTATTTCTTCCTCGCCCGGGTGACGCTCGCGCTCGGGCTCGCCGCCGCCGTCTATGCCGGGCTGCCGCTTGCGGGGCTCAACGTCAAAACCTCGCTCTGGCTGTTCGTCATGTGCGGCGGCGTGCTGGGGTATCTGTTGCCTAGTCTCTATCTCGACCGCCGCATCAAGGGCCGCCGGCTCGAGCATCAGGCGGGCTTTCCCGATTTCATGGATCTGTTGGTCGTCTGCGCCGATGCAGGCTTGAGCATGGAGGCAGCCCTCGACCGCGTCGGCCGCGAGCTCGGCGTGTCGTACCCTTCGCTCGCCGCCAATATCCACATGGCCAATCTCGAAATCCGCGCCGGCCGCACCATGACGGAAGCGCTCGAGCATCTCGGCGACCGGCTCGGCCTCGACGAGGCGCGCTCCTTCGCCACCCTGATCCAGCAATCCGACGAACTCGGCTCCTCGATCGGCGACGCGCTTCGGGTCTATTCCGACGACATGCGGCACAAACGGCTGTCGCGCGCCGAGGAGAAAGCCTACAGCCTGCCGGCCAAGCTCGCGGTGCCGATGATGATCTGCATCTTTCCGGTGCTGTTCATCGTCATCCTCTGCCCGGTAATCGTGCGGCTGGCGACGGGGAATTGGTGAATTTTTTCCCCCTCCCCTGAAAGGGGGAGGACGGCACGCAACGCGTGCCAAGTGGGGGGTCCTTCTTCCGCGCCCGCGCAAGCTTGACTGCCGTGACCCCCACCCCACCCTCCCCCTTCCAGGGGGAGGGAGTCCACCAGCAATTTTTTAACCGCGCTGCGCTAGCCTGCCTCGTCCGGGGGATTCCGCTTGGGGCGGGTATTGTGATGCGTATCCAGAAAGCGCGTTTGTTGCTCCTTGTCGCGGCGGTCTTAAGCCTTCTTGCCGGCTGCGCGGCGTCCCCCGAATTCGGCGATGCGCCAGCGCCCGATAAACCGGCTCAGGCAGCGGCAAGCTCCGATATCACCGGCTCAATTCCCCCGCCGCCGGGCGGCCGGTCCGCCGCCCAGGCACAGCTTCCGCCGCCCGCGCCCGAGCCCTTCATTCTCCTCGGCGTCGGCTACTGAGCGGCGGCCTCTCCGGGCGAGGAATTCCTTAACCCCCGTCGCCTAGCTTGGTCCGGCCGCTGCTGTCCGCCCATCGCCTCGTGTGATGCCTCGCTCATTGGTTTCTTTTGGGCCGGACTGCGATCCCCTTAGTCAGGGGATCGGCCGGGCGCGGTGTGTGCTGGGGCGCGTTCATGCGTATGCGACACGGTCGGGTCCTGATCCTCCTGGCGGCGGGCCTCCTCGCCGGCTGTTCGACCGCCCCCAAACTCGGCGACACCGCCGCGACGAACGGCGCGTCCCCCGACACCACGGGCTCCATCGTCACCCAGCCCGCCGAGCCGGACACATCCGCGCCGGGCCTTCAGTCGCCGCCGGACCTGTCGACTCCCGGACTTGCCGGCGACGATCCCAACGACGACGTTTCGCTCGGCAAGAAATATTTCCGCAGCAACGATTTCGGCCTCGCCGAAAAAAGTTTCCGCAGCGCCGTCGAAAAACATCCGCGCGACGCCGAGGCCTGGGTCGGCCTCGCCGCGAGCTACGACCGGCTGCGCCGCTTCGATCTCGCCGACCGCGCCTACGGGGAAGCCTTCCGCCTGATCGGCCCGACCACCGAGCTCCTCAACGACGAAGGCTTCTCCTCCATGCTGCGCGGCGACTACGCCCGCGCCCGCAAAATGCTGCAGCAGGCCCAGGCCAGGGACCCGACCAACCGCTACGTGCAAGCGAATTTGCAGCTGCTGGACGACAGTATCCGGCAGCATAAGGCGGTGCAGTAGGCGTGGCTCAATTGGCCGTAGGAACGGAGACCGTGGTTAGGTCTTAGCGAGTTTCGCCATCACATCGGTACGCAGCTCAATAAACTGAGATGCAGTATTCGCAGAGCCCTTGTGTCCGTAGAACTTTGCGCTATGGACACCATGTTCTGGCGTTAAGTTCAATCGCTTGCGTAGGCCAGCAATATAGTCCGTATGGTACGGCCTAAAGCCCTTGATTCCTTGCTTCGAAATTTTATCGACTCTGACTCCATCCTTGTAGATGCTCAATAGCTCTCCGTCGGGCGGATCGATTTCATAACCAAACCGCTTCAGATTTTCTTTCAACTCGCGGTACTTTAGCGGGTGCTCGCCTTTGATCGTCTTTCGCCCATTATCCTTGAACCACTTCGAAATGTGAGCGACTTCATCATCTCGATTCTGGCTCAATTCATGGGCAGCCGCGGCACGTGAAAATTCAAACATTTCTTCATCAGTTGGGTGATCTAGCCAGTATCCTTCCTGCGCCAAGAAAACTTGGGCGGCCACGAGAGCTACCCGCTTGTTGCCGTTATGAAAGGCGTGGTTGTTTATGAGGGAGTGGAAAAGCGCCGCAGATTTGTCAAAGACGTTTGGGTATGCGTCCCTTCCGTCGATTGATTGAAACGGACGCGCCACTGCTGAGGCCAGCAGATTTTTGTCCTTAATGCCCGGAGGAGAGATTGGATCTTACGATTGAGCAAACCAATCCTCTAGGATCTCGTGCATTTCGGTAACGTCATCGACCGATAAAGTCATTGCAAACCCCGGCGTAGGACGGACTAGCCGGAGGCGTAATCCGCCGTCTACCAAAGATCTAATTGGGAATAACGCCCCAAATCGCTCAAGGCCAATTGAACGGTACACCTAATTCGCGGCACAAGGCTTGTTTCGCGCCGATCACTTCCTGCGCCTGCACTTTCCGCAATTGTCGTTTGCCGTCGAGTTCAAAATCCACGAACCACATCGGATAGTAGTGCTGCTCGGTCTCATGCGCGTACGAAATCTGCCTGACAAATAGGTCCATTGCTTCGACCCTCCGCTCATCTAGATTTATGAGTGGGCACGGGAAAGACAATATCGTCACCTCCAGTTAATCCGCCTATTGCTTGAAGGTAACATAAGTAATACCTTATGGACGAGATCGAAATCAGGTGGTTTGTCGACCGAAGCGGCCGGGTACCTTTCCAGATTTGGTTTGCCTCGCTCGACACGCAGGTTCAGGCGAGGCTCACCATTGCGCTCACCCGACTGGCTCGGGGTAATCGGTCGCAGGTGAAAAGGCTCGGAGAGGGCGTCTCCGAACTAAAGCTCGATTTCGGGCCGGGGTATCGAATTTACTTCGGTCAGGAAGGCCCAACTCTCGTCATCCTGCTGGCTGGCGGCACCAAAAAGCGCCAGAGCGACGACATCGCTGCGGCCAAGGCGCGCTGGGCCGAATACAAAGAGCGTAAAGCACTCGGTCGTGGATGAGGCAGAGATGGTTTTGACCCGCAGTTTCAAGGATTACATCAAAACGAAAATCCAATCCGATCCGGAATTCCGGCAGGCTCTGTTCCAGGAAGCAGTGCAGACGTTAATTTCCGGAGATGCTGCTACGGCGCGTGCCGTATTGCGCGACTACATCAACGCGACCATCGGCTTCGAGGCCTTGGCGAAAGCCACCGGAACGCCAGCGAAGAGTCTGATGCGCATGTTCGGGCCGAACGGCAATCCGACCGCGGCCAATCTGTCCGGCGTTCTCAAAGCGCTGCAAAAGAAGACCGGGGTTCGTCTCGAGGTGCGGGTTACAGCGTCCGCCGCCTGATTGTCTCCCTGTTGGAGACAACACTTGACATTTGTCCTCTTTTTAGTTACAAGACGACGAATCAAATCTTGCCCTAAAGGGACGCCGTCCGGGTGATGCCGGGCGGCAGGGGCGAGTGCGGTTCCCGCGGGCGGGGGCTAGTCACCTCCGCTCCCGGGCGGTTCCGGGGATACGCCCGGCCGGCATCATGACCGGTCTGCGACTAAGTCGCTGGACTGGGACAGGCGGGGGCGGATAACGCCCGTTCCTTAACCGCGTCCCAGGAAGAGCGTCTGGAACTGAGCGGCGGCGTTGGCTCGCTGCCGTAAGTGCCGCGGTGGAACGCCGGCAGGCGAGCGCGCCCGTAAGCGGAGGGCGGCGCAAGCCGCTACCTCCGTGGCGCGACCCGCGCGCCGCTTGCGTGCGGGACAGTAAACTCTGCGTCTGCCGGCGTTCCGCCTCCCTTATTTTTCTTCGTGGCTTCGTAGCCTGGATGGAACGAAGTGAAATCCGGGATGGGCGTGCAAGCGTCTCAATCGCCCTCGGATTGCGCTCCGCTCCATCCGGGCTGCGGTCCGTTGCTGTTTGAAATGTTGAATTGGCAAAACTCGCGCGCACGAGCGCTGTGAGAACGCCCGTGCTTGCTCACTCCTCGAACGGCAGCCCGACATATTGCTCCGCGAGCGACGCCTGCGCGTGCTCGGAGCTTTGCAAATAGTCGAACTGATTGCGCCGCATCTCTTCGTCGAACGGTGTCTCGCCGGGAAAGCGATGCAGCAGCACGGTCAGCCACCACGATACCCGCGCCGAGCTCCACACCCGGCGCAGCGCCATGTCGGAATAATTGTCGAGATAATGCGTCCTGCCCCTGGGAGACTTGCCGCCGCGATAGAATTCGCTCAGCGCGCGCGACAGATAATACACGTCGGACACCGCGAGATTGAGCCCCTTGGCGCCGGTCGGCGGCACGATATGGGCGGCGTCGCCGGCGAGGAACAGTTTTCCGTAGCGCATCGGCGCGGCGACAAAGCTGCGCAGCGGCGCGATCGATTTTTCGATCGACGGCCCGGTGACGATTTCTGCCGCCATGTCGGGCGGACAACGCGCCTTGAATTCCTCCCAGAACCGCTCATCCGGCCAGTCTCTCAGATCGGCGTCGAGATCGCATTGGATGTAATAGCGGCTCAGCATCGGATTGCGCATCGAGGCGAGCGCGAAGCCGCGGCTACTTTGGCAATAACAAAGATCGGGATAAGGCGGCGTTTCCGACATGATGCCGAGCCAGCCGAACGGATAGCTCTTCGCATAGGTCTTCAGCACATCGGCCGGGATCGAGGGCCGGCTGACGCCGTGATAGCCGTCGCAGCCGGCGATGAAGTCGCAATCGATGCGCTGCGGTCCGTTCTTCACGTAAGTGACGTAAGGGCGCTCGGACGTGACATCATGCAGGCGGACGTCAGCCGCCTCGTCGACGATCGTGCCGCCGGCGGCGTCGCGAGCGGCGTAAAGGTCTTCGGTAATCGCGGTCTGGCCATAGGCCATCATCCGCTTGCCGGTATATTTCTGGGTGTCGATGAAAAACCGCGGCCGGCCCTCCCAGGCGATGGCGGAGCCGTCATGCGGATGGCCCTCGCGATCCATGCGGCCGCCGAGGCCGACCTCGCGCAACAGCGCGACAGTGCCGGCTTCCAGCACGCCGGCCCGGATCCGCTCCAGCACATAGGCACGGCTCTGGCGTTCCAAAACCACGCTGTCGATGCCGGCCCGATGCAGCATATGCGACAGCAGCAGCCCCGCCGGGCCGCCGCCAACGATCGCCACCTGCGTGCGCGTGGTCGTGGTCATCGGCCCTGTCACTATCGCTTTAAGGGGAGGGGCTCAATCAGGGCCGCGAAAGCCCCTCGGCAGGCCCGCTTCGGTCCAATCGCCGCAGCACCGGCAGGCTTGAACGGCGCGCGGTATGTCGCGATATGAGCGTCGGGCGATCGCCTGGCATTTATCGTCATGCCCGGCCTTGTGCCGGGCATCCACGTCTTATTTGGGCGGTGTGAAAACAAGACGTGGATGGCCGGGACGGGCCCGGCCATGACGGACGGAGAAAGACTGCATGTTCGATTCATTCAAAAGCTTCATTGCCGATTTCGTCGACGGCGGAAAACACCCGAGCCAATTTGGCGAAGACGATTATCGCCTGGCTGCTGCGGCGCTGCTGGTCCATGCCGCCGCCATCGATGGCGAGATGACGGTGGACGAGCGACAAAAACTCCATGGCGTGCTCAAACAACGCTTCGAGCTCGACGATGCGGCGACCGACGAACTGATCGAAAAGGCGACCGCCGCCGAACACGAATCGGTCGATCTTTTTCATTTCACGCATTTGCTCAATCGCGCACTCGATGAGGGAGGCCGCGCCCGCGTCATCGAGATGATGTGGCAGATCGTCTATGCGGACGGTCAGCGCGACGAGCTGGAAGATAATCTGTTGTGGCGCGCCGCCGACCTCCTTGGCGTTTCGCCGCAGGAGCGCATCGCGTTGCGGCAGCGGATCGGCGGCGCCACGTGACGCCCGTCACGCTCATCACCGGCGCTTCGGCCGGCATCGGCGCCGAGCTGGCGCGGATTTTCGCCGCACACGGTCACGAGCTGGTGCTGGTGGCTCGTCGCGAGGACAGGCTCAATGCGCTCGCCGACGAGATCGCGGCGAAGGGCCGGCCGCGGCCGGTGGTGCTGTTGGCGGATCTCGAGCGCCGCGAGGCGGTGACGTCGATCGCCGCCGAACTGGCGGCGCGCGGGCTCGAGCCGGCGAACCTGGTCAATAATGCAGGCTTCGGGCTGAGCGGCGCGGCCGCCTCGCTCAGCCTCAGCGAGCAACTCGGCATGATCGATCTGAATGTACGGGCTCTGACCGAACTCTCGCTCACCTTCGTCGACAGCCTCGCGCGGCATCGCGGCGGCATTCTCAACCTCGCCTCGGTGGCGGCCTTTCTGCCGGGGCCCGGCATGGCGGTCTATTACGCCAGCAAGGCCTTTGTGCTGTCGTTCAGCGAGGCCCTGCATCACGAATTGGCCGGCCGCGGCATCAGGGTGACGGCGCTGTGCCCCGGGCCGGTGCCGACCGAGTTCCAGGCCCGCTCCGGCATGCAGCTCAACGCGGCGGCTCGCATCCTCGAGCTTCCGGCCGAGCGCGTGGCGCAGATGGGCTATGACGCCTTCCTGCGCGGGGACCGCGTCGTCATTGCCGGCATCGGCAATAGAATCGCCGTGTTTCTGATGCGTTTCGTCCCCAATGCGCTGCTGTTATGGGCGGTCGACCAGCGCACCCAAGGGGGGCGCGGCATCTGATCGATTGGCGCGCGGTTTGCATTGGAGGATGGGCGGATTACGAGTTTTGAGGAACGCGCGCGAATCGCCGGCGATACCCAAGAGCCAATGCAACAGCCGATACTGATCGTTCTGCACCAGGAGAATTCGACGCCCGGCCGCATCGGCAATGCCCTTTTGGACTTGGGCTTTGCGCTCGATATCCGGCGGCCTCGCTTCGGCGACGAACTGCCGCCGACCATGGCGGCGCACACCGGCGCCATCATCTTCGGCGGCCCGATGAGCGCCAACGATGACGACGATTATATCCGCCGCGAAATCGATTGGATCGGCGTGCCGCTGAAGGAAGACAAGCCGTTTCTCGGCGTCTGCCTCGGGGCGCAGATGCTGGCGCGGCATCTCGGCGGCAAGGTGTTCAAGCATCCGCACGGCCATGCCGAGATCGGCTATTATCCGGTCCGGCCGACGACGGCCGGACTAGCCGTGGTCGAGGCCTGGCCGGAATGCGTCTATCAATGGCACCGCGAAGGTTTCGATCTGCCGGCCGGCGCCGAGCTTCTCGCCGAGGGCGACACTTTTGAGGTGCAGGCGATCCGCACCGGCCGCGCCTTTGCGCTGCAATTTCATCCCGACGTCACCCACGCCATGATGCACCGCTGGACCACACAGGGTCACGAGCGCATGGCGCTGCCGGGCGCGAAACCCCGTCACGAGCATTTCGCCGACCGCGCCGTCTACGACTATTCGGCGCGGGCGTGGCTATCTGTGTTTCTGGAACGCTGGATCGGGCAGTGAGATTTTCCGGCGCTACTGTCCGGCGAGTTGCTGCGCGAAATAGGCGACCGTCTTGGTATAGACCTGCGACGCGTTCCACTGCAGCAGCACCTGGAAATTGGCGCTGCCTTCGTCCCACGGCTTGCCACGTTGCCAGCCATAGCCTTTCAGATAATTGGCCGTCGAGGCGAGGACGTCCGGCACGCTGCGAATGAGATCACGGCGGCCGTTGCCGTCGTAATCGACGGCGTATTTCAGATAGGACGACGGCAGAAACTGGGTCTGGCCGATCTCGCCCGCCCAGGCGCCGCGCATGTCGGCCGGCGCCATGTCGCCGCGATCGACGATCTGCAGCGCCGCGATCAACTCGCCGCGGAATTTGTCGGGCCGGCGGCAATCATAGGCCAGGCTCGCCAGCGAACGGATGGTGGGGAATTTTCCCGAATTGGCGCCGAAATCGGTTTCCAATCCCCAAATGGCGACGATCACCGGTCCGGGCACGCCAAATTGCTGCTCGATGCGGCTGATCATCGAGGCGTATTGCAACAGGAGCAGCTTGGCACGCGCCAGTCGCGGCGGCACCATGCGGCCGGAGAATTGCTCAAAACTCTGCCGAAACACGCCCTGCGCATGGTCGCGGGCGATGATGGTGGGATCGTAAGAGACGCCGGCGAGCGCCGACTGGATCGTACGCTGGGAAACGCCTTGCGCCGCGGCGTCCTGCCGGACGCCTTGGAGCCAAGCGCCGAAATCGCCGCCGCAAGGCGCGTTGGCCGCCTGGGCGTGTGGCGCGATCGCAACCAGCGTCAGACCGAGCCAAATTGCCTTAAAGCCGAGTTTTAGCATGCTCATCCTTCTTTGCCGCCCCGGCCCGATCGATGCGTGAGGTCCATGCGGCCATGATGCAGCAGAGCGCCGGACGCTGCCAGGGCCCTCTTTCATCGCCGTGCTGGTTTATCTCGCCGGTTCATAGCTGTCAGCCTGCAACAGCTCGCGGAAAATCTTGGTCGAAATCAGGACGATGGCGATGATGCAGCCGCCGCCGATCAGCACCGAGGGTATGGTGCCGAACAGCGAAGCTGCGGCGCCGGCGCGGAAATCGCCGAGCTGATTCGACGTGATAGTGACCATCGAATTCACCGCATAGACGCGGCCGCGCATTTCATCGGGGGTGCGGATCTGCACCATGGTCATGCGAATCACGACGCTGATCGAGTCGGAGGCGCCCATAACAACCAGCGCCGCCAAGGCGACGACGAAATTCGGCGACAGCGCCAACACGATGGTGCCGGCGCCGAAGATCGCGACCGCGGCGAACATCACGTGGCCGAGCCGGGCCGAAATCTGCCATCGCGTCATTGCTAGCGCGGTCACGATGGCGCCGGCGGCGGGCGCCGCGCGCAACAGGCCAAAACCGAGCGGGCCGGTTGCAAAGATGTCGTGGGCGAAGATCGGCAATACCGCCGTGGCGTTGCCCAACAAGACGGCAAAAAGGTCGAGCAGCACAGCGCCGAGCAGGATCTTATGACCGGCAATGAAGCTTAAGCCGCTGAACAGCGTTTTCAGGTCGACCGGCGCGCGCGGCTTGATGGTCCGCTCCACGGCGATGCTGAGCATCACGAGACCAGCGGACAGCCAGATCGCAGCACAGACGCTGAAGATCAGTGTCGGACTGAGCGCGACCAGAATACCGCCGAGCGCCGGCCCGGCGACGATCGCGGCCTGCGATGCCGAGGTCGAGCCGGCGACGGCGCGTGGCAGCATCTCGGCCGGCACGATATTAGGCAATACCGCTTGCACGCTGGGCTGCTCGAAGGCGCGGCCGGTGCCGACTACAAATGCCATGGCGAGGAGAAGATCGGGCGAGAGCCGACCCAGCACGCTCGCAATGGCGAGCACGCCGACCGCAACTGCTTCGATCACTTCGCCGATGAAGGTCACAAGACGCCGGTCGTACCGGTCGGCGACGTGGCCGGTGAGGAGGAAAAAAGCGGCCACGGGAATGAATTGAACAAGCCCGATGAGCCCGAGCCGGAACGGGCTACCGGTCAGCGCATACATCTGCCAGCCGACCGCGACCACCTGCATCTGCAGCGCGACCGTCGCGGCCACCCGCACATAAAGGAAGCGGACAAAAGCCGGGTGGCGCAGGAGAGGCAGGGTCGGAGTGGAATGAGGGTTCATCGCGCCCAAGAAAAAAATGAAAAGCCGGCCTTCGCTGTTCCAGCTACGGCGGGCAACCTTCGCGGAATTAGGCTGGCGTGCCAACCGAAGCGGCCATGGCCGCGAAGGTTG
The DNA here is from genome assembly GCA_049282655.1 of Xanthobacteraceae bacterium. Taxonomy (GTDB): domain Bacteria; phylum Pseudomonadota; class Alphaproteobacteria; order Rhizobiales; family Xanthobacteraceae; genus BOG-931. Next base: position 19,214 of record JBAPUM010000042.1, read on the forward strand.
GTGGAGCCGAGGGGAGTTGAACCCCTGACCTCCTCATTGCGAACGAGGCGCTCTCCCAACTGAGCTACGGCCCCGCCACGGCGCAAATAAAGTTACGCCGGAAAAGTTACGCCGGAAACCCGGGCGCAACCGGGCCGCATCGGCGCCGGTTTTGGCGAGTGGGCGCCATTTAGGACCGCCGTTTCAGGCTGTCAAGGATGGGGTGTCGCCAGCCCGAAATTGTTGGTCGCCCTGCTGGTAGGCAGTTTACCCAGTGCGCCTTGGGCCCCTGCGGCGGCGCATGCCAGCTCCGGCTTGTTCCGAGGCGGTAACACCGGTAAACCTGCGCTCGCTGGCGGTCCATCTGAGACACAAGAATGATAGAGCTTCTCGGGTTTATTTCCTACGTGCTGACGCTTTACGTCTACGTCGTCATTGCCATGGCGATATTGAGTTGGCTGATCGCGTTCAATGTCGTGAATACGCGAAACCCGGTCGTACACATGATTGCCGATATCCTTTACCGCCTCACGGAGCCGGTGCTCCGACCTATTCGGAACTTCCTGCCTAATCTTGGCGGCATCGACATTTCGCCCATCATACTTTTCCTAATCATCCTCTTCATTCAGTCAGTCATCATACCAAATATAGCGAAACTCTTCATTTAGTGGGTCACGCCACAATCCGCGGGACAGGTCCATGGCAGTCCGGATCCTCGACGTGCGCGTCACCCCGCGCAGCGCCCGCGATGCGATCGAGGGCGCCGAACTCCGCCCCGACGGGCGGACGGTGCTCAAGGCCCGGGTCCGTGCGGCACCGGTCGAGGGCGAGGCCAATGAGGCGCTGCGGCGGCTCGTCGCCAAGGAACTCGGCATTGCTCCCCGCCAAGTCGACGTAGCGGCGGGCGCCGCGGCGCGCGTGAAGCGGCTGCGAATTACCGGCGAAGCGCGCGCGCTCGACGTTATGCTGGAACGGCTGATGAAAGGAAGCGCATGAGTGCGAAGGTGATCGACGGCAAGGCGATCGCCGCCGATTTGCGCACTGCGGTCAAGGCCGAGACGCACCGGCTGACCTCCGCGCATGGTCTCGTGCCGGGACTGGCGGTCGTCCTCGTCGGCGACAATGCGGCGAGCAAAACTTATGTCGCCAGCAAAACGCGCGCCGTGGTCGAGGTCGGCATGCGGCCGTTCGATTATCATTGGCCGGCGAACACGACCGAAGCCGAACTGATCGGCCTAGTGCAAAAACTCAATGACGATCCTGCGGTGCAAGGCATTCTGGTGCAAATGCCGTTGCCGCCGCAAATCAATGCGGCCCGCGTCACCGCCGCCATTGATCCCGATAAAGACGTCGACGGTTTCCATCCGCTCAATGCCGGCCGGTTGATCACGGGGCTGCCGGCGCTGGTGCCATGCACGCCGATCGCCTGCATCAAGTTGATCAAGACAATCCATCCGTCACTGCTCGGCTTGGATGCGCTGATGGTCGGCCGCTCGCACATTGTCGGTCATCCGCTGTCGCAAATGCTGCTCGGTGAAAACGCCACCGTCACGGTGGCGCATACGCATACAAGGCATCTGCCGGAGCTGTGTCGGAACGCCGAGATTTTATGCGTGGCGATCGGCTCAGCCGAATTCATTCGCGGTGATTGGATCAGACCCGGCGCGACCGTGATCGATGTCGGCATCAACCGCGTGACCGACGGCGGCAAATCCCGCATCGTCGGCGATGTGAATTATGCGGAGGCCGTCGAGGTCGCAGGCGCCATCACGCCGGTACCCGGCGGTGTCGGGCCGATGACCATTGTCTGCCTCTTGGTCAATACGCTACGGGCGGCCTGCATGCAGGCCGGACTGCCGCCGCCAGCGGTGTGATTGGCGGTACGACTTCTTGGCCGCTCAGCTCTGCCAGCCGTAGGCGACTTTATCGAGCACGCGGGTGCCGAACTTCTCGGAGCTGCGGGCCACCGCCTTGCCGCCGAGCGCGCGATAGAACTCCACCGCGTTTTCATTCTCGGACAGCGCCCACACGATCAGCGATTTCAGCGCGCTCTGCGCCAGATCGCGGCGTGCGGCGGTGAACAGGCGGCGGCCGAAGCCCAGTCCCTGGAATTCCGGCCGTAGATAAAGCTCGTAGATTTCGCCGTCATAATAGAGGCTGCGGGCGCGGTTGCGACCGTAATTGGCGTAGCCGGCGATCTTGTCGCCGAACTGCAAAAGCGCGATGCGGCTGCCTTTGCGGATGGCGCTTTCCCACCATGCCGGGCCGCGGCGGTTGATCAGACGTTCCAGTTCAGCGCCGGGGATGATGCCCTGATAGGCCGTCCGCCAGGCTTCGTCATGGGCGTCCGCTACAGCGCCGGCATCGCAGGCGCGAGCCCGGCGGATTTCGATCAGAACTGTGCTCACGACATCAAGCCCATGCTGCGCATCTCATGACGCAATCAAAGCAAGCGGATCGGTCGTCTTCAAGGGTCTAGATTCACCTTCAGTTAACGATGCCGAGTATAGGCGGAATTGCGCAGGGCTGGCCACAATTGCGCACAGGAAAATGCAAGGCCCGGTCGCGATCTGCACGGGCTGTTGCAATAGCGTCACGGTTGCCGGAAATCTCCCTCCGGGCAGTGCGCGGCGCGCGGCACTTATGACAGGATGAGACTCTTCCGGTGCATCCGGAACGGCGCCCGTCGCGCCGTTCCGGCAGCGCTCATACGCGCTCGGCTTCTTTCCGCCGTTCGTCGCGTTTGCGATCGTTCGGATCGAGCAGCTTCTTGCGCAGCCGGATCGATTTCGGCGTCACTTCCACCAGCTCATCGTCCTCGATATAGGCGAGCGCCTTTTCCAGCGTCATGCGGATCGGCGGCGTCAATCTGATCGCCTCGTCCTTGGAGTGAGTGCGGATATTGGTGAGCTTCTTGCCCTTGAGCACATTGACTTCGAGGTCGTTGCCGCGCGTGTGCTCGCCGACGATCATGCCGCGATAAACCTTCCAGCCCGGCTCGATCATCATCGGACCGCGGTCTTCCAGGTTCCACATCGCAAAGGCAACGGCGTCGCCCTGATCGGTCGAGATCAAGACGCCGTTTCTGCGCCCGGCGATGTCGCCGCGATGCGGGCCGTAGGCATGGAACAGCCGGTTCATGACCGCGGTGCCGCGCGTGTCGGTGAGAAGCTCACCCTGATAGCCGATCAGTCCGCGCGTCGGCGCGTAGAAGATCAGCCGGACGCGGCCGCCGCCCGACGGGCGCATCTCGACCATCTCGGCTTTACGCTCGGAGAGCTTTTGCACCACGATGCCGGAGTGCTCTTCGTCGACGTCGATGACCACTTCCTCGATCGGCTCGAGCAATTCGCCCGCCGCGCCGTATTGAAACAGGACCTTGGGCCGCGATACCGCAAGCTCAAAACCTTCGCGCCGCATGGTTTCGATCAGGATGCCGAGCTGCAATTCGCCACGGCCGGCGACTTCCATCGAATCCTTCTCGGGAGATTCGGAGATCCGCAGCGTGACATTGCCCTCGCCCTCGCGCAGCAAGCGATCGCGGATGACCCGGCTTTGCACCTTGTCGCCCTCGGTGCCGGCGAGCGGCGAGTCGTTGATGTGGAACGTCATCGTCAGCGTCGGCGGATCGATCGGTTGCGCCGGCAGCGGCTGGGTGACTTCGGGGGCGCATAAGGTGTGCGAGACGAAGGCCTCCGGCAGGCCCGCAATGGCGATGATGTCGCCGGCAATACCCTCGTCGATCGGGGTGCGCTCCAACCCGCGGAAGGCGAGCACTTTGGTGACCCGGCCGTCCTCGACCAGTTCGCCATTGCGGTCGAGCACTTTCACGAGTTGGTTCGGCTTCACCGAGCCAGAAAAAATGCGGCCGGTGACGATGCGGCCGAGATAGGGATTGGCTTCGAGAATGGTGCCCAGCATGCGGAACGGGCCTTCCTCGACGGTCGGCGGTGCCACATGGCGGATGACCAGATCGAACAGCGGCGCCATGCCCTGGTCCTTGGGACCGTCGGCGGATGCCGCCATCCAACCCTGCTTGGCCGAGCCGTACAGGATCGGGAAATCGAGCTGCTCTTCGGTCGCATCCAGCGCCGCGAAAAGGTCGAACACCGCATTGGCGACTTCGGTTGGCCGGGCGTCGGAGCGATCGACCTTGTTGATGACGACGATGGGCTTTAATCCCATCTTCAGCGCCTTGGTGACCACGAATTTGGTCTGCGGCAGCGGCCCCTCGGCGGCGTCGACCAGGACCAGCGCGCCGTCAACCATATTCAGAATGCGTTCGACTTCGCCGCCGAAATCGGCGTGACCGGGGGTATCGACGATATTGATCCGGGTGTCCTTCCAGACCAGCGACGTCGCCTTGGCCAGAATGGTGATGCCGCGCTCGCGCTCGAGATCGTTCGAATCAAGCGCCCGCTCGGCCACCCGCTGATTGTCGCGAAACGAGCCGGACTGCTGCAAAAGCCGGTCGACGAGGGTGGTTTTGCCATGGTCGACGTGGGCGATAATGGCGATATTTCGCAAATTCATGGGTTCGATTTCATGGTTGATTTTTTGGGCTTGATTCTGTGGGCTTCCGGCGTCTAGGCCGTGAAACCGCTACGGGCCCCGAAGGGCCCGCCACTGCGGCCGGTATATAGTCGGTTTCGGCCGAGAAGCAACGCCTCAAAATAGGATGACGCCGCGGCCATGCCAGCCGCGGCGCCGCCGTAGCGTCGAGAGCACGTTCACCCGTGGTTCGGACCCGGCGTTATTCGAACTTACTCGGAGCTTTCTAGTCAGGGATCGGCCACTCAGCTCTGATAATTGATCAAGAGCGAAGTGCTCGCATTGTTGGTGGTTTGGCTATTGGAGCCATAGCTCGAGTTGGCGGCGGTCGAGTCCTTCAGCAATTTAAGAAAGTCCTTGAGCAATGTTTCCGCGTCCGAACTGGTTGACGATCCACTGGTGCTGGTGCTGCCACTCGTGTCGCTGCTGCTGGTGTCGTTGTTCGACCCGCCGGCGCCGCCTTGAGAACCGCTCGGAGGCGGGCCGCCTTGGGGTGGGCCGCCGGCACCGCCCACTCCACCCTGGCCTCCCTGCGAAAACGCATTTGAGAAAACATTCTGCAATTCGGTGGCCTGATCGTTGGTCAGCTTGCCACTCTTCACTTCCGACGCGATCAAGCTGTCGATCTTCGACTTGATGTCGGACGGTGAGGACGGGGACTGCCCCGATGAGGCATCAGCCTGAAGCGCGCTGTTGATGTCATTGAGTGCCGAGCTCAGTGCGCTCTGGTCGGATGAGCCGATCGTGCCTGCCGACACTTCTGACGACAGCTCATTTTGAAGGGTCGTCAAAGGGGATTGGTACGGGGGCTGGTAGGTCGTCGACGAGATCGAAGTCATGGCGCGCTCCTGGCGGACGAAGTTGCTGTGTAAGACAAGACGATTGCGGTTAATGGGAGCTTGCTTAGTACCCCCGACTTTGTTTCCGTAGCTTTGAGAATCGTCTTTGGAAATATTCGGAAACAAAATTCTGCGGCCAACAAGCAACGCCGGACGCATTAGGCTCTTATGATTGCATCGCCGCACGTCCTCGTCGTGGAAGACGACCTCGAAATCAGCCGCCTTGTCAGCCGATATCTGCGCTCGAATGATTGCTACGTTTCGGTGAGCGGCGACGGCCGGAACATGGAGCGTCTGCTCGAAGACAGCAGGATAGATCTGATCGTGCTCGACCTCATGCTGCCGGGCGAGGACGGCTTGAGCATTTGCCGCCGGCTGCGAACGCATTCGCAGATTCCCGTCATCATGCTGACGGCCAAAGGCGAGGACGTCGATCGCATCTTAGGTCTCGAAATGGGCGCCGATGACTACCCCGCCAAACCGTTCAATCCCCGCGAACTGCTGGCGCGCATTCACGCCGTGCTGCGCCGTGCCCGATCGGCGGCAAGCCTGTCGGTCGCTCGCGCTCGCTCCTTGACGTTTCTCGGCTGGCGAATCGATTCCGCTCTACGGCAACTCCGGGACCCGCGCGACGTCCTCGTCGCCATGACCAGCGCGGAGTTCGACTTGCTTCAGGCCCTGTGCGAGCGCTCCGGGAGAGTTCTCTCTCGCGATCAATTGCTCGATCTCACGCACGGACGTGTTTCCGGCTCCCACGAGCGGAGCATCGACGTGTTGGTCAGTAGACTCCGCCGCAAGATCGAAGCCGACATACATAATCCCGAAATCATCAAGACTGTGCGGTCCGGGGGCTATCTGTTCGCCGCCCCCGTCAATGCTTCATGAGGCTGGCTGTCATGAAGATGGACTTCGGATCGTTCAAGCTAAGACGCATCAGCGGTCAAATCGCGATTATTGTGGTGTCGTCGCTCATAACGATCCATGTCGTGCTGACGGCGGCGTTTTTCATCGGCCGGTCCGAATATCCGCCGGATCGGTCGCCGGAACAGTTCGTCACCGTCGTTCGGCTAGTCGATGCAACATCCGTTGAAACGCGACCGCGGCTGATAACTGACGCTAACGCGGCGCTTCCCGGTCTCGATATGACTTTGACCTCTTCGGCGCCGGTTGTGCAGCAAGGCGATGCCCAACTGATCGGCAACATTCGGCATCGGCTGGGACCGGGTTTTCGAGTTGGGCGAATCGCGCCGACCGGATCGGTCGACCGGCTTGCGCGCATCGCGGTTCAATTGAGCGACGGGGCGGTTGTTTCGGCCCGAATCGCTTCGGCCCCGGCAATTTTATCCTTTGGCGGCCCCATTTTCGTCACCCTGCTGTTTATTGCGCTCTGCGTCAGCCTGCTCAGTTTTTGGGCGGCGCGTGCGCTGACCGAGCCGCTGCGCAGCTTCGCCAAGGCGGCCGAGAGTTTTCGGCCTGATAGCGAGTTGGCGCCGCTGCCTGAACGCGGTCCGGATGAAGTCCGCGCCGCGGCGCGCGCGCTCAACCGCATGCGCGAACGCGTCAAGGATCTGGTGGAAGGCCGCACCCGCATGCTGGCCGCGGTCAGTCACGACTTGCGCACGCCGATTACGCGGCTTCGTTTGCGCAGCGAGTTCATCGACGACCCGGCGCTACGGACGCAGACGCTGGACGAACTCGCTCACATGAGCTCGATGGTCGAGAGCGTTCTAGTCTACCTGCGCGGTGGCGAGCCGCGCGAGCCGGCAACCATGATCGACGTGGCGACCAGCGTGCAGACGATCTGCGATCAGTTCGCCGATATGGGAAACGATATCGTTTATGAAGGCCCGGACCGTTTGGCGATCGAAGGTTTCCCTGAAGAAATACGCCGGGCGGTTACCAATCTGGTCGACAATGCCGTTTGTTACGGCACCAAAGTCCTGGTGCAACTAATTGCAGACCCGTTTACGGTCTCCATCGCGATCCAGGACGATGGTCCCGGCATTTTAGCCATCGACAGGGAAGCGATGCAGCAGCCGTTCGTGCGCGGCGACGCAGCGCGTGGCATGAATGGCAGAACTGGCTTCGGTCTCGGTTTGTCGATCGCCACGGCGGCGGTCGAGATACACGGCGGCAGGTTGGAATTACTCGACCGCGTCCCATCCGGCTTAATTGCCCGGATCACATTGCCTCGATGGCAAAGTCGCACCAAGACGCCGTTTGCTGGCCTCGATCCAGGGAAGGCCGATGCCGCCTAGGCATCGCTCATAGACGAAGCATACCGATGCGCGCGCTTTCAACCTGCTTCGGCTCAAAAGTTGCCGACCACAAGGCTTGATCGACGACGTCCTTGAGGGTGACCGTCAGTGTCTCGCTCGCCCCATCGATCGCGACATGCCCGAAGAATTGCAGTCCGTAACAGGGCGCAAGGTTGTCACCCTGAGCCTCGGTCGGGGCTTTGTGAAAGACGACCTGCGGCCCGAATGTGCGGTCGAGCGGGACCGGGCGCCAGGTTCCGGCATGAAGCGGCCCGGAGACGAATTCCCAAAACGGCGCGAAATCCTCAAACGCCGCCCGGTTCGGATCGTAGTAATGCGCGGCGGTGTAGTGAAGGTCCGCGGTGATCCACAGCGTATTGCGAATGCCGGCCTGTTTGATGAAGGAAAGGAGCGCAGCGATTTCGAGGCTGCGGCCGCGCGGACCGCCTCCCGCCTCTTCACTGCCGCCGCCGACCACATAGCCGATGGGGCTGTCGGCGGCGATGACCTTCCAGGTCGCGCGCGAACGGGCGAGTTCGCGCTTGAGCCAGGCGATCTGGACGGGACCCAGCAGATAATTGTCGGGGCGGTAGATGCGATCGTCAGGCGACGCGTTGGCGCCGCGATAGCTGCGCATGTCGAGGAGGAACACGTCGAGCAGCGGACCGTATGGAATTTTGCGGTAGACCCGGCCCGGTTCGGCCAAGGCTTCGCGCATCGGCATGTATTCGTGAAAGGCGCGGCGGGCGCGGGCAGCGAAGACGAGCGTATTGTTCTCGCCGGCACGGTTTTGCGGCAAAGGTTCTCCGGGCCACCAGGTCTCCATGACCTCGTGATTGTCCCATAACGCCAAGGTTGGAACTGCGGCATTGAAGGCGCGCAGATTGTCGTCGAGCAGATTGTATTTGTAATTGCCGCGATAGTCGGCGAGCGTTTCGGCCGGCTTCGATTTCTCCTCGGTGACGATGCTGCGCCACAGGCCGCCGTCGGGCAGTTTTTGCTCCGCCGGGATCGGACAATCCGCGTAGATGTTATCGCCGCAATGGATGAAAAAGTCGGGCCGGCTACGCAGCATGGCGGCGTAAGTGCGCATGCCGCCGCGCGCGATATCGATGCCCCAGCCCTGGCCCATGGTGTCGCCTGACCACAGAAACCTGACCGAACGGCGGTCATTGGGCGGCGTGCGGAAGCGGCCGATCTGCGGCGCGCCGAAGACGCCGCTCGAAAGGTCCTGGCAGCTCACCCGGTAGAAAATGTCCTGTCCGGACGGCAGGTCTTCGAGCAGCAGTTTGGCGGTGAAATCCGTCTCCGGCAAAGCGTCGACGAAAATCCCATTCCGCAGATCGCCAAAGCTATCGGTGGTCGCGACTTCGACCAGCATGCGCGAAGGTCGGTCGGCGCGCGCCCAAACCATGCCGGACGATTCCGACACGTCGCCGGACTGCACCCCATGGGTGATCTGCGGCCGATCCGCCGCGAAACTGAGCGCCGGCCGCGCCAGGCCACCGAGCTCGGCGATCGCAGCCGATGCGGTTTGCAGCAATCCGCGCCGCGTCAGCGCCGTGTGCCTCTGCCTTACGACGGCCATTCGGCCTCCGCCGATGAATGCGGCGGACCGTGGCTATTGATTCTGACGAGGACTCGAAGCTTATGCGACGGCGGGATGACTCGGTCTAGGCCGCAGCGGCCTTGGCGTTCGATTCTGTTCCGGTGCCGGCGCCAGAATGGTCGAGGACCGCCGCGCGGCGTCCGGCGATGGCGAAGCGCAATTGATCGAGCGCGAAAGAAAACGACATGCGCGCCGTTTCGTCGAATTCCTCATGCTCGCTCTGATGAATGATGGCAATCACCAGATTGTCCGCCTCGATCTGAAGCTGATCGAGCGCCTGCACGGTCTGCGCGGCATGCGCCTTGCGCACCAGGTCGAGCACGCGCTGCAAGAGGCGCAGCCGCTTGGTCCGCGTATCCCGCAACAGGAAGCTTGCTACCGCGGCGATGCCGGACCCGAACACCGGAAAGATCAGCAGCCCGTAGAATATATCATCGCCGTATTTATCGAAGAAGGACTGCTGGCTGTCCGACAGATAAGCCAATGCTCCGGGATGCAGCACGATATCCGCATCCTTGTCGGTCGACGGCGCTTCGATCTTGATCTGACCCGGCTCGGCAACCGCAAGCGTCTGGCGGGACGAATAGAGCACCTTCGCCAGTGTCGCGACCAACGACTCGTGGACGGACCGGCGCGCCACCAGATATTCGGCAAAGCTCAGGCTCGTGAGTTTGTCATCAGGGGCAGGAGGATTACCGCCGAAAGTACCGGCATCGATCTCGGTCGAAGCGAAAGCGGGATTGCGATTGGCGATGCCGTCGGCCTGATCGATAGCGATGAAACTCGGCGGCATGCCGTTCCGACCAGCGGCCGCGACGGCATTGGAAACAGCCTTGCCGATCGCCGGGCCGGCGACGAACAGCGCATCGATCTGATTATCCTTGACGGCGGCGCCGACCTTGTCCGACGCGATTTCTGCCACGGTCACTTTGTCGAGAGGAACTCCGTAGTGACCCAGCACAAGTTCGAGCAGGCCCGCGGTCGCCTCGCTGCCGGTGACGATGCCGATCCGCTTGCCGGCGAGGTCGGTCACCTTTCCGAACTTGGTGCTATCGCTACTGTCGTCGCTGTCGTCGCTGTCATCGGCCTTGTCGGCCTTGTCGGCCTTGTCGGCTTTGGCGGTTTTTGTACCCTTGGTCTTTTTGCTGCCCTTCGCGCCTTTTGCGCTTTTGGCGCTCGCGGGAGTCTCGGCCGCCTTTTCCCCAGTCTTCTCCGCCGCCTTCTCCCCCGCCTTGGGCTTGTTTACGGCAACTGCCGCCGGAACGATGAATGCCATCACGTTCTGGCGAAGAATGCCGACCACCGGCCAATTAAGCCGGTCGACGAGATTGCTGGGCAGGATGGCAAAATCGGCCTGACCTTTGCTCATTGCCTCGGCGGCATCCTTGGGCGCCGAGGTGGGGATGAGTTGCAGATGCAAAGTGGGATTTTGTCTGGTGATCTGATCGGACAGCGTCCGCACAAACTGAACATCGAGCGGCCCGGCGGCGATCCGCATCTGGTCCATTTCTCTCCAGAAGTAAATTCCGCTTACGATCGCGCCGACGAGCACGGCGGTGCCGAGAATGGCGACGAGCCAAGTATGGCGCAGAAACATGCGCACGCGGCTTCGCACCATGTGCTCAAGCGACTCGATACTCATGACCTTACCCGAGGCGCGGCCACGCCCAGCCGAGCCGGTGGCGTTGTCCTTGCTGCCGCGTCGTGACAGCCAAAATCTCATGGCAAGAGGCGCGGGCATGGTTAATCCTAGCACGGCTCCGGCGCGTTTTGGCCCCGGCCAGGCACGTCGTTCCAGGGCGAAACCTTAGCCTTGGTTAACCGCGGCCCGGACGGCAGGTTCGCTTTACAGGCCGATTTTGAACTTGTTGAGGCCGTATGGAGCCTCGTTAAGCCCCGCAGGACGGCTCTCAGGTCTGTGGAACCTCGCGCCCCAGGCCGTCGTTTGCTAGTGAGCGGCTTTGCCGGATGTTCGCCAAGTGGGCCGCCGGCGGCACGGGAGTAGACTGATGACGGAGAAACTCACCGGTGAGGCACGCAAAAAGGCCGTTGCCCGCCTCAAAGGCTGGAGCGAAGTGGCGGGACGCGATGCCATCACCAAGAAGTTCGTTTTCGCCGATTTCAATCAGGCCTTCGGCTTCATGACCCGCGTGGCTCTGGTGGCGGAAAAGCTCGATCACCATCCGGAATGGTTCAACGTCTACAAGACCGTGGACGTGACACTATCGACCCACGATGCCGGCGGACTGACCGAGCAAGACGTGAAGCTCGCCGAGGCTATGGATAAGTTGGCGGCCTAAGCCGCCCGCGCCGGGACAAGTTGGCGGGTTAGGCTGCCTTGCGGCTGCCGCCTTTCGCCGCCATGTTTTGCCGGCTGGGCTTGTCGCCGATCCCGGCGCTCGAGCACCTGGGGGAAGGGTCAATGTGGTTTGAACAGCAAGCTGCTGCAGCCCAGGGCTCTTGGCAGGGTGCCTGGAGAGATTCTTGGCAACGCTCTTGGCAGGATTTTGCGGCGCGCTCGCGCCGCATGGCCGGCAACGAAGCCGAATTACGGCGTAAATTCTGGCGTAGCATCAAGCGCGAGACGGCCAACATCCCGTTCGTCGAGGACGCGTTCACCGCCCATTATTGCGCCTTCGACCGCCAGACGCCGTTCTATGTGAAAGCCGCGCTGGTCGGGGCGGTCGTTTATTTTATCGTGCCCGACGATTTGATTCCCGACTCCATTCCGGTGTTCGGCTATCTTGACGATGCGGCGGTGCTGGCCGGGGCGATGAAGATATTTGCATCGCATATCAAGCCCGAGCATCGCGAAGCGGCGCGGCGTACGCTTGAGCGCATGCGCCAGGAACAGCCGTCATGGGCTTAGCAAGCGTATGGGCCTAACATGATTATGGGCGTAGCAGGATTTTGCCCATCACTTTGCGGTCCGCAATTGCTTTGAGCGCAGCCGCAGTCTCAGAAAGCGGATAGACTGCGTGCACATGGGCGGTCAGTTTGCCTTCCGCGCACCAGCCCACGATATCGGTCATCAAGGCGCGCTGCGCCTGCGGCTCGCGCCGCACCCAGGCGCCCCACAGCACGCCGCGGATGTCGCAACTTTTCAAGAGCACCAGATTGAGCGGCAGTTTGGGGATTTCGCCCGCAGCGAAGCCGACGACGAGATAACGGCCTTCCCAGCCCAGCGAGCGGACCGCGGGCTCGGCGTAAGGCCCGCCGACCGGATCGTAGACCACGTCGATGCCACGCTCGCCGCCGATTGTTTTCAGCGCGCCGCGCAGATCCTCGGTCGCATAATTTACCGTCGCATCGGCGCCGTGGGCGCGGGCGAAATCGAGTTTGTCGTTCGACGAGGCGCAGGCGACGACGCGCGCGCCCATGATTTTGCCGATCTCGATCGCGGCGAGCCCGGTGCCGCCGGAGGCGCCGAGCACGACCAGCGTTTCGCCGGGCTTCAGCGCCGCGCGCTCGCGGAGCGCATAGAGCGTCGTGCCATAGGTGACGGTGAGGCCGGCCGCATGGTCGAAATCGAGCGTGGCAGGAATTCTGACGAGCTCATCCGCCGGCGCCGCCACTGCCTCGCGCGCCGCGCCCCAGCCGATATTGCCCATCACGCGGTCGCCTGGCGCGACCGCTGTCACGCCTGAGCCGACCCCTTCCACGACGCCGGAAAACTCGGCTGCGGGCGAGAACGGAAATGGCGGCTTGTGCTGGTATTTGCCGGCGATAATCAGCGTGTCGAAGAAGTTCAGCGCCGCGGCCTTGATGCGCACGACGGCTTGTCCGGGGCCGGCTTGGGGCTCCGGCAGGTCGGCCAATTCGAGTTCATCGGGCGCGCAAAAACGTCTGCAGAGGATGGCTTTCATGGGGAGGTCATATCAGGCCTGAGCGGCGCGATCACGCCTCGACCGGCTTGCAATCCTACATTGCTTGGCCTCTGGGTCGCGCCTTATCCCCACCTATCTCATTCCTTTTTCTGCCGAATTGGATTAAGCTTCGTTGCCTTGTTATCAATCCCGGGGGCATTACCGCGAGGCCCGATGCAGGTCGATCGACACTGGCGGCTTGCCTTTGCGCTGCTCATTGCGGCGTTCTTCGCCATTCCGGCGGCAGCTCAGCAGCCTCCCGCCCCGGCGCCGCCGCCGCCGGCCGCCACTCCGGCCAAGCCGAAACCGGCTCCCAAACCTGCGGTCAAGCCTGCGCCCAAGCCCGAGGCCAAGCCTGGCGCCGCGGCTGCGCCGGCGAAGCCCTCTGCGTCGCCAACCAGCGGAGCAAGGTTGCTTGGCCAGTATGGCGAATGGGGCGCCTATACGGCGTCGTCAGGCGGCAAGAAGGTCTGCTTCGCCATTTCCAAGCCGACGTCGGCGCAGACCATACCCCCGAATCGGCCGCGAAATCCCGTCTACATGTTCATTTCGACGCGTCCGGCCGACAAAGTAACGAACGAGATTTCCATTATCGTCGGCTACCCGTTCAAGCCGGGCACCGAGGCGACCGCCATGGTGGGCTCGACTTCGTTTGCGCTCTACACCCAGCAGGATGGCGCCTGGATCAAAAATGCCGCCGATGAAGCCAATATGGTCACCGCCATGCGCTCCGGCGACACCGCGGTGGTGAAGGGCGTGTCGGCGAAGGGAACGCAATCGGCCGATAGCTATACGCTCAAGGGCATCTCTCAGGCCCTCGACCGCGTCGCGCAGGAATGCAAGTAAACGGCATTCAGTTCCGGCGATTGAACTGTCCGAAACACAATGGGCCTCCTATCTAGGGACGGCGCACTGCACTTTCCGATTTGGGTTTGGATCGACAATGACTGCTTCGCTTGCCGCGACTGACGCCGCACCTGCCGGATCCGCCGATCTCATCGAGAAGCGGCCGCTCGAGCAATATCGCGCGCCGGCGCAGCCGTCGCTGGTCGGGATGACGCGCGAGGAGATGGCGGAAGCGCTTGGCGTCATCGACGTCCCGGAACGGCAGCGCCGCATGCGGGTGCAGCAGATTTGGCACTGGCTCCATGTGCGCGGTACGCGAGATTTCAACGAGATGACGACGCTGTCGAAGGAGTTGCGCGCGGCGCTGGCGCAACGCTTCACTCTGGCGCGTCCGGAAATGGTCGCCGAGCAGATTTCGGTCGACGGCACGCGCAAATGGCTCCTTCGCCTGCCGGGCGATATCGACGGCGCGCCGCATGACGTCGAATGCGTCTACATTCCGGAAACCGACCGCGGTACGTTGTGCATCTCGAGTCAGGTCGGCTGCACGCTCAATTGCAGCTTCTGCCATACCGGCACGCAGCGGCTGGTGCGCAATCTGACTGCGGGCGAAATCGCCGGCCAGGTGGTGCTGGCGCGCGACCGGCTCAACGACTGGACGCTCGCCCATGAGGGCGACGCGGAAAATCGCAAGCGCCTCGTCTCCAATATCGTCATGATGGGGATGGGCGAACCGCTCTACAATTTCGAAGCGGTGCGCGACGGGCTCGCCGTCATCGCCGACGGCGACGGCTTGAGCATCTCGAAGCGGCGCATCACGCTATCGACTTCGGGTGTCGTGCCCAACATCGCGCGTGCCGGCGCCGAGATCGGCTCGATGCTCGCCGTGTCGCTGCATGCCGTCACCGATGAATTGCGCGATCAATTGGTGCCGCTCAATCGCAAATATCCGCTCCGCGAACTGCTGGATGCCTGCCGCAACTATCCGGGGGTCTCCAACGCCAGGCGCATCACCTTCGAATATGTCATGCTCAAAGGCATCAACGACTCGCTGGCCGACGCCAAGGCGTTGGTGCGCCTTCTCAAAGGCATCCCGGCCAAGATCAACCTCATTCCGTTCAACCCTTGGCCCGGCACCCAATACGAATGCTCCGACTGGGAACAGATCGAGAAATTCTCCGAGATCGTCTTTAATGCCGGCTATTCATCGCCGGTGCGCACGCCGCGCGGCCGCGATATCCTTGCCGCCTGCGGCCAGCTCAAGAGTGCGACCGAAAAGATTTCCGCCCGCGAGCGCATGACACTGCCCGCCATGGCGATGACCGACTAGGCGGCAGGGCGAGATGGCCGCTTTATTCCGTATTATGATGATGTTCGCCGGCTATACGGCGGCTTGCATCGCGGCATCCCTCGTCCTCACCATCGGCACGTTGACGCCGCACTGGAACGTGGTGATGAATTCATTCGGCGTGCCGTCGCCGGAAGTACAATCGGCGGCGCTATGGGCGGTGGTAGCGTTGGGTACCGTGGCGATTTTCGTGGTCGGTCTGTTGCCGACGCTCTTGGTGATGGTGCTCGCGGAGGGTTTGGCGCTGCGTTCCGCAGTGATTTACGGCGTCATCGGCGGACTGTTGGCGCTGGCAGGGGCCTACGGCCTCGATTTCGCCGGCTACATTGCGGCGCCCGACTCGAGTCTGGCGCACGAGCGGGAAGTGTTTGCCGCGGCCGGGATCGCCGGCGGCCTGGTCTATTGGCTGTTCGCCGGCCGCAGAGCGGGTGCCTGGAAATGACGCGGCGCCTGGGACCGACCGGATGAATCGGACCGGGCTCAAAATTGCGCTGGCGATCGGCTTTGCGGTCGGCCTCATCTGCGCCGTCGATCCGCAGCTCGATCTCGATCTGTCAGCCTTGAGCTTCGATTCCAAGATCCAGATGTTCGAGGTCAATGCCCAGATGTGGGTGCAGCACGCCCGCAATGCGGCGCGCCTCGTCATTACGCTCCTGGTGCTGCCGGGTTTTGTGGCCGTTCTGGGCAAGCTCATCCTGCCGCGCCGCCGCTTGGCGATCGAAGGCCGCGCCGCCTTGTTCCTGATCGCGACGCTGGCAATCGGCCCCGGTCTCGTCACCAACCTGATCCTGAAAGATCACTGGGGCCGCGCCCGCCCGATCGACGTGCAGCAATTCGGCGGCACCGAGCACTTCACACCATGGTGGGATCCGAACGGCGATTGTCCGACCAATTGCTCGTTCATCGCCGGCGAGCCATCGGGCGCATTCTGGACGCTCGCGCCCGCCGCACTGGCGCCGCCGGAACTGCGCGCAATCGCCTATGGGGCGGCGCTCGTCTTCGGCGCGGCCGTCGGCGTATTGCGGATCGCTGCCGGTGCGCATTTCTTCAGCGACGTGGTATTCGCCGGCGTGTTCATGTTCATCGTGGTGTGGATCGGACACGGGCTGATCTATCGTTGGCCGAGGACCCGTCTGGATGAGAGCCGAGTCGAGGGTTTTTTGAGCCAGGCGGGCGAGGCCTTTCGCGCCGCCCTTTCGGCGCTGTCGGCGCGTCTTACGGGCCGGGCCAGTAAAGAGAGCTGATCGCGCGATCCGCGGTGCTTGCTTCGGTCACGGGCCCCCCTATAGTCCGCGCGCTTTTCGTAGATTGCGCACCCTGGGATCTCTCGATGTCCAAAGACGTGAAAAAAGTCGTGCTGGCCTATTCGGGCGGGCTCGATACCTCGATCATTTTGAAATGGCTGCAGACGACTTATGGCTGCGAGGTGGTCACCTTTACGGCCGATCTCGGCCAGGGCGAGGAGCTCGAGCCGGCGCGCGCCAAGGCGCTGACGCTCGGCATCAAGCCGGAGAATATTTTTATCGAGGACCTGCGCGAGGAATTCGTCCGCGATTATGTATTTCCGATGTTTCGGGCGAACGCGGTCTATGAGGGTCAGTATCTGCTCGGCACCTCGATCGCGCGGCCGCTGATCGCCAAAAAGCAGATCGAGATCGCCGAGAAAGTGGGCGCCGATGCGGTGGCGCACGGCGCGACCGGCAAGGGTAACGACCAGGTGCGGTTCGAGCTTGCCTATTATGCGCTCAAGCCCGACGTCAAAGTGATCGCGCCGTGGCGCGAATGGGATTTCAAGTCGCGCGAGGCGCTGCTCGCCTTCGCCGAGCAGAACCAGATTCCGATCGCCAAGGACAAGCGCGGCGAGGCGCCGTTCTCGACCGACGCCAATCTGTTGCACACTTCGTCCGAAGGCAAAGTGCTCGAAGACCCCGCGGGCGAGGTGCCGGATTATGTCTATTCGCGCACCGAGGATCCCGAGCAGGCGCCGGATGCACCAAGCTACGTCACGATCGATTTCGAGCGCGGCGATGCGACAGCGATCGACGGCAAGAAGCTTACGCCCGCGGCGCTCCTGACCGCGCTCAACGCGCTTGGCAGGAAGCACGGCATCGGCCGGCTCGATCTCGTCGAAAACCGCTTCGTCGGCATGAAGTCGCGCGGCATGTACGAGACGCCGGGCGGCACCATATTGCTTGCCGCGCACCGCGGCATCGAATCGATCACGCTCGACCGCGGCGCGGCGCACCTCAAAGACGAGCTGATGCCGAAATATGCCGAGTTGATCTACAACGGCTTCTGGTTCGCGCCGGAGCGCGACATGCTGCAGGCGGCAATCGACAAGAGCCAGGAACTCGTCACCGGCCGCGTGCGGCTGAAACTCTACAAAGGCAATGCCGGCGTGGTCGGGCGCGAGAGCAAATATTCGCTCTACGACCAGGATCTGGTGACCTTCGAGGACGGCAAGACCGCTTACGACCAGCGCGACGCCGAGGGCTTTATCCGGCTCAACGCGCTGCGGCTAAGGACGCTCGGGCAGCGGAAGAAAAAACTAAAGCTCTGATCGACGTTGTGGCAGCGGAGCAAATCCCGCGGCGGCGTCACATCGTCGGCAAATCGCCGCCTGCCGGCTTGCCGGGAAAATAATCCGGCTCCGACCCCGGTCCGCGCGGATCGACCGGCTCGTTGACCGGATACGGCGTGCGCGGTCCCTTGGGCTCTTCGGAGCTTGGCGGCTCGGCCGGTCGCTTCGGCCGCGCCGGTTCTTTGATCGCGGGCTTCATCGCATCGCCACCTTGCGGGTCTCGCCCATGTCGGGGCGATGTCCGGTCATCGCGGCCGTGGCCATTTTGATATAGGCGACCGTGGTGCCTGGCGCGTCCCAATATTCGGCCTCGGTCGGCGTCACTTTGAGGACCCGGATGTTCGGATCGTCCGGTGAATTCCACCAGGCTTTGGCGGGCGTGCCCCATAATTCTTTGATCTTGGCGCGATCGTTCGTGACTTCCGCGTGGCCGGCAACCGAGACGTATTTTTGGCCGCCGATATCGGCGAAAGCGAGACACACCTTCGAATATTGCTCGACCTCGGCGTCCTTTGGCTTGCCCGCGTCGCCCAGGAAATACACCGCATTGTCCTCGCGGCGCACATAGGCGCCCATTGGGCGAGCGTGCAGTTCACGGCCGTCCCAGGTGGCGAACATGCAGATCGAAATCTTTCTCATCAATTCCCAAACGCGATCGCTGTCGGCCATGCTTTACCTCACAGACAAAGGAACTTGTTCTCGGAGATAACGTATGGGGTGGCGAGGTCGTTCCCCCGAGGGAAACGAACCGCGCGCCAACGCGCGTCATTCCTGGGCGCAGTAGGCGCGGGCCTGGAATCCACCAATCGCGATCGGGGATTGTTCCGTACAGCCGCGGAACCTGTCAGCGGGCCAGCCTAGGACCGGACCCGTCGGCGGCTTCCGGAATGACCTCTAGACCTGCCGCTCCACCAGCGCGCGCTTGATATCGGCAATCGCTTTGGCCGGATTCAAGTGCTTGGGGCAGGCTTTGGCGCAATTCAGAATCGTGTGGCAGCGGTAGACGCGGAACGGGTCTTCAAGAAAGTCGAGTCGCTCGCCGGTCGCCTCGTCGCGCGAATCGACGATCCAGCGCTGCGCCTGCAACAGCGCGGCCGGCCCGAGATAGCGTTCGGGGTTCCACCAATAGCTCGGGCATGAGGTCGAGCAGCAGGCGCAGAGAATGCACTCGTAGAGGCCGTCGAGCTTGGCCCGGTCCTCGTGGCTTTGCTTCCATTCCTTGGGCGGCGTCGGCGACACCGTGTGCAGCCACGGCTCGATCGAAGCGTGCTGGGCGTAGAAATTGGTGAGGTCGGGGATGAGATCCTTCACCACCGCCATATGCGGCAGCGGATAGATGCGCACCACGCCGCCGATCTCGCTCGCCGCCTTGGTGCAGGCGAGCGTGTTCGAGCCGTCGATATTCATCGAGCAGGAGCCGCAAATGCCCTCGCGGCAGGAGCGGCGGAAAGTCAGCGTCGGATCGACGTTGTTCTTGATCCAGATCAGGGCATCGAGAACCATCGGCCCGCAATCGCCGGTATCGACATAGTAGGTGTCGATGCGCGGATTGCCGCCATCGTCCGGATTCCAGCGATAGACGCGGTATTCGCGTTCCGTCTTGGCCTTGGCGGGATGCGGCCAGGTCTTGCCTTCGCCGACCTTGGAGTTCTTCGGCAGTGTGAATTCGACCATGGGACCCTCAATACACCCGCTTCTTGGGCTCGATATAGGACACGTCGTTGGTCAGCGTGTAGGTGTGCACTGGCCGGTAGTCGATCGTCACTTTGCCGGTGGCGACGTCGAGCCAGCACTGCGAGTGCTTCATCCAGTTCTGGTCGTCGCGGTCGGGGAAATCCTCGCGCGCATGCGCGCCGCGGCTTTCGGTACGGTTGACCGCGCAGTCCATGGTGACCACGGCCTGCTCGATCAGATTGGTGAATTCGAGCGTCTCGATCAGATCGGAATTCCAGATCAGCGAGCGGTCGGACACGCGCACGTCGCCGATGCCGTCAAAGACTTCGTGAATGAGCTTTGAGCCTTCCTGCAGGATTTCGCCGGTACGGAACACCGCGCAATTGCTCTGCATCACTTGCTGCATTTTGTTGCGCATCTGGGCGGTCGGCGTGCCGCCCGAAGCATGACGGTATTTGTCGAGCCGCGACAGCGCGCGCTCGGCCGAATCCGTTGGCAGTTCCGGCTGTCTGTCGCTCGGGGTGAGGATCTCGGCGCAGCGCTTGGCCGCGGCGCGGCCGAACACCACGAGATCGATCAGCGAATTCGAGCCGAGCCGGTTGGCGCCGTGCACCGACACGCAGGCCGCTTCGCCGAGCGCCATCATGCCCGGCACGACGTAATCGGGATTGCCGTCCTTCTTGATCAGCACTTCGCCGTGATAATTGGTGGCGATGCCGCCCATGTTGTAGTGCACCGTCGGCACGATCGGCACCGGCTCGCGGGTCAGGTCGACGCCGGCGAAAATATGCGCGGATTCGGTGATGCCCGGCAGTCGCTCGGCGAGGATCGCCGGGTCGAGATGGTCGAGATGCAGGAAAATATGATCCTTCTTCGGCCCGACACCGCGGCCTTCGCGGATTTCGATAGTCATCGCGCGCGAGACAACGTCGCGCGAGGCCAAATCCTTGGCTGACGGCGCATAGCGCTCCATGAAGCGCTCGCCCGCCGAGTTGACCAGATAGGCGCCTTCGCCGCGCGCGCCCTCGGTGATCAACACGCCGGCCCCATAAATCCCGGTCGGATGGAATTGCACGAACTCCATGTCCTGGAGCGGCAGCCCCGCGCGCAGCACCATGGCATTGCCGTCGCCGGTCTGGGTATGGGCGCCGGTGCAGGAGGCGTAGGCGCGGCCATAGCCGCCGGTGGCGAGAATGGTCATCTGCGCCGAGAAGCGATGGATCGAGCCGTCGTCGAGATTGATGGCGATGACGCCGCGGCAGCGGCCGTCCTCGTCCATGATCAGATCGATGGCGAAATATTCGATGAAGAACTCGGTCGAATGGCGCAGCGCCTGGCCATACATCGTATGCAGCATGGCGTGGCCGGTACGGTCGGCGGCGGCGCAGGTGCGCTGCGCGGTGCCCTTGCCGTAATGCGTAGTCATGCCGCCGAACGGGCGCTGATAGATCTTGCCGTCCTCGCGGCGCGAGAACGGCAGCCCCCAGTGCTCCAATTCGTAGACCGCCTCCGGCGCGCTGCGGCACATATATTCGATGGCATCCTGGTCGCCGAGCCAGTCCGACCCTTTGACGGTGTCGTACATGTGCCAGCGCCAATCGTCCTCACCCATATTGCCGAGCGCCGCCGCGATGCCGCCTTGCGCGGCGACGGTGTGCGAGCGGGTCGGGAACACCTTGGTGATGCAGGCGGTGCGCAGCCCTGCTTCGCTGCAGCCGACGGTGGCGCGAAGGCCCGAGCCGCCGGCGCCGATGACGACGACGTCATAAGCATGGTCTTCGATCGGATAGGCGCGGCCGTTGACGGCCGTTGCCGCGCCTCCGTTCGCTCCGTTTTCCGCCATGCTCAGACTCCGAACGACATTTTGAGAATTGCATAGACGCAGGCGAGGCCTATCGCCCAGCAATAGAAGGTATTGGCGAGCAACAGCGTGAGCTTCATCGATTCGTCGGGAACGTAATCGACGATGATCTCCTGCACGCCGATCTTCATGTGCAACACGGTGCAGATGATGAAGCCGAGCATGATGACGGCAACCAGCGGCGAGCCGACGATTTGCGCCACCGCGGCCTGATTGCGGCCAAGCAGCAGCATGCCGATGACGATGGCCATGATGGTGAGCGGGATGCCGGCGACCGAGGTGACCCGTTGCAGCCAGAAATCTTCCGTGCCGGATCTCGCCGCGCCGCGGCCGCGGACCAGCCCCAAGGGGGTGCGAAAATTCTTCGATGTGCCGCCGCTCATCGGACGCCTCCCATGAACAGATAGCTGATCAGCGCCACGATCAGGGTCAGGCTAAGCGAACCGATGATGGTGGCCCGCGCCAGCCATTCGCGCTCCTGCGGGCCGAAACCTCGGCCCGTGTCCCAGATCAAATGGCGCACGCCGCCCAGCATGTGATGGATCAGCGCCCAGGTGTAACCGAGCAGCAGAAGCTGTCCGATGATCGAGCCGATGAACCATTCGAATTTGGCGTAGCCATTCGGCCCCGATGCGGCGGCGAGCAGCCACCAGGCCAACAGCAGCGTCCCAAAATAGAGGCCGAATCCGGTGACGCGGTGGAACCCCGACATCAGCATGGTCAGCGGCAGGCGATAAATCTGCAGATGCGGCGAGAGCGGGCGTTCGGCGCGGACCCGTCGATTAGGCGAGCTGGTGTCGGCCATTTTAATTATCCGAAAAGTACCATCATCCGAAGTTCGCTTCGCGCGGGCGCGCGAAGCAAGAAGCAGGATGATTGTTCCTAGCCAATCCGCTCGCTTGCCGCAATGCAACGCACTGCCGATCCTATAGGCATAGCTACGGATGACTTCGCGCTTCGCGAAAGAATAGCGTTGAAGTATCCAATTACAATCGGCAATATATTAAATCTGACTTCGTGAAATACGAAGGAAGAGGTAATCCGATGCGATTCGATCTTGCCGATTTGAGCCTGTTCCGCCACGTCGTCGACGCCGGCAGCATCACCCATGGCGCCGAACGCGCGCATCTTGCACTTGCCGCAGCTTCGACGCGCATCCGCAACATGGAAGATGTGCTCGGCGTGCCGCTGTTGACGCGCGGACGCCAAGGGGTGACGCCGACACAGGCCGGCCGGACGCTGCTGCAGCATGCCCGCGCGATTTTGCGCCAGGCGGAGCGCCTGCACGAGGATCTCGGCGCCTATGGGGGCGGGCTTGCCGGTCAGATCCGGGTGCTGTCGAACACCAATGCGCTGACCGAATTCCTGCCCGAAGCGCTGAGCTCGTTTCTCGCCGCGCATCCCAATGTCAGCGTCGATCTGGAAGAGCGGTTGAGCGACGAGATCGTCGGCCTCATCGCCGAGGGCGTCGCCGATCTCGGCATCGTCGCCGGCACGGTCGATTCCGGCGGGCTCGAAACCTACCCGTTCCGCCGCGATCGCTTTGTCCTCGTCGTCGCGCAGGATCATGCTTTGGCCAAGCGCGCCAAGATCGCCTTTGAAGATGTGCTCGATCACGATTTCATCGGGCTCGACCGCTCCAGCGCTATTCAGCGATTTCTTGCCGCCAAGGCCGTGCGCATCGGCCGGCCGCTGCGGCTGCGCGTGCAATTGCGCAGCTTCGACGCCATCTGCCGGCTGGTCGAGTGCAAGGTCGGTATCGGCATCGTGCCGGAATCGACTGCGCGCCGCGTCTCCAAGACCATGGCGATCAAGGCGGTGAATCTGTCCGACGCTTGGGCGGTGCGCGATCTCACGATCTGCGTGAAAAATCGCGCGGAGCTACCGGCCTATGCGCGCCAACTGGTCGAGCATCTGCGATCGGGAGCCGGCAATCAGTAATCCGACCAAATATCCGATGGCTGACGGCTGAATATCGTCACCGCGGCATCAGCACCCAGTAATCGAGATCGAGCAGCACGGCGGGGTCGTATTCCTCGCCGGATTTGTATGGGAAATCGCCGCAAGCCTTGTCGCAGGTGGCGACGGTGCGCAGCCGCAATGCGGCCATATCGGTGCGGCCCGGCAATTCGGCTTTCGCCAAGACTTCCGACCAGGCATAGACGGTGCCGCCGGCAAAGAGCGGCGCCACGTGCCGGCCGCCATTGATGGCGGCGACATGGAACGCGTTGGCGAGGCCGTTGAACGAGAGTGCGCGGGCGAGTGAAATGACGTGGCCGCCGTAAATCAGGCGGCGGCCGAAGCGGCCCTGCTTGGCGGCGAACAGGTCGAAGTGGATGCGCGCGGTGTTCTGATAGAGCCGCGTCGCCGTCATGTGCTCGGCTTCCTCGACGGTGATGCCGTCGACATGATCGATCTTCTCGCCGACTGCGTAATCGCCAAATTTGTAGGCGCTGCCGGCAAGCGCGAGATCGTAGGCCGCAGTGTTGATGGTCGGGCAGGCCTCGCCCAGAACTTTCGGCTCGAGCGCGGTCGGCAGCCGCGGCACGTGATCGCCGGGCGCGGGCGCCGCCTCATCGCGTTTGCGCACCATCACCCAGCGCACATATTCGAGCACCGGCTTTGAGTCCTGATTGTAGCCGGTGGTGCGCACATAGACGATGCCGGTCTTGCGGCTGGAATTCTCCTTCAAGCCGATGACTTCGGACTGCGCATTCAGCGTGTCGCCGGGATAGACCGGGCTGCGGAAGCAGCAATTGGCATAGCCGAGATTGGCGACCGCATTCAGCGACACATCCGGCACGGTCTTGCCGAACACGATATGAAAGACGAGGAGATCGTCGATCGGCGAGCGCGGATAGCCGATCGCCTTGGCGAAGGCATCCGAGGACTGCACCGCGAAGCGGCCGCCGAACAGGCCGGTATAGAGCGCGACATCGCCGGTGGTGACGGTGCGCGGCGTGGCGTGCCGGATCACCTGCCCGATGCGGAAATCTTCGAAATAATTGCCGGGGCTGTTTTTCGACATTTTGTAACGCCTTTAAGAACAATTGCGCAGCGAAACCCGGCATTTCGCGCGCGCTACATAGCTTACCGCAGGCTTCAGGGGAAGTGTTCACGCAGCCGTGAGCGCCGCGCTGAAACCGCATCCGCAATCGCCCGTATCTCGATCCGACGACGCGAACCATTCGCGCCGCCGGCGGTCCGCCGCCGCAACCCAATCGATATGGAGACTGTGATGTCCAAGCGTTTTGCTCTGTTTGCCAGCGCGGCCGTTCTCGCCATCGCGGCGATGTCTGCCGTGCCCGTCTATGCCGACCAGATGTCGGAAAAGACCGTCACGGTCGGCGGTGCGCCGATGTATCCGTCGAAAAACATCATCCAGAATGCGGTCAATTCCAAGGACCACACCACGCTGGTCGCCGCCGTGAAGGCAGCCGGCCTTGTCGATACGCTGTCCGGCCCGGGCCCGTTCACGGTGTTCGCGCCGACCAATGCGGCCTTTGCCAAATTGCCGGCGGGCACGGTCGACAACTTGCTCAAGCCGGAGAACAAGGCGACGCTGACCAAGGTGCTGACGTATCACGTGGTGCCCGGCCGCATGACCGCGGTGAACTTGATGAAGGCGGTCAAGGACGGCGAAGGCGAGGCGCACCTCAAGACCGTCGCGGGCGAGGACCTCATCGTCAAACAGGCCGGCCCCGGCAAGCTGACGGTCACCGACGCCAAGGGCGACGTCGCCGATGTGACGATCGCCGATGTGCTGCAGTCGAACGGCGTCATCCACGTCGTCGATACCGTGATGCTGCCGTAATCAATGCCCTGCCTCTCCCCGCGGTGCGGGGAGAGGTCATTCACGCCGGCGTTAACGTTTTTCACCGCTCGTGACACGAATGTGAGGCGCAGCCGCGCCCCTATTTGCTATAGGACTGGCCATCGGCCGGCTGCCGGACGGATACCATGACCATCGAAGCCGCAAGCCATGCGCAGATTCTGACCGACACCACGGCGGAACCCGTCATTCATCCGCTGTGGGTGCGGATCACGCATTGGGTCAATGCGCTGGCGATGTTCATGATGATCGGCTCCGGCTGGCAGATTTACGATGCCTCGCCGCTGTTTCGCTTTCTGCATTTTCCGCGGCAGATCGCGCTTGGCGATTGGCTCGCCGGCGCGCTGCTCTGGCACTTCGCGGCGATGTGGCTTCTGGTGATCAACGGCGCGGTCTATGTGACGCTCGGCATTGTCACCGGCCGGTTTCGCAGGAAGCTTTTGCCGATTCGCTTCCGCGAGGTGGTAGGCGACCTTACCGCCGCACTACGGGGTCGGCTCGCCCACGACGATCTCTCCGTCTACAATGCGGTACAACGGCTTCTCTATCTAGGCGTCATTCTCGCCGGCATTCTCATTGTCGTGTCAGGCGTGTCGATCTGGAAACCGGTGCAGTTCAAATATCTGACCGATCTGTTCGGCGGCTATGACACCGCCCGCTACGTGCACTTCTTCGCCATGTCCTCGATCGTGGCGTTCCTGACGATCCATATCGCGCTGGCGCTCATCGTGCCGAAAAGCCTGCGCGCCATGATTTCGGGACGCTGAGGAGCAGACACGATGTCGAAACCGCGTAAAAATCCACCCGGCGTCGATCCAAAACTCCTGATCAAGGACGCGGCAAAACTTCTCCCGGGCCAGTCGCGGCGTCTCTTTCTGCGCGGCGCCGCAAGCCTCGGTGCGCTGTCGATGCTGACCGGCTGCGACATCATCGACGGGCCGACCGCGGAAAATACGCTGCGCATCATGTCGCGCTTCAACGACCGCATTCAGGCGCTCTTGTTCAGCGACACCACGCTGGCGCCGGAATATCCGGAGAGCGCGATTACGCGGCCGTTCCCGTTCAATGCCTATTATGCGCAGGACGAAGCCCCCGATATCGACGGCGATGTCTGGAAGCTCGAGATCGGCGGCCTCGTCGACAACAAGAAATCGTGGACGCTGCCCGAACTGAATGCGCTGCCGGAAGTCTCCCAGATCACCCGCCATGTCTGCGTCGAAGGCTGGAGCGCGATCGGCTCCTGGCAAGGCATAAGACTGTCGGATTTCCTGAAGCAGATCGGCGCCGATACCACGGCCAAATATGTCTGGTTCCAATGCGCCGAAGGCTATTCGACCACCATCGACATGCCGACCGCGCTGCATCCGCAGACGCAATTGACGCTGAAGTTCGACAACAAAACCCTGCCGACCGCCTACGGTTTTCCGATCAAGATCCGTATTCCGACTAAGCTCGGCTTCAAGAATCCGAAATACGTCACCGCGATGTGGGTGCAAAACAACGACGCCGGCGGCTATTGGGAAGACCGCGGCTATAACTGGTTCAGCGGGCTTTAGGGAATTCCGTGCATTGATGAGGGTTGTCCTGGCACAGCTTGCCAAGGCGAACGCAGCCCATTAGCAATCCCCGCCTCAGTCAACGAGGCGTCGTTCCATGCCCACATTCAAGCTCCTCCTCCTCGCCGGCGACGGCATCGGTCCCGAAGTCATGGCCGAGGTTAAGCGGTTGCTCGCCTTCTATGCCAAGAAGGGCGTCGCGGATTTCCAGATCGAGGAAGGCCTGGTCGGCGGCGCCTCTTACGACGCGCACAAAGTCGCCATCACCGACGCGACCGTGGCAAAGGCGCACGCCGCCGACGCCGTGATCTTCGGGGCCGTCGGCGGACCGAAATGGGACAAGGTGCCGTTCGAGGCGCGGCCTGAGGCCGGGCTATTGCGGCTGCGCAAGGACCTCGGGCTGTTCGCCAATATCCGCCCGGCCATCGTCTATCCGGCGCTCGCGGAGGCCTCGAGCCTCAAGCGCGAGGCAGTTGACGGTCTCGATATTATTATTCTCCGCGAACTCACCGGCGGCGTCTATTTCGGCGAGCCGAAAACCGTCACCGATCTCGGCAATGGCCAGAAGCGCGCCATCGATACCCAGGTCTACGATACCTACGAAATCGAGCGTATCGCCCGCGTCGGCTTCGAATTGGCGCGCAAGCGGCGCAACAAAGTCACCTCGATGGAAAAGCGCAACGTCATGAAGACCGGCGTGCTCTGGCACGAGGTGGTCGAGGCGGTGCATGCGCGCGAATACGGCGACGTCACGCTCGAGCACATGCTGGCCGATTCCGGCGGCATGCAGCTGGTGCGCTGGCCGAAGCAGTTCGACGTCATCGTGACCGATAATCTGTTCGGCGACATGCTGTCCGATATCGCCGCGATGCTGACGGGCTCACTCGGCATGCTGCCGTCCGCCTCGCTGGGCGAAACAGATGCCAAGACCAAGCGACGCAAAGCGATGTACGAGCCGGTGCACGGCTCGGCACCCGATATTGCCGGCAAAGGCATGGCTAACCCGATCGCCATGCTGGCGTCGTTCGGCATGGCGCTGCGCTATTCGTTCAATATGGGCAGCGAAGCCGACCGGCTCGACTCAGCGATCGCGGCCGTGCTGGCGCGCGGCTTGCGCACCGCCGACATCAAATCCGAGGGCTCCACAATCGTCTCGACGGCGGCGATGGGCGAGGCGGTGGTCGCGGAGCTGGAAAAGCTTTCGGCGTAAAATTACGGTTTGCGAAATACCAAATTCGGCGAAAACTCCCATGCGAGCTTGTAGCCGGCCGCGGCCATCAAGCCGATGGTTTCGTCGCGCGCTTCGAGCACTTCGATCTGCACGATGCCGCGATTGTCGCGTAGCGTCCGCGCCATGCCGGCGAGCGCCTTGCGCTCGTAGCGTTCGATGTCGATTTTGATCGCGAGCGTCAGGCCGGACAGCGAAACGATATCGTCAAGCCGCACGATATCGACGTCATAGCCTTCGCCGGCTTTGGCATCCTCGACGATCTGCGACAGGCCGATATCGCGCTCCGGCCCTGGCACGAGGCGAAATCTGCCGGGCTCGGCGCCGAGCGCCACTTCGTTGATTGTGATGTCTGAGTCGAGCAGATCGTTGATCAGGAGATTGGCGCGCAGATGGACGCGGTTGCGCCGGTCCGGCTCGAACAATATGGCGCGCGGCGCGAGCCGCTTCTTCATCATCACGCAGGTATAGAGCCCGAGATTGGCGCCGATATCGACGAACAGGTCGGGCTTGAGCTCGTGGCAGGCGCGCACGAACTGCGCCAACTCGCGGTACTCGCCGATCTTGGCGGAAATCTCGAGCCCGCCGACATTCTCCGAATGCACCAGGAAGTCGGCGCCGAAATAGCTGCAGACGAAATAATGGCCGTGATGAACCAGCCTGTTGAACGGCTTATAGAAACGGCGCCGCGCTTTATTCCGCCACCGGAACGAAAGATTCATGCTGCCCCACCCGCCGGATGGAGCGGCGCTCCGAATCCGCGCGATCAAACAAAGCCTAGTCTAGTACGGCGTATCGGGATTGAATCCCGGGATGCTGAACGGCCCCGGCAGCGGGTACGAGCCGCGGCCTTGGACATCGGGACCGATGAACCAATTCGTCCGGCCCGGATCGCCGCCCGGCGGCAGCATGTAATCCATATAGCCGCGGTCGCCGACCGACACCTCGGTGCCGGTGTCGAGATAGGACCGCTGCCGCGGAATGACGATGACGGTGCGCTGCCCGTTCGGCCCGTTGATGATGGTAGTGGTGGGCTGGATGATGGTGCCGCTGGCGGAGCGTTCCACCACCATGACCGGCGGCCGATGTTGCTTCTTCGGCGGATCGGCGGCGGCCGGAGAGGAAACTGCCGAAACCCCGGCCATGAGGGCTCCCATAACGCCAACCCAACGGACTATGACTCGGACCATGGGCCCCTCGCTTTCACTTGCACACAATGTAGCCCGCTTTCGCCGGTTGCGACAGGTGCCGTCGCCGGTGCTCTGGCAACGAGAGCCGGACCCCGCCGGTTCCGGCCTGCCATCCGTGGAATCCCGCTGCGACACCGCTGCACGAAATAATATGCTTTGATTCGCTACCTTTATGTCACATTATTTCCGAGCAGGCCTTGATGAAGGCCGGCGCAGGTTACGCGCCAGTGACAAGGCGCGAACCCGACAACGGGAGGAGTCCCATGTTGACACGACGCAGCCTCTTCGAGGCGGCCGGCGCCGCGCTTGCGCTCGGCGGTACCACGCTCGGCGCCCGCGCCGACAATATCCCGCCCCAGACTAAGGTGCAGTTGCCGCTGCCCGGAGGGCCCGGCGAGCGGTCGATCACGACAGCTTTTCCGCAAAAGGGCGCGATGATCCTGCAACGGACCCAGCCGCCGCTCCTGGAAACGCCGTTCGAGGTCTTCGACAAAGGCGTGTTTACGCCGAACGACCAGTTTTATGTGCGCTGGCATTGGGCGGTGATTCCCACAAAGGTCGATGTCGCAAAGTTTCAGCTAAAGGTCCGCGGCGCGGTCAATCAGCCGCTGGCGCTGACCATCAAAGACATCATGGCGCTGCCGCAAATGGAGATTGCCGCCGTGAACGAGTGCTCCGGCAATTCGCGCGGTCTGTTCCAACCGCGGGTCGCGGGCGGTCAATGGGCCAATGGGGCGATGGGCAATGCGCGCTGGACAGGAGTCAGTCTGAAGAGCGTCCTCGATAAAGCCGGCGTCAAATCCGGCGCCGTGCAAGTCCGCTTCAACGGCATGGACGAGCCGGTGGTGCCGGATGCTCCGGACTTCATGAAATCGCTGTCGCTCGATCACGCCCGCGACGGTGACGTGATGCTTGCCTACGCCATGAACGGTGAGCAATTGCCGCTTCTGAACGGATTCCCACTGCGTCTGGTCGTGCCGGGCTGGTATGCGACCTACTGGGTGAAGATGCTCAACGACATCGAAGTCCTCGACAGCCCGGACACTAATTTCTGGATGAAGACGGCCTACACGATACCGGACACGCCGCACGCCGATATGAAGCCGGGGCAGGCCAATGTGCCGATGGTGCCGATCAACAAGCTCAATCCGCGGTCGTTCATCACCAATCTGAAAGCGGGCTCGACCGTCAAGGCGGGCGCGCCGTCTCTGCTTCGCGGCATCGCGTTCGGCGGCGATACGGGCGTCAAGCGAGTGGATTTCTCCGCCGATGGCGGCAAGACTTGGCGTGCCGCGCAACTCGGCAAGGACGAAGGCAAGTACAGCTTCCGGCAATGGCAGGCCCGATTCACGCCGGCGGCAAAGGGCGACACTGCGCTCATGGTCCGCTGCACCAATACGAGCGGCGACGCGCAACCGGCGGAAGCCAATTGGAATCCGGCGGGCTTCATGCGCAACGTGATCGAATCAACACCCGTTACGGTGGCCTGAGGAGGAGGCGGACATGAAGCGCAAGATCCTTTTGTCGCTGCTGGTGGCCGGTGTCGCGTTGGTTTCGCTGGCGGCCCACGCGGCGAACAAGGCCTATGTGTTGAAATCGGTCGACGTGACGTTGCCGGACAGCGACCGCCCGATGCCGGACGGACCGGGCCTTGCGGCGGTGCAGAACAATTGCGTGTCCTGCCACTCGGCCGGCATGATCCTCAATCAGCCGGCGATGCCGCAAGCTTCGTGGCAGGCGGAAGTCGCGAAAATGCGGAACGTCTACAAAGCACCGGTCGGCGACAAAGATGTGCCGGATATTGTCGGCTATCTGACCGCCGTCAAAGGCCCGAAATAGCGGCTTTATCGCTGCTGGAGGCGGCCGCGCAGCCCGGCGCCCGGCTTGACGCTGCGCGGAATGGCGACCGCCACCTTGCGCTCCGGCGTGGCGGCAAGGATTGGGCTGCGCTGGCCGCAGAAGGTGCGTTTGATCTCGGCGCGGGCGAACAGCCCGGCGAGCTTGGCGTCGCCGCCGGCCGACAGCATGGTGAGCCGGTCGAGCGCGCAGGCGAGTGTACCGCGGTCCACCACCTCCTCGCCGGCGCTGCAATACCAGCCGGCGATCTGCATCACCGGCTCATCGAATGCCTTGGCGAAGCCCAGGCAGCGGTGCTGCTTGTGCGCCGGGTGCGCCGCAATGGCGAAATCGACCAGCGGCATCGCGCCGAATTTGCTGTCGAGCACGCCGTCAGGCTTCACATCGTCCGTGACGGTAAAGTGGGTGATGCGCGCGGCGATCTCGCTCGGCGCGTCGATGAAACGCTCGCTGTCGGCGCCCGGCCGGTAGATTTCGACGGTGACAAAAGGGTCGCTGCCGGCGGCTTGGCCATAGCTGATCACGTCCTTGCGGGCGCCGTCGGCGGCGCGGCGCTGGATCGCGTAGCCGGGATCGAGCGCGGCGAGTTCCGGCATCACCATCTCGAAGGCCGGATGCGGGCGTTCGACATTGATCCATTCGGGCGGCGGCGCCGCGGCCTCGACCGCGGCAACGACCGCCGGGGGGCTGAAAAAGCTCGCCGCCGCGATGGCAAGAATAGCCAGCGCGCCCATATAGGCGAGGATACGCACGACGGTGGCGCTGATATCCCCTGGCACGGTATGTGCGACCGGCGGCATGGCCGCTCCCCCAAGACGTTGTCTCGAGACGTTGTCTTTGGGGAGTTTCTCGCCTAGAAGCGCTTCCGCTCCGGTTCCTGCGGCGCCCGGCCGGACGCGAATTTTCGATGGAGAGTTAACGATGGGTTACAACGTCGCCGTCGTCGGCGCGACCGGCAATGTGGGCCGGGAAATGCTCAACATTCTCGACGAGCGGACTTTCCCCGCCGACGAGGTGGTGGCGCTGGCGTCACGCCGCAGCGTCGGCACCGAGGTGTCCTATGGCGACCGGATATTGAAGGTCAAAGCGCTCGAGCATTACGATTTTTCCGGCACCGATATCTGCCTGATGTCGGCGGGCGGCGCGGTGTCGAAGGAGTGGTCGCCGAGAATCGCCGCCGCCGGCGCCGTGGTGATCGATAACTCGTCGGCCTGGCGCTACGACTCCGACGTCCCGCTGATCGTGCCGGAGGTCAATGCCGACGCCATCGTGGGCTTTAGGAAGCGCGGCATCATCGCCAACCCGAATTGCTCGACGGCGCAGCTCGTCGTCGCGCTGAAGCCCTTGCACGACCGCGCCAAGATCACGCGCGTCGTGGTCTCGACCTATCAATCGGTGTCGGGCGCGGGCAAGGAAGCGATGGACGAATTGTTCTCGCAGACCAAGGCGGTGTTCCAGCTCAACGAGGTCGAGACGAAGAAATTCCCCAAGCGCATCGCGTTCAATCTCATTCCGCAGATCGATACTTTCATGGAGGACGGCTACACCCGCGAAGAGTGGAAGATGGTGGTCGAGACCAAGAAGATTCTCGATCCCAAGATCAAGCTCACCGCGACCTGCGTGCGCGTGCCGGTTTTCATCAGCCATTCGGAATCCGTCAATGTCGAGTTCGAGAACCCGATCACGCCCGACGAGGCGCGCGATATTTTGCGCAACGCGCCGGGCTGTCTGGTCATCGATTCGCAGGAGCCGGGCGGCTATGTGACGCCCTACGAGGCGGCCGGCGAGGACGCGACTTACATCAGCCGCATCCGCGAGGATGCCACCGTCGAGAACGGGCTGGCGATGTGGGTCGTCTCCGACAATCTGCGCAAAGGCGCGGCGCTGAACACCATTCAGATCGCCGAATGCCTGATCAACCGCAAGCTGATCACGGCGAAGCGGAAGGCGGCGTAATCCGCCTTCGTTCGGCCGCGTTGAAGCCCGGCCGATGATCGCTCTCTACGGCGACCAATCGCGAATTCTATTCGCCGCCTCACGACCCGCGACAGCTCCGAATCCAGTTTGTGCGCGCATTTCGCTCGGCTTCGACGGCGCCCGGCGCCGCACCCAGGCACCAGTCAAAATGCACCCGGTAGTCGACGGTCCATCGTGCGCCTGTCCCGCGATTGCAGGCCGGGACGGACTTCGCCAGTTCGACCTGCCTGACCGCGGCGGTGGCATAATCGCGGCAAAAGCCGGGATCGGCGGCCTGCGCGGCGAGTGGGATCGACGTCGCCAGCGCTGGCGCTAAAATCATCATACGCTTGAGGCCTTTGAGCATCATTCCTCCGGCTATTTTGTGTCACCGCCGGCACAGACATCATGTCCCCTGATTCATGTCCAGCCAGCCGCGACGTGACAGTGGTACGTTGTGTGCAAGGCCGCTAATTTGCACCTTCCGGGAAATACAGGGGACCTAAATCATGACCGTCCGTCCGCGCCGCAGCGTGCTATACATGCCCGGATCGAATGCCCGCGCGCTCGAAAAGGCGCGCGACTTGCCGGCCGATGGCCTCATTCTCGATCTCGAAGACGCGGTCGCCCCCGAGGCCAAGCCGCAGGCGCGCGAAGCCATCTTCAATGCGCTCAAGACCGGCTTCGGCGACCGCGAGGTCATGGTGCGCATCAACGGGCTCGACACCCGCTGGTGGGTCGACGACCTCAACGCGGTGATCGGCGGCCGTCCCGATGCGGTGCTGGTGCCAAAAATCTCCGATCCGCTTCATCTGCAGGACTTGGCGTCGCGGCTCGTCGATTTGGGCGCCGATCAGCATGTGCGGATCTGGGCCATGATGGAAACGCCGCTCGCCATGCTCAATGCCCGCGACATCGCCGCCGCCGCGCTCGATTCCGAGACCCGGCTTGCCGGCTTTGTCATGGGCACCAACGACCTCGCCAAGGACACGCGTGCTCGTCTCGTCCCGGGCCGGGCGCCGATGCTGCCGTGGCTGATGAACTGCGTCGCCGCCGCGCGCGCCTACGGCTTGGGCATTCTCGACGGCGTCTATAACGACCTCGGCAATGCCGAAGGCTTTGTCGAGGAGTGCAAGCAGGCGCTCAGTCTCGGCTTTGACGGCAAGACGCTCATTCATCCGCGTCAGATCGAGCCGTGCAACGAGACGTTCTCGCCGACGGCGGAAGAAGTCGCGATGGCGCGCAAGATGATCGCCGCCTTCGACCTGCCGGAGAACGATAATAAAGGCGTGATCCAGATCGACGGCCGCATGGTCGAGCGGCTACACGCCGATATGGCGCGGCAGACGGTGGCGATCGCGGATGCGATCGCGAAACGGTAGACCGCAAAGGAAACGGCAGCATAGAGGATGCCGCTATCGTGACGCCGCGAGCAACAACGGCGTCGTCACGGCTGCGCCCGCGCTCTCACCACCACGGTTGCATGGCGAAGGAATAGGTAGCGCCGAGGCCGATGGTGAATTGGTCGGGCGAGCCGCGCTGCGTCACCAGCGGGGAATCGGCGGCCGAGCCGGCCAGCCGTTCGTATTCCACGAGCGCGTGCGCGGTCCATGTCGGATCGAAAGCGTATTGGACCTGCGAGCCGGCGCCGTAGGAGTAAAGGCCGCCGCCGGCATTGTAGACCGGCAGAGCCGGCAGTCCGGCGACGGTGGAGGCCGCCGACTGCGCCGACGTGATGCTGAAATAGGGACTGATCGCTGCCGCCGATTGCAACGTCATCCGCGGGCCGCCGGACAAGGTCCATGGCCCGACCGGCACTACCGCATCGATGAACATGTCGCCGGTGACGCCGGTTTCGCCGCCAATGCCCTGGCGGACTTCACCGCGGAGCCTCAGCCATTGCACCGGCCAATATTCGGCATAGAGACCGCTCTGTAACGCGAAGCCGACATTGCCCAAGCCGTTCAGCTCGGAATAGGACGAGGCTTTGCGCTCCCAGACCAGCTTGAAGGCGGGACCGAGCTTGAATTGACCGAGATCGAGCAGGCTGAAGCCAAAACTGTCGCGCGGGCCCGGGAAGTCCGGCGGCGAGCCTTCCTTGCGGACGCCGAACAGCGGCGCGCCGGTGAGCGCAAGCTTGCTGTCGGATGCGCCGGGCCAGGCCGGGACCATGCGTCCCTCAAGCCCGACGGTAACGATCCAATCCGGCGCCGCCGCAACGGCGGCCGCCGTCGGCGCCGGTTGAGCGGGCAGGTCGGCAGCTGCGGCAGCGTGCACGGTCGCAATAGCCAGGATCAAAGCGACCGCAAGACGCATTTCCATACGCGACATCGCCTAACGCCCAGTGCCCGGCTGCAGCCGAATTTAGAGCACGGGTGACGACGAGCAAGGGCCAAAGCTCGAGCCAAGCCCGCGGCGCATACCTACAAACTATGGTCGCAAACCATTGCCAATCCGTTCTGCGCGGAATCGGGGGCAGGGCGCGCCAAGGTTAATCCCGGCTGTAGTGCCGCTCGCCCGGACTTCCGGCTTGTCCGGCAAAGGCTTACCATGCCGCCAAGGTTTCGGAGGCGTGCGCGGTGCAAGCGCGGCGGTTTGGAATGAATCGCGCGGGTTGCGGCCACGGCGGGACGTAATGCACGACATAGTGGCAACTTCTTCGCCCGAAACGGCATCGCTTGCGGCGACGCGGCCGGCGCCGGAACTGTGCATCGTGGTGCCGACGTTCAACGAGCGCGCCAATGTGCCGCTCCTGGTGGAACGGCTGCAGCGGGCTCTCGTCGCCTGCGATTGGGAGGCGGTGTTCGTCGACGACAATTCCCCCGATGGCACCGCAGCCGTCGCCGGCGCCATCGGCGAAGCCGACAGCCGGGTCCGCTGCATTCGCCGCATCGGCCGGCGCGGCCTCGCCGGCGCTTGCCTCGAAGGCATGCTGAGCACGCAGGCGCGCTTCATCGCCATCATGGACTCCGACTTGCAACACGACGAAATGCTGCTCGTCACCATGCTGGAACGGTTGCGCGAGGGCGGCGCCGATCTCGTGGTGGCGAGCCGGGATTTGCGCGACGGCCCGCCGCCCGGTCTATCGCCCCGCCGCGCCGTACTGAGCCGATGGTCGAATGCGCTGGTCCGGCGCATGTTCAACCTCGACCTGATCGACCCCATGAGCGGCTACTTCATGATTCGGCGCGACGCGTTCGAGCCGCTGGCGCCGGCAATTTCATCGCAAGGGTTCAAGATCCTTCTCGATATCCTCACCAGCGCCGGTCTGAGCTTGCGCATTGCGGAATTGCCGGCGAATTTTTACGAGCGCCGCAACGGCGAGAGCAAGCTCGACACCAAGATCGCGCTCGATTTCGCCGCGTTGGTGACCGCGAAGCTCACCGGCGACGCCGTTCCGCCGCGCTTCTTGCTGTTCTGCCTGGTGGGACTGACCGGCATCGCGGTGCATCTGAGCATATTGGGGGCGCTGCTGGCGCCGGCCGCCGTGTCGTTCGAATGGGCGCAGGTGCTCGCCACGATCGGCGCCATAAGCTGGAATTTTCTGTTCAACAATCTGTTCACCTACAGCGATCAGCGGCTGACCGGCTGGCGTTTCGTGACCGGCCTGCTGCGGTTTCAGATCGTCTGCGCGATCGGGGCGATCTCGAATGTCGGGATCGCTACCTGGATCTACAATTCCGACAGCCGGTGGTGGATCGCGGGCCTTGGCGGCGCGGTCATCGGCACCGTCTGGAATTTCGTGGTCAGCGCGGCCTTTGTCTGGCGGGAGCGCTGAAGCCGGGGAAGGTGCTAGAAAGGGACGCCGCCGCGATAGCCGGCAAGCTTGTAAACCCGATAGGGCTCGATGGGATCGCCGTCGCGGGCGCGCCACAGCGTTGCGATCAACGCGACGGTGTCGAAGTGCTTTTGCAGTTCCGCGAGGTCGTCGACGTCCGGCGCCGCTACGAAGACTCCCGTGGTCCCCGCCAACAGCGTCTGATCGATCGGCGGCAGAAAAATATAGCGGATGGCCTCTGACGCTTGAAACACGGGCATGTCGCGCACGTAGAAGCCCAGCGTGGCATTGGTGCCGTAATCGCCGCTCGCGATGTAGCCGGCGTGCTGCGCTTCGGCGACCGCCCGCGTCTCCGCCGCCAACTCGGCCCAGCCGGCAAATCGACCGAGCGGATCGTGCGCCGCCGCTACCGCGACCGGCCTTATCGTCATCTGGGCGCAAAGCGTCAGGGTGAAGAGCAAACCGACCCAGGGCGCCGCGGCGAAGCCAAAGCGGGTGAGCGGTCGCGTGGCGGCGTTTGCCTTTAGCCCGATGCCCGGCGCAAAACCGGCGACAGCCGCGACCACGGCGGCCGGATAGGCGGCGCTCGGCCACTGCGGCAGGACCTCGGCCGCCAGCGCATGGATGAGGAAATAGAGCAACATCGGTGCTGAAGAGAAAAAGAGCAATTGCCAGTTGGCCTCTTGCAGCTTGAAGCCTCGCACGCTCGCGACGGCGAGCCCCGCAATCGCAAAGGCAAAGATCAGCGGCGAGACGAACAACGCCTGTATGCCCACAAATCCCGCGGCGTTGACGAACCCGCCTTCGGCGGAAGCATCGAGTGCGCGGCCGAACTGCTTGGCGAACGACGCCCAATGATGCTGTGCATTCCAGATAATGACCGGGCTGAACAGGACGAGCGCGATGACGGCCGCGATATAGGGTTCGGGCCGCGTCAGCCAGACCCGCATCTTCGCCGACCCGGCGAGCCAGGCGGCGATGCCGAACAGCAAAAATACCCCGGTATATTTGCTGAGCAACAGAAGACCCAGCGCGGCGCCGACGAGATACCACCATTCGCCGCGCCCGGTTTTCCAGACTTGCGCCGCTGCAACGCAGGTCAAGAGCCAGAACAGGATCGCCGGCGTGTCCGGGTACATGATCACCGCAAAAAACGTCGTATGCGGCATCAGGTTGAACCACAGCACGGCCAATAGACCGCCGCGCCTTGTATCGAACAGGATCACGGTCAGCGCATAGACGAGGACCGAAGCAATGATGATCGCCACGATCGCCATGCTGCGCACGCCAAATCGCGTATCGCCGAACAGTGCGGTGCCGATGCGGATAAAATAGGCGATCATCGGTGGATGATCGAAATAGCTTGCCGCGAGCTTGCGCGACCAGAGCCAATAATAGGCTTCGTCGGTCTCGAAATCCATGCGGCCGGCGACCCAGCAGCGCAACATTACCAACGCGGTCACAA
Organism: Xanthobacteraceae bacterium; assembly: GCA_049282655.1. Lineage (GTDB taxonomy): Bacteria > Pseudomonadota > Alphaproteobacteria > Rhizobiales > Xanthobacteraceae > BOG-931. The sequence continues at coordinate 57,488 of JBAPUM010000042.1, forward strand.
GGGCGAGGAGCGGTAAAAGCCAGGCCAGCCGGCCGGTCGCGGGCGAACCGCTCTGTGGAACGGCCGCGGCGGTTGGAGCTGGACTTGCGAGTTCGTTCGTTTCGGTCAAATCGGCGCCAGAAAATCTTTAACCCGGACGCGGCCTCTAATTCTTCAGCCGATAGCCGGTCTTGAAGAACCACCACACGATCGCCAAGCATATTGCAAGAAACAATAGCGTCATTGCCACACTGATTTCGACGTCGACATCCGCGATGCCGAAAAAACTCCAGCGGAAGCCCGAGATCAAATAGACCAGCGGATTGAACAGCGTCACGGTGCGCCAGAACGGCGGCAATACGCTGGTCGAATAGAACGTGCCGCCCAGAAAGGTCAGCGGCGTGATGATGAGGAGCGGCACGATCTGCAATTTCTCGAAACCGTCCGCCCACAGCCCGAGAATGAAGCCGAACAGGCTGAAGCTCACGGCGGTCAGGACGAGGAAGGCCAGCATCCAGAACGGATGCACGATATGGAGCGGCACGAACAGCGCGGAGGTGCCGAGGATGAGGACGCCGAGTGCGATCGACTTGGTTGCCGCCGCGCCCACATAGCCGAGCACGATTTCGAACGACGACACCGGCGCCGAGAGCAGCTCGTAGATGGTGCCGACAAAGCGCGGGAAATAGATGCCGAACGAGGCGTTGGTGACGCTCTGCGTCAGCAGCATCAACATGATCAGGCCCGGCACGATGAACGAGCCGTAGCTGACGCCGTCGATCTGGGTAATGCGCGAGCCGATCGCGGCGCCGAACACCACGAAATAAAGCGAAGTGGAGATGACCGGCGACACCACGCTCTGGAACAGCGTGCGCCCGGTCCGCGCCATTTCGTACATATAGATCGCGCGCACCGCATAGAGGTTCATGGCGCGGCACCCGGACTCTGCGTCACCAGGCCGACGAAAATATCTTCCAGCGAAGTCTGCGTCGTCTGCAGATCCTTGAATTTGATGCCGGCGCGGCTGAGATCGTCGAGCAAGGGGGTAATGCCGATATGCTCGCTTTTGGTGTCGTAGCTGTAGACGAGCTTGGTGCCGTCATCGCCGAGGCTCAGCTTGTAGGCGGCGAGCGCCTCGGGCACGGCACGGAGCGGTTCGCGCAGTTCGAGCGTCAATTGCTTCTTGCCGAGCTTGCGCATCAGCTCGGCCTTGTTCTCGACCAAAATCAGTTCGCCGTGGTTGATGACGCCGACCCGGTCGGCCATCTCCTCGGCCTCTTCGATGTAATGCGTGGTCAGGATGATGGTGACGCCGGCCGCGCGCAGCTCGCGAACGAGCTGCCACATGTCCTTGCGCAATTCGACGTCGACGCCGGCGGTCGGCTCGTCGAGAAACAGAATCTGCGGCTCGTGCGCAAGCGCCTTGGCGATCATCAGCCGCCGCTTCATGCCGCCCGACAGCATCCTGATCTTGGCGTCCTTCTTGTCCCACAGCGACAGATCCTTCAGCACTTTCTCGATGTGGGCCGGATCGGCCGGCTTGCCGAATAAGCCGCGGGAAAACCGCATCGTCGCCGGCGGCGTCTCGAACGCGTCGGTGGTCAGTTCCTGGGGCACCAGCCCGATCAGCGAGCGCGCGGCGCGGTAGTCGGTGAGGATGTCATGGCCATCGACGGTGACGGTGCCCGAGGACGGCCGCACGATGCCGCAAATGATGCTGATGAGCGTGGTCTTGCCGGCGCCGTTCGGGCCGAGCAGCGCAAAAATCTCGCCGTGGCGGATGTCCAGGTTGATGTTTTTGAGGGCCTGGAAGCCGGAGGCGTAGGTCTTGTCGAGATGCGAAACCGAGATGGCGGAGGTCAAAGGCGCCTCACAGCCAAAGCCATCAAACCCAAGGCCGCGCTGCCTTGGCCTTGGTCTCGAAGCTCTCGATCTTGTCGCCCTTGCGCATCGTCAACCCGACTTCGTCGAGGCCGTTGAGCAGCGCGTGTTTGCGGTGCGGATCGATGTCGAACTTGACTGTGCCGCCGTCCGGGCCGCGGATTTCCTGCTTTTCCAGATCGACGGTGAGCGTCGCATTGGCGCCGCGGTCGGCATCGTCGAACAGCTTCTCCAGATCTTCCGGCTTGACCTTGATCGGCAGCACGCCGTTTTTGAAACAGTTGTTGTAGAAAATGTCGCCGAACGAGGTCGAGATCACGCAAGTGATGCCGAAATCCATGAGCGCCCAAGGCGCATGCTCGCGCGAGGAGCCGCAGCCGAAATTGTCGCCGGCGACGAGGATGCGGGCCTTGCGATAGGCCGGCTTGTTGAGGACGAAATCCGGGTTTTCGCTGCCGTCGTCGCGATAGCGCTTTTCGGCGAACAGGCCCGAGCCGAAGCCGGTGCGTTTGATCGATTTCAGATATTGCTTGGGGATGATCATGTCGGTGTCGACATTGATCATTTTCAGCGGTGCTGCGACGCCTTCGAGTACGGTGAACTTTTCCATGGTCGATCCTGCAATGTCCGTTCCCGCAATGGCCGATGCTGCAGAGAGCGGAGCTTCGTGGCGGCTAAATGGCGACTTCCCGGGCGGCGGTCAAGCCTCTGCGGCAACTGTCTCTTTGGCCGTGAACTTCGATTCGCGATCGAGCGTGCAGACCTGAACGGAATATTCCGTGTAATATTTCTGCCGCGCCAGTTTCTGCGCCGCGATATGCTCGGGGTTGGTCCGCCAGGCGCGCAGGCCTTCCTCGTGCTCGAATTCGACGATGGTGACCCGCTCGCCGTCATCGGCAAAAAAGCCCTTATGCGAGACGTAGCCCGGCATCGTCCTGGCGAGTTTCTCCATTTGATCGACCAGGGCGACATACTCCTCGCGAACGCCCGGCTTCAGCCGGGAGCGAAAAACGGTGATCAGCATGGCAATAGTCCCCGTCGATAGAGCCGGCGCAAACACCCATTTCCATTATATAAGATCGCGCCCAGCCGGCCATCAAGTTTGCTGCTCGATCGCCTCCATGTCGGCATCGGAGAGGCCGAAATGATGGCCGATCTCATGCACCAACACATGCTTGACCACGGCGCCCAGCGTCTCGTCGTGCTCAGCCCAGTAGTCGAGGATCGGCCGGCGATAGAGCCAGATCATATTGGGCATCTGCACCGGTGCGCTTTCGGCGCGGAACGGCAAGCCCACGCCTTGGAACAGGCCGAGCAGGTCGAACTCGGTCTCGGCCTGCATCTCCTCGAGCACCTCGTCGCTCGGGAAGTCGTCGACCTGGATCACCACATCGGTGCAAAGCGTGCGAAACCGTGCCGGCAAATGGCGGAACACCTCGCCGGCCAGAACTTCGAGCTCGACGAGCGACGGCGCCCTGACGCCGCGCCAGGCGAGCGGATCAGATGCGAGATCGGCCATAATCGTAATGTATACCGTCATTGCGAGGAGCAAAGCGACGAAGCAATCCAGGCCGGCGCTCAGACCGGATTGCTTCGCTCCGCTCGCAATGACGATCGAAGTGACCAGAATTTGAGGCAGTGATGGAACTGAAACCGCTGATCGCAATCCTGGCATTCGCCGCACTGCCGCTTCTGGCCATGCCGGCGGCGCTGGCGCAGAGCATGACGTCGCCGATCGCCGGACCCAGCGAAACGACCCCGCCGCCGGCGCGACACGCCCGCCGCATCGTCATCAATCCGCGGCCGTTGCTCTACCGGCGCTGCACTGACTGGTACGAATTGCAGAACCGGCCGAGCGGGCAGGTGCTTTATCCGCAAATGCGTTGCTGGTGGGTGCGGGGGTAACTCTGACTCGTCATCGCCGGGTTTGTCCCGGCGATCTCGTTTAGACCGGCACAGCCGTTGGACATGAAACGGGAAGGCCGGAACAAGTCCGGCCATGACGCGGAGCTAGCGCCACTCCCGCACGTCGACAAAATGGCCGGCGACGGCAGCGGCGGCCGCCATGGCGGGCGACACCAGGTGGGTGCGGCCCTTGTAGCCCTGGCGGCCTTCGAAATTGCGGTTCGAGGTCGAGGCGCAGCGTTCGCCCGGCTTGAGCTTGTCGGGGTTCATCGCCAGGCACATCGAGCAGCCCGGCTCGCGCCACTCGAAACCGGCTTTCAGGAAGATCTTATCGAGCCCTTCCGACTCGGCCTGTTCTTTCACGAGGCCCGAACCCGGCACGATCATGGCGTTGACATTGCCGTTGACGGTCTTGCCGTCGACGACTTTGGCGACCGCGCGCAAATCCTCGATCCGCGCATTGGTGCAGGAGCCGATGAAGACGCGGTTGATGGCGATATCGGAAATCTTCTCGCCGCCTTGCAGGCCCATATAGGCGAGCGCGCGCCCGATCGCCTCGCGCTTACCCTCGTCGGTGATGCCGTCGAGGCTCGGCACCCGGCCGGTGATCGAGATCACTTGTTCGGGGCTCGTGCCCCAGGTGACGAGCGGCGGCAGCTTTGCCGCGTCGAGCCTGATCTCGCGGTCGAAATGGGCGCCGTCGTCGGACTGCAGCGTGTGCCAATAGGCGAGCGCCAAGTCCCAGTCCTTGCCCTTCGGCGCCTTGGGCCGGTCTTTCAGATAGGTATAGGTCTTCTCGTCGGGCGCGATGAAGCCGGCCTTGGCGCCGGCTTCGACCGACATGTTGCACACCGTCATGCGGCCTTCCATCGACAGCGCGCGGATCGCCTCGCCGGCATATTCCAGTGCATAGCCGGTGCCGCCCGCGGTGCCGATCTCGCCGATAATGGCGAGAATGATGTCTTTCGCGGTGACGCCGTCCGGCAGCTTGCCGTCGACCACGGCGCGCATGTTCTTCGACTTCTGCTGCACCAGCGTCTGCGTCGCCAAGACGTGCTCGACTTCCGAGGTGCCGATGCCGTAGGCGAGCGCGCCGAACGCGCCATTGGTCGCGGTATGGCTGTCGCCGCAGACAAGCGTCACGCCCGGCAGCGTGAAGCCCTGCTCCGGACCGATGATGTGGACGATGCCCTGGCGCTTATCGAACTCGTCGTAATATTCGAGATTAAAGAACTTTGCGTTCTCGGCGAGGTAGGCGATCTGGGTGGCGCTTTCCGGATCCGGATTGGGCAGATGCCGATCCGTGGTCGGCACGTTGTGATCGACCACCAGCAAAGTTTTGTCCGGCGCGCGCACTTTGCGGCCGGTGAGCCGCAAGCCCTCGAAGGCCTGCGGGCTCGTCACTTCATGGACGATGTGGCGATCGATATAGATGAGGGCGGTGCCGTCCGGCTCCTCCTCGATCAGATGCTCGTCCCAGATTTTGTCGTAGAGCGTGCGGGGCTTGGCCATTGGCGATACCTGCTCGGATATTTTCTTGGCGTCTATTTAGTCGGTTGGCGACGGGAGGAAAAGTGGCGCGGCGCGACACTGCATCGCGCTACATGCCCGCTTGAACGACCTCGACCTCTAATTTGGATGTCCCGGCGGAAAGACCGGCAGCCATTGTGCGGGCTTCCTCAACACCGAGGTGGTCCTCGATCACAGCTGCGCCACCGAGGATCGGCTGCAGAATAACGGGCTTCGAGATCACGCGTCCGTCTACTATGACGGCCACTGTCCGCCCGACGTTCTTTTGGGTCAATTCGGCAAAAGCGCGCGCAGAGCCGGGTGTCATCCGAAAGTTCACGACGGGAGCACCCGTTCGCGGGTCATAGCCTGGCTCGGCCTGCGCGACCTCAATCTGAAGCGTCTGTGCGAAAGCGCTGGCGATTGTCGAAGCCGTGATGGCAGCCGCTAAAAGCAAACCGCTGCATAGCGATTTCTTTCGCGATGCCGCACGAGGAGACATTACTTCGCCGCTTTGTCCGCGGCGCGGGCCGCGTCTGCGGCATGGTCCTGGCGCTCGACGATACGAGCGGACTTGCCGCGCAAGCCACGCAGATAATAGAGCTTGGCGCGGCGCACTTTGCCGCGGCGCACGACCTCGATCGAGTCGATCATCGGCGAATAGAGCGGGAACACGCGCTCGACGCCCTCGCCGTAGGAAATCTTGCGCACGGTGAAATTCTCGTTCAGCCCCGCGCCGGCGCGGCCGATGCACACGCCCTCATAGGCCTGCACGCGGGTGCGCTCGCCCTCGATGATCTTGACGTTAACGATGACGGTGTCGCCCGGCTGAAATTCGGGGATCGCTCGCTTGGCGGAAAGCTTCGCCATCTGTTCGGATTCGAGTTGTTTCAACAGGTTCATGGCGAATTCTCCATCGGCTGCGCGCTTCGCTCGCGCCGTTTTCCGACCGGTGTTACGCGGGTTGGGCGAGCTTCTATTACACCGCGCGGGCTTTGTCACCCTCCGGTCACTTGTCGTCGTTTCGGGATGCCCCGCGTGGGCCGGCGGGCTTCGCCGGCGCCTCGGAGCGACGTTTGGACCATAAATCCGGCCGCCGTTCCTTGGTCAGCCGTTCGGCCTCGGCGCGCCGCCAGGCGGCAATTTTGCCGTGGTCGCCGGAGGTCAGGATCTCGGGGATGGAATGGCCCTCAAAGACCTGGGGCCGGGTAAAGTGCGGGTATTCCAATAGGCCGTCCGTAAAGCTTTCCTCGGCGCCCGAGGCGGCGGCCCCCATGACGCCGGGGAGAAGCCTTACGCAGGCGTCGAGCACCGCCATGGCGGCGATTTCGCCGCCGGACAGCACATAATCGCCGACCGAAACTTCTTCCAGGCCGCGCGCCGCGACGATGCGCTCGTCGACGCCCTCGAAACGGCCGCAGACCAGGACGACGCCTGCGCCGCGGGCGAGTTCTTCGACCCAGCCCTGATCGAGCGGCGCCCCGCGTGGCGATAAGAGAAGCCTCGGCCGGCTGTCGACGGAGTTTGCGTCGGCGGCCGCCGCATCAATGGCGCGGGCCAGCACATCGGCCTTCATCACCATGCCCGGGCCACCGCCCGCCGGGGTGTCGTCGACGCTGCGGTGCCGGTCTGTAGCGAAATTGCGGATATCGATGGCCTCGAGCGCCCAGGCGCCGCCCGTCAAGGCCTTGCCGGCAAGGCTTATGCCCAGTGGCCCCGGGAACATTTCCGGAAAGAGAGTGAGAACGCTCGCCCGCCACATCTCACTTCCGCCCCGCTGGGAGTTCGACCACAAGGCGTCCGGCCGCGAGATCGACCTCGGGCACGGTCACCGCATCGAACGGGAGAAGCTCGGTCGGTTCGCCTTCGCCGCGCCGCAGCTCGATCAGATCGCCGGCGCCGAAATTATGGACCGCAATGACACTGCCGAGCGGGTTGCCGGCGCGATCGACCGCCGCAAGCCCGATCAGATCGGCATGATAATATTCGTCGGGCTCCTCGGGCTTCGGCAGCCGCTCGCGCGGCACATAGAGCTTCACATTGGTGAGTCGCTCGGCGGCATTGCGGTCGGCGATGCCGGCGAGCGTTGCGACGAAATGATCCTTGGCGGGGCGGAGCGCCTCGATTTCGAGCACGCGGCCGTCCTCGGTTTCGAGCGGACCATAGCTGGTGATCGCCGCAGGATCCGCGGTGAAGGAGCGCAAGCGCACCTCGCCGCGAACGCCGTGGGGGGCGCCGATTTGCCCGAGACAGACTTGCCCGCCGCCCGCCATCGCACGTGCCCGTTAGCTGCTGCGGGGCGGCTTACGCTGCCGGCGCTGCAGCCGCTGCCGCAGCCTTGGTCTTGGCCGCTGCCGCAGCCGCTTCCGCCGCGGTCTTGGCGGCCTCGGCCTTCGCCTTGCGCTCTTTGCGCGGGACTGCCTTTTCCGGATTGTTGCGCTTCTCGCGCTTCAGCACGCCGGCGGCGTCGAGAAAGCGCATGACGCGATCCGACGGCTGCGCGCCCTTGGCCATCCAGGCCTTGGCCTTTTCGACATCCCAGTGCAGCCGCTCGGTCTTCTCCTTCGGCAACAGCGGATTGAAATAACCGAGTCGCTCGATGAAGCGGCCGTCGCGGGGCGAACGGCTGTCGGCGACGACGATGTGATAGAACGGCCGCTTCTTGGTGCCGGCGCGAGCCATGCGGATGACGAGAGACATTCAGTTTCCTTTCGCTGATGCGGTTGTTTGTCGGATCACTTCTTCTTGCCTAGTCCGGGCAGGCCGCCCGGGAATTTCGGACCAAGGCCCGGCAGTCCGGGTAATCCCCCCGGCATCCTGCCGGGGAGTCCGGGAAAATTCGGCGGCAAGCCGGGTGGCAGGCCTTGCGGCAGTCCCGATGCGCCGGGCATTCCGGGGAGACCCCCCGGCAGCTTTTCGGCAAGCTTCGCCATCTCTTCGGGGCTGGGCATGCCGCCGCCGAAACCCAGCATATTGGCAAGCCCGGCCATCGGGCCGCGCTTGGCGCCGCCCATGGCTTTCATCATGTCGGCCATGGTGCGGTGCATCTTCAGAAGCTTGTTGATGTCTTCGGGCTTGGTGCCGGAGCCCGAGGCGATGCGGCGCTTGCGGCTCGCCTTGAGCACGTCGGGATTCTTGCGCTCCTGCGGCGTCATCGAATCGATGATCGCCATCTGCCGCTTCAGCACTTTTTCGTCGAGATTGCGCTCGGCGAGCTGGTTCTTGATCTTGGCCATGCCGGGCATCATCGACATCAGCCCGCTCATGCCGCCGAGTTGCTGCATCTGCGTCAGCTGCTCGCGCAGGTCGGCGAGATCGAACGAGCCCTTGCGCATCTTGGCGGCGACGCGCGCCGCCTTCTCGGCGTCGATGGTGGCGGCGGCCTTCTCGACCAGCGAGACGATGTCGCCCATGCCGAGAATGCGATCGGCGATGCGGGCCGGATAAAAATCCTCAATGGCGTCGAGCTTTTCGCCGGTGCCGATCAGCTTGATCGGCTTGCCGGTGACGGCGCGCATCGACAGTGCGGCGCCGCCACGGCCGTCGCCGTCGATCCGGGTCAACACGATGCCGGTGAGGTCGAGCCGCTCGTTGAAACTTTTCGCCAGATTGACGGCGTCCTGGCCGGTCAGCGCGTCGGCGACCAGCAGCACTTCGTGCGGATTTGCGGCGCGGCGCACATCGGCCGCTTCCTGCATCAACTCGTCGTCAAGCGTGATGCGGCCCGCGGTGTCGAGGATGACGACGTCATAGCCGCCGAGCCGCGCCGCCTGCTGGGCGCGATTGGCGATCTGCACCGGCGTCTGTCCGGCGACGATCGGCAGCGTCTCGACGCCGGTCTGCTGGCCCAGAACCGCGAGCTGCTCCATGGCGGCCGGCCGGCGGGTGTCGAGCGAGGCCATCAGCACCTTGCGCTTCTGCACCTCGGTGAGCCGCTTGGCGATTTTCGCGGTGGTCGTCGTTTTGCCGGAGCCCTGCAGTCCGACCATCATGATGACGACCGGGGCCGGGGCGTTGAGATCGATCGGCTGCGCGTCCGAGCCCAAAATGGCGATCAATTGGTCGTGCACGATCTTCACGACCATCTGGCCCGGCGTGACCGACTTGATCACATCGACGCCGACGGCGTGCTGCTTGACGTGATCGGTAAAGCTCTTGGCCACATCGAGCGCGACGTCGGCCTCGAGCAGCGCCCGGCGCACCTCGCGCAGTGCCGCATCGACATCGGCTTCCGACAGCGCGCCGCGCCGGGTCAGCCGGTCGAGAATTCCGTTCAGCCGTTCCGAAAGACTGTCGAACATGGCGCCCTTTGCCCGGAAATGGCAGTTAGCGCCCGAGGGCGCATCGCGCTGTCGGGCGGTTGCCTCCGGTCTCCGGGACCGGTCGGCGGTCGGTAATGTCGATCTCTTGCGAGAGCGCGCGGAAAATAGGGGTAGGGGCTGCTCCCGTCAACCGTGGCGTCAGGGCGGGCTGGAACCCCTTTAAGGCTGTATTGTTGGGTTCCCAATTATTGGGTTCCCAATTGTTGGGTTCCCAATTGTTGGGTTCCAATGTCGCGCTATTACAACGGCCCGGTTTCCGATCATTTCGACGGCGAGCGGTTTTTCGACCCGCATGGCGCGGCGCCGAAGAGCCGGCGCGAACTCCTGCGCTGGCGCTTTGGCCGCCGGTCGCGGGCGTTGCGGGCGAAATGGCCGTCCTCGGCGCCGTCGCCCTATGCGGATCGGCCACCGGCGCGGGTCGAGGGCGCGAACTGTCGCGTCAGCTATGTGGGGCATGCGAGCTTTCTCATTCAGACCGCCGGTCTCAACATCCTCCTCGACCCGGTCTGGTCGCCGCGCGCATCACCGTTCAGTTTTGCAGGGCCCAAACGCGTCAACGATCCGGGCATCGATTTTGCGGATTTGCCGCCGATCGACCTCGTACTCGTCACACACGGGCACTATGATCATCTCGACGTCATGACGCTGTCGCGGCTCGCGGCGGCGCATCGGCCGCGCGTGATTACCCCGCTCGGCAACGACACCATCATGCGCAACCACGATCCGGCCATCGCAGCCGAAGGTTTCGATTGGGACGATCGGGTCGAGGTCGGTCCCGGCGTCGCGATAACGCTCGTGCCGACGCGGCACTGGTCGGCGCGGAATCTGACCGACCGCAACATGTCGCTGTGGGCGTCGTTTGTGATCGAAACGCCGGGCGGGCGGGTCTATTTCGTCGGCGATTCGGCCTATGGCGACGGCGGGCATTTCCGCCGCGCGTGTGAGCGCCAGGGCCCGTTCCGGCTCGCGATCCTGCCGATTGGCGCCTATGAGCCGCGCTGGTTCATGCGCGACCAGCATATGAATCCGGCGGAAGCCGTGCAGGCTTTGATCGATAGCGGCGCCGAGACAGCGCTCGCCCATCATTTCGGTACCTTCCAGCTTACCGACGAAGCGATCGATGCGCCGCTTATCGCGCTTGATGTAGCCCTGCGGGCTGCCGGGATTTCACCCGAGCGATTCCAAGCGCTGCGGCCGGGGCAGGTGCGCGAACTGTGAAGCTCAGCCTGGAGAGGCCAATCTAGCCAGGTGAAGTTTGCCCAGCCTTGATCAGCACATAGACATTGACGACGAGCTTGGTGGCGTCGGCCGTGACCGGGTCGGTGACATATTCCTCGATGAACATGTCCTTGGCCTCCATCCGCTTGTCGTCGAGATAATTGGTGATCGCCTCATAGGTATTGTCGAGATCGCCATAGGAACCGCGGTGGACGAATTTCAGCGCCTGGCCCTCGGGTGACTGACCGAGATTGATTTCGCCGTGCGGGGGATTCTTGGGCGCTTCGGCGATCGGGATCGCGGCCTCGTAATCGAAGCCGGTATCGTCGGTCGCGGTGAAGATGGTCATCGGCATGCCGTCGGCTTTGAGGCCTTCTTTGTCGAGATAGGCTTTGACCTTCTTGAACGAGCCGGTGATCGTATCGAAGGCCTTGTCCCAGGTGCCGCTGCCCTTCACGTAGATGATGGTCTTGGCGGTCAGCGCGGTGTCTTGGCCGAAGGCGTCGCCGGGCTGAGCCGGAGCGGCCTGGGGCGTATCCGGGGCGGGCTGCACCGCGGCCGGGGGTGTTGCCTCGGGCGGCGTTGCGGGGGGTGTTGCTGCCGGCGGCGGTGCGGTTTGACCCCAGGACAGCTGCGACGTCGAGGGCATGAGGAACAGTGCCAAGGTCACGACGGCTGCGACCGCGCCGACGCTGCGCGGGGCTGACAGGAACGACATCGGGTCTCACCTTCTGCTTAGTGGGCAACAAACGCGGGCGAATCGGTCGAACCGGCTACGCATCGCATCGATATCGTCCCGGTGGGAATTTTAACACGCCCAAGCGCGTTCTGCCTTGCCCAAATTGCCGTCACGGCTACTGGCGCTGAGGCAATGATTCCTCATATAAGTCCCTCGCTTTTGAGCTTTTTTGCAAAGCTTCCATGTTTGCAAGACTTCCATGCAGTCTTCCATGCAAGTCTTGCTTGCGGGTTTGTGATGGGTGCGCTGGCCAACCGCGACTTTGTCAAAATGAACGGCCTCGGCAACGAGATCGTCATCGTCGATCTGCGCGGCGCACCGGGCCTGATCGCCGAGGCCGAGGCGCGCGCGGCGGCGGAGCGCGAGCCCTATGACCAGCTGATGGCGCTTTATCCGGCGCGCGCGGGCCAAAATTCCTCGATCGATGCATTCATCCGCATTTACAACAATGACGGATCGGAAGCCGGCGCCTGCGGCAACGGCATGCGCTGCGTCGCGGCGCTGGTCAGCGAGGAAACCGGCCGCACCAAGCTCAACTTCGAAACCTCGGCGGGCCTGATCCCCTGCTGGCGCGGCGATGGCGGGCTCTACACGGTCGATATGGGTAAGCCACGGCTGCGCTGGGACCAGATTCCGCTCGCCGAGGAATTCGCCGACACAAGGCGGATCGAGCTCGAAATCGGGCCGCGCGGCTCCCCGATCATGCATTCGCCCTCGGTCGTGAGCATGGGCAATCCGCATGCGATTTTCTGGGTCGACGATCCCGCGGCCTATGATCTCGGCAAGATCGGGCCGCTCCTCGAAAACCACCCGCTATTTCCGGAGCGCGCCAATATCACGCTCGCGGCGACGCCGTCCCGCGATCACATCGTGATCCGCACCTGGGAGCGCGGCGCCGGTCTCACCAAGGCCTGCGGTTCGGCGGCCTGCGCGGCGGCCGTCGCCGCGGCGCGGCTCGAGCGGACCGGCCGCAAGGTGACGGTTACGCTCCCCGGCGGCGATCTTCTTATCGAATGGCGCGAGAGCGACGATCACGTGCTGATGACCGGGCCGGTCGAATACGAACACAAGGGCCGGTTCGACGCGGCGTTGGTTGCGGCTGCAGGCGCGGGCGCGAAATGACCGTCGAGGTCGTCACTTTCGGCTGCCGGCTCAATTCAGCCGAATCCGAGGTGATCCGCCGCGAGGCGGAACGCGCCGGTTTTTCCGATACCGTTGTGGTGAACACCTGCGCGGTGACCGCGGAGGCGGTGCGGCAGGCGCGGCAGACCATCCGGGCGCTGCGCCGCGACCGGCCGCAGGCGAAAATCGTCGTCACCGGCTGCGCCGCCCAAACCGAACCGCAGACCTTTATCGCCATGGCGGAGGCCGATCACGTGCTCGGCAATGCCGAGAAATTGTCGGCGGATGGCTGGGCGCGTCTCGACGTTCACGATTCGCCGAAGGCGATCGTCAACGACATCATGGCGGTGAAAGAGAGCGCGGCGCATCTGATCGAGGCCTTCGCCGGCCGCACCCGCGCTTTCGTCCAGGTGCAGAACGGCTGCGACCATCGCTGCACCTTTTGCATCATCCCTTACGGCCGCGGCAATTCACGCTCGGTGCCGATGGGGTCCGTGGTCGATGACATCCGCCGGCTGGTCGCAAACGGCTATGGCGAGATCGTGCTCACCGGCGTCGACATCACGAGCTACGGCACGGATCTGCCGGGCGCGCCGAAACTTGGCGCGCTGGTGAAACAGATCCTCAAACACGTGCCGGAGCTGAAACGGCTGCGGTTGTCGTCGATCGATTCGGTCGAGGCCGACCGCGATCTGCTCGATGTCTTGGCGAATGACGCACGGCTGATGCCGCATCTGCATTTGTCGCTGCAATCGGGTGACGATCTCATCCTCAAGCGCATGAAGCGGCGCCACCTCCGCGCCGACGCCATTGCGTTCTGCGCGGAAGTGCGGCGGCTGCGGCCCGATACGGCCTTCGGCGCCGATCTGATCGCGGGCTTCCCGACCGAGACCGAGGACATGTTTGCCCGTTCTCTCGATCTCGTCGGCGAATGCGGGCTGACTTATCTGCACGTTTTCCCGTTCTCAGCGCGGCCGGGCACGCCGGCGGAGCGGATGCCGCAGCTCCCCCGCAGTGTTGTCAAAGACCGTGCGCGGCGGCTGCGCGAGCGCGGCGCACTCGCGCTCAGCCGCCATCTCGACTGCGAAATCGGCGCTACGCGCCGGGTGCTGGCCGAATCGAACGACCTCGGCCGCACCGAGCAGTTCACTCCGGTGAGGCTTGCCACGCCGGCCGAACCGGGTACGATTCTCGATCTGACAATGGCGGCGCATGACGGCAAGCAATTGCTGGCGGCTTGATCGGCCGCGCTGCTTTTTGGAGACCGCGCGATGGACGGCAATAAGCAGGACCACACGATAACGACCACCGCCGAGCTCGAAGCGCTTTACAGCGACGCGCCCTACGGTCCCGCCGTCTTCAAGGAAGCCGATTACATCACGCCGCAATACCGCGAGCTGATCGAAGCCGCGCCGTTCGCGGTGCTGGCGACCTGCGGCCCCGAAGGCCTTGACTGTTCGCCGCGCGGCGACCCGCCGGGCTTCGTGCGGGTGGTCGACGCGCATACGCTCCACATCCCGGACCGCCGCGGCAATAACCGCATCGATAGTTTGCGCAATCTGGTGCGCGATCCGCGCGTCGCGCTGTTGTTCCTCATTCCCGGCGTCGGCGAAACCATGCGCATCATCGGCCGCGCCAAAATATCGACCGATCCAAAACTCACGGAAAGCTTCATCGTCAACGGCAAGACGCCGAAATGCGTCTTGGTGGTGACGGTGGAGAAGGCCTATTTCCAATGCACGAAGGCGATCATCCGCTCGAAACTTTGGGATCCGGCGAGCGTCGTCGATCGCAAAACCTTGCCGACGCCTGGGTCGATCCTCGCCGAATTGACCGACGGCAAAATGGGCGGGCCCGAACACGACCGCGCGGCGCCCGCGCGCATCAAAGAGACGATTTATTGAGTGCTCTCCGCAGCCTTCTCGCGCGGGAGCATGATTTCATCGCTCTGCCACCCGCATAGTCTCAGCTGCTCGCGCATATGCTCGGGCACCGGCGCCGTCACTTTGATGGGATCGCGATTCTTGTAGAGCGGGATGGCGATGTCGCGGGCATGCAGGTGCAGTGGCGGCCCGCCGTGACGCGGCGCATTGCCATAAATTCCGTCGCCGAGCACCGGCCAGCCCATCTCGGCGCAATGCACCCGGAGCTGGTGCGTGCGTCCGGTCAAAGGTTCGAGCGCGAGCCAGGTTAATTTCCCTCCCCCCTTGTGGGGGAGGGTAGGGTGGGGGGTCGGGAGG
>JBAPUM010000043.1:0-31965 GCA_049282655.1 Xanthobacteraceae bacterium
GCCGCATGGCTGGAAATCGCGAGCGGGTTTGCGCTATCGAACCCGCGGCGAGCGCGTAGCTCAGTCGGTAGAGCACGTGACTTTTAATCACGGGGTCCTGGGTTCGAGTCCCAGCGCGCTCACCAAAAGCCTTTGTAGGTAAGGCACTTCTTGCGCCATCATGTACGCGACAACGACTGGTGACTTTCGCGCAACCGCTGTGCAATCGGACGAAGCCAAAAAGTCGCCCACAGAATTCGCGCTCCGTTCACGGGCCCTTATCCGTTCTCACACGCCGGCAGGTGCTGTCTTAATTCCGGGCCATTTGTTCTAATTTAAGAGTTAGGCTGTCCTAATTTGCCTGTGAAGCGGAGCGGACAGTGAAGCCGATTAAGCTCGGATGGCGGGACGTTCCAGGGTTGCTATTCGTCGCGATTATCGTCGTCGTCAGCTTGTTCGTCACTTTCAAATACCCGAACTGGCACGTCCCTTCAGGCTTCGGTCCAGAATGGCAGTGTTCTCCTACAGGGAGAGGCGGTCCCAGTTTCTGTATCAAGAAGCCGCCACCAGATTCCGCTAAGCAAGAGTAGGCCGCCTCAGTTGGCGGCCTGTTCCGTGTGTTGAGCTTTCCAACAACGAATTGTCGGGTTGCGGCCAACCGCCGTTGTCGTCCTTGTGGGGCGGGATTGCCGGTGACGGCAAATCTTACCGGTTATCGGATCGGCCCCTTTTGCCAGGGCGCGCCAGAGCGGGGTGGTCCTTTTTGAGCCTAAAGGGGCCAGTATCCGTCGGCTGGTACTGGCCCCTTTTTCTATCACTTTCCGTGATCTTTGAATTTCGGCGTGGTCCCCTTTGATGCCGCTTTGATTTATTAGCCGGTCCACAGGATTTCCCTGGAACGATACGCAGTTACCCGAGGTTATGCGCGTCGGGAGGGACTCCAATGAGCGGCGAACAGTTGCGCGAACAGGCGGCCCGACTCCTTGCGCTGTCTTTGCGCGCTCGCGAGAACGGCCGCCCCGCCTACGCCGACGAGCTTGCAGCGCAGGCTTCGGAATACCTTGAGCGCGCTGCGCGCGCCGATGAGGCGCCGCCGCCGCCCGGCTCACCCAAACCGGCCAATACCCAAGGCGCCCAACAGCAACAGCAGCCGCAGCAAGACGAAGGTAAAAAATAGGTCGCCGGTGCGGTCCTAATTCTCAGCGACGAATAACCGTCGCGTAAGCATACGGAAAGTTGTCTGTACTATACCGTACTGATCGCTCGACATGGAACTTTCAAAGGCGCATGATCTGCGCCGACCGGGCGCCATCGTAGAGCGCCTAGGACCCTCACAAACTGCCGGGACCCTTTTGAGTGTCCTCTGTTCGCCTTAGCGCGGAAGGGAGACACCATGTCTCTAAACTTGTTCATCAGTGATACCTGCCCGGAGTGTGGCAAGCCAACAATGCAGGCCAATGTCGAGTCACATCCAGAGCGTAGCGATATTGCGCTTCAAAACTTCCGATGTACGAACTGCGGTTTTGCGAAAACAAAAACTCTCTCGCTAAGGCCGCGCGGCGCCCCGCCTGAAGTCGTCGCCCAAACGTCGCAGTGAGCAATTTTGGCCAGTTTTCCGGGTTCAACGGACGCAAGCTTGTGACTTGGAAGATGCCGACAAAGGTGTCACCTCGACAGGAAGGTATGTCATGTCAGATGTAAATTTGTTCAGGCAACTCGCCGAGGAGGCCATGCGCGATGCTTCCGAAGCCATAAGCGAGAACGAAAAGCGCAACTTGGAACTACTAGCCTGCACCTGGGCGGAAGCCGCGTTGATGAGTGACCGGGTGTTTGGATCGAGCTTTGCACAGTCGCCGTGCGGTATTGTTGCAAGCGACGCCCCGCCGACTGAGTGACGCGGGGCGCATCAGCAAAATCTTCCGCTGCCCAGGAAGTGGAAACTGTGAAGATCGCTGCTATTGCGGGCGTCACCACCCGCCTGATTAGTCGGATAGCTTTTCAAGCCGTCCGTTCTTGATCAAGTCCTCAAGCCAATGTTCTGCAGTATCGCTGCGGATCGTGAAGCCGAGCTCGCGCAGGCTTTCGGCAGAGCGATCGAGAAATTCCGCAACGTCCTTCGCCTGCGGTCGCCGCCAGTCCTGGAGCCGCATTTGCTCGGCTAAATCGTTCGCGTCTTTAACTTGCCATCGCCGTTTTGGATTCTCGGGATCGCAATATATGGGCATGTCACCTTCCCTCCTTCTCCACCGTTCCGAGAAGATTACATAAGCTCAACTTTAAAGAAAGTCCGATCGCCTCGCCCGATGGCGCCTTGGGCCCCGACGTGCCGGGCCAAGAGGTTGCACTGCTGGCGCCGCGCTTCGTCGTGGAGCAAAATGGCAAGGTGTGCCTTGCGCATTAACCCGCGTCGCCGTGTCCGTTATTCGGCGCATAGCAGACAACGTGTAACATTGAACTCCGCAACGAAAGCGTCGGCATGGCAGAGCCTAAGGAACCCAACAGCAGCCAGCGTGGTCCCTTGGTGGCGCTGGGCGTGGTCGTTGTCCTCTTCGTCATCGGCTGGATCTTGGCGCACGAACTCTACAGCGACGGCAAGATGGGAGATTGCCTGATGTCCGGCCGGACCAATTGCGCGCCGATCGACAGGCCATCCCAATAGCGCCTGGCCGCTCCGGTTTCCTGCGAATTGAGCATCGCCGCCACGAGAGTTTCACCCGGCCGTCGCGGTGGCGCCACACAGCGCGGGCAAGACTCCGTCCCAGGGTACGGGGTACGGGGTGCGGGCGTCGAGTAGAGCCGAGGAGGCCAGCGACGATGACCATCCAATCCACCTGCCAAGCTTTGTCGAGGTCTGTTGCAACCAAGTCTGTTGCGATCAAGTCTGTTGCGATCAGGTCTGTTGCGATCAGGTCTGTTGCGACCAGATCTGTTGCGAGCCGAACGGCTGCCGCAAAGCCTTTTGCGCCGCAAAGCCTGCGCCGGCCGAATTGCCCGCGCTGCGGCAGTCGCCTCCTGATCGCCGAAGACTCCCGCTTCAACGCCCAGGGCTGTGTCGGATATGGCCGGATCGACCACGATTGGTCGTGCGACTGTTGCGGCCACCAATTCGCGACTTCGGTCCGGCTGGGGCGGCGCTAATCGTAAACATGATGGAAGTCGCGTAACGGCTTAGTTTTTCGGGTTAAAGGGTCAATACGTCCGGGTTTGCGAGGGCGTCACCTGCGTCAATCGGCGCCGGAAATGGCAACCCTAAAGCGCAATAATTACAGGCAGTCCGGTGTTGTTGTTACGCAGCTGCATCAAGGAGGAACACATGCGTCAATCATTCGATCGTCGGACATTGTTGACTTATTGCGTCGGCGGCGCCGCGAGCGCTGTTGTTTTGGGCTCGGCGTCACCCAGCTTTGCGGCGACCACGACCTTCAAGGCCGATCTCAAGGGTGCCACTGAAGTTCCGCCGAACCAGACCACCGGCTCGGGCTCGGTGACCGCGACTTGGGACCCCGCGACCAAGGAATTGACCTGGAGCGGCAGCTTTACGGGCCTGACCGGCCCCGCCACGGCGGCGCATTTCCACGGTCCGGCCGAAGCCGGCAAGAACGCCGGCGTCGCCATCTGGATTTCGGAAAAGGGCAAGCCGTTCGAAAGCCCGTTCAAAGGCTCGGCGACGCTGACCGATGCCCAGGCGGCCGACCTCGCGGCCGGCCTCTGGTACGCCAATGTTCACACCGCCGCGAACCCCGGCGGCGAACTGCGCGGCCAGCTTATGAAATCCTAGGCGCGCCCAAGTTTCGTCGTCGCACTGGCCTGTAGCGTCAGTACCAGGTGCGATCAGCCTGACCCGCCGGCTCCTTCGTTGGAACCGGCGGGTTTGTTTTTTGGCATGATCCCGAAACGTGGAAGCCGGTTCCCCGCCTTCGCGAAGCCCGCTTCGGCGGGCGAAGGAAGGTCGGATAAGTTCGTGCTCTCAAATCAGTTCAAACCCGCAATGCCGCGTGCCTCGCCCGTGAGTTCGAGGATGTGCATCCCGGTATTGGCGCGGTCGACGATATAGATGTAGCCGCGATCGTCGGTCTCGACATTGTTGGTCTGGATCGCGATCTTGCAGCGATCCTCGCCATTGACCTTGATACAGCGCTTGTCGGTATCGGCCGTAATCGAGGGGATGAAATAGCCGATCTCCTTTGGGTGATACGGATCGCGGATATCGACGGCGCGCACCCCGGCATTGAAGTAAGTCAGGAACGCGATCTTCTTGTAGAACACCGGCGCCATGCTCTCGTTCGCCGAATGGGTGCCGAAGCGGCCGCCGCGCTCACAGAAATTGCCGCTCGCCTCCGGTACCTGAAAATTCGAGACAACCATCGGATGGTTTTCGATGGTGACGTCGACGAACCATGCCATCTGTTGCGGCTCCTGGCATTCGTTGCGGATCTGCTCGTCGACGATCATGACGATATCGCGTGTCGCGCCTTGCGTATCCTTGGCGAATTCGGGGATCGGCATTTTGGGCATCGGGAACGCGGTATGGCTGCCGTTGAACGGCGTCATTTCGAGCCGGCCTACCTCCGGATAGCGAAGGTTTTCCGGCGTCGGCTCCTTCGGCCCGTTGAGCAGTTTTTCGCGGTCGACGATCTGCATGATGCCGCCTTTGTTGGTGCCGTAGCCGAAATAGATTCGGTTCGCCTGCGGTCCAAGCGAGATCATGCCGTGCAGTTCCGTCGGCACCGGACCGGTGGCGCCCGGCTCCTGACCCGGCAATCCGAAGTCGCGGATCTTTACCGGATGCGCCGGGTCGCTCATGTCCCAGATCTCGGTCATGCGCCGCACCCGCCAATCCGGCACGCCGGAGACGAGATAAGCGATGCCGGTATCGCATTCCCAAAAGCTCTTATGGGTGTCGTTGAGCGGCCCCGGCCGCTGCCATAGGAGCGCGGGCTTCGACGGGTCGGTCACATCGAAGATCTGGTGGCTTTTGCCGCCGAATACCCGCAGCAGATAGACCTTGTTGGGATCGCCCTTGGGCAAACTCCTGCCGTCGCAGACCCGCGTCATCTGCGCGCCGCCCTCTTCGTAATTGCCCTCGGTGCCGGGAATATGGGCAAGATATTTCGGCTGCGCCGGATCGGTCACGTCGACGATCGAGGTGCCGTTGAACTCGTTCTGGCCGGTCAGCGGATTGAGCGGCTTCGGCACCTCGGGCGTGCCGCCATGGTGGCCGATATAGGCGATATAGCGGTCGCCCTGATGATGGATGGTGGGCTGGTAGGCGGAACGGTGCTGCAAGTCGCTGTAGCCGACAAGCCGCATATTGCTCGCTTCCGGCGGGTCGCCGATTTTTGGCGCGCCCGGCACGGCGACGATGTTCGATGGCGCGGTCTGCGCCATCGCCGGCTGCGTCAGGCCAGTCAGCAAAGCGGCGAACGCGGCGCCCACTACGAGGATTATCCTGATCATTTCCTGCCCTTCCCTTACGACGTTTCTTAATCTCTTAATTGCTTGCTCACGACGGATTTACGTCAGACTTACATCGCGCTTCGCTGCCCATTGTTCCTTGGTCTTTGCGACATAGTCTGCGTAGCGGCCCGCGGCGATCGCAGCGCGCGCACCCGCCATCAGGTCCTGGTAGTAGAAGAGATTGACGATGGAAAGAAGCGTGCCGCCGAGCGTTTCTCCGGCCTTGAACAGGTGATGCAGGTAGGCGCGCGAGAACTCGCGCGCGGCGGGGCAGCGGCTTTCCGGATCGAGCGGCCGCGCATCCTCGGCGTGATGGGCGTTCTTGATATTGATCGGCCCGAAGCGCGTGAAGGCAAGCCCATGGCGGCCGTTCCGCGTCGGCAAGACGCAATCGAACATATCGATGCCGCGGGCAACCGCTTCGAGAAGATCGTCGGGCGTGCCGACCCCCATCAGGTAGCGCGGCCGATCAGGGGGCAGCACCGGCGTGGTCTCGGCGACGATGTTCAGCATCACATCCTGCGGCTCGCCGACCGCAAGGCCGCCGACCGCGTAGCCGTCAAAGCCCAGGCGGGTAAGCGCCTCGGCGCTCGTCGCCCTCAGGGCAATATCGTCGCCGCCCTGCACGATGCCGAACAGTCCCCGGCCCGGCGCCGCGCGTTCGAAGGCGCGCTTGCAGCGCTCGGCCCAGCGCAGCGAGAGCTGCATGGCGCGCTCGATCTCCGCGGGCTCGGCCGGCAGAGCTACGCATTCGTCGAGCTGCATCACGATGTCGGAGCCGAGCAGGATTTGCACCTCGATCGACCGCTCCGGCGAAAGCTCGACCATGGCGCCGTCGATATGCGAGCGGAACGTGACGCCCTCCTCCGCGACTTTGCGCAGGGCCGAAAGCGACATCACCTGAAACCCGCCGGAATCCGTCAAGATCGGATAGGGCCAGCGCATGAACTCATGCAATCCGCCCAGCCCTGCAATGCGCTCGGCGCCGGGCCGCAGCATCAGGTGATAGGTGTTGCCGAGCATGATGTCGGCGCCGGAAGCGCGTACGTCGTCATGATGCACACCCTTGATCGCCGCTTGCGTCCCGACCGGCATGAAGGCGGGCGTGCGGACGGGACCGTGCGCGGTCGCGATCTCGCCAGTGCGGGCAGTGCCGTCGGTAGCGATCAGGCGGTAGGCGAAGGGATACGGCATCGCGATGCCGTATCCGTCCAGCCGGATCAACACAAGCCGGGATCGTGAGGGCTTGCGATCATATCGAGACGTGCACTACAACTGTAGCGTGCTACAATTTGGGGACGAAGCTGCCAGGGAGATCGTTATGAAGCTGCTATTCGGGGGATTGATCGCGATCATTCTGCTGGGTCTCTATGAGTACAGCGTTTATGAGGCCGTTATGGTGGTGAACTGTATAGTTACGACGGGATGTACCGAATACAATGCGGCTGATTTTTCTAAGGAATTCTCGCACGCCTTGAATGGAATCGGCGGCCTCGTTTCTGCATTGGTGATCGCCGAGCTTGCGATGACCGAGCCTGGAAAGGCCCCCGTTTCACGCGCGATCGGCAGCGCTGGGGCTTACTCGAAGCTCAGCTGGACGATTACGATCGTCACTACGCTCTATTTGTTGGTTTGGGTCGTGACCGGAGTGGTCGCCTATGTCGTAGGAACTATGTGGTACCCTGACGTACTGCATCCGTTGACCGACCTTGGCCAATCCTGGCTCGGTCTCGCAGTCGCAGCAGCCTATGCATATTTCGGCATCAGCCCCGAAGCAGGCCAAGCTCTGATTCAGACCCAAGGTCGCGCCCACGGGCAAGTTCGCGATCACGCCCAAGGCCATGGTCATACCCAAGGGCACGGTGAGAGCCATCGATGAATTGCCGGGCGAATCTCAAAGCACGCTGCTTTATAGACTAGACACGTTGGATCTCAGCCCTCTTCTGGGCGATTTACACGGATGCCCGCCAGCCGGTAATCTCCCCGCGCCGAACGGTTCGCCGCGGCAGAGGAGGAGAACCATGCCTTACACGCTTGCGCAATTCGCCGCCGATTGCCGCGCGGCGCTACTCAAAAACCCTGGTCCCGCCGGCCGCGAATTGGTTCGGCAATACACCGAAAAGGCCTGCGCCGACCCGGCTTTTGTCGCGCAGCATCTCGGCCCCGACGCTACGGCCGAACGGACCATCCTCTATGAGGATCCCGATCTGCATTTCTGCATTCTCGGCCATGTCTACAAAGGCGCCAAGAATAGTTCCCCGCACGATCACGGGCCGAGCTGGGCCATTTACGGCCAGGCCGTGGGGGAGACCGAAATGACGGATTGGCAGTTGGTCGCCAAGCCGGCCAACGGTCAGCCGGGCAAAGTCGCCAAGGTGAAAACCTACAAGCTGACGCCCGGCATGGCCTATCACTACGGCGAAGGCGATTTGCATTCGCCGCGCCGCGAGACAGACACCCGCCTCATCCGCATCGAAGGCATCGATCTCGCCAAGATCAAACGCGACAAATACGAAGTCGCGGCTTAGGGCGCGGACTCATACGTCCGACGGCAGTGTCCGCTTCGCGGGTGGGCACTGACGAGGAAAGTGCATGGCATTGCCTGATCAAAACGGATCGTTGCGCGATCGCTGCGAGATGCACAACGCCAATGCGTTGAAGATCGGCTTCTTCGGGATGAATTGCTCGTCGGCGCGCACGGCGACCTTGGTGCCGGAGCGCTGGCTCGCGACTTGGCCGGATTGCCTCAAGCTCGCGCGGATCGCCGACGACGCCGGCATCGATTTTCTGCTGCCGATCGGACGCTGGAAGGGCTATGGCGGCAGTAGCGACTTTCATGGCACGACGCTCGAGACCGTGACTTGGGCTTGCGGCCTCCTCGCCGCGACGCAGCGCATCACCATCTTCGGGACCGTGCATGCGCCGCTGTTCCACCCGGTGATCGCCGCCAAGGAATTCGTCACCGCCGACCACATCGGCCAAGGCCGCTTCGGACTGAACATCGTTGCCGGCTGGAACGAAGATGAATTCGCGATGTTCGGCGTGCAGCAGCGCGAGCATGCGGATCGCTACGAATTCGCTCAAGAGTGGATCGATGTGGTCAAGCGGGCCTGGACGGAGGATGAATTCGATTTCGACGGCAAGTTTTTCCAGCTTGAGGGTGTGCGCGCGAAGCCGAAGCCATTTGGCGACAGCCGCCCGGTGATCATGAATGCCGGCAGGTCCGGCCCCGGCCAGACTTTCGCGATGCGCAATTGCGACGCCTTCTTCACCTCGACCGCGGCGCTGCGTCTGGAAGTCGACGGTGCTGACGGCGGGACTGTGTTCGATCGGGTTTCCCCGCAAGTCCATCGCATCAAGAACGAGGCGCGCGATTTCGGCCGCGAGATCGAGGTATTTACCCAGGGACAAGTAATCTGCCGGCCCACGCAACGCGAGGCCGAGGACTATCATCGCCATGCCAACATCGAGAAGGCGGACTGGCCCGCCATCGAGCAAATGCTGGCGCTGAAGAATGTCACCCCGCAAAACACCGCCGCGAACGACTATTCCGCGCGACGGTCGTTGCAGGCTTTGAGCGGGATCGGCGGCTATCCGTTCGTCGGCACGCCGGACAAGATCGCAGCCGAGTTCGCCGACATCAGCCGTGCCGGCGTGCGCGGCATCGCGGTCTCCTTCGTGAACTATCTCGAGGAGGCGCCGTATTTCTGCGCCGAGGTGCTGCCGCGCTTGGCCCGCATGGGCGTCAGAGCGAATTAGCGCGCACCTCATCAATGCGAGTGGAATGTCCGCTTTCGAGGGGTGAGTTCAACCGGTCAGTGCAACACCAGTCGCAGTCTATCGGCTGGGGTTTCGAAGCCCAAGGTCTTTCGCGGACGTTGATTGAGCCGCAGGGCGATCGCGTTGAGGTAGGTCTGGGAGAAGCACGAGAGATCAGTTCCTCTCGGGAAGTACTGTCGCAGCAAGCCGTTGGTGTTCTCGTTGCTGCCGCGCTGCCAAGGACTGCGTGGATCGCAGAAGTAAACCCGCACGTTGGTGGCAACCGTGAAGCGCTTGTGGCCTGACATCTCTTTGCCTTGGTCCCACGTCAGCGAGCGTCGCAGCTCCTCGGGTAGTTTGCGGATGTGCTTAGCGAGCGTGGCCACCACAGTCGTCGTGTCCTTCCTTGGAAGCTTGACGAGCATCGTAAAGCGGCTGTGGCGCTCGACGAGTGTCGCGATGTGCGTATCATTCGCTCCGGTAAGAAGGTCTCCTTCCCAGTGGCCTGGCACGGCGCGGTCCTCAGCCTCGGCGGGTCGCTCGCGGATGGAGACCATATCGAGTATGTGTCCCTGTCCATTCTTGGCCTTGCCGCCTTTGGCGTGGCGCATCTGCCGCCTGGTACGCAACTGCGCCGTCAGCTCCTTATTCAGCACACCGCGTGTCTGAACAAAGAGACTGCGATAGATCGCTTCGTGAGATATCCGCATGTCTCGGTCGGTCGGGAACTGCTGCGTCAGCCAGCCGGAGATCTGAGCCGGCGACCATTGCAGCGCGAGCTTTTGCGCTACGCGCCATCGTAGCTCCCTATGGAGCGCCAGGCGACAAGGCTTGGGCCGCAGCGCCCGCTCCCACGCGCGCCTGTCGGCCCGGTTTGCACGGTAAGCCTGCGAACCGCCGTTGCGTCGAATCTCCCGGCTTATCGTCGATGGCGATCGTCTGAGACCTCGCGCGATTCGACGTACCGACCGGCCGGCTGCAACACCACGGGAAATCTCTTCGCGCTCCTCAAGCCTCAACGCCGCCACAGCTCTGCGGCGTGGCGCTGGCGCGATCCCTCCATGGACAGCCACAATCCGCTGGACGCCGGTCTTATTCCTCCTCTCCAGCGCCCGGGAGATGGCCAACACACTTTGCCCGTTCTTCCAGCGCTCCCACAATTCGGCCTTCTGCTTCGCCGTGAACAATATCCGTGACGTCACCATGTGCTACCTCCTCATCCAGAAAGATTAGAAGGTGTTGCACTGACCGGTTGAATCCGCCCGGGTAAAGCGGACATCGGCGCGTTCCAGGTTCAGCCGATGAAACTTCGCCAAAAATACCAGCGGCTACTCCATGGACAGCGACGATGTGTGGTGCGAAAATACCTCCGGGTTCGACAAGCTTGTAGTTGCCGTCCGCCAGCCGACGTCTGGCGTGATTGCGAGTAATTTTCAGACAAGAATGAATCTTTAGACAAAAGCCGCCCCCGCACTCACGCCTTCGCCGTTCAACGGTCGTCGCTGCATTTGAATTGCAAATAGCAAGCGCAGGAGTGAGCCGTGATAAAAATCCCATCTTTGATGAGCGTCGCTATCCTAGGATTGCTCGCTGTCGTGAGCGGCATGGCCTTTGCGGCGCAAGACAAGTACACCGTGCAGGTTCCGGGAGGGATCGGGTTCTCCGAATTCAGAGGCTACGAAAACTGGCCGGTCATCTCGATCAGCGACAACGGCGGCAAGTTCGCCGCGATTTTGGGAAATCCGGTCATGATGGACGCCCTTCGGGCGGGCGTGCCCGGCAACGGCAAGCTTTTCCCAAACGGCGCCAAGATGGCGAAAATCCATTGGATCCCGAAAACACAACAGACGTACCCCGGTCCGCCGAAGGTGCCGGGTACTCAGTTCAACGCCGATTTCATGGTGAAGGACAGCAAGAGGTTCGCTGACAGCGGTGGATGGGGATGGGGCTCATTCGACTACGACGCGGCGTCCGATACGTTTAGCCCCGCCACTACGGCGGACAGTCCGCCGCAGGGACACGACGCGAAGTGCGGGTTCGCGTGCCACTCGTCGGTGAAGAACCGCGATTACGTTTTCACGGAGTTCGCGCACAGGTGAAGCCGCGGGAACAGCGCTGCGCGGCTATGGTAGCCGCGGCGACGCTGATGTCCTCCGGTTCTATTCGGTGCTGATCCCAGTCGCACGGATTACCTTGCCCCAACGTTCGCGCTCCTGATGGAGGAGATCCGCCATCTCCGCGGGTGTATCGCCCACCGCAGTGGCGTTTATATCGACGAACCGTTTCGCTACGTCCGGTTCACGGATCGCTTCGGCGACGGCTGACGAAAGTTTGCCGACGAGCCCCGCTTGCGTGGCCGGTGGAGCGACCATCCCGAACCAGGTCAAGGCCTGAAATCCCGGCAGCACTTCCGCCATTGCCGGTACGTCAGGCAGTGAAGGACTGCGCGCAACGCTACCCACCGCAAGCGCGCGTAGCTTCCCGGCCTCGATTTGGCTCAGCACCGTGCTGAGCTCGATGAACATCATCTGGACTTGACCGCCGAGAAGATCGGTGAGCGCGGGCGTGCTGCCCTTGTAGGGGACGTGAACGATCTCGACGCCCGCCATGGATTTGAACAGCTCGCCGGCAAGGTGCCCTGTGGTGCCATACCCCTGCGAGGCATAATTCAACTGGTTCGGATGCGCCTTTGCGAACGCGATCAATTGCCCGACGTCAGCCGCCGCGAGGTTCGGGGTGACCGCGAGCACAAGCGGCACGCTCGCCACGAGCGAGATCGGAACAAAACTGTCCGGATCGTAGGAGAGCTTGGTGTAAAGCGTCTTGTTCACGACGAGCGGCGCCGGATACGAAAAAAGGAGCGTGTAGCCGTCGGCCGCAGCTTTGCTTGCCTCTTCGGCTCCGATATTGCCGGCGGCACCGCCGCGGTCGTCGACGATCACCGGCTGGCCCCATTTCTCCTGGAGCTTCCCGGCAACCAAGCGCGCCAAGGTATCCGTCGTGGCGCCGCCGGGCGACGGCACGATGATCCTGATCGGCCGCGCCGGATATGTCTGCGCCTGGCTGCAAACCGGAACGCCTATTCCGATCGCGGCCATCGTCACAAGTCGTACGATCGTCCTCATCGGTTGTACTTCCGTTCCATCGCGGTGAAAAATCCCTCGTTCTTCAGCGCGCCGAGCAGGCTCGTATCGAGGTAGGCGCCGACGTTCTGATTGACCTCGGGGAATTGCTTGAGGATGTTCTGCGCGCCCTGGAGCGAGGGCTCGAGGTTTGGCGGCGACTGCGCCTTGAAATCATTGTATGTGATGTCGAGGATTTTTGGGCTGGTGATTTTCAGCTCCTTCGCCAATACCTCCTTGGCGCGTTTCTCGTCCGTCATCGCGATATAATTGCCTTCGATGCTGGCCTTGAGGAAGCGCGTGAGCATATCGCGGCGCGCCGCTATATCGTCATGGCGCACGACGATGCCGGTGAACAACCACGGAATCTGGTCGGGGACGAGGTCGACAAGGACGTTGAGGCCTTGCTCACGGGCGAGCGAGGAGAGCGGCTCGTTGATCGGCGTCGCCTTGATCTCACCCGACTTTAAAGCGTCGATCCGGCGCATGCCGCCGCCATATTCCTTGACGGTGACGTCGCTGCGCGCAAGGCCGAGCTTCTGCAAGGCGAGCGTCACCGTCGAATCGCTTTCCGAGCCGAAGGTAGAGATGCCGATGACGCCGCCCTTGAGGTCAGCCGCGGTATTGACGCCGGGTGCGGAAAAGAACGTGAAGCGAATGACGTTCGAGAGCCCGCCGATGATACGCAGGTCGCCGCCGGACTGATTGACCCTGATCACCGCCGACAGACCGACATGCATGACGTCGATGCGGCCTGACTGCAATTCCTCGGCGCCGTGGCTGCCGCCGTGCATGTCGGCGATATCGACCGCAAGGCCTTGCGCCTCATAAAGGCCGGCGGCCCGCGCCATGAACCACGCGAGCGCGGTGTTGACCGGATCGGCGAGCCCGGCCTTGATCGCGATCAGCGGCGGCGCCGGCTGCTGCGCACGCGCCGCGAGCGGCCACGCTGCCGCGCCGCCGAGCGTGGCGATGAATCGCCGTCTACCGATTTCGGATGTCATGTGTCCCCCCAATGGAAATTGCCCGCTGTATTTTGGCGCAGGATATCACGCCTTGGGCGGCGGGCTAGGTTCGAGCGGACCGTCACAAAGCGTCGGCAAGCCCAATCATTCTTATTATCTGTGCCCCGGATCGTTGGCGCCTGCCTTGCCGGCAGCAAACTGCCGCTTGCGCGCGTAAGATTCCTGCGCGGCCCGGTTGCCGACCTGGCCGTAGAGAAACTCGAGATTATCGTAATCCATCGCGAGATTGCTCCAATAAAACAGATTTGCCGGGTCGCTTGCGGCGAGCGCCTCGATGCCGTTGGCGGCGCGCTCGGTGTAGCCGATCGCCTGCCCGAGCTTGTCGCGGTCGGAGCCGGCCTGCATCGCCAGAGTACTTGCGATGTTGTTGTAGGTACTCGCGAGTTCGAACAAAAAGGTCGACGAGGCTTTGGGGTCGCCGGCCCAAGGCTCCATTGCCAACTGGGCCTGCCTGAATTCCTGCAACGCATTGGGCGGGTCGCCGAGTTGCACATAGACACGGCCCAAATGGTTGTGGCGGCTGCCGATGTAGAAACCCGTTTGCGGGCCGGGGGGCGCTAATCCGGCATAGCTTTGCGCAAGCTCGAGGCTTTGCCGGTACGCCGCAAGCGCATCACCAAACTGCTTATTGTCAAAGTGTATGTTGCCGATCCGGCCGGTCACTGTGAGCTGGCGCTCGAGACAATCGAGATCCTTGGCGTGTTTTTCCAGGCACGTCGCGAAAGCCGCGCTCGCCTCACGGTAAAACTCGTAAGCCCGGTTGCGGTCCTCACGCTCGCGCAATTGGCCCATGACTTCGGCGGCCCGCCCCAGCGCGTTGTCAACCCCGTCGAGGCCGGGATCGTCTCGGGCCAGCCGCTTGGCGATGTCGTAGCCTTGGCTAGCAAGTTCGCCGCCGTCGGCGGCGCCCTGCTGCGCCAGCGTGAAGCCGAGTTCGCTCGAATTTACCGCGCGGATCAATTGGACAGCCGGCGAGCCTTCGTTGAAAGCGATAAGATCGTCGAGCAGCTTCTTGGCGCGGCCGAGAATTCCTTGAACGATGTCGAGGCGAATGCCTTTGACCTCGCGGAACCGCACCGCCAGGTCGGCGACGAGCCCATTGGCGGTTTGCGTCGCTGCCTCGAGGGTCCGTTCGGCACGGTCGCGTTGTTGCTCGGCAATCCGCTTCTCGTCGGCGGCGACCTTCCATTGCCATCCCGCCGTTGCCCCGAGCACAAACAGGAGAGCGACCGCACTCCAGGCGAGCGTCAGCGCGCGGCGCTGCTGCCGGACCTCCTCCGACAGCAAATCCTCCTTCGGCATGCCCCGGACCGCGGCGGCGAAATCGGCGCCAAGCTCGGTGAATTTCCGGTCCCTCTTGGAGGCGCCCTGCCGATAAGTCCGAAGGTCGACCCATTTCGGCTCGCTTTGAAAGCGGCCTTTGAGGACCACCGGCAGCGGGGTGGTATCCGACCAATTGAAGTCATTGTTGCCGGGCTGCCACGCCAAATCTCCGTCGGTCACGGCAATCAGGAGCGTATCGGCGCTCTTATGCTCGAGCCAATGCGCAACTTCTTTGCCGACCCACGGCGATCGTGCGGCTTCGACCGAGGCAATCAGGATCAGATACCGGGAATCGTTGAGCGCAACTTCAATCGTCGGCCAAAGATGCGGCGTCGCGGACAGACTGGTGTCGTCGCGAAACAGCCGCAGCGCCCGGCGCTTGTACCAAGGCTTGCCGAGCGTCTGCACCACCGATTGCAGCGCCGCCGCGATCGGCTTGTCCTGGGCATGACTGTAGGAGATGAAGGCGTCGTAGATCGCCATCTCCGGCTCCCGCTTCGCCTCCGCAGTACGATCGTCGCGGCACGGTAACAGTTTCGGACCGGCGACTGCCAGCAGGATTTAGCTCAGAGACTCCAGGACAGCGCCCCGACATCGGACGCGCTCTCCAATGTCGCAATCGCATCGAACAGGGCCGCCGGCCGGCCCTGCCGCACGCCAGCCGTAATGGTCTCGAACTTCTCCCGCAGCCCGACACGGTCCAAGGGTTGCTCGGGCGTGCCGGGGAACTCCTCGATCTCCTCGACGAGCTCGCGGCCGTCCTTCAGGCGGACCGTCACGCGGCTCCCCAACAACTTCTGCGCCGGCGTTTGATGGCGCAGCTCGAGCTTCACTTTCCGGCAGAGATCGCGAATCGCCCGGTCGGTGAGCGACGTTTCGGAGAAGGTGCTTGGATCGCGCGGATCGAGGTGGCACGCGAGTGCCACGCAAAACGGCGTTGAGTATTGCGCCATGGCCATGTCGCGCGGCTCGGGAATGTTATGGTGACTGAGCATTTTCTCGCTGCCCGCGACCGTCACAGCTTCGACCTCATCGCCTGCAAATCCGAAACGGCTCTTCAGCTGAAGGATGGCGGTGACCGGCACGTGTGCCGTGATGTGGCAGGAATAGCGCTTGAACATGATGCGCGTCGTCCTCCACTCCTCGCCCAAGTCCGCCGTGAGACGGTTCGCGTCGCCATCGCGGCAGAACACATTGAGATAACCGAACTTGCCCTCGAGGATGGTCGCGGGACCGGCAAGGCCGTCATGGGCCAGCATCGCCGCCATCACGCCGGATTGCGCGCCGTGTCCGAGGTGCAGCCGCTTCACCGTACCGCCGCCCGATTTTGCAAATTCCAATAGCCCGGACGACAGCGAGCCGGCAATGCCGAGCGCATTCGTCATTTGCTCGGCGTTTAATTTCAACAGCCGGCCCGCCACAATGGCGCCACCGAACGGACCGGTCACACCGGGGGAGTGGAATCCGAGTTTCTCTACCGATTCCCGCGCCGCGTCGCCGATCCGGTGCATCGCCTCAAAACCGGCCACCAAGGCGGTGATGAATTCGCGCCCCGATACTTTGATTTCCTGCGCTACTGCGAGGCCGGGCGGGAGCAATGACGCGCCCGGATGCACGCCCACGCTTGGCGACACCAGATTGTCCATCTCGAACGAATGCGCGAACACGCCGTTCGCGAGTGCCGCCATCGGCGCATGCACCTTGAGCGACGTTCCCAAGATGGTGCTGTGTCCGCCTTTGCCGTACTTTTCGGCATAGGCAAGCACGGGCTTCGACGACGGCACCGTGCTGCCGAACGCGCACACCCCGACGATGTCGATGACGCAGTCCTTGGCGCGCTCGATCACGGCTTGGGGGATTTGCTCGAATTGCAGCTTCACCGCGAAATCGGCGAGCGTTTGAGCGGCAGTCGGCATGGATGAGCTCTCGCTAAAGGGTGTCGGTTGATCGTCCTGCGCCGTCTCAGCTATGCAGCTCGATGGCGACTTCGTCGCCCTGCGGCGTGAGCTTGGCGCCGAGCTTCGTACTGCCGGCGGAAACCTGACCGAAGACTTCGCCTTCATTTTCTAGCGGACAGAGCACGGTCTCGTTGTCGTGGTTGTGGCGGACGAATTGAAACGCGGCGTTTTTTACGGCCGTGCCGTCGAAGGTCACTTTCGCGATCATGCCGACCCAGTCGCCATGCTTGATGCCGCCGTGGCCGGTATGAAAGGAAAAGCTGCCGAGACCGTAATAGATCGGCTTGCCGCGATAGCTTTCGACGGGCAGCGAGAAATGCGGCCCGTGGCCGAACACGACATCGGCGCCGGCATCGATTGCCGTATGGGCGATTTCCCGCATGTACTGGAAGACAGTCTGGTCCACGCCCCAGTGACACGAGGCGATGACGATATCGCTCTTGGCCTTTAGCGCCGCGACGTCGTCGCGGAAGCGCTGCAGGGACGGCGGGTCGACCCAGGTGACGATGGCCGGCGCCACGCCCGGCCGGTTGAGCGGGATCGCGCTCGGTCCGGCTCGGAACATCGGCACCTGATAGGCGGTGTGGCCGCGGATGGTGGCAATCCCGACGGCATTGTCGGCCGCCTCGTGGTCGGTCATCCAGAACACCGAGCTGCGCTGCAGCATGCCGACTCGCAGGCCTCCCCGCTCGAGTAGCACCGGTTCACGCGCCTTTTGCAGCGTGGCGCCGGCGCCGGTATGCGGGATGCCCAGTTGATCGAGCCGCGCGATCGACGCCAGGATCGGCGCGGTGCCGTAATTGACATTGTTGGCGATACCGACCGCAGCAACGCCCGCGATTTTCAGCGCTTCGGCCGATGCCGGCGGCGCGAAGAATCCTTCGCGATCGAGCGCATGCGCGGCGTCCGGCTCGTAGAAACAACATTCGAGATTGCTGAAGACCAGATCGGCCGACTTGAACTCCGCTACGACCTTTGCGAACGGGCCCGCGGGGTTAGTCACATTCATCAGATTGACGTCGCCGGTGAGAAGAACTTTCAAGGTCATGCGGCAGCCTGCGGTGTGGATTTCAAGTATGGAGATAGAAGATGGCGCGCGCGGTTATTCCGGCTTGATGTTGGCGTCGCGGATGACCTTGCGCCACTTGTCGGTGAAGTCGACGATGAATTTGGCGAATTCGGCCTGCGAGGTCGCAAACGGCGCGAGCGCGAGTTTGGCGAGTTGCGCCTTGAAGGCCGGATCGGCGAGAGCTGCGTTCACCTGCGTATGGAGGGTCGCGATAATGTCCGGCGGCGTTTTGGCGGGTGCGCCCAAGCCGACCCAGCCGGCGGCCTCATAGCCTTTGACGTATCCACCCAGCGCGGGAACATCCGGAAAAATCTCCGCGCGCATTGCGGTCGTTACACCGAGCGCCCGCAGCTTGTCGTCCTTGATGTAGCCGATCACCGAAACAAGCGAGGTAAACACCGCCTCGAGACGGCCGGCCACCAGATCGGTGAGTGCCGGCCCGATGCCCCGGTAGTTCACGGTAACAAGATCGATCCCCGCCATCGATTTGAAGAGAAGCCCGATGAGTTGCGACGGACTGCCCGGCCCGAGCGAGCCGACATTGATCTTGCCCGGATTGGCTTTGGCATAGGCGATGAATTCGGGAACCGTCTTGGCGGGCAGTGACGGCGGCACCACCAGCACGAATGGCGCCGAGATCAGGCTCGCCACCGGCGCGATATCGCGGACGAAATCGAAATTGAGGTTGTCGTAGAGCGTCGCGTTATAGGCATTGCCGTCGCCGATTTGCAGGAGCGTGTAGCCGTCCGGCTCGGAGCGGGCGACGAACTCGGTGGCGATATTGCTGCTTGCGCCGGGCCGGTTCTCGACCACGAATTGCTGGCCGAGTTTCTCCGACAGCCAGGCCGAGATCAGCCGGGTGGTGGTGTCGGTAAAGCCCGCGGGCGGAAAGCCGACGACGACGCGCACCGGACGCGCCGGATAGTCGATGGCCCAGGACTTGCCGGAGACCGCCGGCAAGATGGCGGCGCCAGCGGCGAGCTTCAGGAAAGGCCGGCGCGCAAGTTTCATCGGGGGCTCTCGTATTGGGCTCGAGGATGTCGAGAAGGCGTGGCGTGACACTCGAGCGCCAGCATACCCCAATCTCAAGGAATCCGCTGCCCCTAGCGGCCTCGGCAATCACGTCATTCCCTCGCCTTCAATGGAAGCGGAAAGGTCCATTCCATCGCGTCGGCGGCGATCAATTCTTGCTATAAATCGGCCCGGTAGCGAAGCGGTAATTTATCCCGAGTTTCACGATATCGAGGTGCTCGCGAATGTTTTCGGTAAAGTTCGGTATGATGGCCAGCGTGCTGACGAATGTCAGATCACGCGTTCCAAAACCGACGTGATTATATTGCACAAAAGCGGACCAGTTTTGGGTCAAGGCATATTCGAAACCAGCACCGACCGTCCAGCCGCCTGCAGTTTCATGGTAATTCGCGACGCCCGGCACGATGAAACAATTGCTGCAGCCGTCCGTGAGCTTTTCGCGTTCCCAGGCCCAGCCGCCCAACACATAGACCATAGACTTATCGAACGCGGCGCCGATGCGGCCCGTCACCGTTCCGAGTGCCTTGATCGAGGTGCTGCAGGTTTGGAAGATAGCGGGAAATTCGAGGAAGCAAGAAGAGCTGGTGGACATATTGGCGCCGCTGGCGTCAGCCTGGACGCCAAATACCGCCCATCCTGCCTGGTAATTGTAACCGGCCTGCGCGCCGGCAAGCCAACTGGAGGCCTTGACCGAGTCATCTTTGAAACCGGCAAACGCGCCGCCCGAAGCGTCTTCGAACCAACCGGCACTGTCCCGGACGCTGCCGATCTGTCCGCCGATATAGATGCCGGTCCAGTTGTAGGGAGAGGGCGGCGGGGCTTTGACCGCCATATCGGCCGCTAAGGCGGAGCCACTAGTCAACACAAACGCAACCACGATACTCAGAACATTTTTCATTATTGCCTGCTTTCGCCGCGGACTATAGCGACAGGCTTGGAGCCGCGCTGTAGCCAGCGGGCAACACCGGCCACGCAAGTTGCGCAGCTTTATGGAACCGGATGTTCAGTACTGTTCCTAAAAGGGTCTGCTCACCCGTGCGACTTAAGAATTGTACATGATAATTTGGTGCAAACAGCATTGGGTTACGAATGGCCCGCAGCAGATGCGCCAGCGCCACTCTAGCTAGCGGAACAACAGGCAAGCGTCGCCATAAGAGTAGAAGCGATAGCCGCTATCGATCGCGTGCGCGTAGGCGCGCTGCATCAAGTCGAGACCGCTGAACGCCGCGACCAGCATAAACAGCGTCGAGCGCGGCAGATGGAAATTGGTCAGCATCACGTCGGCCGCGCGAAAACGGTAGCCGGGCGTGATGAACAGCGCCGTGTCACCTGAAAACGGCGCGAGCGTTCCGTCCTCGGCCGCAGCGCTTTCGAGGAGGCGCAGCGAGGTCGAGCCGACAGCGACGACACGGCCGCCGGCGCGACGTGTCGCATTCAGCGCGGCTGCGGTCTCGACGCTGACGCTGCCCCATTCCGCATGCATTTTGTGGCCTGAGGTATCCTCCGCCTTCACCGGGAGAAACGTGCCCGGTCCGACATGGAGCGTCACGCGGTGCAAATCGATGCCGCGTTCGCGCAACGCCATCGTGAGCGCATCGGTGAAGTGCAATCCTGCGGTCGGCGCGGCGACCGAACCTTCCTCGCGGGCAAACATGG
This sequence comes from Xanthobacteraceae bacterium, assembly GCA_049282655.1. Classification (GTDB taxonomy): domain Bacteria; phylum Pseudomonadota; class Alphaproteobacteria; order Rhizobiales; family Xanthobacteraceae; genus BOG-931. The sequence goes on from JBAPUM010000043.1 coordinate 20,381, forward strand.
TCTGATAATCGGCGCGGTCGAGTTCATCGACCTCGCGGCGGCTGGCGATATAGGGCGGCAACGGCAAGTCGCCGCGCTCGGCAAGCGCCTGGTCGAGCGCCGGGCCGTGAAACGTAAAAGCAAACGTCACCTCGCCGCCCGCGTCGCCCTCGCCTTTGTCTTCGACCGTGGCGTCGAGCTGGTCGAGAAAACAGACGCGTCCTTCGGCGCCGAAGCGCACGATATCGCCGACAACGAGCCGTTTCGCCGGCTTGACGAGTGCGCGCCAGCGCGAGCCGTCGAGCCGCTTGATCAGCGTGGCCGAGATCGCGGGTTCGTTCGCACCGCGGCCGATCCTGCGGCCGCGCAGATTGGCCGGGAATACCCTCGTATCGTTGACAACGACGGCATCCCCCGGCCGCAACAGCGCTGGCAGATCGCGCAGCGTACGGTCTTCGAATTCCGCCACAGCGCCGGGCCGCACCACCAGAAGCTTGGCGGCATCGCGCGGCGAGGCCGGCCGCAAGGCGATGCGGTCCTCCGGGAGCGCGAAATCGAACAGATCCGTGCGCATCGACAGGCCGGTTTCCAGTTTGCGGACCATGATCTAGAAGGGCATATCGCAACCTTTCGCGCGGCAAGCAATGTGAGCCCGAATGCGGCCGCAACCGCGGTCATCCAGGTCAAACCCGGCATCGGCGACGTCATCTGGCATCTGCCGTTCATCCGCGCGATTGCGGCTGCGGCGCCGGGCGGCAAAGTTGCGTTTCTCGCGCCGCCGTCCAGTCACGCACGGGAGCTGCTCGCCGCCGAGCCGGGTATCGCCGAGACGATCTATTTCCGCCATGCCGGCTCGGAGCTGCAGCGCGGCATCAATCTGATCCGCTTGTCGCTATTGCTGCGGCGGCGCCATTTCCGGTCGATCTGGATCCTCGATCGCACCACCCGCCCGGCGCTCGCCGCCAGGCTCGCCGGTATCCCGGAGCGCATCGGCTTGGGGCTTGGAGCGCAAAGTCTGTTCATCACCAATAGCGGCGTCGATCACAGTCATTTTCACGACCACCCGATCGACTGGCTGCGCGCTTTGATGGCGGCGATGCAGGTGCCGCTGCCGTCGACCGAACCGGCCTTGCGGATCGATGCTGCGACATTCCATGCGATCGCCGAGAAATTCGCGCACACGCCGCGACCCTGGATCGTGCTCGGCATCGGCGCGTCGCATCCCGACAAAGATTGGCCGGACGAGAACTGGGCAGGTTTTATTGCCGGCTTGCGCGGCCGCACCGCGGGAACCGTCTTCCTGATCGGGGGCGATGCCAATGTCGCGCGGGCGCAGCATTTCATTGCGACAAGCGCGGGCGCACCCGCGATCAATGCGTGCGGGCTCGGCTTGATCGAGGCCACGGCCCTCCTCCACCATGCGGATCTATTCATTGGACCGAGCTCCGGTCCGCTCAATCTCGCGGCCGCCGTCGGGACCGAGTCATTCGGACTGTTCGGTTCGACGCCGGTCCTGACCTATTCCAAATTCATTCACGCTATCGTGCCCGACGGCGGACCGTCGCCGGGCGGCATGCGGCTGATCTCGCCCGCGCAGGCGATCGCTGCGATCGCGCCGCATCTCCCCGCCGAAGAAGCGCCACGCTGAGCGCGCTCACTGCAGCGATTTAGCGGTGCTGCGCTCGTCGACAAAGCGGATCGCGATCAGGCGGCCCGTGACCGCCCCGCTCATGCCGTCGGTGAAGTGCAGCGGCGTGCAGCGCGCGAGAGCCGCGTTCACCGCGTCGCGATAGACACCGCGCACGTCGGCCGGTGCATCGTGGCTCGCATAGGTGACGCGCGGCGGCGCGACGATCTCGCCGTCGCGATTGAAAGCAAAACGCACCGTGTATTCCATGCCATGTCGCGCTTCATCCTTGGGCGGCGGCACCCAGCAGGCGCGCAGCGCCGCGAACATTTCGCCGATGGAGTCGAGCGGTTTTTCCTCGCCAGCCTGGTCGGCATCGTTGCCGGTCTTGCTGGCACTAGTCTTTTCCGTGTCAGTCTTTTCCGCGTCACTCTTGCCGGCGTCGGGCGTCACGATGGTGAGCTGCAGATTCTCCCCGACCGGCGCCCCATATTGCGGAAAGCACGGCCCGCGGTGGAACACGTCGCAGAACGACGGATGACACGGCTCACCGCTCAGCACCGTGCAGGGCGCGCGGGCCGGAGGCAGTCTGTTGAGCGCTTGCGACGATGCACGGATTGCCGCCCCGAGGGCGACAAAGACGATCACTCCGACGACCGCGAAAGCGCCCCGGAGCCCATGCATAGTGCCGTCCTATTTCAGGTCGGCGGCCACCTGCATCTTGACGATCTTGTCGGGATCGCGCGGTGGCTCGCCGCGTTTGAGCTTGTCGACCACGTCCATGCCGCTGACGACTTCGCCGACCACGGTGTACTGGCCGTTGAGGAACGCGCCGTCGTCGAACATGATGAAAAACTGGCTGTTCGCCGAATGCGGATTGCTGGTGCGGGCCATGCCGACCACGCCGCGGGTGAACGGCACCTTGGAAAACTCCGACTTCAGGTCCGGATGGTCCGAGCCGCCGGTGCCGTTGTGATTTTCGCCGTCGCCGGTCTGCGCCATGAAGCCGTCGATGACGCGATGAAACGGCACGTCGTCGTAAAATTGCTCGCGCGCCAGAAGTTTCAACCGTTCGGCATGGCCGGGCGCCACATCGGTACGCAATTTGATGACGATCCGGCCCGGCGTGGCGTCGAGCACCAAAGTGTTCTCGGGATCTATTCCCGCCGGCAGTCCTGCAGCATCAGCCATAACTGTTCCTCTATCTGAATGTGCGCTCAGGCACGGGTTCCATCTCGGCGCGAGGCCGCGTTATTTCATATCGGCGGCAACCTGCGCGCGGACGATCTTGTCGGGATTGGCCGGCGGTTCGCCTTTGTGCAGCTTGTCGACCACGTCCATGCCTTGGGCGACCTCGCCCACCACGGTGTATTTGCCGTTGAGGAACGAGCCGTCGGCGAACATGATGAAGAACTGACTGTTCGCCGAATTGGGCTCGCCTTTGCGCGCCATGCCGACGATGCCGCGCTTATAGGGCACGTTGGAAAACTCCGCAGTCAGGTCCGGATATTTCGAGCCGCCGGTGCCGTCGTGGTGCGACCCATCGCCGGTCTGCGCCATGAAGCCGTCGATGACGCGGTGAAACGGCGTGTCGTTATAAAAGCCGTCGCGGGCAAGCTGTTCCAGGCGCTGCGCATGATGCGGCGCGAGGTCGGTGCGCAATTTGATGACGATCCGGCCCTCGGTGGTGTCGAGGATAAGCGTGTTCTGCGGATCGAGTCCGGCGGGCAGCGCGGGCGCGGCGACGGCGGGCGCCGCACCGATCAAGGCAAATAGAACGGCAAGGACGCGGATCATCTCATCTCCCGGGTGAGGTTCAGGCTTTGGCGAATTTCGATTTCAGGCGCGTGGCCACCTGCGGCGGCACGAAGGCCGAGACGTCGCCGCCCATGCCGGCAATCTGGCGGACCAAAGTGGCGGTGATCGGGCGGACCGCGGGCGCGGCTGGCAGGAACACGGTCTCGACTTCCGGCGCCATGGTGCCGTTCATGCCGGCCATCTGCATCTCGTAATCGAAGTCGGTCGCATCGCGCACGCCGCGCACCAGGATCGTCGCGCCGGCGCGGCGCGCGGCTGTGATCACAAGGTCAGCGAACGTGGTGCAGGAAATTTCGCAGCCGGCGGCGCGGCCGACCGGGGCACAAATCTCGTTGAGCATCGCGAGGCGCTCGTCGGCGGTGAATAGCGGCGTCTTGCCGGGATGAACGCCAATCGCAAGCACGAGTTTATCGGCGAGCCGCACGGCTTTGCCGACAACGTCGAGATGGCCGTTGGTGATCGGATCAAACGACCCGGCGAAAAGCGCAATCCGCTGCATAAGCGCGGTCTAGCCCGCGCCGAAGTGGATCGCAAGACGACCGCCCAGGCTCCGCCGCGGGCGCATCCCTTAGAACGGAGCCACATCAATGCCGAGGCGACGGAACACTCCAGGGTTGGGTTCGTTGTAAGTGCAGATCACGGCGTCCGCGTTTCGGGGAAAACGTACGGAATATCCCTATCTTCTCAGATGGTTATCGCAATCCGCATAATTGTGATGGGAATCACGGTGGGACCTTCCCGCCTGGGCCATTGTGATTAGCAGATAGAAACCTACTGACCGCCTCGAACGCGGTGTGCTCGTCGAACGACTAACTCGCAAGGCCAAAGGCCGCGAACAGGGATTAGGTGTCATGATCAAGACCATTTCCGCCATTGCGGTCGCTGCGGTCGTCGCGGCCGGCTTTGTGGCTTTCCCGAGTTTCTCGCCGCAAGTCGAGGCGAGCGCGCCGGTGCCCGGCGTCAAAGGCGATCGCGCCGATATTCGCCCGCTCGGCACCGACTGCGGCCAGAAGGCCTGGCCCTATTTCGACGCGGCCTGCCTGCGCGATGCCCGCAATCCCTTGGTCCAGCCGCGCGATGTGCGCATGGTCACGGCCGATCGCACCGCGACCAATGTGAAGCGCTAGGACTCGCTCGAGAATACCGAATCTACGTTGTTTGTTTGCCGAACTGACTGTCCAACTTTCTACCTGTCTAAACCTCTTCGGCGGAAGGTGCGCACATCACCTTCCGCCGTTCTTTTTTTTCGCGCATGATCGGGCCAAAGCCGGCCTAAGGGACCGGCCCCGTCTGTGCGAAAAAAGTGAGGAAACGCCCGATGCTGCACCGGTTGATGTCGGCCCTGACGCTAGCCTTGGTCTGCGCCGTTCTTGGCGGGAAGGTCACCATCGCGGAGGATGCCGCCAAAACCGTCTATCCGGATCGACCGATCCGGCTGATCGTGCCCTACCCGCCCGGCGGCCCGACCGACGTGATGGGGCGGCTGATCAGCCAATCTTTGTCCAACTCGCTCGGCCAACCGGTCTATGTAGACAACCGGCCGGGCGCTGGCTCGACGCTCGGCGGCAAGGCCGCGGCGAGTGCCGATCCTGACGGCTATACGCTTCTCCTCGGCAGTGCCGCGACGCTTGCCATCGGGCCCGTGCTCTTTCCCGACGCCGGATTTGACCCGAAAGCCCTGGTGCCGATCGCAGCGGTGTCGAGCGTGCCCTTTGTCATGATCGCGGGGCCGAAAAACGCGATCAAAAGCGTCGCCGACCTGATCGCCACCGCCAAGGCGCATCCCGGCAAGCTCACACTCGGCGTGCCGAATGGCGCGCCGCCGCATATGCTGGCGGCCTGGTTCAAAAGCCTGACCGCGACCGACATCCTGGTCGTGCCCTATAAGGGGGCCGCGAACGACATCACCGATCTGATCGGCGGCCAGATCGATCTCGGCATCGAGCCGACCTCGGTCGTGCTGTCGCATCTGAGCGACGGCTCCATGCGGCCGCTCGCGACGACGACAGCGCAACGGCTACCCGAACTGCCGAACGTACCGACCTTGATCGAAAGCGGCGTGCCGGGCTTCGTCGCCGCGTCCTGGACCGGCCTCGTCGCGCCAATCGGCACGCCGCAGCCGGTCATCGACAAGCTCAATGCCGCCGTCAACGCCGGATTGCGATCCGCCGATCTGCAGGCGAAGCTCAAACTGCTCGGCGCCAGCGGCCAGCCCGGCACGCAAGCGGATTTCGCCGCCTTCATCTCCACGGAGGTGCCGAAATGGACCGCCATGGCGAAACTGGCCGGGGCGAACACGCAGTAGCGCGTCCGGCCGCTGCTATTTGAGTAAGCCGTCAGCCGCGCATAGAAATGCGCAAAGATAGCGTGGAGGACCTTGATCCAGAGGCTTTTCTCAGCGCGTGGGTGTCAGTCGACCCAACTGGTTCGAGGACCCTTCGGCGGAGATCGTGTTCGAGGTATATATTTTTGCGTTCGCTCACACCCCATAGCGTGCACGGGCGTTAGGCTCCTGCGAACATCGCTCTGTCGAACAGCTGGCGGAGGTCGGGCGCGCGTTCCAGGCTCGCCACGGTGCTAAGCAGATGATCAATCGCGGTTTGGGCCAGACCGGTCTCTGGAATCAAGCTGTGCGCAAACGCTGAAATCTCTTGGAAATCCGGCTGACCGACCGGCGACGTCACTTCGTCCATCATCGCTGTTCCGTCCGCGAGCCGCAGTCGTAGTCGAGAAGCACGCGGGACAAGTGCTGCATTGGCAACAACACTCACACGTTTTGCTTGCGCGCCGATGGCGGCGTCGTCGAGCCGGGAGAGGCCGCCGAGCGTCAGCGCCTGATCGGTTAGCGCGAGACCGAGGGAAAACTGGGCACTCATCTTGGTCGCTGCGCTGCTAGCAAAGGGACCGCAGTTGTCGACGCCGGGATAGGCGGCTTCGTATGGACTAAGCTCTAGAATGGTTTCGGTGACGCTGGCCGGGTTAAGGTTACGCGTGCGAATGAGCTTGAGCATCGAGGCAACTGGTCCCTGCAGAATGGCGCAAACTGGGTAGGCCTTCACGGTTGCTTCGGCAATTTGCCAATGTGTCCCGAGGCCGGCCAAAGCCTCACGCGTAGGCTCTTGCGTACCAGCATAGGCACGGTAGAAGCCGCCTTTGCCTTCCAGCATGTGCCGCGCGGCGGTCGCACCGGCTTGGGCCGCCCGCGCAGCTAAAATGCCGTTGCGGGCGGCGAAACCGAGTTGCAACGGAAATTCGGGGCTGCCTTCCTCCCACACCTGCGATAAACCGGCAGCCATGTGCGCGGCAAGCGCTATTGCCTGTGCAGTCTCGCCGCCAGATAGGCTCAACAGTTTGGCTGCTGCTGCGGCTGCACCGAAAGCGCCAAACACACAAGCCGCACGAAAGCCGCGCTCGGTGACTAGATGGTCGAAATCGCGGCCAATCCGTCCCAGCACTTCATAACCGAGCACTATGGCGGCGAGGAGTTCGGCGCCGCTGCTGCATTGCGTTTCAGCAACAGCAAGCGCCGCCGCCATCACGGGACTCCCGGGGTGCGACGTCGAAGCGGCATGCGTGTCGTCTTGCGAGCGGGCATGCAACAGCGCGCCATTCGCAAATGCGGCCGCCTCCACGGTGACACGCGTGCCGTCATGCAAGAGCGTGGCCTGCGCGGGTGACGGCCAGAATCGCTTGGCCATGACATGGGCGATAGATTCGCGCCTGCGGCCGGCTAGCGCCATGGTAAAATTATGCACGAAACTAACTTTGGCGCGATCGATGACCGGCGGCGGAATGACGGCAAAGTCAGTTGCGGCGACAAAGTTGCCGAGGGTTTCTGTGAGCGAGGGACGGGATTGGCCGGCCATGCAGGGCCTCGTTTTCAAAGCCGCACTTCATTGCGCAAGTCTTCGCCGTGCAGGAAGCGCGCGGCATTGTCAAAGATCGAGCGCATCTTGCGGCTGAAGGCATCGAGCGTGCCGCCGGCGTAATGCGGCGTCAGCACGACATTGGACAGCTTACACAGGGGGTGATCGGGCCGCACCGGTTCTTCGGCAAAGACGTCAAGGCCGGCGCCGAGCAGATGGCCGGACGCCAGCGCCTCGTGAAGCGCGGCCTCGTCGACGAGGCCGCCGCGCGCGGTATTGATCAGGATCCCGCCCGGTTTAATTTGTTTGAGCGCTGCGGCGTCGATCAAGGGCGGAGCGTTGGGGGCGAGCGGCGCATGCAGCGTCAGAATGTCGGCTTGGCGCAAAACCTCATCGAAGCTGCGATGGACAATGCCCAGATCGCGCTCGCGATCGGCCGCCAATGGCCCCGAGCGATTGCAATAGAGACCGGTCGTGCCGAAAGCCTTCAGACGCGCCGCTGCCGCCTGGGCAATCCGTCCCATGCCAATATAGCCGATGGTCCGGCCGGTGAGCTCGGGCGAGATTGGTCGTAAAGTGTGACGGTGGAAGCGACCCTGGCGCAACTCGTTATCGGCATAAATCAAGTGCCGGCAAACCGCGAGGATCAAGAGCACGGTCAATTCGGCGACACTCTCGGAGGTGCCCTCGACCGTCAGCGCCAGACGGACGCCGCGCGCTTTCAGGGCGGCCAGATCGACGGTGTCGTGATAGCCGACGCCCTGATGGATGAGCAAGCCGAGCTTGGGGGCCGCCGCCACTAGCGATGCCGGGAAGCTGGCATTGGCCTGGATTGCGATTTCGCAACCGGCGATCTTGGCGTGACGCTCGCTGTCGTCGTCGCGTTCGAGCGTGATCAATGTCAGACCGTCCGGCACTAGATCGCGCATGAGCCGATAAACCGGCTCGGTGCCGAACGCGGTGTAAAAGATCTTCATCCGAGGCCAGGTATGCGTGTAAGGGTGCACGGCACGGGGTTGGTCATCTCCAGCGCCATTTGGCCGTACGTAGACGCCCACTTTCGCCTCCGCAGCGACGAACTTGGCATGGTACAAAACGACATCAATCCCATCTCGCCGGCGATGCTTTGCTATCCGCCATGGTCGCCATTAGTAGGATTTTGGCAGGCCCAGTTCGCGCTCAGCGATGTAACAGAGGATCATCTCGCGCGAGACCGGAGCGAGCTGCGTCGCCATCATCTCGCGAAAATAGCGCTCGACATGAAATTCGGCGGCATAGCCCATTCCACCGTGGGTGCGGATCGCCCGATCGCAGGCATGGAATCCGGCATCAGCAGCGAGATATTTGGCGGCATTGGCCTGCGCGCCGCACGGTTTGCCGGTATCGTAGAGGCCGGCCGCATGCAAAGTCATCAGCTCCGCGGCGTACAGCTCCGACCAGCATTGCGCCAGCGGATGCTGGATCGATTGGTTTTTCCCGATCGGTCTGCCGAATACGACGCGATCATTGGCATAGGCCACGGCCTTTTCCAGGGCACGTCGCCCCATGCCGACGACCTCGGCGGCGTTGAGGATGCGCTCCGGATTGAGGCTGTCGAGAATATAGCGAAAGCCTTTGCCCTCCTCGCCGATTCGGTGTTCGACCGGAATCTCGAGCCCATCGATGAAGGTCTGATTAGAGTTGACCGCATGGCGGCCCATCTTCGGGATCTCGCGCACCTCGATTTTGGTACGGTCCATGTCCGCGTAGAACAGGGAAAGCCCGTCGGTTGCCTTGGCGCCTTCCCCGATCGGCGAAGTGCGGGCGAGTAACACGATTTTGTCGGCTTGCTGCGCCGTGCTGGTCCAAATTTTTTGCCCGTGTACGACGTAGCGGTCACCCTTGAACACCGCTCGGGTCTTGATTTTACTTGTATCCAAGCCTGCATCGGGCTCGGTAACGCCGAAGCATGCTCGCGACGAGCCATCGATGATCTTCGGCAGCCATTCCCGCCGCTGTTTGTCGGTCCCATGTTTGACGATCGAATGCAGACCGAAAATGTTGATATGGATCGTCGAGCAGGCAGCAAAGGCGCCGGCTGAGCGCCCCACCTCCTGCATCATAATGGCGGCCTCGGTGACTCCTAAGCCTGCGCCGCCGAATTCCTCTGGCATGGCGATGCCGAGCCAGCCGCCCTCCGCGACAGCCTGGGCAAATTCGAATGGAAACGAGTGAGTTCGATCTCGCTCAGCCCAATAATCGTCATCAAAGCGGTCGCAGACCGCGCGCACGGCGTCCCTGATCTCGGCTCGCTCAGATGTATCGGCGAGCGTTTCAGTTGCCATCACGGGCGTGCCCCCTTGATCGTCGTCGCCGACTGCGCTGCCTCCAGCGCACCATTGATGGTCTCGAATTGCCGGCGGCCGCCCACGTGCCTTGCGCGCCATTTCGCCATAGCGAAAACGACATCGCTTTAGCGGAATCATTAAGGAGCTGGTGGTATCGAGTCAATCCGGGACTGGAGCGGGAATGACAGACTACCCCGGCGCTTTTTTTCCAGGCCAGCGCGCATCCGAATCCTTCCTAGTAGGATGCCTTATATTTCACGAGCGATGATTTCAGTTCCGAGAAAATTAGCTCAGGATCGCCGCCGCCGGTACGTATAGTCTGCTGCCAACTCGTCATAAGCGGCTCCGACGCCTTACGCCAAAGGTCCAACTGTTCGGGTGTCAACGTATAGACTTCGTGGCCAGGTGCGGCGCGCATCTTCCCGCGGCCGGCAGCCTCGAATTCAGCCCAAGGTCCTCCGAGTTTTTGCGCCCACTCGCTGTTACAGTGGTCGTCGATCGCCTTCTTCTGGTCGGCGCTAAGCGCATTGTAAACGGACTTATTGATCACCCAAGCGAACGGCGCCGTGAATAGCGGGGCGTCGAGGTGATACTTCGTTACTTTGTCGATGCCGAAGAGAAACACAGAGCCCCAGGGAAACGTAATCGCATCCGCCGTCCCGCGCTCGAGAATCATTCGCGCTTCGGGCGCGGACGACGCGACGTTTGTTCCTCCCAAGAGCTTAATCAGTTCGCCGACGTAATTGGTGGAGGGGCGGATGCGCATTCCGGCGATATCGGCGGGGACGGTAATTTTTTTCGTGGGCGAGTGAAATGTGCCGGGATCCTGAATGAAGGCTAGGCAAAAGTGCACGTCCTTGAGTTCCGCGTCGGCATATTTGCGATACCAAGCGTCGATAGCCGCCGATCCGGTGACGCCATTTCCCACGATGAACGGAATTTGCGAGACGTTGATGATCGGAAAGCGACCCGGCTGATAGCCTGTGGCGACGAAGGCTACATCGACGATGCCGTCGCGCGCCATATCATAGTGGTCGATTGCCTTGCCCAACTGCTCGGAAGGGAAGATTTTAAACTTTAGAGAGCCTTTCGACTCCTCCTCGATGGCGTCTGCCCATTCTTGAGCGCCCTTGATCAACGGATGGGTAGGCGGTAGCCAAATCGAGATTTTCAATTCAGTGGCGTTTTGCGCCACCGCGGGTCGTCCCGCCGCCGCAAGTTGCAATGCCACGGCTGCCAAGGCGAAAGTTGCGACAATCTTTGCCAGCCAAGCTATGCCAGTCGACCCCTGCGTTGGCTCCGTCACCTCACCCATAGCCCACTCCTCCCCTGAACCTTTTTTGCAACCGTTCGAGTCATTTTGGCCGATAGTGTTTGGTATTTCAATCGTGGAGTTGATATGCCAACAATAATTTGGCTGCCTTGCGATCGTGGCAAAGAGCCGGCCCGGTGTTGGATATGACGAACATCTCGAAGTGAGAGGCCGTAATGCAAAAACAAAGAACGGTTCAGGGCGTCATGATGATTCAATGTGTTCGCCGATAAGCAGCTCCAGCCGCGACTTTGGTCGCCCCGATTATTGCACCCCTGCTTGATCTTACAGGGGAGACGCCTAGTAATAGATCGATGCGTCTTCCGTTTTTTCTGATTCTGACGGTTTCAAATTGGTCGACCGCTTGACCGTCCTTGTGTTGCTTTAAGATATCGGCTTCTTCTTGTTGTTTGTTAGGAGGCACAATGACAAATATCTTTTGCCCGACAGCCTCATCGCGCGAGTATCCGAAGAACCGCTCGGCGGCAGCGTTCGCGCGAATACCTTTGCGGCAATTGGCGCTACGCTTATGTGCAGGTTTTCGGACGCCGGCAATCGCGGATCAATCGACACACGCGGGCGGCCGGCGTCGGAAAAGCGCCAAGGCAGGAAATCGCGGTTGGTCGTTCAGCGGCGGTGCGGCGTGCGCTATGGGG
>JBAPUM010000044.1:0-286913 GCA_049282655.1 Xanthobacteraceae bacterium
GTCCGAAGGCGTGGGGCCGCCTTTGTGTTTTTCCTTCTTGGTCTTGCCGTAATAGCATTCACCGCATGGCTCGCACTCCCGGCATATCACGACGCGTATACAATTTTCTGGGGTTTGCTAAGAGCAATTCGCGGCCGATAGAATTTATTCGGACGATCCGACATACCTACCTTTGATTAACAAGGGATGGCTTCATGAGCATTTTTTCCGATCCGCGTCTGCAAAAGCTCGACGGCTTCCGCGTCGAGATCGATTCCGAGCGCGAGCGCGCCGATATCGTGCTCGACCGGCCGCCGCTGAACGTCATCGAAATGGGTGAGCGCGACCAGTTGCGGCTGGTGTTCGAAGCGCTCGACGAGGACGCGCACGTGCGGGTGATCGTGCTCCGCGCCGCGGGCCAGCATTTCTCCTCCGGCGGCAATATCGCGGGCTTTCTCGCGGCTTCCCCGGAACACGTGTCGAAACTCGCCTGGAATATCGCCGCGCCGGCGCGTTGCGGAAAGCCCGTGATCGTGGCGAACCGCGGCTACTGCTTTGGCGTCGGCTTCGAGATCTCGCTGGCTTGCGATTTCCGCCTGGTGTCGGAGACCTGCTTTTACGCGCTCCCCGAGCAGCGGCTCGGCCAAATTCCCGGCTCCGGCGGCTCGGCGCGGCTGCAAAAGATCATCGGCATCACCCGCACCAAGGATATCGTCATGCGCTCAAAGCGTATTGCGGCGAAAGAGGCCTATGACTGGGGCATCGCCACCGAATGCGTGCCGGACGACAAATTGGAAGCCGCGACCGATGCCTTGGTCGAGGAATTGCGCGCCTTCTCGCCGCTGGCGCAGCGCACCGCAAAGACGCTGCTCAATGAGACCGAGGACACCAATCTCGAGGCCGCGATTGAGCTCGAAGGCCATTGCTACAGCCGGTTGCGCCAATCCGACGATTTCCGCGAAGGCGTCGAGGCGTTCCACGGCAAGCGTAAAGCGGTGTTTCGCGGAACCTAAAGAGTGTTACGCTGCGCCGGTTCGGCATATGCAAAAAAAGAAGCGGGACGGACGCCAACTCGCTCTGGAAATAAAGTCGCTTAGAAAATAAAGCGCACCGCAAAGCGGGCGCCTGAGAAAGAAATACAGGGAGGGAAAGTGGATATGCGCAATTGGAGCGTTTGCGGGAAAAGCCGCGCGGTCGCGATGCTGCTCGTCGCCGCCGCGTTGATACTGCCGACCATGGCGAAAGCCGCCGATCCGATCCGCATCGGCCTGAGTGTGGCGCTGACCGGCGGCGTCGCGCCAATCGGCAAGCAGGTGCTGACGGGACTGCAAATCTGGCGCGACGACGTCAACGCCAAAGGCGGCCTTCTGGGACGCCCGGTCGAGCTCGTGTTCTATGACGACCAGAGCAATCCGGGCAACGTGCCGCAGCTCTACACCAAGCTGATCGAGGTCGACAAAGTCGATCTTCTGATCGGGCCTTATGCGACCAATATGGTGGCGCCGGCGATTCCGGTATTGATGCAATTCAAAAAGACCACCATCGGCATCCTGGCTAACGCCGCCAACAGCAAACTGCACTACGATCAGTATTTCTCGATGTTGCCGACCGGTCCCGAACCGCAAAAGGCCTTTGCGGACGGGTTCTTTCAGCTGGCCGCCGCCCAGAAGCCGCGTCCAAAGACCGTGGCGATCATCGCCGCCGACGCCGAATTCGCTCAGAACGCGGCCGACGGCGCGCGGCAGTCGATCAAGGAAATCGGCGGCTTCGAAACCGTCCTGGATCAGAAATACCCGCCCTCGACCACCGACTACTCGCCGGTCATGCATGCGGTCCAGGCGCTCAATCCCGACATCGTCTTCGTGGCGGCCTATCCGCCGGATTCCGTCGGCATCATCCGCGCCGCCAACGAGGTCGGGCTCGCGCCCAAAATGTTCGGCGGCGCCTTCATTGGGCTCCTGGTATCGCCCATCAAGGCGCAGCTCGGCCCGCTGGCAAACGGCATCGTCAACAACGAAATATTCCTGCCGGCTTCGTCGCTGGTGTTTCCAGGCACGAACGACCTGATGACCAAATATCGCGCCGCGGCTCAGGGCGCGGGCATCGACCCGTTCGGATGGGCTTTCCCGCCGCTCGCCTATGCGGCGGGCCAGGTCCTCGCCCAAGCGGTCGAAGGCGCGAAAAGCCTCGATCAGATAACGCTTGCCGGCTACATGCACAGCCACAGTTTCTCGACCGTGGTCGGCGACATCAAATTCGGCAAGGACGGCGAATGGGCGAAGTCGCGTGTCTTCTTCACCCAGTTCCAGCATGTCACCGGCAATTCGATGGACCAGTTCAAGGACACGACGCACGAAGTCATCGTCTGGCCGGAAGAATACAAGACAGGCACGATGATCTACCCGTACACCGAAGCAAAGAAACCTTGAACAATCGAGGACTCACAAGCAATGAACGGCAGCCCGTTTAAGCTCGCGACGCTTGCAAAACACGATGGCAACGCTTTTGTCGCCATCGTACTCGGCGACGACGCGATCGACCTCAAGCTCGCATATGCGGCCTACCACGCATCGTCCGGCAAAGGCGCCCTGACCTCGACCGACAGCATGCAGGGCCTGTTGGAAAGCTGGGATGCCAATTTCGCCGTGCTGCAGGAGATCGTCGCCCGGCTCGAAAAAGACGGCTTACCGCCCGGCGGCTCCAAGCTCGCGAGCCTGCGCGCGCTGCCGCCGGTCACGCGGCCCGGCAAGATGTTCTACGCGGCGCAGAATTTTCAGGAGCATGTCGACGAAATGCTGCGCGCCGGCATGACGCCTGCGAGTGGCCCCAAATTCACCGGCGAGAAATCGACGTCGCAGCCTTATTTGTTCCTGAAGGCTTCAAGCTGCCTTGCCGGCGCCAATGACGACATCGCCATTCCGCACGGGCTCAAGAAGATCGACTGGGAGGCCGAGATCGCGCTCGCCATCGGCAAGCCCGGCAAACGCATCAAGGCCGAGCGTGCGCTCGACCACGTCGCGGGTTTCATGACCACCAACGACGTGTCGGCGCGCGATCTGCAGATCCGTGCCGATCGGCCCGGGCTGCGCTCGGACTGGCTCAACGGCAAGAGCCACGACAATTTCGCGCCGACAGGGCCGTTCCTGGTCCCGCGCGCCTTTGTCGGCGACCACATGAATCTGTTCATTCGGCTCAGTGTAAACGGGGAGGTCAAGCAGAACGGCAACACCTCGCAGTTCATCTTCACGCCCGAGGAGCAGATCGAATACGCCTCGCATATTCTGACCCTCGATAGCGGCGATTTTTTCAGCTGCGGCACCTGCGGCGGCGTCGGCCAGGGCACCAACACGTTCCTCAAAGTCGGCGACGTGATGGAAACCGAGATCGAGGGCTTAGGCAAAATGCGCAATCGCATGGTCGCCGAGCCGGCATAGCTCGGCCGTAGAGTTTAAGGTAAGTTAAGGCCTGTCCGCTCATCCCCGCGCGAGCGGAAATCCATCGCTGCGCCGCAGTGGCGGAATATTCTAGGTCCCCGCTTTCGCGGGGACAAGCGGACAGGCCGGTAACAACAAAACCGCGGGAAACGCCAAGGAGTCGCGAAATGCAGCTCACAGCGGGACAACTCAGAGAATTCGATGAACAGGGCTATCTGTTCTTCCCGGACTGCTTCGACGAGGAAGAAATAGCGCTGTTGCGCGACGATGCCGCGGCGATCCTGAAACTCGACCGCAAGGAAGTGTGGCGCGAGAAATCGGGCGCGCCGCGCACCGCCTTTGCGGCACATACCTTCAACGAGACCTTTCGCCTGATGGCGCATCATCCGCGGCTGATCGAGCCGCTGCGCCAGCTGTTCGGCGAGGACGTCTACGTGCATCAGTTCAAGCTCAATGCCAAAGCCGCCTTCGAGGGCGATGTCTGGCAATGGCATCAGGACTACGGCACCTGGGCGCGCGACGACGGCATGCCGGAGCCGCGCGCCATGAATATCGCGATCTTCCTCGACGAGGTAATGCCGATCAACGGCGCGCTGATGCTGATCCCGAAAAGCCACAAGCAGGGCGTGCTTGCGGCCGGTCACGACACGCTGACCACGTCCTATCCGCTATGGACGCTCGACAAGGAGACGGTGACGCGGCTCGCCGCCGACGGCGGCATCGTGGCGCCGACCGGCAAGCCCGGCTCGGTGCTGATGTTCCACGGCAATCTGGTGCACGCCTCACCGCCCAACATCACGCCCTATCCGCGCAAGATCGTCTACCTGACGCTGTGCGCCTGCTCGAATCACATCACCAAATTCACGCGCGAAGAATGGATCGCGCACCGTGATTTCGCGCCGCTTGAACCGGTCAGTGACGACGCGCTGCGGGTGTACGCGCGGGCCCATAAGGTGGCGGCGGAGTAGGCATGAATCTCCAAACCATGCTCGCCGCTCGCGTCGAGGCCAGCAAGCCGGTGCGCGTCGGCCTGATCGGCGCCGGCAAATTCGGCTCGATGTTTCTGGCGCAGGTGCCGTCGATAAAGGGCCTCGAGGTCACGATGATCTGCGATCTCGACCCGGATCGGGCGAAGGCGGCGTGCCGTACGGTCGGCTGGGATGCGGCGCTGATCGCGCGCACGCAATTCGCCGCGCAGGGCCGTGACGCCTGTGTCGACGAGCGCATTGACGTCGTCATCGAGGCAACCGGCGATCCTGGTGCGGGTATCGCGCATGCGCTCATGGCGATCGAGGCCGGCAAGCATATCGTCATGGTCAATGTCGAGGCCGATGCGCTGGCCGGCGCCTATCTCGCCGGTAAGGCACGTGCGGCGAACGTGATCTATTCGCTCGCTTACGGCGACCAGCCGGCCTTGATCGCCGAAATGGTCGACTGGGCGCGCGCTGCGGGCTTCGAAGTCGCGGCGGCGGGCAAGGGCACAAAATATCTGCCGGCCTATCACAGCGTGACCCCTGACGGCGTCTGGCAGCATTACGGGCTGAGTGCCGCGGAAGCCAAAGCGGCCGGGATGAATTCGCAAATGTTCAATTCGTTTCTCGACGGCACCAAGTCGGCGATCGAGATGGCGGCGGTGGCGAATGCCTGCGCGCTCGATGTGCCGCGTGACGGCTTGCATTTTCCACCCTGCGGCGCCGACCAGCTGGCGACCGTGCTACGGCCGCGGGCCTTGGGCGGCGCGATCGAAAGCGACGGGGTGGTCGAGGTGGTGTCGTCGCTCAACCGTGACGGTTCGCCGGTCGCGCGCGATCTGCGCTGGGGCGTCTATGTGGTATTCCGAGCGACCAATGATTACGCCGCGGCTTGCTTCAAGCAATACGGCTTGCCGACCGACGCGACCGGTCGTTATGCGGCGATGTACAAGCCGTTTCATCTGATCGGGCTCGAGCTGTCGATTTCGGTGCTCAATGTCGCACTGCGCGGCGAGCCGACCGGAAGTTGCCGCGGCTTTCGCGGCGACGCCGTCGCGGTCGCCAAGCGCGCGTTGAAGGCGGGCGAGACACTCGACGGCGAAGGCGGCTACACCGTCTATGCCAAGCTCATACCGGCGGCGCGCAGTCTTGCGCTTGGCGCGCTGCCGATCGGGCTCGCGCATCACGTCAAGCTCTTGCGCGACGTCCCGGCCGGCGAAATCCTGGCGGCGGCCGATGTGGCGCTGGACGATAAGACGCAGGCGGTGCGGATCCGGCGCGAGATGGAGCGGCAGGCGCGGCAGGCGGCCCAAGACTCGAACAAAGTGCTCGCTGCGGAATAGCGCGCCGCGTCTAAGAGGCGTTCGCGGCGGCGTGGGCATGTGCGGCCAACAGCGCCGCGAGCCGCGCGGGATCGCCGCGCGCCATGCCGCATTCGGTGCCGATGCCGTCGACACGGGTATAGCGCTCGGCGGCGCTGAGACGCTTGGCATCGCCGTCGGCGTCGTTGTGATGGATGAGCCCGAGATAAAGCTCCGTTCCGGGACCAAGCTTGAGCTTCTTCAGCGGCGCGAAATAAGCGTCATCGCTGCGCGGCTTTGGCACCGGAAGATGGAAGAACTGGATCGGCCGCTTGACGCGAGCCGCGATCGCATTGACGATCTCGACCATGATGCCGGCATCCTTGGGCTGCACCATGTGCTCGTCGGCGGGGCTGCCGTAACAAAGGTGATAGCCGAGCTCGATGGCGGGCGGTACCGCGTCGCCGATCTGCGCCAAGACGTCGATGGTTTCGGTGCGGAAATCGACCGGGCCTTTATCATAATAGCCTTCCCATGCCAGCACTTCCTGGCAGACATCCCACTGAATGGCGATGCGGTCGTTGGGCAGCGTCGCGGCGATCTTGGCCACCTCGTCGATGAAATGCCGCGTCAGCCCAGGCAGCAACTTCTGCCGGTCCTGCGGCACCATGTTGTTGTAGGTCGGCGCGATCGGCGTCGGGATGCTGATCTGGAATTTGACGCCGGCGGGAATGACGGCGGCCTGTTGCAGCCGATCGAACACGGCGAAGGATTCGATCGCCATGTCGGCATAGCCGGTGCTGAAATTCTTCGCGTCGGGCGTCATGCCGGCCTTGACGCGCAGCCGCGGAATCTCCCGGATGACTTTGCCGTCCCACTGCTTGAACTGGAAGGGCGGCACATCCTTGGCAAGCTCGATCGCCGGATTCTCCGCCAGCACGTCCTGCAGAAATCTGATCCAGGTCTTGCGAATTCCGGTCTCGCCATCGGGCAGGCGTTTTGCACGCGAACCGACTGCGCCGGCGAGGGTCCGAAACACAGCTTCGGCATCGGGCAGCGGAATGCTGCCGACAAAATGAACGACGACGGGGCGCTTATTTATTTCCGCACTCATGTGTGAGAATCCTGTGGTTATGCGGCGGCGGGTGCATTCAGTCCAGATCCGCGACCTCGGCGTGAATGCGAAAAAGTTCGGGAATGGTGCGCGGATCGCGCCGGCCGAAACCGCATTCGGTCGCGATGGAAAAAACGTTGGCGTATTTCTTCGCGGTGTCGAGCCGTTGCCGCGTGCCTTCGACGCCGTCGGTGTGATGGACGAGGCCGAGGCAAAGCTCGGTGCCGGGCTGCAGCTCGAGCCGCCGGAGAGGTGCAAAATAGCCGTCGTCGGAACGGTTGCGCGGCACCGGCATGTGAATGAGCTCGATCGGCCGCGCGATCTGTCGCGACACCCGATTGGAAAACTCGACCATGTCGCTCATGTCGGTCGGCTCGACCACATGACGGTGGTTCGAATCGCCGTAGCAGAGGTGGTAGAGGAGATCGACGCCGGCCGGCACGCGATTGCCGAGATCGACCACGATATCGGCGAACGTCTCCTGCATCTCGGCCTTGCTGCGGCCGTAGCTCGATGCCTCGTTGCGCTTGAGCCGCGCGAAGACCGCCGACGCGACATCGAACTGGATCGCGAGCCCGTCGTGCGGGATTGTCGCCGCGATCTTGTCGATCTCGCGCTTGAGCGCATCGTTGTAGATCGGGTCGATCGGCGCGTGCAGCGCATCGACCAGGAACAGCCAGATCACCGAATGGGCCGGCACCAGATCGACCTGAAACTTTGTGCCGGCGGGAATCTTGCCCGCGTCTTTCAGTTCCTTGAACACCCCATAGGAAAGCTTAGCGATATCGGCATAAAACAGACTGTCGAAGCGCACTTGTTCGGGCCGCAATCCGGGCTTGAGCGCATAGCGCTCGCGCCCGGTGCCGCTTGAGTGCACACGAAAGAACTCTCCGGATTTCACGAAAGCCGCATTATTCGCGAAGGCCGGCTCGAGCCAGGTGATCCAGTCGCCGCGTTCGCCGGTCTCGCCGTCGGGCAGCCGCTTGATACGCGGGCCGAGTGCGGCACTGACGGTTGCGAAGACTTGCCGCGCGTCGGCCATCGGCACGCTGCCGACCAGATGAATTTTCACTTTGCCGATTACTCCGCGGCGAGCCGCGGCGGCGGCCGCACCGATTCGACGCCGTCTGCCGCCGTCGCCGAAATGGTGGTGCGCACCATATAGCGCGGCTCGCTGCCGGGCCACGGCCGGCCGCGATGCATGGTGGCGCGGTTGTCCCACATCACCACGTCGCCAGCCCGCCATTTATGCTCGTAGGTGGTGCCCGGCGCGGTCGCCATCGCGGTCAGTTCTTCGATCCACTTCTCGCCGGCTTTGCGCTCCATGCCTTCGACCGCATAGGCGTGCGAGGCGAGATAGAGCGCGCTGCGGCCGTTCACCGGATTCTTCCACACCATGCGCCAGCATACCGGTGGCAGCGCTGCGAGCTCGTCGCCGGTGGCGAGATCTGGCCCGATCTTGCCGCGCGAATGGCCGTAGTGATGCCAGGCAAAGGAATTCTCCAGCTTCTTTTGCAGCGCCGGATCGAGCCGCTCGAAAGCAAGCCGGGTGGAAGCGAATTCGGTCTCGCCGCCGGTGGCCGGAATGGTACGGGCGGACAGGACGGATGTCAGTGCCGGCACGCTCTTGAACGAACTGTCGGTATGCCAGAGCTGATTGGCCAGATTGCGCCGCGCGTAACGATGATCTTCCGGCACCACTTTGCCGTCCGGTCCGATGGTGGTGAGAATGACGAAATGCGTGCCGGTGCCGAGCGAGCCGACCTTGGTGACTTCCGCCGGACCGAAGCGCCGCGAAAACGCCAGTTGGCTGTCGCCGTCGACCTCTTGCCCGCGAAACACCAGAACCGAATGTTCCTCGAACGCGGCGCGGACGGCTGAGTAAACCGCATCGTCATTGGTGATGTCGGCGAGCGTGACGCCGCGAATTTCGGCGGCAAGACCCGGACCCAGAGGGACGATTTCCACACTCGTTGCCATGGGCAAATCCTCCGCGAATTATTCTTTACGCGATTTTCCGCCAAAAGCGGGCGGCTGGCAAGGAAGCATGGGGGCGCGCTATTTCCTAATTTGAAATTCCCGCTGGCGAGCTCAGTTCAAAGTCGAGCGCAGCCAAATCCATGCCAGAGGTGCCTTCCAAAGCCATCGTGTAGCCTTCCAGGTGATCGACATACCCGTCTCGCAGCCACAGAATAAATCCAAGGGCATCTCTCAGGCCGTTGATTTTCGCGGTTACGGTGCACACCTTAGTGTCATCGTAAATTTGGCGCGCCGGCTCTCCTCTCATCAAAAAGTACGTATAAAATCCCGCACCGGTATTTTTACGATACCGAACGGAGATGCAATCAATCTGCGCTTCAAGCGCAGACCGGCCCTGCGGACTGAGCTGTCTGCATATTTCCTGAAGAACCGCCGCTTCAAGCGGTGTGGGCAGGGTGTCAGTCAATCTCCGTGCTATTGTTCCGCGACAATCGGATCTTTTGAGCGTTGAGTTTATGCGAGTTTTAATATCGCAACGAGCGCGCTCAGACTGGCGACCAACATAACGCCGAAGCGGACCGTCATGCGCAATGTCACACGGTCGAGTGCCGCTTCCAGATCGAGCTTGGTGACCAGTTCGGTCATGATGAAATCTCGCGCTGCCTCGGCATGTGCTTCGGCTTGATCGCTCGGCACTCCATGATCGCGTAAATGTTTCGCGTATCCAAGAGTATCAAGAGCAAAGACCATTTTTGCGCTCGCTATATCGACCCTTTGCTACTAGAACAAAAAGGGAACACAGATCGGAATACGAGTCAAGGCAATTCCCGTAGGACTGTTCAACCGACCTCGAACTTCGCCGTGACCTCCGGCGGAATCGGCTGCGATTTGATCTTGCCGGGATCGGCCGGGTCGCGGCCGGCCCAGACGCGAGTTTCCTTGCCTTCGACCGCAACCGCGCCACGGATCAGAAGCCGGTGCTCGACATCGAAACTCGAGCGGCGAAATTCGGCGACCTGCGAGGTCTGTTCGACTACGTCGCCAAAGCGCGCCGGCGCGATGAAGCGGGCGCCGGATTCGACCAGCGGAATGCCGATGATACCGAACACTGAAGCCAGTTGGTGCGGCTTCACGCCGAGCGCGGACTCGAACAATGCCCAGGCGCCCTGGTCGAAGAATTCGAAAAATCGCGCGTTGAAGACGATGCCGGCGGGATCGCAATGGCCCCATTCGATGGTGAATTGGCGGCGGCTGATGAAATGGGCCATGCGCCGCATATCGCAGCGATTGGGCGCGACGGTCAACCAGAGCATGATCCAGAAAAGTGGGAACCGGTTTTCCGATTAGGATCATGCTCCAGTAATACGAATCATGACGGGCGAGCTTGCGCCCGCCCGTCACGTTCCTAGCGCTGCTACCCGCGGCTGGGAACCAAGACCTGATCTTCCACGTGATGCGTCGCCGGTAGCGCGCCACACCCAGGCCGATCCGGCCCTGGCGACCCTCACATTCGGCGAACCAAACGCGAGCGATCTGTGATTGAGGATATCTTTTTGCTACGGACGTACAAGCAAAAGCGTGTCTGCATCGACTGATGCGCCCATTGGGGATAATTCTGTGGATTGATGCAAAAGAAACACGCCCGGCCGATGCAATCGGCATTTCGCCCGCAGTGGAAGAACTAATAAAAGTAGAGTTGCGGCGCAGCAATCCGGAATTATTTCGTGGGACTTTCAGATTCATTTCGCGACGTGATCTCTTTTAGAGAAGCAATGGGCGCGCTCGCCGTCGTCATGGCGATCGCCGCCTATGCGCTCTATGTCTGGAAGAGCCTGCGCGGCGAGGCGCGGCCGCATCCGCTGTCGTGGCTGATTTTCGGCGTGCTCGGTGGCACAGGTTTCCTGGTGCAGCTCGATCAGGCGGCAGGTCCCGGGAGCTGGGTCACCGGCATTACGGCCGCGGTTTGTTTGTTGCTGTGCGTCATGAGTTTCTGGCGCGGCGAGCGCGCCTTTCCCTGGTACGAATGGGCGTTTCTGATTGCGGCCGCTGTCATCTTCGCGTTTTATCTGTGGTCGCGGGATCCAGCGGTTTTCGACGCGGGCCTGAGCGAAAACTCACGGTATTTTCTTACCCGGCACGCTCCGGCGATCTCGGCCGTGCTCGCCTCCATCGTCAGCGTGCTCGGCTTCGGCCCGACCGTGACAAAAGCCTGGGCGCGGCCGCAATCCGACAGCGCTTCCACGTTTCTGCTCAACGGCTTGAAATTCGTGCCGGCGCTCGCTGCCATGGACAGCGTCTCGGTGGCGACCTGCGCGTTTCCGGTCACGCTGGTGATCGCCAATGTGGCGGTGGCGCTCGTGATTTATTGGCGGCGGCTGCAGGTCAGGCGGCCAACCTAGCGACCCTCAATTGACCGCTACGCACTTACCCGCTCTTCAGCGCGCCGCCGTCCTCAACAAATAAAGATGAGCGGCCGCAACTGTCACCGAGAAGCCAAAGATTCCGACTTGAACGCCGTGAACGTGTTGGGGAGCGTAGGTCGACACGAGCCAGATAAAAAGCCGGACCGCGAGCATGAAGGCGACCATTCCCCAGAGCGCCAGTCCCTTGGCGGCGTACCAGGTCGGTTTGCCGTCGTACCCCCATTGCATGGCGACGCGGTCGCTCTTAATGCGCGGCCCGAAATAGAGATTGCAGCCGATCACGAAAACAAGTGACGCAACAAAGGCGTAGTCTGCGACCAACATTCAACAAGCTCGTTTGCTGATGGTCAGAATGCCCCCTCTCCCGCTGCGCTTCGCTACGCGGGGGCGGATAAGATCGTCTTCCCCGGCCACTTGCACAGATCCGCGATCAGACATTTCTCGCACAGCGGGCGGCGGGCGACGCAGGTGTAGCGGCCGTGCAGGATCAGCCAGTGATGGGCGTGCAGCAGATATTTCTGCGGCACCACCTCCATCAGTTTCATTTCGACGTCGAGCGGGGTCTTGCCGACGGCCAAGCCGGTGCGGTTGCCGACGCGGAAGATGTGGGTGTCGACCGCGATGGTCGGCTCACGAAACGCGATATTGAGCACGACATTCGCGGTCTTGCGGCCGACGCCGGGCAGCGCTTCGAGCGCGTCGCGGTCGCGCGGCACTTCGCCGGCGTGCTGGGCGATGAGCTGCTGCGACAACGCGACGACGTTCTTTGCCTTGGTGCGAAACAGCCCGATGGTCTTGATCAACTCGCGGACGCGGTCCTCGCCGAGCGCCGCCATTTTGTGCGGCGTTTCGGCGAGCGCGAACAGAGCCGGCGTCGCCTTGTTGACGCCGGCGTCCGTCGCCTGCGCGGAGAGGACGACCGCGACCAACAGCGTGAACGGATTGACGTGCTGCAGCTCGCCGCGCGGCTCCGGATTGGCCTTGGCGAAGCGGCGGAACGCTTCCTCGATCTCGGCGGGCGTCCATTGCGCGAGCTCAGCGCTCGCGGCTTTCTGGTCGGCCTCGGAGCGTTTCGCCGGGCCTTTGACGCGGGCTAGTTTGGCTTTGCGGGGAGCTTTGCCTTTGTGGACGGGTTTGCGCGCGGCTCTAGCCGCAGGTTTCACGGCCCGTTTGGTGGTCTTTTTCGCCATGGTTCCCCTATAATGACCGGCATGACTTGCGACAACAGTCAGAGCCACAACAGCATCGCGCCCGGTGCGCCACCCGATTCCGAAATCTTTTCGGCGGTGCTGACGCCGCACCGCTCGCTCGGCCCCAAGGGTTTTGTCATCTTCATGCTGGTGATCGGCGGCTTGAGCTTCGTCTCCGGCATTGTGTTCGTGCTGATGGGCGCCTGGCCGGTGTGCGGCTTCTTCGGCCTCGACGTGCTTGCGGTCTATCTCGCCTTCCGCGCCAATTACCGTTCGGCGCGCGCCTATGAGGTGGTGACCGTCACCGCCTCGGAACTGACGGTGCGGCAGGTCAGCCATCGCGGCAAAGTGCGCGAATGGACGCTCAATCCGCTGTGGGTGCGGCTCGAGCGCATTGCGCATGAGGAATTCGGCATCCAGAACCTGTTCCTGGTGTCGCGCGGCCGCCGCGTTCCGATCGCGGGCTTCCTCGGGCCTGACGAGAAGGCGAGTTTTGCCAAGGCGCTGGCGCAGGCGCTCGGCGAAGCCAAGCGCGGACCGACGCGGACGGCGGTGGAGTGATGCGCGCGTCATTCCGGGGCGCGGGCGCTTGCCCGCGAGCCCGGAATCCATAATCACGGTCGGTGGTTATGGATTCCGGACTTGTGGCTGCGCCACAATCCGGAATGACGGGAACTACGCCAGGAATCGGGTGGTTTGGGCGCCGACGCCGCCCTAGATCGGGAGCTAACGATGGAGACATCCATGCTGTCACCCGATCGCATTTCCGGTCCGCGCATTACCAATGCGAGGCCGCTCGCTGCCGCCGCCTCGGATTACGCCGTGGTGCGTCGCGCCATCGGCCATATCCGCGGCCATTGGCGCGAGCAGCCCGAGATCGAGGCCATCGCCGAAGCCGCCGGCGTGACGCCGACCGAATTGCACCATCTGTTCCGGCGCTGGGCCGGCCTTACCCCGAAGGCATTCTTGCAGGCGCTGACGCTCGACGGCGCGCGGCAATTGCTGCGCGATTCGGCAAGCGTGCTCGACGCCACTTATGAAGTCGGCCTGTCCGGTCCAGGCCGGCTGCACGATCTGTTCGTGACCCACGAGGCGATGTCACCCGGCGAATGGAAAGCGGGCGGCGAAGGGCTCACCATTTATTTCGGCTTTCATCCCTCGCCATTCGGCACGGCGCTGATCATGGCGACCGAGCGCGGCGTCGCCGGCCTTGCGCTCGCCGATCCTGGAGAGGAACGTGCGGCGCTTGCCGACATGAAAGGCCGCTGGCTGAAGGCGAATTATGTCGAGGACGCCTCGCGCACCGGGCCGCTCGCCGGCCGCATTTTCGATCCGTCGCAATGGCGCGCCGAACAGCCGCTCCGCGTGGTGCTGATCGGCACCGATTGGGAAGTCCGAGTCTGGGAGGCGTTGCTCAAGATCCCGATGGGGCGCCTCGCCACCTATTCGGGCATCGCCGGCAAAGTCTGCACGCCGGCGGCGGCGCGCGCGGTCGGCGCCGCGGTCGGCAAGAACCCGATCAGTTTCGTGGTTCCCTGTCACCGTGTGGTCGGCAAGTCGGGCGAACTCACCGGCTACCACTGGGGCCTGACCCGCAAGCGCGCCATGCTGGGCTGGGAAGCCGGTCAGGTCGCGGCGGCGTAAATGCCCCCGCTCATTCCCGCGAAAGCGGGAATCTCGCCGTGACGAACAGCCTGCAATGCACCTGCTGGGTCCCCGTTTTCGCGGGGAGGAGCGGAGCACGGACCGCGCTAATTGACGCTCGCCCGGCGATCCGCAATACCCCCTTCGCGTTATAGGACCGAAGGGAATTGAGTATGCAGCACCGGCGGCCGGTTATGCTTGTGATCCTCGACGGCTGGGGCTGGCGCGAGGAGACGGCCGACAACGCCATCCGCCAGGCCAAGACGCCCACCTTCGACCGGCTGTGGCAGACCGGACCGCACGGTTTCCTGCGCACCTCGGGTCACGACGTCGGGCTGCCGGACGGCCAGATGGGCAATTCCGAAGTCGGCCATCTCAATATCGGCGCCGGCCGCGTGGTGATGCAGGACCTGCCGCGTATCGGCAAAGCGATTGCAAGCGGCGAGGTCGCGAAAGCGCCGGCCCTCACCGATCTGATTAGCAAGCTCAAAGAGAGCGCCGGCACGTGTCATCTCATCGGGCTGGTGTCGCCGGGCGGCGTGCATTCGCATCAGGATCACGCCGTGGCGCTCGCCAAAATTCTCACCGAGGCCGGTGTTCCGGTGTTGGTCCATGTTCTGACCGACGGGCGCGATACGCCGCCGCAGTCAGCCGCCGAAGACGTAAAACGGCTCCTTGCCGCGCTGCCGCCCGCGGTGAAGATCGCAAGCGTCTCCGGCCGCTATTTCGCCATGGACCGCGACAAGCGCTGGGACCGCGTCGAAAAGGCCTACAAGGCGATCGTCGACGCCGACGCTCAGCGCTTCCCCGATGCGCCGGCGGTGGTCGCCAATGCTTATGCCAACAAACAATTCGACGAATTTGTCGTGCCGGCCGTGGTCGGCGATTACCAAGGCATGAAAAACGGCGACGGCGTGCTGTGTTTCAATTTCCGCGCCGATCGCGTCCGCGAAATTCTCGGCGCCATGCTCGACCCGGATTTCTCGGGCTTTGCACGCAAGCGCGTCGTGCGCTTTGCCGCCGCCGTCGGCATGACGCAATATTCCGACGAACTCGACAAGTTTTTGCAGACGATCTTCCCGCCGCATCAGCTCACCAACATCCTCGGCGAAGTGGTGGCGGAGGCAGGGCGGACCCAGCTCCGGATGGCGGAGACCGAGAAATATCCGCATGTCACCTATTTTCTCAACGGCGGCCACGAAGAGCCTTATGCGGGCGAAGACCGCATCATGGTGCAGTCGCCAAAGGTTGCGACCTACGATCTGCAGCCTGAAATGTCGGCCCCGGAACTGACCGACAAGGCGGTCGCGGCGATCGGGTCCGGCAAATACGATCTGATCGTGTTGAACTTCGCCAATCCCGACATGGTGGGGCATACCGGCAGCCTACCGGCCGCCATCAAGGCGGTGGAGACGGTCGATGCCGGGCTCGGCCGCATCGTTCAGGCGATCGAGAAATCCGGCGGCGCGCTTCTGGTCACCGCCGATCACGGCAATTGCGAGATGATGCGCGATCCGCAGACCGGCGGCCCGCATACGTCGCATACCACCAATCCGGTGCCGCTGTTGCTGGTCGGCGCGCGCAACCGGGCGCTTGTCGCCGAAGGCCGTCTCGCCGATATCGCGCCGACGCTCTTGGAACTGATGGAATTGCCGAAGCCGAAGGAGATGACGGGCGGGTCGCTGCTGCGTGCGGACTGAAGCGGCGTTGCAAATCTCCGGTTGTTGATCGATAGTTGACCGGCGCTCTGCCGGTCATTCTCGATGTTTCAAGGGGCACAGGCATGCCGCTCACCCACGATCCTGAAGGCTGGCAAACAAGGCTCGCCGCGCTGCCGGTCACGGGCTACGGCCCGGGCGAGACCGTGTTCGTCGAAGGCACCAATACCGGGCGGCTGTTGATCCTGAAACAAGGCGCGGTGGCCATCGTCAAGGGCGGCACCGAGATCGCAAGGGTGGCGCGGTCGGGCGCCGTGTTCGGCGAAATATCCGCGCTGCTCGGTCAGCCGCATACGGCCGATGTGCGCACGCTCGAAGCCTCGGAGTTCCACATCGCCGACGCCTCGACACTCCTCGCCGAGGACCCGGCGGCGCTGCTTTACGTCGCAATCAGCCTGGCGCAGCGGCTCGACGGCGCCAACCATCTGCTGCGTGAGCTGAAAAGCGAAATCCAGGCCGGCGACGCGCCGGGCCTGATCGGCAAAACCATCGACCGCATCGAAGGCCTGCTCGGCGCCATCGGCACCGGCTATCTGCGCGCCGGCGCTGCGCATTCGATGTATCCGTTCGCCTAAGCCGTAAAGTTGGCGGCGGCGAGCGGACCAAAGCCGCGACATCTGGGCCCCCGCCGCAGGCTGGACAACATCCGGCTTGGTCTGCGACAACCTCGCCCGAATCTAAAGAATAAACCTGATCGGGAGGAACCTATGGGCTTTGCAAAAAACGTGCGGTCGGCGCGTGCGGCAACCGCCGCGGGCGCGCTTGCGTTGTCGCTTACGCTGACGGCCGGCGCGGCGCAGGCGCAAGACAAGACTTTCGTGATGAAGATCACCACGCCGACCCTCAATGCGGCGCTCGATCTCTATGGCAAAGCCTTGGCCGCCGACATCGAGAAGGACACCGGCGGCCGGATCAAAGTCGAGGTCTATCCGGCGAGCCAGCTTGGCTCGATCCCCCGCCAGATCGAAGGCACGCAGTTCGGCGCCATCCAATGCGCGATCATTCCGCCGGAGTTTTTTGTCGGCATCGATGAACGCTTTGAAGTGCTGGCGGCGCCCGGTCTCGTCACCTCCATCGCGCAGGGACAGAAGGTCGCCGGCGACGAGGCGGTGCGAAAATTCTACCTCGGGCTCGGCGCCAACAAGGGTCTGCACGGCGTCGCCGTAGCGCTCGCCGAGCCTTCGGAAGTGATTTCGAAGGACGCGATCCGCCATGTGGCCGATTTCAAAGGCAAGAAACTGCGGATTTTCGCGTCCGAGTTCCAGTCAGCCGCATTCAAGCAGCTCGGCACGACGCCGGTGGCGATGTCGCCCGGCGACGTGATGACGGCGATCCAGCAAGGCTCGCTCGACAGCGCGGTCGCGGGTATCCAGCTGCTCAGCGGTCTGCACTTCTACGATGCCGCCAAATATATCACGCGGACCAACCACGCAGCGATCTTCTATGTGGTCGAGCTCAGCCAGAAGTGGTTCGATTCGCTGCCGGCTGATTTACAGCAGATCGTCGAAAAAGACGCAGCGAGTCTCTCCGTCAGCTTCAACCCGCGCGCGCTCGAGATCGAAGACGCGGCGGTAAAGAAATGGACCGACAACGGCGGTGAGCTAATCGATCTGCCGGCCGACGAACAGGCGAGCATGCTCAAGACGATGTCGAGCGCGGCAGCCGATATCGCAAAGGGCAAGCCGGCACTGGCCGAAGCCTATAAGATCGTGACCGACGCCGCGCAGCGCAGCCAGTAGGCGGCGCGGAAAGACGGGCGATTATTTCGGCGCGACCTGTTTCATCAAACGGCGCGCCAAGAGGCCGGCACCGACGAAACACAGCGTGCCGGCCGTCGCCAAGATGAATGGCAGCGTGAGGTCGGCATTTTCATCGGTGCCGCTGAACTCGTGCGCGGCGATCAGGCCGGCGAAGCCTAGAACGATCAGCGCGTAAATGACGCGCTTTTTCTGTTTGGTCTGTTCGGGTGTCATGGCAAAACCGCATCACTATTTGCCGGGTCAGATATCCTTCAGCCCCAGCACATCCGCCATCGAATAAAGCCCGGGCGGCTTGCCGCGCGCCCATAGCGCCGCATGCAGCGCGCCGCGGGCAAAAATCATGCGGTCCTCGGCGCGATGCGTGAGCTCGACGCGCTCGGCCGGGCCGGCAAAGATCACCGAATGCTCGCCCACCACGGTGCCGCCACGCAGCGCCGCAAAGCCGATATCGCCCGGCTTGCGGGCGCCGGTGATGCCGTCGCGGCCGCGTTCCGAATGCGTCCCAAGATCGATGCCGCGGCCCGCGGCGGCGGCGCGGCCGAGCAAGAGCGCGGTACCGGACGGCGCGTCGATCTTTTTGTTGTGATGCATTTCGAGGATTTCGATGTCGTAATCGGCGTTGAGCGCCTGCGCCACGCGCTTCGTCAGCGCCGCGAGCAGATTGACGCCGAGGCTCATATTGCCGGACTTGACGATCGTCGCCCGGCTCGCCGCCTTGGCGATGAGCGCTTCCTCTTCGGCGCTGTGGCCGGTGGTGCCGATAACATGCACCTTGCCGGCTGAGGCCGTCAGCTCGGCGAGCGCGAGCGTCGCAGCTGGAATCGTAAACTCGATCAGAGCATCGGCCTGATGCAGAAGCGGCGCGACATCGCTCGTGACCTTGATGCCGTTCGACCCGAGGCCTGAAAGCTCGCCCGAATCGCGGCCGATCACCCCTGCGCCCGCGGCCTCAACCGCGCCCGCAAGCGTGATGCCCTTGGTTGCGGCGACGGCCTGAATGAGCGTCCGCCCCATGCGCCCGCCGGCGCCCGCGATCACCACCCGCATGTCGGACATTGTTCGATCTCCCGGGACTCGGGCGGGGGTATAGCGGCGTGCCGCTGCGCCAGCAACTTGCCGCCGCTAAAACTTCGGGCCGCCGTAGCCTTCGACGACGATGAGATCGAAATCGGCATTGCCGTCGCGAAGCTTTTTGGCGGCCTGGTAATCGGGCGAGCGATAACAGGCGAGCGCCGCATCGTAGCTCGGAAATTCGAGCACCACCGTACGGCCGCGGACCCTTCCCTCGGGCACGTCGCGGGCGCCGCCGCGGACCAGAAAGCGGCCGCCGAATTTGCCGAACGGCGCCATGTCGGCCGCCATATAGGCCTTGTAGCCCTCGGGATTGGTCACGTCCGCATGCGCGATCCAATAGCCTTTCGCTGCTGCCGTCGCGGGCGGCGTGGCGGAAAGCGGCGGCTGTACGCCGTCGTAGCCCTCGACGATGACGAAATCGGACGTCGCATAGGCCTGCCGCAGCGGCCGCGCCCGCTGATATTCCTCGGAGCGGTAGCAGGCGAGCGCCGCCGCATAATCCGGAAATTCGCGTAACACACAGCGGGAGCGGACATGGCCTTCGACCACTTCGCTCCGACCCCCGCGCGCCAGCGCCACGCCGCAATATTTCTCGTGCGCAGGCGGCGTCGCCGCCATATAGGCCTTGTAGCCTTCCGGGTCGTTCACATCGATCTGCGGAATCCAATAACCCTTTGGTACGGCATTGGGCATGGCGCGCTTCCTTCACTGCGCGTGAGCGGGAGCCATCACGGCTGCGGCCCGTCATAGCCCTCTATGATGATCATATCGACGATCGAATGCGGCAGCCGCAGCTTGATGTTGGCCTGGTATTCGGGCGAGCGATAGCAGGCGAGCGCCGCTGCGTAATCGGGAAATTCGATGACCACGTTGCGCGAGCGCGCCGAGCCTTCGGTCGATTCGAATTTGCCCGCGCGGACCACAAAGCGCCCGCCGAATTTCTTGAAGATCGCCGGGTTGGCCGCCGCATAGGGCTTATAGCCCTCTTCGTTGTGCACATCGACGCGTCCGATCCAGTAGCCCTTCGGCATGGGAGGCTCCTTCAGCTTTTTGCCTTTGCGATCTGTTCGACGATGGCTGCCGCCGCGGCCTTGGGATCTGGCGCCGCAATGATCGGCCGGCCGACCACCAGATAATCGGCGCCGGCCAAGATCGCGGCTGCCGGCGTCGCGATGCGCTTTTGCTCGTCCGCCTTGCTGCCGGCCGGCCGGATGCCGGGCGTCACCAAGGTCAGTTTATCGCCGACGATCGCGCGGAGATTGGCCGCTTCTTCTGGCGAGCAGACGAGGCCATCGACGCCGATGTCGCGCGCTTGCGCGGCGCGGCGGGCGACCAGACCCGTCACCGTCATGCCGTAGCCGGCCGCCGCGAGATCGGCATTGTCGTGGGACGTCAGCACCGTCACGGCGAGAATTCGCAACTGGCCCTCGCGCGCCTCGACGGCGGCCTGCATGGTTTGCGGATAAGCGTGCACCGTGAGGAACGTGGCTCCGAGCCGCGCCACGCTTTTGACGCCCTGCGCCACCGTATTGCCGATGTCGTGCAGCTTGAGATCGACGAAAACCTGCTTTCCGGCGTCAATCAGCGCTTGCGAAAACGGCAGCCCGCCGGCGAAGCCGAGCTGATAGCCGATCTTGTAGAACGACACCGCGTCGCCGAGCCGCGTCACCAGCGCCTGCGCTTCCTCGATCGACGAGACATCGAGCGCGACGATCAACCGGTCACGGGCCTGCAACGGCATCGTCCCTATCCTTCCCGCATCAGACTTGCCGCATCAGGCTTGCCGCATCAGGCTTGCCAGTTCAACGAGCCGCCGCGCCATGGCCTTGAGCGCCGCCATGAGGCTTTCATCCTTGAGATTGTCGCGATCGTCAAAGGCTTGTTCGGCGCGGGGCACCGCGACCTGTTCGGGAATGACCAGCGCGCCGCAGCCGAGCTCCAAAATCTGCCGCAGCGCCATCAGCGAGCGTAACCCGCCATTGCCGCTATTCGCGGCCGCCCCGATGGCAAAGACGCGGTCCTTGAAGGCCGCATAAGTCGGCTCGCCGCGGTCGCGGACGCGCGACACCCAGTCGATCGCGTTCTTCAACAGCGGCGTCACCGAGGCGCTGTATTCCGGACTGGTAATGAACACGCCGCGGTGCGCCATCAGCATGCGCTTGAGCCGGACCGCGGCTTGCGGCAATTCGGAAGCGCCCGCGACGTCAGCGTCGAACAGCGGCAGCACATAATCCTCGAAGGAAATCCGCGTCACCTCGGCGCCGGCCAGCGCCAGTTCCTTGGCGGCCAGGGCCGCGAGGCGCGCATTGTGCGAGCCGCTGCGCAGCGAGCCAGGAATCACCAGAACTTTCGGAGCGGACATTTGAACCAGGGAAGACGGGACCGTCAGGCCTTACGATAGACCCAGACCCGCGCCGGCGGAATATTCATCCAGATGCGCTCGGAGGCTTCGGCGGTGAAGCCGCCGGCGCGCTTCGGCACCGGCGAGGCGACCGAATAGGTGAATTGCACGAAGGGCGCGCCGGGCAGCATCAGATCGAAGGCGTCGCGCAACAGCCGGAGCCGCATCTTGATCGGCTTGGTGACGAGCGGCAGACCGGAAACAACGGCGGCGGCGGGTTGCAGCAAAAGTGTTTCGAGGAGCCGCCGCATGCTGTAGGCGTCGCCCTGCACGAGGGTCGCTTCGGGATAGCGCGCGCGGAGAAGACGGCAGAATGTCGGATTGAATTCGACCAGCACCAGCCGCGCCGGATCGACGCCGGCTGCAACCAGCGCCTCGGTGACCGGCCCGGTGCCGGGGCCGAGTTCCACCACCGGCCCGGTCGAATCCGGATCAACATAGCGCGCCATGGCGCGGGCGAGAATTTTTCCCGACGGCGTCACCGCGCCGGTGGAGAGCGGGCGCTCGATCCAGGAGCGGATGAAGCGGACCTCGTCGTCGAACCGAATGCCACGCTTGTGCTCGAACTGCCTGACCAGCTCTTCGATCTTTTTGCCGATGTCGTCGCGCTTTTGTTCGAACAGACGAATCTGGCGCCCGAACTTGCGCTCGATGATGTGCTTCCTGATTTCCAGGAAACGCAGCTGCCGCTCGATCTTTTCTTCAAACTTTTGCAGGGCCTGGAGCGGCATGGATCCACATGACAAAGTATTGAACGCCACCGAATGTGACGTTTTTAAAACATTCGCGGGACAAAGACCATGGGGCAGGTTCGAGCGGGAACCGCTCAGATCGAACCGGTGCGGCCGCCCAAGCCGTCGAGGAATTCCTTGACCTTGCCGAGGAAGCCTGCGGATTCCGGGTGCGTGTCGACCGACGACAACCGATCGAATTCTACCAGCAAATCGCGCTGCTTCTTGGTCAGTTTCTGCGGCGTCTCGACCACGACCTGGACATACATGTCGCCGTTTTGGCGCGTGCGCAGTACCGGCATACCTTTGCCCTGCAGGCGGAAACGCCGTCCGGATTGCGATCCCTCCGGGATCTTCACCTTGGTCTTGCCGCCGTCGATGGTCGGCACCTCGCAATCCCCGCCCATGGCCGCCGTCACCATCGACACCGGAACCCGGCAATGCAGGTCGGCGCCGTCGCGCTGGAAGAAGGGGTGAGAAGCCATCGACAAGAAAATATAGAGATCGCCGGGCGGACCGCCGCGGACGCCGGCCTCGCCCTCACCGGCGAGCCTTATCCGTGTGCCGTCCTCGACACCGGCCGGAATATTCACCGCGAGCGTCCGCTCACGGGTGACGCGGCCTGAGCCGGCACACGAGGCGCACGGACTGTCGATCGACTGGCCGCGGCCCTGGCAATTCGGGCAGGTGCGCTCGAGCGTGAAGAAACCTTGAGAATGGCGGACCCGGCCTTGGCCACCGCACATCGGGCAGGTTTTCGGCTTGGTGCCGGTCTTGGCGCCGGAACCGGAACAGGCCTCGCAGGTGACCGAAGTGGGAATGCGGATCTGCGCATTCTTGCCCGCATAGGCCTCCTGCAGGGTGATCTCCATATTGTAGCGCAAATCGGCGCCGCGCTCGCGTCCGCCGCCGCGCCCGCGGCCGGCCGCGCCCGACATGCCGAAAATGCCTTCGAACAGATCGGAGAACGTCGTGCCGAACTCGGCGCCGAAACCCGGCGCGCCGCCGCCCATGCCCTGCTCGAACGCGGCGTGACCGTAACGGTCATAGGCGGCACGCTTGTCGGGATCCTTGAGGACCTCGTAGGCTTCGTTGATTTCCTTGAAGCGGTGCTCGGCGTCCTTATCGCCGGGATTGCGATCCGGATGGCAGACCATCGCCTGCTTGCGAAAAGCGGCCTTGATATCGGTCTCGGTCGCGCTGCGTTCGATCGAGAGGCTTTCGTAGTAGCAACGTTTCGCCATCAGTTCTCACCCGGCGACACTAAGCGTCACTCGGCGTCGCGCCAACGGCGCGAACGCGGAACGACGCGACGTTTGCAGACAGACGCACCCCCGGGAAACGCCCGGGGGTGCGATTTTCGATATTCCTTAGCGGCATTGGACGGCTCGCTCGATCAGGCGGACTTCTTGTTCTTCTTGTCGTCGTCGACTTCGGTGAACTCGGCATCGACAACATCTTCCTTCTTGGCGTCGCCACCCGGGCCGCCGGCAGCATCGCCGCCGCCCGGCTGCTGGTCGGCACCTTGTTTGTACATCGCCTCGCCGAGCTTCATCGAGGCCTGCGCCAGCGTATTGGTCTTGGCCGCGATGGCTTCCGCATCCGAGCCCTTCAGGGCTTCCTTCAGGTCGGCCATGGCATTTTCGATGGCGCGGCGTTCGGCCTCGCTGACCTTCCCGCCATGTTCGGCGAGCGTCTTCTCGGTCGAGTGCACCAGAGCCTCGGCGTGGTTCTTCGCCTCGACTTCCGCTTTCCGCTTCTTGTCCTCCTCGGCGTGAGCCTCGGCGTCCTTGACCATTTTCTGGATGTCGGTCTCGGACAGGCCGCCGGACGCCTGGATGCGGATTTGCTGCTCCTTGCCGGTGCCTTTGTCCTTCGCCGACACATTGACGATGCCATTGGCGTCGATGTCGAAGGTGACCTCGACTTGCGGCACGCCGCGCGGCGCCGGCGGCAGACCGACCAGATCGAACTGGCCGAGCATCTTGTTGTCGGCCGCCATCTCGCGCTCGCCTTGGAACACGCGGATGGTGACGGCGGTCTGGCCGTCCTCCGCGGTGGAGAACGTTTGGCTCTTCTTGGTCGGGATCGTGGTGTTGCGGTCGATGAGCCGGGTGAACACACCGCCCAGGGTTTCGATGCCGAGCGACAGTGGCGTCACATCGAGCAGCAGAACATCTTTGACGTCGCCCTGCAGCACGCCGGCCTGGATCGCGGCACCAATCGCCACAACCTCGTCCGGGTTGACGCCCTTGTGCGGCTCCTTGCCGAACAATTGTTTGACGATTTCCTGGACCTTCGGCATCCGCGTCATGCCGCCGACCAGAACGACCTCGTTGATCTCGGCCGCGGACAGACCCGCATCCTTGATCGCCTGCCGGCACGGCTCGATCGTCTTCTGCACCAGGTCATCGACCAGCGCCTCGAATTTGGCGCGGGTGAGCTTCATGGTCAGATGCTTCGGCCCCGACGCATCGGCGGTGATGAAGGGCAGATTGATTTCGGTCTGGGTCGTCGAGGACAGCTCGATCTTGGCCTTTTCGGCAGACTCTTTCAGCCGCTGCAAGGCGAGCTTGTCGCGGCGCAGATCGATGCCCTGCTCCTTCTGGAACTCGTCGGCCAGATAATTGACCAGCCGCATGTCGAAATCTTCGCCACCCAGGAAGGTATCGCCATTGGTCGACTTCACCTCGAACACGCCATCGCCGATTTCGAGAATCGAAATATCGAAGGTGCCGCCGCCGAGATCGTAGACCGCGATCGTGCCGGTCTTGGTCTTATCGAGCCCATAGGCGAGCGCAGCCGCGGTCGGCTCGTTGATGATGCGCAGGACTTCGAGGCCCGCGATCTTGCCGGCGTCCTTGGTGGCCTGACGCTGAGCGTCGTTGAAATAGGCCGGAACGGTGATGACCGCCTGATCGACCTTGGCGCCCAAATAGGCCTCCGCGGTCTCCTTCATCTTCTGCAGGATAAACGCCGAGATTTGCGACGGCGAATAGGTCTTGCCTTCGATCTCGACCCAGGCGTCGCCGTTCGAGGCGCGCGCAATCTTATAGGGGACGAGCTTCTTGTCCTTCTCCACCATCGGGTCGTCGTAACGGCGGCCGATGAGGCGTTTGACGGCGAAAATCGTGCGCTCGGGATTGGTGACGGCCTGGCGTTTCGCCGGCTGGCCGACCAGCCGCTCGCCCTCGTCCGTAAAGGCGACGATGGACGGCGTCGTGCGCATACCCTCTGCGTTCTCAAGAACCTTCGGCGCCTTGCCTTCCATGACGGCGACGCAGGAATTCGTGGTTCCGAGATCGATACCGATGACCTTAGCCATGGTCTTACTTCCTCTCTTCTCTGTGGCAGGTCGGGCAGGCCCGAATGGCGCCCTCGATCCGACCCCCTTATCAACTTTAAATCGGCTCGGTGCTGCCCCGGACTGCCGCGCTGGATGCTGCCCAAGTAACGGCGCCAAGTAGCAGCGCCCAGGCAACGGCACCCAAAGAACGGACCGAATAAGCGGCCCGACCGACAGCCCCGGTAACTACCTAAGTCGATTTCCCTTGGGACATATAGGAGGGCGGCTTCGCCCTGCAAGACAGGATTACGGCTCGCAACATGTAGCGCCGCTGGCGCGGCGCACCGTGTCTCGCAGAAGAGCGTTGAGCTTCTTTTAACGGTGTCGGGCGGAGCCGCGCATTCCGGCCGCCGCGCTAGCCCCCCATTAACAAAAGCCTGCCACCGATGGTGCGGGCAATGCCACCCCAAGAAGAGCCCAAAGCAGAGCCCGAAGAACCGCCTGAACAACGGTCCGACTATTCGCCACGGCTGGGAGACGTCATGCGCGTCAGCATTGCCGAACTCGCCGCTGCGTCCGCGGCAACGGCGTCCGATCGGGATCCGATCCGTAAACGGCTGGAATCCTGGCCAAGGCCGGTGCGCTTCCTCGCCGTCGGCGGGCTCGGCCTTATCACCGACCTGGCGGTCTTCACGTTTCTCATCGCCCAAGGACCCCATCCGCTCTTGGTGCGGCTCGTCTCGCTCGCGGCCGCCACGCTCGTGACCTGGCGGCTCAACCGCGCGCTCACCTTCGATCGCAGCGGCCGCCACCCTGCCGACGAGGCGATGCGCTACGCGATCGTCGCCGGCTGTGCCCAGGCCATGAGTTATGCGGTGTTCGCCCTGCTGGTGCTCACTGTGCCGGACCTGACCCCGCAGCTTGCCGTCTTGATCGGCGCCGCTTTCGGAGCGCTCGTTTCCTACACCGGCCAGTCCCTGTTCGCCTTTCGGCCGCGGCGTTCCGGCGGGGACGCGGCATGACCGCCAAAGACTCAGGTACAAGAAGCTCGGTTACTAAGGACTCGGTGATCAAAGACCAGGCCGTCGACGCCGACATCTTCGTGATCGGCGCCGGTCCGGCCGGCCTCACCGCGGCCTATTGCCTGACCAAGGAGGCGCGCTCCGTCATCGTCATCGAGCGCGATCCGATTTATGTCGGCGGTATCAGCCGCACCGTCGACTACAAAGGCTTCCTGTTCGACATCGGCGGCCACCGCTTCTTCTCGAAGTCGAAAGAAGTCGTCGAGCTATGGCGGGAAATCCTGCCGGATGATTTCATCGCGCGGCCGCGGCTGTCGCGCATCTATTACAACGGCAAATTCTTCGCCTATCCGCTAAAGGCCTTCGAAGCGCTGTTCAAGCTCGGCATATTCACCAGCGCCGCATGCCTCGTTTCCTATGCCTATGCCAAAATTTTCCCGATAGCCCCGGCCCGCACTTTCCATGACTGGGTGCGCAATCAATTCGGCGAACGGCTGTTCCAGATCTTCTTCAAGACCTACACCGAAAAAGTGTGGGGCATGTCGTGCGACGAGATCTCCGCCGATTGGGCGGCACAGCGCATCAAGGGGCTCGATCTCATCACGGCGATAATCAATGGATTGAAGCGATCGCTGGGCCTCGGCCGCAGCGCGACGCCGGGTGACGGCACGGTCAAGACGCTGATCGAAAGCTTTCAATACCCGCGCAAAGGTCCCGGCATGATGTGGGACGCGGCGGCGCGCAAGACCAGAGCGCAAGGCGGCCGCTTGCTGATGGGCCGCGAGCTTCAGGCACTCGAATTCGACGCGGCCCGCAATCTATGGCGCATCGAGGTTGCGACGGCGCGCGGCGGCCGGGAAAGCTTTACGGCGCGCCATATCATAAGCTCGGCGCCGTTGCGTGAACTCGTTGCACGGATCAAGCCCCTGCCGATTTCGCTCCTGCACGCGCGCGCGCTTCGCTACCGCGACTTCCTCACCGTGGCCCTGATGGTGAAGAGGTCCGAGCTATTCCCGGACAATTGGATCTACATTCACGATCCGAGCGTGAAGGTCGGCCGGGTGCAGAATTTCCGCTCCTGGTCGCCCGAAATGGTGCCGGCCGGCATGAGCTGCCTCGGCCTCGAATATTTCTGTTTCGAGGGCGACGGGCTATGGAATGCGCCCGACCTCGAGCTGATCGCGCTTGCCAAACGCGAAGTGGCGCAGATCGGCCTGGTCGAGGCGGCCGACGTCATCGAGGCCTGCGTCGTGCGTCAGCCTAAAGCCTATCCGGTCTACGACGAGGATTATCGCGACAATATCGCGGCGATCCGGCTCGACCTCGAGGGCTGCTACCCGACGCTGCACCTCGTCGGCCGCAACGGCATGCACAAATACAACAACCAGGACCACGCGATGATGACGGCCATGCTCACCGCGCGCAATATTCTCGCCGGTCAGCGGCTTTACGACGTGTGGAACGTCAACGAAGACGCCGAATACCACGAGTCGGGCGAATCCGGCGCACAGGGCGCCCTCGACAGCGTGCGGCTCGTTCCAGAGAAGACGGAGCGCGCGGCCTGAGCGGCCTGGAGGCGAGCCCGATCTATACGGCCTTCAGCCCCAGCATCTGCCGCGCCTCAGCGGCGGTGGCGACCTGATCGCCGAGAATTTCGATGATCTTCGCCGCCTTCTCGACCAGAGCGGCATTGCTCGGTGTGAGCTTGCCCTTCTCCAGATAAAGATTGTCTTCCAGTCCAACCCGCACGTGGCCGCCGAGCAGCACGGTCTGCGCGGCGATTGGGAATTGGTGGAGCGAGATGCCGAAGGCGAACCAGAGGCAGTCGGGCGGCAGCAGGCCGCGCATATAGCTTACGGCCTCCGGCGTGGCGGGTTGTCCCCAAGAGATGCCGAGGCAGATCTGAAACATACCCGGCGATTTGATGTGGCCGGTCTCGATCATGCGCCGGGCGAGCATGAGGTGACCGGCCTCGAACACTTCGAGCTCGGGCGTGACGCCGGCATCGCGGATGGCAACCGCCATCGCCTCGAGATGCGCTTGCGTATTGATGAAGACCTGGCCGCGCATGTTCATGCTGCCCATGTCGAGGCTGCAGATGTCGGGCTTCAGCTCGACCACATGGCGAACACGCTCGGCCGGCAGCGATAGCGTGCTGCCGGGGCCGGGCTGCATGGGATCCGCGTCGCCGGGAATGAAGCGCGCGCCGGGTCCGGTAGTGAGATTGATGAGGACATCGGTGCCGCTTGAGCGGATGATCTCCACCGCCTCGCGATAAAGCGCGGGGTCCATGCTGGGCCGCGTTGTCTGTGGATCCCGGACGTGGATATGCACGATGGCGGCGCCGGCTTTGGCGGCGTCGATCGCCGAGGCGGCGATTTCGCGTGGCGTTACGGGCACGGCCGGATTGCGGGCGGGCGAATCCGCCGACCCCGTCACCGCGCAGGAGATCATGACCTTGCGTTGCATGCGGAAAACGATACCACGCCCCTGAGGAAAGGTCTGCGGCTCCCTGCGTTGCGGTTATCGGGCTCCTCGTCTGCAGGGCATGCGACGCCCTTCCTCGCGCCTCATTATTGATCCATGTCGTTGCGTTCATTTATGTCATTGCGCGTGATGCTTGCAGTGATCGGATGGCAATGGGGCGGCATGGGAGGTTTAGCGATGTCGAAATTGACAAAAAGTCTTGGGATCGTCGCCTTGGCGCTGGTCATCAGTGTAAGCGCCGCCGCGGCGCATGGTGGCGGTCATGGTGGCGGCCATGGCGGCGGGTGGCACGGCGGTGGCGGCTGGCACGGCGGCCATGGCTGGGGTGGGGGTTGGGGCCCCGGTTTCTACGGACCGGGGGTCTGCGGCTGGGTGCCGGTGCGTTATGTGCGCTACGGTCACTGGGTGGTGGGACGCGTCTGGCGTTGCTGGTAAAGCGCGATCATTGCCAAAGGTGAGTTCGGCTCGGTGCCGGTCAGGCCTTGGCCGGTATAATTTCTTGCGGTAGCGGTCGGACCTCGCGCCGGCTGCTTTGCTTGAGCCGCCATAAGATCCGACCCGCAAATGCGATCAGCACGATCGGCGCCAGCGGAATCCAGCCGGCGGCGGCGATCATCATGCTGACCGGAAGCGTCCACAGCGCAATCAGAAGCCAATGATCGACGGTGGTGTTGTCGGCGCGATCGCGCAAGAGCGCGACCACAAAGCCGAATACCACCATGTCGTAATTGAGAATGTAAGGCGTCACCAGGAATGTTGCGGTGACGAAGAAGGCGAGCGACAGCGCAGGCTCCCGGCGCTTCCAATAAGTCCAGACCAGCGCCGCGAGCGCTAACACGGCAACGATGCCCTGCATCGCCCAGCCGACGCTTTCGGGCAGATGGATCAAGCGCGCGGCGTAATAGACCGACGATACCATCTCGAACAGCAATCCGCCGCCATGCGCGGTGAGCCATTGCTGCTGCGGCACGACCTTTTGCCAGAACTCGATCCAAATATTCCAGCCGAAGACGAGCGCGGTCGCACTAACCAGCACTGCCGTGGTGACGACGGCGCTTGCGATCGTCAGCCAGCGCCGCTCAAGCAGAAGGATTACCGGAACCAGCATGCCGATTTGCGGCTTGATGGTCAGAATGCCGAACAGCACGCCGGAGAGCACCGGCCGGCGCTCGCGGCAGAGCAATCCGCCGATCAATAGCGCCGCCGTATAGAAGCCGTTCTGGCCGAAAAACACACAGACCGCGACACCCGGCGCAACGGCCAGGAACACGAGCCTGTCGCGCGCGATCGCAGGCGAACAAGCGAGCAGATAGAGCGCGATCCCAACCGCGCACCAGGCGATATAGGCCGGCAGATAGGGCAAGAGCCCGAGCGGCCAGATGAAGAGCAAGAGATGCGGCGGATAGGACCAAAAATGTTCGGGATAATCGGTGCCGAGCATAGCGCGGAGCGCGGCGTTATAAGTATGCAGATCGAACCAGGCCGCCGGATCGTTGCCGAAGACCGCACGGCCGCCCATCCAGAAATTGAGAAAGTCGCGGCCGAGGACGAAATGCGTGCCGTCGACCCAAGGACCGCCCCATGTTTTCGCAAGCGGCGGCAGACCGCCAAGCACCAGATAGGCGAGCTCGAGCGATACGAAGAAGACGGCGGCGGCGACGGTCAATTTGGCGTAGAGGTCTTGGGCCGCAGTGTGCGCAGAGACCTCGGCCGGTAGCGTGGGAGCCGGAAGGCCGAGCCGCCGAGAGAATTGTGGGGAGATGAGAGACATCAGGAGGAACGGTGACGGCGACTGGTAAAAATCCAATGAAAACAGCCACCGCGCCGAAACGCCACGCTCAGTCCGTGCCGACCGGCGCCGGCCGAAGCGGACTTTTCTACTACCCCGGCTATCTCGATCGCGCCGAGCAGGCCGCGCTGCTCGTTGCCCTCGACGAAGTTTTCACCGCAGCGCCCTTGTTCACGCCGCGCATGCCCAAATCGGGCCGGCCGTTCACCGTACGCATGTCGAATTGCGGGGAGCTTGGCTGGATATCGGACGAAAGCGGCTATCGCTATACGCGCGGGCATCCCGAGACCGGCCGGGCTTGGCCGCCGCTACCGGACGCGCTGCTGGCGCTATGGAACGACGTTGCGGATTACGCTCATCCGCCCGAGGCCTGTCTGATCAATTTCTATGTCCCATCGGCGAAGATGGGGCTGCATCAGGATCGCGACGAAGCTGATTTCTCGGCGCCCGTCGTCTCCGTCTCGCTCGGCGATTCTTGCCTGTTCCGCGTCGGCGGGCCAAAGCGGAGCGATCCCACCCGATCGTTCCGCCTCAATTCCGGCGATGTGGTAGTGCTCGGTGGCGATGCCCGGCTCGCCTTCCATGGCGTCGACCGTATTTATCCTGCGACATCGACCTTGCTGGCGGACGGCGGACGCATCAATCTGACCATGCGGCGGGTGACACGCCCGGAACCGCGCCTCGGGACCTTAGTTTTGCCGACGCGCGGCCCGCCCTAAGCCGAGCGAAACCGTAGTGCGAAAAGCAACACAATGAATCCCGCAATCACTACGCCGTCGCCTCGGGCGTCCAGCGGCTTTGCCGCTATTCTCGCTTTTGTGCTGTTTGCAGTTTCGGCGCATGCCGCCGATCCGGTTTTTCCAACCGGCTCGCGCCTCGGTCTCGTTCCACCGGCCGGTATGGTGCCAAGCAAGACGTTCGAGGGCTTTGAAGATCCGGACAAAAGCGCG
The DNA here is from genome assembly GCA_049282655.1 of Xanthobacteraceae bacterium. Classification (GTDB taxonomy): domain Bacteria; phylum Pseudomonadota; class Alphaproteobacteria; order Rhizobiales; family Xanthobacteraceae; genus BOG-931. The sequence goes on from JBAPUM010000044.1 coordinate 31,255, forward strand.
GCGATATTGCTCGCGGCGCTTCCGGCCCAGGCCTATGCCCAGCTTGAGAAATCCATGGTCCCGGAGGCGATGCAAAAGCAAGGCATCGACGTCGACCGACGCGAGGCGATCACGCTTGGCGCTAACCAGGGCTTCATTCTCACCGGCAAGCAAGCCACCCCGCAGGGCCGTTATCGCAAATGGCTGCTGGTCGCGGCAGCCGGTGATGTTACGGCGCTCGTAACCGTGCAAGTCCAAGAGCAGAACCAGACCTACACCGATCAAGCGATCCACGACGCGATGGCGACGCTCATCGTCCGCCCCATTGTACCCGACGCTGAGCAACTGAGCCTGCTGCCGTTCAACGTCGCGGATTTGGCGGGCTTTCGCATCGACGATGTCGTACCGGGCAGCGCCCTGATGCTGGCCGACGCGCCTGCGGCGCAAGGCAATGACGCCCCCGATCCTACGCGCAACACGCATTTTCTGATCGCCGCAATGCCGGGCGGACCCGACGAAGCCGCCGACCGCGATACTTTTGCCCGCGTGACCTTCGAAAAGATCGGCGGCATCCGGGACGTGCGCATCCAGGATGCCGGGCCGCTGCGCATCGGCGGCCAGCCGGGCTATCAGACCTTGGCGACGGCCAAAGAGGGGCAGAGCGACGCCGATGTCAAAGTCGTGCAGTGGCTGCGCTTTGGCACGGGCGGCTTCATGCAAATGATCGGGATCGCTCGCGCCGACGTCTGGCCGAGCGTGTTCATGCGGCTGCGCACCGTGCGCGACAACGTCGAACCGAGACGATGAGTTTCCAGAGGTCCGCTGCGTCTATATTCTTCGTTTGAGCATGATCTTATCCGACCTTCCTTCGCCCGCCGACCCTCCTACGCTCTCGGCGAGAGCTTCGGAGGGTTGCGAGTCCACCGAAGCGCGGTGCGCGTAGGTGGAAGCGGGCTTCGCGAAGGCGGGAAACCGGTTTCCATCCCCGGATCAAGTCCGGGGACAGGCATTTTCGGGATCACGCTCTAATTCGCCGCCGCCTTGGCGTTGTCGTTGCTGACCGGCGCCGATTTCGGTCCGCCCTTTGAGACGCCGACGAAAGCCGGCCGCAACACGCGCTCGCCGATCATGTAGCCCGGCTGCACGACCTGAACGACGCTGCCGGCGGGCACCGACGCGTCCGGTACCTCGTACATGGCCTGGTGCCGGTTGGGATCGAATTTCTCGCCCTGCGGGGTGAACTGGCGCACGCCGTTTTTTTCCAGCGCCTTGAGCAGTTCGCGCTCTGTCAGTTCGACGCCCTCGATCAGTGCCTTGACGCCAGCGTCCGCGCCGGCGCGCAATTCCGGCGCTACCGCATCGAGTGCACGGCGCATATTGTCCGCAACCCCGACAATGTCCCGCGCAAAGGATGAAATTCCGTAAATCCGGGAATCCGCGACTTCGCGGTCGGTGCGCTTGCGCAGATTATCCATGTCGGCAAGCGCACGCAGCAGCCGATCGCGAAGCTCGATGGCAACGGCAACCGGATCGGGCTGCGCGGAGTCGGGTGCTGCGGCGCCCGATGACGCAGCCTGGGGGGCGCCCTGCTGCGGCTGGGCCGCGTCGTCCTCGGCGCGAGCGGTCTCTTCCGTCATTTGTCGTCCCACTATTCGGCCATTATTTTCCTGCCCCGCATATCAGGGTTGAGCACGCAAAAATCAAGCGCCCGGAATGGCCTGGGCCGGGCCGGGGTCAACCGCCGAGAAGCTTGCTGACGACCTTCGCGGTATAATCGACCATCGGGACGATGCGCGCGTAATTCAGCCGGGTCGGGCCGATGACGCCGAGCACGCCGACGATCTGCCCGGAGGCGTCGTGATAGGGCGCCACGATGGTCGAGGAGCCCGACAGCGAGAATAATTTGTTTTCCGAGCCGATGAAGACCCGCACCCCTTCGGCCTGTTCGGCGCGACCGAGGAGATCGATCACCTCGCGGCGGGTCTCGAGATCGTCGAACAGAAGCCGCACCCGCTCGAGATCGTCGACCGCCTTCAGATCGTCGAGGAGATGCGCCTGCCCGCGCACGATCAGCTTGCGCTCGTCGCTCTCGCCGCCGGACCAGCTTGCCAGCCCCTCGGCGATGATTTTCTGGGTCAATTGATCGAGTTCGGCTTGGCTCTCCTTGAGCGTGCGCTGGATCTCGGTCCTGACCTCGTCGAGGGTGTGGCCGCGGATCCGCGCATTGAGAAAATTCGCGGCTTCGGTCAGCGCCGAGGTTGGCAGGCCGACCGGGGTGTGGAGGACACGGTTTTCCACCTGCCCGTCCTCGCCCACCAGGATGACCAGCGCGCGTTCGGGCTCGAGGCGGACGAATTCGATGTGTTTGAGCCGCGGGTTCGATTTCGAGGTGAGCACGACGCCGGCGGCGCGGCTCAAGCCGGAGAGCAATCCGGACGCCTCGGTCAGCACTGCTTCGACCGACTTGCCCTGTCCCGACGCCGCAACCTGCGCTTCGATCGCCCGGCGATCGCGTTCGGTGAGATCGCCGATCTGCATCAGCGCGTCGACAAAAAAGCGCAGCCCCGTCTCGGTCGGCAGCCGGCCGGCCGACGTGTGCGGCGCGTAGACCAGCCCGAGCTGTTCGAGATCGGACATGACATTGCGCACCGATGCGGGCGACAGCGTCATCGGCAGGATGCGCGATAGATTGCGCGAGCCGACCGGCTCGCCGGTGGCGAGATAGCTCTCGACGATCAGGCGGAAGATTTCGCGCGAGCGTTCGTTGAGCTGGGCCAGCCCCTGGTGGTTCACGCCGAAGCTGAGATCATGGCCGACCAAGGATCGGAACCCTTCTTGTCACTCCGCGGCCGCCATCGCACGTGGCGCAGACTTTGGCGCCGCACGCAACAGCGCCATCAGCTTGCGCACCGAGCCAAAGTCCTCCAGACGGTCGATCGCGCCGAGCACGTCGGCAACGTGGCTGTCGGGCAGAACGCCCGTCGCATAGCTGCGGAATTTGCTCTCGATCTGAGCCCGCGACAGCGGATTGTCGCGACCGCCGAGCGGATGTGCGCAGAATGCCGACAGCGTCGTGCCGTCAATCATATCGACGTCCACTTTGGCCTGCGATCCGGTCACGCCCGCATCGGCGCGGACTTCGACCTTCTCGGCCGCAAAGCTCCGCAATTTCGGATCGTCGTAACGGCCCGGCTCGAATTGCGCCAATGTCAGCGTCCTGTCATGCAGGATCGCGGCCGCGGTATAATGCACCGACAGCAACGCCTCGAACTTTGCCTTGTAGGTGCTAAAGCCGCCGTGCGCGTCGAAGGCGGGTTTGCTCAGCGCGATGCGGACTTTGCGGATTTGCCCGGCGTCGATCTTGTTCCGCTCGACGATCTCGAACAGAGCCGTGATCAGACCTTGGATGACGGTCGCCGAGGGCCACAGGCGCAACGCGATTTCTTCCAGTTCGAAGCGTTGCCCAAGATCGGCGACCGCTAATTCGGGGAGACCACCATTGACGTAGGTATTGTAGAGCCCGCCGTCTTTGGCGGAGAGAAATTCGCGGGTCGCGACAAAATTCTGCTGCGCCAATAGCGCCGCCATCAGGCCCGACAGCGCGCCGCGGCATTGATGGAATTTCACCGTCGGCGTGCCCCAGGCGGCAAACGTGCCGCCGGCCTGGCTGCCGGCAAGCCCGAAGGCCCGCGCCATCGGCTCGGCGTCGAAGCCGATCAAGGAACCGACCGCTGCGGCGGCGCCGAAGGGTCCGAGGATGCCCGGCCCATGCCAGCCCCGCGCGCGAAACACCGGATAATCGAGGCCGATGCCGATCCGCGTCGTCACCTCGCAGCCCGCGGCGACGGCGACCAGAAGATCGCGGCCCGAAAGACCGTCGCGCTCGGCGATCGCCAATGCGGGTGGCACGATTTCGGGGGTGACATGGGTCATGATTGGCCGGTGCACATCGCACATCGTGACCGCGGTGATCAGATAACCGTTGAGCAGCGTCGCGCCAGCAAGCGACAGATGGCCGCCGCCGATCACGCTCGATTCATTGCCCTGGGCCAGCGCCGAGGCGAGCGCCGCCATTTGGCCGGTTTCCTCGCCCTGGTGACCGGCGACCGCGCAGGCCAGCGCATCGAGAATTAGGTTCTTGCAGTGCTCGCGGGCGCTTGCCGGCAAGGCCTCATAGCTCAGCGTCGCGGCAAATTCTGCCAATGCTTGCGTGACTTCTTTGGCCATTTCCTCACCTCCGGGCTGGCGGCGCGCCGGAGCGTAGCGGTTTAGCGGCCGTAGTGGCAATCCGCGCCGCAGACCCTGATCCAATTCGAAGGAATTGGGTCAGGGTCTAGAATCTTGTTTGGAGCATGATCTCATCCGACCTTCCTTCGCCCGCCGAACCTCCTACGCTCTCGGTGAGAGCTTCGGAGGGTTGCGAGTCCACCGAAGCGCGGAGCGCGTAGGTGGAAGCGTGCTTCGCGAAGGCGGGAAACCGGTTTCCACTTTTCGGGATCATGCTCCAAAACTGGTTTCCCCTTTGCCGTATCATGCCCTAAAAGCGTGTGGCCGACGCCGCCCGCGCCGGCTACTGGGAGATCCGCATGCGGCCAAGCCGCCGACAACCCGATGAGCTACGTCCCGTCTCGCTCGAACGCGGCGTGGTGAAATATGCGGAAGGTTCCTGCTTTGTGAAATTTGGCGACACGCACGTACTGGTCACCGCAACTCTCGAAGACCGCTTGCCGCCCTGGCTCAAGGGCCAGGCCCGCGGCTGGATCACCGCCGAATACGGCATGCTGCCGCGCGCTACGCTCGAGCGCACACGGCGCGAGGCCTCGGCCGGCAAGCAAAACGGCCGCACCGTCGAAATCCAGCGCCTGATCGGGCGCAGCCTTCGTTCGGTCGCGGATCTCAAGGCACTGGGCGAGCGGCAGATCACCATCGACTGCGACGTCATCCAGGCCGACGGCGGCACCCGCACCGCGTCCATCACCGGCGCCTGGATCGCGCTCTACGATTGCATCGCCTGGATGAAGACCCGCCAGATGGTCGAGGCCACCGTGCTGCGCGACCATATCGCGGCGATCTCTTGCGGCGTCTGTTCGGGCGTCGCCGTGCTCGATCTCGATTATGCGGAGGACTCGCAGGCCGACACCGACGCCAATTTCGTCCTCACCGGCTCCGGTAACATCGTCGAAGTGCAGGCGACGGCCGAAAAGGTGCCGTTTTCCGAAGAGCAATTCACCGCGCTGTTGGCATTGGCGCGGAAGGGCGTCACCAAATTGGTCGATCTGCAGAAGATGGCGGTGATGTGAGGGGTGGCTTGAACGAGGCTCCGCACCGCCCTATTGCCGGCCGTCTTGTCATTGCGACGCATAATCCGGGCAAGCTTGCCGAAATGCGCGAGCTGCTTGCGCCTTACGGCATCGATGCCATATCCGCAGCCGAGCTTGGGCTGCCAGAACCGGACGAAACCGGCATGACGTTTCGCGATAATGCCCGCATCAAGGCCCAAGCCGGGGCCCAAGCTGCTGGTCTGCCGGCCTTCGCCGACGATTCCGGTCTCGCGGTCGATGCGCTTGACGGCGAGCCCGGGATTTATTCGGCGCGTTGGGCCGGGCCGAACAAGGATTTCCAGCACGCGATGGCGACGATCGAGGCAAAGCTCGAAGCGCTCGGCGCCACAACGCCGGAACGCCGCAAGGCGCATTTCGTCTCGGCGCTCTGCGTCGCCTGGCCGGATGGCCATCTGGAGGAATTCGAGGCGCGGGTCGATGGCGTCTTGATTTGGCCGCCGCGCGGCGACCAGGGTTTTGGCTACGACCCGATGTTTTTGCCCGATGGCCACCGCCGCACCTTCGGTGAAATGCCGAGCGACGAGAAACACGGCTTGCCGCCGCGTGGCAAAGGGCTGTCGCATCGCGCCCGCGCCTTCGTCAAACTCGCGGAGGCATGTCTTGTCTGATCAGGTCTTGTCTGACCGCGGCTTGGCTAGCGACGAAGCTTTCGGCGTCTACATCCACTGGCCGTTTTGCCTGTCGAAATGCCCCTATTGCGACTTCAACAGTCATGTCCGGCACGCCGCCATCGATGAGGCGCGTTTTGCCCGCGCCTTTGCGGCCGAAATCGCGACGACCGCGGCGCGTGCGCCCGGCCGTACCGTTTCGACGATTTTTTTCGGCGGCGGCACGCCGTCGTTGATGCAGCCGGCGACCATCGCCAGCGTGCTCGATGCCGTTGCGCGGCATTGGCATGTCGCGCCCGATGCCGAGATTACGATCGAAGCCAATCCGACCAGCGTCGAGGCGACGCGCTTTCGCGGCTATCGGACTGCCGGGGTCAATCGGGTCTCGCTCGGCGTGCAGGCGCTCGACGATCGCGTGCTTGGCGAGCTCGGCCGTCTGCATACCGCCCGGGAGGCGCTCGATGCCGTCGGCATCGCCCGGACGGTGTTCGGTCGCTACTCGTTCGATCTCATCTACACCCGGCCGGGCCAGGAACCGGCCCAATGGGCCAGCGAATTGCGCACCGCCTTGGCCGAAGCCGGCGAGCATTTGTCGCTCTACCAATTGACCATCGAACATGACACGCCGTTTGCGGCGCTCCATGCGGCCGGTAAATTGCAGCTTCCCGATGAAGACACCGCGCGGGCGTTGTACGACACGACGCAGGAGATTTGCGCGGCGCATGGCCTGCCCGCTTACGAGGTCTCCAACTACGCCCGGCCTGGCGGCGAGTGCCGGCACAATCTCGTTTACTGGCGCGCCCATGAATATGCCGGCATCGGCCCCGGCGCGCATGGTCGCCTCGATATCGATGGCGAGCGGCATGCGATCGCGACCGAAAGGCGCCCGGAAACGTGGCTCGCAGCCGTTGAGGCCGGCGGCGACGGCGTCATCAGTGACGAGCTGCTCACGCGGGAGGAAAGGTCCGACGAGTTTTTATTGATGGGCCTTCGGCTCGCCGAAGGGATTGATCTTGAGCGCTACGAGACCGTTTCGGGACGAGCGCTCGATCCTGCGCGCATAGGCGCCCTGCGTGAACACGGTTTGATCGAGACCACGCCGGCCGGGCGGCTACGGGTCACTTTGCCTGGATTCCCAGTGCTGGATGCCGTGGTGGCCGACCTCGCCGCGTGAGCCGATCGGATTGAAACACCCTCGATATTTCATAAGCTAGCTTATGAATAATATTGGAATGCCGCAAAAGGCCAGAATTTGGGGGTTTTAGGCTGAAAGAAATATTGCTCGATGCCGAAATTAATAAGCAAGCTTACTATCCTGCAGCTGACCCACCGAAGCTTTTTGGCGCTGGCGATATCGTCTGCGGACCTGCGGAAGCGACCCGCAACACCGCAAGGCCGCGTTCGTTGGTGCCGTCGGCGCGGAAGCGGAATAGCCCATCGATGCCCGAAAAGCCCGACGGATTGGTGAGAACTTGCGGCGAGAACCGCTGCATACCCTGGGCCGCGCCTTGGATCGCACCTTGGGCCTTCACCAGCGCGGCGATCAGCGCCACTGCGTCATAGGCCAGCGTCGCGGTGCGTACCGGATCCTGTTTGTAGCGGGTGCGATAGCGGGCGGCAAAATTGCGATATCCGGCGCCGTCCGGCGCCGCGAACCAGCCGCCATCGAGCGCCGGCATCGCATAAATCCGTGCATCGTCCCACAGTCCGGTGCCGAGCATCTGCAGCCGCTTGGTATTGACGCGCGCCGCCGTGAGGCCTTGCACCACGTCGGGCACGGCATCCCCGCCATCCGCAATGAAAAGGGCATCGGCGCGGGCCGATCCCTGCGCCACGCTGCGGATCGGCGCCGCCATGGCGGCCTTGTCGTGCGGATAGTGTTCAAGCGCCACGATCTGGGCATTGTGGCGCGTCACCGCTTGCTTGAAGGCCGCCTCGACCACCGTGCCGTAGGGATTGTCCGGGATCAAAGCCGCATAGGCGTGTTTTCCGGTGGAGCTGGCATATTGCACGATGCGCTCGACATCGGATTCCGGCAGAAAACTCAACAGATAGACGCCGCTCGATGCGACATTGGCGTCGGTCGAAAACGCAATAACCGGGACATTGCGCGGCCGCGCCACCTGGCCGACGAAGCTGACCGATTGCGCAAACAACGGCCCCAAAATGATTTCGGCCCCCTCGTCGAGCGCCTGTTGCGCGCCGGCGCGCGCCGCCTCGGCCGTGCCGGCATCGTCTTTGACCAGAAGCTGGAGGTTAGGCGATTTGAATTCGTCGAGCGCCATCTCGGCCGCGTTGCGCATGGCTTGGCCCGCAAGACCGGCATTGCCCGGCGCCGACAGCGGCAAAATGAGCGCGGCTTTGACCTCGCCGGTGCCGATCGTCGCGCCTTGCGGCGGCTGCGCACTCGGCGCCGGTGGGGTCGGAGACAGATACTGCGAATTGCTGGAGCAGCCGGCCAAGAGCGTGCCCGCGGTGGCGACCAGCCCGGCGATCGAGCGGCGCCGTGTGGGCAACCCGTTGGTCAGACTGCCCGCCGACGCCATAGCCTGCACTTGCGCGGACACGACGGCTCTTCCCCCGCGACGCCCCTCGCGTCGACGCCAATTAAGGCTACGCCATTCAGACATATTGGCGGCGAATGGTTAACCAAGTGAAAAAGATAGAGAATCCGGCTCGGTCATGACGCATGGTGAGGCTTGCGCTAGACTGCCAAGCAATGACCAAAGCATCGCCAGGCCCATTGCGTCCAGTTGGCGCACTCCAGCGCCCTTATACGCTCGCCGGTCAAGCGATCCAGGCGCCACGGCTATCGTCCGGTCTCCATATCGTCGCCACCCCGATCGGCAATCTCGGCGATATCACGCTAAGAGCGCTCGAGACCCTCGCAGGCGCCGATGTGATTGCTTGCGAGGACACCCGCGTCACCCGCAAATTGCTCGATCGCTACGCCATTGCGACATCTCTCACGCCCTATCACGAGCATAATGCCGCCACGGCGCGGCCGCTGTTGCTGCGCCGGCTCGCCGACGGCGCCTCCATCGCGCTGGTTTCCGATGCCGGCACGCCGCTCGTCTCCGATCCCGGATTCAAGCTGGTGCGCGAGGCAACGCTCGCCGGCCATGCAGTGACCGCGCTCCCCGGCGCTTCGGCCGTGCTGGCAGGCCTCGCGGTCGCGGGCTTGCCGACCGATCAGTTTTTTTTCGCGGGCTTTCTGCCGCCGAAGGAAGCCGCGCGGCGCGGCCGGATTGCCGAGTTGAGCCGTATCCCGGCAACGCTTGTGTTGTTCGAGAGCGGTCCGCGCGTGGCGGCGACACTTGCCGACCTCGCGGCTGGTCTCGGCCAAACCCGCGAGGCGGCGCTCTGCCGGGAACTCACGAAATTGCACGAGGAAGTCCGGCGCGGCGAGCTTGCAGCGCTGGCGGCGGCCTATGCGGGAACCGAGCCGCGCGGCGAGATCGTTCTGGTCATCGCACCACCGCAAGCGCCGGCACAAATCAGCGCGGCCGATAGCGTGCGATTATTGCGCGACGCGCTGGCGCGGCTATCGCTGAAAGATGCCGTGGCCGAAGTCGCCGATGCGACCGGCCTGCCCCGGCGCGAAGTCTATCAAAGCGCGCTGGCGCTCACGAAAGGCCCGGACGATGGCGCGCCGCGCTGAGCCGCTCAAACCTCCTCGAAAACCGGCCAAGCCGCCGCCGAGTCCCGAACGCGTCAAGGCGTTCCAGCTTGGCCTGTCGGCGGAAAGCCGCGCCGCGATGCTGCTCGTCGCCAAGGCCTACCGGATCCTGGCGCGGCGCTGGAAAACCCCGTTCGGCGAGATCGATATCGTGGCGCGCCGCCGCCGCACACTGGTGTTTGCCGAGGTGAAGGCGCGTGACAATATCGAGGAGGCGGTAGAAGCGGTGACCGAGCGCTCTAAGGAGCGGATCATCCGCGCCGCCGAAATGTGGCTGGCGCACCGCCCTGAAGACATCCACATGGAAATCCGCTTCGACGTGATCCTGGTCGCGCCCGGCAAGATACCGAAGCACATCGTCAATGCGTTCGATGCCACCCGCTAGAGCCGGGCCACGAAAAGGCGTAGAGCTTCGGCCCCGGTTTTTACCCCAATAGCAATCGAACCAAGACCCCTATCGCGCCATGACCCTCAACGTCGCCGTCCAAATGGATCCGATCGAGCGGATCAATATCCGAGGCGATTCCACTTTCGCCCTGCTGTTGGAAGCGCAGGCGCGGGGCTATCCGTTGTCCTATTACACGCCGGAGCGGCTCGCGATGCGCGACGGCAAAGTGTCGGCCCGCGTGCAGCCGCTCAGCGTGCGCGACCAGGCCGGCGACCATTTTGAGCTCGGCGCGCCGCGGCACGTGGCGCTCTCATCCTTCGACGTCGTGCTGCTGCGCCAGGACCCGCCCTTCGACCTCGCTTACATCACCTCGACGCATATGCTCGAGCGCATTCAGCCGGGCACGCTGGTCGTCAACGACCCGGCGCATGTGCGCAACGCACCGGAGAAGATCTTCGTCACCGAATTCCCCGACCTGATGCCGCCGACGCTGATTACCCGCGACCTCGACGCCATCAAGGAGTTTCGCGAGGAGCACGGCGATATCGTGATGAAGCCGCTCTACGGCAAAGGCGGCGAGGCGGTGTTCCGGTTGCAGCGCGAGGATCTGAATTTCGGTTCGCTCTATGATCTGTTCATCGCCACGTTTCGCGAGCAATGGGTGGTGCAGAAATTTCTGCCGGCGGTGAAGGAAGGCGACAAGCGCATCATCCTGGTCGACGGCGAATTCGCCGGCGCCGTTAATCGCGTGCCGGCGCCCGGCGATCTGCGCTCCAATATGGTGCGCGGCGGCGTGCCGAAGGCGAGCGGCCTCACCGCACGCGAGCGCGAAATCTGCGCCCGCCTCGGACCGGCATTGCGCGAGCGCGGGCTTCTGTTCGTCGGCATCGACGTGATCGGCGACTATCTCACCGAGATCAACGTCACGTCACCGACCGGTATCCGCTCGATAAAGAATCTCGGCGGCGCCGATATCGCCGCGCTGATCTGGGACAGGATCGCTGCAAAGCGGAAATAACTTTATCCGCGTGCCGCCGCCGGCGCGACGACGCCGATTCCTCGCGGGGAGGATTTGCGCACCGTCAGCACCAGAACGGCTGCGACTAGGCAAAGCGTGCCGGCGATAAAGAACGCCGGCAGATAGGTCGAATATTCGGTGCGGATGTATCCGGCCCCGAAGGCCGCACTCGCGGCGCCGAGCTGATGGCCGGCGAATATCCAGCCGAACACCATGCCGGCGCGTTCCGGACCGAACCGGTCGGCGGTGAGTTTCACGGTCGGCGGCACGGTAGCGATCCAGTCGAGCCCATAGAACATCGCGAACAGCGACAGGCCATAAAAGGTGAAATCGGTGAACGGCAGATAGAGGAGCGACAGTCCCCGCAGGCCGTAATACCAGAACAAGAGCCAGCGATTGTCGAACCGGTCGGACAGCCAGCCCGAGCCTATCGTGCCGATAAAATCGAAAGCGCCCATCATCGCCAGCACGCTCGCCGCACCCACCGCCGCCAGCCCGTAGTCGTGGCAGAGCGTGATGAAATGAGTCTGGATCAAACCATTGGTGCTCGAGCCGCAGACGAAGAAGGTCGCGAACAACACCCAGAAGATCGGCACCCGCGCCGCGTCCTTGAGCGTATTGATCGGCGACATCAGCAGCGTCACGAGCCCGGTGCCGGCGGCGGGCAGCGGCGTCACTTTGGTTTCGCCGTAGAGCGGCAGATCAAGATTGCTCGGCCGGTCTTGCATGAAGACAACGACGACCACCGCGGTGAATGCCAGTGCGCCGCAGACGAAAACCAGCGCAATGCGCCAGCCGAATTGCGTGGTGAGGTGGGCAATCAGCGGCAGAAAGATCAGCTGCCCGGTCGCCGAGCTTGCGGCCAGCATGCCCATGACCAGGCCGCGGCGATGGTTGAACCAGCGCGTCGCCACCGTCGCGGCGAGCACCATGGCGGTGAGACCGGTGCCGACGCCGACGACCACACCCCAGAGCAGGACGAGCTGCCACAGCTTCGTCATCATGAGCGAGGTCAGCATGCCGGCGGCGATCAGCGACAGCGCGCAGACGATGACGCGGCGGACGCCGAAGCGATTCATGAAGGCCGCGGCGAACGGCCCGAACAACCCGAACAGCAGGATGCGCAGCGCCAGCGCCGAGGAAATCTGGGCGTCTTCCCAGCCGAACTCGTGCTCCAGCGGCACGATCATCACGCCCGGCGTACCCATGGCGGCGGCGGTGACCAACAACGTCAAAAAGGTCACGGCAACCACCACCCAGCCGTAATGGATGTTGCGGCGGGCAAAGGCTGTGGCGATCGCGGAGGATTGCGGGGTCGGCATGGCGGCGGGCATTTCCGTTGGCAATTGCGTTTAAATGATGATCGTCATCATTATTGCGTATTGATGATGGCCATCATATAACTTGTCAAGCATCGTAAACCCACGCATGGCAGAGGTGCGGCATTGAGAGTAAGCCGGCAGAAGGCGGCGGAGAACCGCGAACGCATCATCGATGCGGCAGGGGCGCTGTTTCGCGCCAAGGGTTTTGGCGGCGTGGCCTTGGCCGACATCATGAAGGCGGCCGACCTGACGCACGGCGGCTTTTACGGGCATTTCGATTCGAAGGACGATCTGGCCGCTCAGGCCAGTCAGCGCGCCATGGCGCGCGCCGCCGATAATTGGGCGAAAGTCACAGCCGATGCGCCGGCCAATCCCTATGCGGCGCTGCTCAAGCATTACCTGTCGCCGCGCCATCGCGACGATCCCGGCCACGGCTGCGCCTTCGCGGCCTTGAGCGTCGACGCGGCGCGTTGCGGCCAGCCGGTCCATGACGCCTTCGCCGAAGGTCTTGAACCGCTGATCGATGTCGTCGCCGATGCGGTCCCGGGTCGCTCCAAGGTGGCGCGCCGGCGCAAGGCGGTCGCGGCCGTGGCCGAATTGATCGGTGCCTTGATCCTGGCGCGAGCCGTCGCCGGTACGCCCTTGTCGGACGAGATTCTCGACGCGGCGCGCCGCGAGCTTTTGGCGGCGGTCGAGCGCTAACGCGCAATTTAATCGTGCTATTTATTTTGTTCCCTAAATGTTCTTGACGGCGGTTTTCATCCGCCATACGGTGTAATTCCTAGCTGAGTGGTCTTTCGGCGCAGTTTTGCCTGGGGCGGACATGGTCCAGCGCGTCTCCACGGTTGCATTCGAGGGCATCGAGGTGCGGCCCGTCGACGTCCAAGTGCAGGTCGCGCCGGGCCTGCCGGCCTTCACCATCGTGGGCCTGCCAGATAAGGCCGTCTCGGAGGCGCGGGAGCGGGTGCGCTCGGCCATGATCGCCTCCGGGCTCGCTCTGCCGGCGCGCCGCATCACCATCAATCTCGCGCCCGCCGATCTGCCCAAAGAAGGCAGCCATTACGACCTGCCGATCGCGCTTGGGCTGATGGCCGCGATCGGCGCCATTCCGCATGACGCATTGGCGGGCTTCACCGTACTGGGCGAGCTCGGCCTCGACGGCTCGCTCGCGCCGATCGCCGGCGTGCTGCCCGCCGCCATCGGCGCCAATGCCCGCGGCGAAGGCTTGATGTGCCCGGCGGCCTGCGGACCGGAAGCGGCCTGGGCCAGCCCCGACATCGAGATCATCGCGGCTTCCTCGCTGATCCAGCTCGCCAATCACTTCAAGGGCAGCCAGGTACTGTCGCGGCCGGTCCCTAAGATTCTCGATGTGGCGGGCCCGGCGCTCGACCTCGCCGACATCAAGGGCCAGGAGAGCGCCAAGCGCGCGCTCGAAGTGGCCGCGGCCGGCGGCCACAATCTCGTGATGGTCGGGCCGCCCGGCGCCGGCAAGTCCATGCTAGCGGCGCGCCTGCCGTCCATTCTGCCGCCGCTGGCGCCGGCGGAGCTTCTCGAAGTCTCCATGGTGGCCTCCATCGCGGGCGCCCTCAAAGGCGGGGCGCTCACCAACCGGCGGCCGTTCCGCGCGCCACACCACTCGGCCAGCATGCCGGCCTTGGTGGGCGGCGGATTGCACGCTCGGCCGGGCGAGATTTCGCTTGCGCATCATGGCGTGCTGTTCCTCGACGAATTGCCGGAGTTCCAGCCGCAAGCACTCGACTCGCTGCGCCAGCCGCTCGAGACCGGCGAGGTTTCGATCGCGCGCGCCAATCACCGCGTCACCTATCCGGCGCGCTTCATGCTGGTCGCGGCGATGAATCCATGCCGCTGCGGCAAGGCCGACGAACCGGGCTTCGCCTGCCGCCGCGGACCCAATACGCGCTGCACCGCCGATTATCAGGCCCGCATTTCCGGACCGCTGCTCGATCGCATCGATCTGCATATCGAAGTGCCGGCGGTGACTGCCGCCGATTTGATTCTGCCGCCACCCGCCGAAGGCAGCCGCGAAGTCGCCGAGCGCGTGGCGCTTGCCCGTGACCGTCAGGCGGCGCGCTACGCGGCGATCGGACTGCCGCATATTCGCAGCAATGCGGCGGTGTCCGGCACCGTGCTCGAAGACGTGGCGCGGCCGGATGCGAGCGGCATGGCGCTTCTGCGCGAAGCCGCCGATGCGATGCGGCTCACCGCCCGCGGCTATCATCGCGTGCTGCGCGTGGCGCGCACGCTCGCCGATCTCGACGGCGTCGATAAAGTCGGCCGCGTGCACCTCGCCGAGGCGCTGTCCTACCGCGCCCTGGCGGACGAAATCCGGCGCGCCGCCTAAAGCTCACCCGCCCGCATTGCCGCCGTTGATCCCGCCGCGCATGCCGATGGCGGCTAGAAATTCCTGCCGCGTCTCGGCGTTATCGCGGAACACCCCAAGCATCCGGCTCGTCACCATGGTGACACCGGGTTTATGGACGCCGCGCGTGGTCATGCATTGATGGGCCGCTTCGGTGACCACGGCGACGCCATGCGGCTTGAGCACGGCGTCGAGACAGGATGCGATCTCGGCGGTCATCTTTTCCTGGATCTGCAGCCGGCGCGCATAGACGTCGACCAGCCGCGCCAGCTTGGAAATGCCGACCACGCGATTGCGCGGCAGATAGCCGATATGAACCCGACCGATGATCGGCGCGAGATGATGTTCGCAATGCGATTCGAAGCGGATGTCGCGCAGCACCACGACTTCGTCATAGCCGCCGGTCTCTTCGAAGGTGCGCTTGAGATAATCGCGCGGCTCATCCTTGTAGCCGGAAAACCACTCCTCATAAGCGCGTACCACCCGCGCCGGCGTGGCGCGGAGCCCTTCGCGATCGGGATCGTCGCCGGCCCATTGGAGGAGCGTACGCACGGCCGCTTCGGCTTCGCTTCGGGAAGGGCGCCGCGGGAGGCTCGGCCCGGCTGATTTCGCACGCGCGCGTTTTGGACTCACAACTTTATCCATTCGATGTCTCCAGCAGCGCTGTCGATCAAAGCGTCAAAGCCAATAGGCCCTGAAGCGTTGCGCTTGGGCCATGTTAACAAAGCATCAACCCTTCCTCCAATCGCAACCGGACCCGACCGAATTACGCTTGGCGATCGCAACAGATGGGCAAGGTTCATAGGCCAAAATTCGGACTACCGCATCGCTAAACCGGGCCGGGAACGCGGTTGCCGACCATTACCCCGCGCCAAGTGGGGACAGGACCATGCGGCCGCGTACCAGTCTGGGAAAACCCGCCATCCTCACCCGCCGGCTGTTCTCGCTGCTTGTCCGCGCTGCGGTCATCACCTCGATGTCGTTTGCGGTCGCTTTCGGCTTTTTGTCCGGCACCACCAATCCGGCGGCCCATTACGACCCCAATGCTTTCGCCATCGGCGTCGCCGCCCTGTTTGGCGCGGCGTGCGGCGGCATGGGAATCTTCCTGTCCCGCATTCGCCAGATGAAGGCGGAACTGCGCAGCCTCGAAGCGCGGCTCGATGCGGCAGAAGACCGCAATTGGGAGATCAAGGAGGCGCAGGAGCGCGCACAGAACTTCTTCGAAGCCCAGGGCGACGTCATCGTGCGCCGCGGCGACGACGGCGCCATCACCTATGCGAATGACGCCTTCTGCGCTCTGGCGGGAAAGCCGCGTCATGACCTGTTGCGCACCACCTACGCGCTGCCGGTGGAAGACCAGGGCGCGACGACCTACCTACCCGATGGCACCCGCGTGCACGACCAGAAAATCGCGGTGCCGGACGGCGCACGCTGGATCGCCTGGCGCGAAGTCACCATGCGCGCCGACCGCGGCAACGAAATGCAAAGCGTCGGCCGCGACGTGACCGATCGGGTGCAGGCCGAGCGGGCGCTGGCCGAGGCCCGCGATCAGGCGGAGGCCGCGAACCGCGCCAAGACGCGTTTCTTGGCCGTGGCCTCGCATGAAATCCGCACTCCACTCAACGGCATTCTGGGGATGGCGGATTTGTTGGCCGACACGCCATTGTCGCCCGAACAGGAGACCTATCTCACGGCGATGAAGACGTCCGGCGGCACCTTGGTGTCGTTCATCGAGGAATTGCTCGATCTGGCCAAGATCGAAGCCGGGCGCATCGATCTGTCGCTGCGGCCCTTCGCGCTGGCGGGCTTCATCGAGGAGGCGGTCGAACTGCTCGGCCCGCGCGCGCAAGCCAAAGGCCTCGAAATCTGCGGCTATGTCGACGAACGCCTGCCGGCGCAAGTCGTCGGCGACGCGGCGCGGCTGCGCCAAGTGCTGTTCAATCTCGTCGGCAATGCCATCAAATTCACCGAATCCGGCGGGGTATCGATCATTGTCGAGCCAGGACGCGAAGCGGACCAGTTAGCCTTATCGGTCCACGATACCGGCATCGGTATCGCGACTGAGGATCAGGCCCGCGTGTTTCTCGAATTCGAGCAAGCCGATATCGGCTCGACCCGCAAATTCGGCGGCATCGGTCTTGGGCTGACGATCTCGAAGCGGATCGTCGAGCGCATGGCAGGATCGATCGCGATCGAGAGCAACTCCGGCCGCGGCTCCACTTTTCGAGTCAGCATCCCGCTGCAACGCGCCGAGGAAGACGATGGCGCGATGCTTCCGGTGCCCGATCTCACCGGGACCGACATCCTGATCGTCGCGCCGGCCGCGATCGAGGCCTCATTGCTGGCGCGGCGGCTGCAGCGCTGGGGTGCGCGAACGACCATCGTTCCCGACGAACAGGTCGCTGCCGCATTGCTGCCCGAACAGCCCTGGCATGCGATCCTGGCCGATCACGCGCTCGGCACGGCGCCAAGCGCGGAGCTGGCGCGTCTCGCGGCGGCGATTCCGCGACGCATCGTGCTGGTGACGCCGGCGCTGCGCCACGAACTTGCCGACCTCAAAGACGGCGGCTTCACCGGTTATTTGATCAAGCCGGTGCGCGCCGCGTCGCTCGCCGCAAGATTTTCAAGCGATGACGATTTTGAACTCGGCGCCGCGATCGATCCGGCGGAGATGCCGAGCAAACGGCCGGCCGGCCACGGCCTGTCTATTCTCGTCGCCGAGGACAATGAGATCAACGCGCTCTTGACCCGCACGCTCCTGGTCAAGCTCGGCCACCGCCCGACCATGGCGGGAACCGGAAGTGCTGCGATCGCCTGCTGGCTTGCGGCGCGCGCGGCCGGGACGCCGTTCGATCGCGTGCTGATGGATCTGCACATGCCCGAAATGGACGGGCTCGAAGCCACCCGTCGGATTCGCGAGTTCGAAGCCGAGCATCAACTCGCGCCGACGCCGATCATCGCGCTGACCGCGAATGCCGCGCCGGAGGACCGCGACGCCTGCCGCGCGTCCGGTATGGACGGCTTTCTGGTCAAGCCGCTCGACCGCGACCGGCTTGCTTCGGCGCTCGCTCGGTCCGACGCCGTTTCCGTCGCAGCGTGATGATCACAGCCGCCGCAGCGCCACTTCCTCGACGTGGTGGCTTTCGCTCTTCTTCAGGATGAGATCGGCGCGCTGCCGGGTCGGCAGGATATTCTCGCGCAAATTCACGAGATTGATGCGGTTCCAGATCGAAGTCGCGGTTGCGACGGCTTCGCTGTCGCTGAACCGCGCATAGCGGTGGAAGTAAGATTTTGGATCCGCGAAGGCGGTGCCGCGCAACGTCAAGAAGCGGCTGACATACCACGACAGCAGCACATCCTCTTCGGCATCGAGATAAATCGAAAAATCGAAAAAGTCCGAGACGAATGGAACGGCCTTGCCGTCTCTTGGCAGGTGTCCGGCCTGTAAAACGTTCAACCCCTCGACGATGAGGATCTCCGGCCGATCGATCTCGATCCATTGATTGGGAATGACGTCATAGATCAGGTGCGAATAGACCGGCGCGCGGACCGGGCGCCGGCCGGCCTTGATGTCGGACAGAAAGCGCAGCAGCGCCGGCAGGTCGTAGCTTTCCGGAAAGCCCTTTTTCTCCATCAAGCCTTCGCGGGCGAGCACGGCATTGGGATAGAGAAAACCGTCGGTGGTGATCAGATCGACCTTGGGGACATTCGGCCAGCGCGCCAACAGCGCCTGCAGCACACGCGCGGTGGTCGATTTGCCCACCGCGACCGAGCCGCCAACGCCGATGATATAGGGCATTTTGGCGTCTTCGGTGCCGAGAAAGCCCTGCTGCGCACGGAACAGATTTTGGGTGGCCGCTACGTAGAGCGACAATAGCCGCGACAGCGGCAGATAAATGTCGACGACCTCCGACATATCGAGCCGGTCGTGCATCGAGCGCAGCCGGGTGACCTCGGCCGACTCCAGCGTCATCGGCGTATCTTTGCGCAGCGTCGCCCACTCGCTGCGGGAAAACACGCGGTAGGGCGAGACGTCCTCTTCGATGCGCTGCTCCATGCGAACCTTCAGCCGCTCTTACGCGAGGCCTTTTCATCGAGGCCGGACTGTCGGGTGCGGGCGCCCAGTTCGGCTTCGACCTCGCTGAGCGAGATGCCGCGGGCATGGAGCACGATCAGGAGGTGATAAAGCACATCGGCGGCTTCGCCGGTCATGCGGCTCTGATCCTCGCCAACCGCCGCAATAGCCGCCTCTACGGCCTCCTCGCCCAGCTTCTTGGCGCAATGCAGGATGCCGCGATCGAGAAGTTTCCGGGTGTAGGACACCTCGGCACTCTCCTGCGCACGGGCCTGGATGCGCTTTTCAAGGTCGTTGAGGGTAAAGGTCATCGTCCCTCCTTAGCATCTCCGCCAGAAACCTGGGAGTATGCATTGACCATGCGCCGGTCCCAGCGCGCAGTTTCCATATTAATATGGGGCATGGCCCCACCCGTCCTCGATTTCTGGTTCGATTTTGCCTCGACCTATTCGTATCCGGCGGCGATGCGGCTGCGCGCGCTGGCCGGCGAGGCGGGCGTGGCGGTTCGATTCCGGCCGTTCCTGCTCGGGCCTATCTTCAAGGCGCAGGGTTGGGAGACCTCACCGTTCAATCTCTATCCGGCCAAGGGCCGCTATATGTGGCGTGACCTCGAGCGGGCGTGCGATTCGCTCGGACTTGCCTTCCGGCGGCCGCAGCCATTTCCCCAGAACGGGCTGCTCGCCGCCCGTCTCGCAATCGTCGGACTGCGCGAGGGGTGGGGCGAGGAATTTTGCGTCGGCGTCTTTCGCGCGCAATTCGGCGAAGGCCGGCCAATCAGCGATCCCGAAACACTCGCGGCGATCCTCGCCGATCTGAATGTGCCGTTCGCCGCGGCGCTTGCCGCAGCCCAATCCGACGACAATAAAGCGCGCTTACGGGCGGAAACCGAGGAGGCCGGCCGGCGCGGCATTTTCGGCGCACCGACCTTCACGACGCCGGACGAAGAGTTGTTCTGGGGCAACGATCGCCTCGAGCAGGCGCTGCTCTGGACGAAACGTCACGCTTAAGGATCGAGCCGCACCGGCAGGCCTGCGTGGGCCATATAGTTTTTGGCCTGCCGCACCGAATATTCGCCGAAATGGAAGATCGAGGCGGCCAGCACCGCACTGGCATGGCCGTCGCGGATGCCCTCGACCAGGTGATCGAGATTGCCGACCCCGCCCGAAGCGATAACCGGCACCGAGACCGCATCCGCGACGGCGCGCGTGAGTGCGATGTCAAAACCGCGCCGGGTGCCGTCGCGATCCATAGAGGTCAGCAAAATCTCGCCGGCGCCGAGCGCCACCACTTCGCGCGCATAGGCGACGGCATCGATACCGGTCGGGTTGCGGCCGCCATGCGTAAAAATTTCCCAGCGCGGCGCTTCGCCCGGCTGAGCGACACTCTTGGCGTCGATCGCGACCACGATGCATTGATCGCCGAATTTTTCCGCCGCTTCTTTCACGAATTCGCGGCGCGCGACCGCCGCCGTATTGATCGAAACCTTGTCGGCGCCCGACGTGAGCAGCGCCCGGATATCGTCGATGGTCCGCACGCCGCCGCCGACCGTCAGCGGCATGAAACAGGCCTCCGCGGTACGCCGCACCACGTCAAGAATGATGCCGCGGTTCTCGTGGCTCGCGGTGATATCGAGGAAAGTAAGCTCGTCGGCGCCCGCTTCGTCATAGGCGATCGAGGCCGCGACCGGATCGCCGGCATCGCGCAGATTGACGAAATTGACGCCCTTGACGACGCGGCCGTCCTTCACGTCGAGGCAGGGAATGACCCGAACTTTGAACATGTCACGCCGTCGCCTTGGCGCGGCGCAGCAGCGCCAGCGCCGCCGCGGCATCGAGCCTGCCGTCATAGAGCGCGCGGCCCGCGATAGCGCCTTCGAGCTTTTGCGCGCGCGGCGCCATCAGCGCGCGCACATCGTCGATCGAAGCAAGCCCGCCCGAGGCAATCACCGGAATTGAAATCTGGTCGGCGAGCGCGATGGTGGCGTCGAGGTTCAGCCCTTTGAGCATGCCGTCGCGTGCCACGTCGGTGTAGATGATGGCGGCAACGCCCGCATCCTCGAAACGTCGCGCTAGATCGAGTGCGGTGAGTTCAGAGGTCTGCGCCCAGCCTTCGACGGCGACTTTGCCGTCGCGCGCATCGAGACCGACGGTCACACGGCCCGGGTGAGCGCGCGCCGCGTCCTTGACCAAAGCCGGATCCCGGACCGCTGCCGTACCAATAATCACACGAGTGACGCCCTTTTGGAGCCATGCATCGACGGTCGCGCGGTCGCGAATACCGCCGCCGAGCTGCACCGGGATCTTCACCGCTTTAAGGATGTGCTCGACCGCGGCCGCATTCATCGGCTTGCCCGCAAAGGCGCCATCGAGATCGACCAAATGGAGATATTCAAAGCCCTGCTGCTCGAACGCGCGCGCCTGCGCCGCGGGATCGCGATTGAACACCGTCGCCCGCGCCATGTCGCCCTGCTGCAGGCGCACGGCTTCGCCGTTTTTGAGATCGATGGCGGGAAACAGAATCACGGCTTCCACTTCAGAAAATTCGCGATCAGCGCGAGGCCGAGTTTTTGGCTCTTCTCGGGATGAAACTGGGTGCCGACGATATTGTCGCGGCCGACGATCGCAGTGACCGGGCCGCCGTAATCGGCATCCGCGATGAGGTCGCCGGGCGCGGCCGGGTTGAGCTGATAGGAATGCACGAAATAGGCGTGCAGACCTTCCGGGCCGAATGTCAGCCCATCGAGCAAATGATGCGCTCGCGCGACGTTCAACGTGTTCCAGCCCATGTGGGGAATTTTCAGGTTCGGATCGCTGGGAGTAATGCGGTCGACCTCGCCTCTTATCCAGCCGAGCCCCTCGGTCACTTCGTATTCGCGCCCGCGCTCGGCCAAAAGCTGCATGCCGACGCAGATGCCGAAGAACGGCCGGCCGTTGCGGCGAACCGCCTCTTCGAGTGCATCGACCATGCCTGGGACTGCCTCGAGACCGCGCCGGCAATCGGCGAAAGCGCCGACCCCCGGCAGCACCACCCGATCAGCCTTGGCGACCACGCCCGGATCCTGCGTCACCACGATCGGCTGATCCAAGCCGGCGTCGCGCGCCGCGCGCTCAAAGGCTTTCGCGGCCGAATGCAGATTGCCGGAGCCGTAATCGACAATGGCGACGCTCACCGTTGTGCTCCGGGCTCGGGAAACAGGCCGATCACACCCGGCTGTTCCGATGAAGGAGGCGGCGGCGATGCGGCGGGCGACGGCGCAGACTTGGGGGCGGATGAGGTGGCGCCGTGCACCGGCCTGTTCCGCAGCCAGGTATCGAAGAAGCGCAATTCCGCGTCTTCGATCTTGTCGCCGCTGACGACGCCGACATTGCGCCAGCCGCGGCGCGACAGCGTAAAGCGCCGCAGCGTCCCGGCTTCGAGCCCGGCCAGAAGCGAGATCATGATACCGACGAGTGCCATCAGAAACCCAGAGGCTCCGAGCATGCGGAGCACCAGGTCGATCCCGATCGAAACCGTCAAATAAAGCACGAGAACGAGCCACAGCCGATGCCGGATCATCCAAAACGGCGTCAGCAAAAAGGCCCAGACGTAGAACCCGTCACGTATAAAAACAAAACGCTGCGGATCGGCCGGCGCATAGGCGCCCCGTAGCGGTGGTTCATGGACGGTGTAGACGGACATCACCTTGGTCTTTCGAAACGCTGTGGTCTTTCGAAACTCTGTCGCCCGCGAGCTTGCGCTTTACCGAAGCATGATCCGAGTCGGCCGCCGATCACGCCGTCAGGGTGCCCTTGGTCGACGGCACCTCGTTCACGGCCCGCGGATCGATGGCGACCGCCGCACGCAGCGCCCGCGCCAGACCCTTGAAACAGGATTCGGCGATATGGTGGTCGTTGCTGCCATAGAGCGCCGTCACGTGCAGCGTCAGCGCGGCATTCACCGCAAAAGCCTGAAACCATTCCTGCACCAGGGCGGTGTCGAACTCCCCGATCTTGGCCCGGCCGAACTCGACCTTGAACACCAGAAACGGCCGGCCCGAAATATCGAGCGCGACGCGGGTCAACGCCTCGTCCATCGGCAGATGCACGTCGGCGTAACGCGTGATGCCCTTCATGTCGCCGAGCGCCTGCCGGAGCGCTTGGCCGAGCGCGATGCCGACGTCCTCGGTGGTGTGATGCTGGTCGATATGCAGATCGCCCTTGGCCTTGACGCTGATGTCGATGCGCGAATGCCGCGCCAACAAATCGAGCATGTGATCGAGGAAGCCGATGCCGGTCGCAATCGACGCGCGGCCTTCGCCGTCGAGATCGATCGCGACCTCGACGTCGGTTTCCTTGGTGGTCCGCTTGACCGATCCTTTACGCATCTTGCGCCTTTGGCTTTCCGGGACGCGCCGCGCGCCTTTTATCAGGGCTTTGTCGGCGGCGCCAATGCCGCGGCCGATCCAATTGCATTGCCGCCGGCCAAACCTTAAATCATTCCTCGAACAACGGATTTCCAGCCCAGGTGGCTCCCGAAATGTCGTCCTCCGAAACCGGCCTCTGGCACGGCACCACCATTTTGACCGTCCGCAAGGGCGGCGTGGTTGCGGTCGGCGGCGACGGCCAGGTCTCGATCGGCCAGACCATCGTCAAAGCCAATGCCAAAAAGGTACGCCGGCTCGGCGGCGGCGGCGTGATCGGCGGCTTTGCGGGCGCTACGGCCGACGCCTTTACGCTGTTCGAGCGGCTGGAAACGAAGCTCGAGCAATATCCCGGCCAGCTCACGCGCGCCGCCGTCGAACTCGCCAAGGATTGGCGCACCGACCGCTTTTTGCGCCGCCTCGAGGCCATGATGATCGTCGCCGACAGGGATGTGTCGCTGGTGCTGACCGGCACCGGCGACGTGCTCGAGCCCGAGGCCGGCATTGTGGGCATCGGTTCCGGCGGCAATTACGCGCTCGCCGCAGCCCGCGCACTCGTCGATGGGCCGCTCGATGCCGAGGCGATCGTGCGCCGTTCACTCGATATCGCCGCCGATATCTGCGTCTACACGAACCGCAACATCACCGTGGAAACCTTGACAGCGTGACCGATTTTTCGCCCCGCGAAATCGTTTCCGAACTCGACCGCTTCATCGTCGGCCAGGGCGATGCCAAGCGCGCGGTCGCGATCGCACTGCGCAATCGCTGGCGCCGCCTGCAGCTCGACGATCGATTGCGCGAAGAAGTGCTGCCGAAGAATATTCTGATGATCGGCCCGACCGGCGTCGGCAAGACCGAAATCGCCCGCCGGTTGGCGAAACTCGCCGGCGCGCCGTTTCTCAAGGTCGAAGCGACCAAATTCACCGAGGTCGGCTATGTGGGCCGCGACGTGGAGCAGATCGTCCGCGACCTCGTCGAAGTCGCCATCACCCAGACGCGCGAGAAAAAGCGCAAGGACGTCGAGGCCCGCGCCCAGAAATCGGCCGAAGACCGCGTGCTCGATGCGCTGGTCGGCGCCAATGCCAGCGCTTCGACCAAGGAAGCCTTCCGCAAGAGGCTGCGCGCCGGCGAGCTCAACGACAAAGAGATCGAGATCGAGGTGCAGACCGGTGGCGGCGGCATGCCGCTGTTCGATATTCCGGGCATGCCGGGTGCTCAGATGGGGGCAATCTCGATCGGCGATATCTTTGGCAAGCTCGGCGGCGGCCGCACCAAGACGCGCCGCGTCACCGTGCAGGACTCTTATGCCATCCTGATCAACGAGGAATCCGACAAATTGCTCGACACCGAGCAGCTCACGCAGGAAGCCATCAAGGTGGTCGAGAACAACGGCATCGTGTTCCTCGACGAGATCGACAAGATCTGCGTACGCGAGGGCCGCGCCGGCGCCGACGTATCACGCGAGGGCGTGCAGCGCGATCTGTTGCCGCTGATCGAGGGCACCACGGTCGCCACCAAGCACGGCTCGGTGAAAACCGATCACATCCTTTTCATCGCGTCGGGCGCTTTCCACATTTCAAAACCATCGGACCTGTTACCCGAATTGCAGGGCCGGCTGCCGATCCGCGTCGAATTGAAACCGCTGACGCGGGACGATATGCGGCGCATCCTGACCGAGCCGGAAGCCTCGCTGATCAAACAATATATCGCGTTGATGGCGACCGAGGGCCTGACGCTCGGATTTACCGAGGATGCGATCGACGCCGTGGCCGACGTGGCCGTCGCGGTGAATTCCAGCGTCGAGAATATCGGCGCACGCCGGCTGCAGACCGTGATGGAGCGCGTGCTGGACGATGTCTCGTTTAGCGCCCCGGATCGTTCCGGCGAATCGGTGCAAGTCGACGCCGCCTACGTGCATAAGCACGTCGGCGATCTCGCCAAGAATGCGGATCTGAGCCGGTTTATTCTTTAGCGGAAGCCGTGGCCGGCCGTAGCCGTACGCGGAACGCGGCTTCGTTCTGCGGCTCGCTATTGAGTTCGCGGATCGCCGCCATCCACTTCTCGACCTGGACAAGCATCTGCAGGTCGGACGCGCCTGGGCGCACGGGCTTCATCGATTGAGCGAGAGACTCGGACATGACGCGTACTACTCCGAACAAGAACGGGCCGATCAGCCCGCGATTTCTCGCTGACAAAATTGACCGATTTTTGCGGCTTGTGCGGCATTCCCATTGTTAACGTTAACAGGCAATCTTCGTAGCGCATGATTTTGGGCTAGCGCGGGCGGCGGAGACGCACGTAAAGCGCCCCCTGCCCGCCATGGCTGGCATGGGCCTCGTCAAAGCCGACGATAAGGGGGCGGAATTCCGGCAGCCCGAGCCACAGCGGCACCTGCCGCCGTAACACGCCACGCGCGACATAGTCGTCGCGCCCGTTCTTGCCCGCCCCTTTGCCGGTGACGACCAACACGGTCCTGGCGCCATCCGACTGCGCTCGCCGCAGGAAAGACGCAAGCGCGTGATGCGCTTCGGTTTGCGTCATGCCGTGCAGATCGATGCGGGCATCGATGGCGTCGCGGCCGCGCGCCAAACGCTGCTTCGATCGCCGGTCGAACGGCGCTAACGCCGGTGACTTTATCGGCAGCATCGGCGAATGTCGTGCAGGGATGCCGGGCGGCGTTTTTACGACACGCGCAGCCGGCGCTGTGGGTTCAGGCTTGGATTCTGTTTTCGGTTTGAGTTTCGATTGTGCCCGCGGCAGCGGCGTGATCGAGCGCACGTAGCCGCCCCACAGCGCTTCTTCCTCGTCGCTCAAGGACCGGCGGCGGCTCATTTTTTCGGCCGGAGTTTTGCTTTCGCTTTCGGCGCCGGCGCGGGTTTGGGCCCTGGCGCCGCCACATCGGTCGCGTCGCCTTCCGCCGGATCTACTGCAGTGGGATCTTCCATCGTGCCGACATTGAAGGTGAACGAACTCGGCCGCTCGGGCGGTAGCGGCGTATCGCGCCCGGCCTCGACGGGATCGAGCTCGCGCGGCAACAGCATGACGAAATCGCCGGGATTCTTGATGCGGCCAGCGATGCGGGCAGCCTCGTCGCCGGCGCCGAAATAAATATCGGCGCGCGCCGGTCCGACGATCGCCGAGCCGGTGTCTTGCGCGACCATCAGACGGTCGAATTTGGTTACCGGCTTTTCATTGGCGATCGGCAGATTGGCGGTAATGAAGAACGGCGTGCCGTAAGCATGCAGCGCCCGATCGATCGCAATCGAGCGTCCGGGCACCAATTGCACGCCCTCGCCGCCCACCGCCTCGTCCTCGGTCGAGAGATCGGTGATGCGGAAGAAGACGTAGGACTTGTTCATCCGGCGGATGTCCTTGGCCTGGTCCGGATTGGCTTCCATCCAATCGCGGATGCTCTGCATCGACACCTGTTCCTTGCTCATGAATTTGCCGTCGACCAGCGCGCGCCCGACCGGCACGTAGGGCCAGCCGTTATGGGAGTCGTAGTTGACGCGCAGGATGGTGCCGTCTTCCAGCCGGATGCGGGCCGAACCCTGGATCTGCGCAAACAACACATCGACCTGGTCGTGCAGGTAGCAGATTTCCAGATGCCAGCCGTCGAGCGCGCCATCCTCGATCTCGCCACGCGTGTAATAGGGCACGATCTTGCGGCGGCCGACGCGGCGGCCGACGAACGCACCTTTGCTCGGAAACGCGTCGCCGAGCTTGCGGCGGCCGGCGGCGACCAGATTCGGTGGCCGGCGGTACAAAGGCGCGGTGAATTCTCCAGTCGGCACCCGCGAGCCGGCGATGATCGGCTCGTAATAGCCGGTGAGGAAGCCGTCTGTATCGCCGAGCTTGTTGATGCGAACAGGACGGAAATTGTCTTCGAAGAATTTTTTCGCACCGTCGTCGTCGAGCGGTATCGCCGCACGGGCGTTGACACAGATTTCTTTGAGCGCCGCCGGGATCGGCGGCAATTCGCGGGCGCGACGCTGCTTCAGCTCGAGAGTCCGGCAACTCCCCAGGAAGGTCGCAAAAGCGGCAGCGTGATCGTCGCTGTCCCAGCCGTCGAGATCGGTCCAGTCGACCGGCTCATATTGGGTATCGGGAAATTTGATCGGCTCGCGCTCTTCGCCGCGCGCGCTCAGCGAAGCACCACAGAGCCCGGCGAGCAAAACCAGCAACGCCAAGACTCGCTGCACCAAGACTCGCTGCACCAAGACTCGCTGCACCAAGACTCGGCCCGGCACGGCGCTGGACCTCGGCAGCAGGCTCATTGTCCGGCTTCGGTCGCGACGACTTTCCAGTTCGGATCGCGTGAAGAAATATCGCGCGCGAAGGTCCAAACGTCGGTAACGTCGGTGACCTTATCGGCACTGCCCTCGATCACCGTACCGGCACGGTCGCGCGTCGCGGAAATCAGCTTGGAGACGAAGCGGACGGTCATCTGCGCGGTCGCACGATTGCGCAGCTCGGCCGCGATAATGGTCGAGGTATCGATCGACACGAAGCGCGTCTCCGCGGTTTCGCTCTGCCGCTCGCGCTCGGTGATCGCGGCGTCGAAGCCGTCGAAGACTTCGCGCGACAACAGCCCGCGCAGCTGGCGCCGGTCGCCGGCCGCAAACGCCGTCACAATCATCTCGTAGGCGGCGCGGGCGCCGGCAATAAAATGCTTGACGTCAAAGCTCGGATCCGCGGCCACAATTGCGTCGAGACCGGCTGCGGCGGCCGAGCCAGCCTCCACGATGTCCTTCCACCGTTCGACGGGCTCAGGCGCGACTTCTGGCGAACGCGGCGTTGCTTCGGCCGGTCGCGGCGGCAGGGCGACCACCTTGTCGGCGGATGGGCTGCGCACGACGTCGCGCGCCGAATAGGGATCGTAAGGCGGCCGCTCGCGGCCCGTACGCTGGCCTAAGACGCTGCGCAGCCGCAAGAAAATGAAGACGGCGAGCGCCAGAAAGATGATGGTATATATGTCGAACACGTCGGGCATTCTCTTGGCATCGCACGCAGCGGGACATTGCATTCGAAATCGGTTCAACCCGGCCGAACCGTCGGGGGACGCCCGGTTCCCCCGCTCTATGTAGGCACGCCGGGCAGACCATCTAGTGGCCGCAGAACATGGCGGCAGAACATTACCTCAGAACATGGCCACAGCGTGCCGAAGCGAAAGTTTAGACGATCACTGCGGCCGCGCCAACAATTGAAGCGCCCTGCGCTGTCATCCTTTTAGGCAAATTGGCTGGAATCGGCACTTATCAGCATCACGCCGGGGACGGCGGCCCGCCATTGTTCGTCTCCCGCCCCTGTGTTAGCCAACCCCTAAATCCGTTTCGCCAAGCCGGAGATAGGGATGTCGACGACAAATGGCGGTCCCCAGCCGCAAATCGATCTATCGCAGATGCCGGTGCCGCGAATCGGCGTGCTCACCCAATATGTGAAGGACTTTTCGTTCGAAAATCCGAATGCGCCCCGTTCGATGGCCAATGCGCAGCAACCGGCGATCAACGTCAATATCGGTGTCGAGGCTTCGCCGCTGAGCGAAACCGACATTGAGGTGACGCTGCGGCTCGACGGCAAAGCTGAAGCCCAGGGCATGCTGCTGTTCGGTTTCGAATTGCTGTATGCCGGCTTGTTCCGCATTCAAAACGTGCCGCCCGACAGCATGCAGCCGACGGTCATGATCGAGTGCCCGCGCATGCTGTTCCCGTTCGCACGCGAGATTATCGCCACCGCGACCCGCAACGGCGGTTTTCCGCCGCTTTTGCTCGAACCGATCGATTTCGTGGGCCTGTATCGTCAGCGCGTGGAAGCGGCGCAGGCGGAGGCGGGAGTTCCGCCGCTCAATCCAAGCTGAGATAGTCGCGCCAGATCGCATTCTCGCCGAGGCTTGCGACGAAGCGCCGGTGCTCCGCCCGCATCTCCGCCGATAGGCGTTCGGCCAGCGGCGCCGGGCGTTCGCGCAACACGATCGGCTCGCCGGCAACGCGTTCCGTCGCCGTCGATTGCGCCAGAACGAGTTGCGCCTGCCGGGCGCCGATCAGCTCGACATAGACTTCGGCAAGAAGCTCCGCATCGAGCAATGCGCCATGCTTGGTGCGCCGGGAATTGTCGATGGCGTAGCGCGCGCACAGATCGTCGAGCCGGTTGGAGCCGCCGGGATGCTTGCGGCGCGCAATCAACAAGGTATCGACCATCCGTTCACGGCTGACGCTCGCGCGGCCGGCGCGCTCCAGTTCGGCGTTGAGAAAGCCGAGATCGAACATCGCATTGTGGGCGATCAGCGGATCTTCGGCGATGAAAGTCATCAGCTCTTCAACCCTCTCGGCGAACAGCGGCTTATCTTTGAGGAACTCGATGGTCAGGCCGTGAATCTTCTGCGCCGTCTCGGGCATGTCCCGCTGCGGATTGAAGTAGCAGTGAAACGTCTTGCCGCTGGGAAACCGATTGATCAGTTCGATGCAGCCGATTTCAACCAGGCGGTCACCCTGGAACGGGTCAAGCCCGGTGGTCTCGGTATCGAATACAATCTCGCGCATTGCACTTTGCCTGCCGATGCGAATCACTGTTGCCGGCGCGGCATCTTAGCGACCGCCTGCAAAATGTCGCGAATTTGGCCGCGCGCATGCTCGAAACCCTGTGAACTGTCGACCACAAAGTGGGCGCGCCGGCGCTTTTCCTCGTCCGGCATCTGCTTGGCGACAAGCGCGGAGAACTTCTCGTCGGTCATACCCGGCCGCTCGAAGGCGCGCCGCCGTTGCACATGGGGGGGTGCCGAGATCACCACGATGGCGTCACAGCCGCAGTCGCCGCTGGTTTCGAACAAGAGCGGAATATCGAGGACGACGATGCGGTCGCCGCGGGCCTGCGCCGCGGCGAGAAATTTTTCCCGTGCTGTGGCAACCAGCGGGTGGACGATGGCTTCGAGCTGCGCGAGAGCGGCGGGGTTATCGATCACCATGGGGGCGAGTTTGGTCCGGTCGATCTTGCCGGCGGTGGTCGAACCCGGGAAGGCCGCTTCGACCAAGGGTACGGCTTCGCCCTCGTAGAGCGCGTGCACGACGGCGTCGGAATCGTGCACCGGGACGCCTTCTTCGGCAAAAAACTTGGCCGCGGTCGATTTTCCCATGCCGAGCGAGCCGGTCAGACAAAGCACGAAGGGGCGTCGGCCGCTCATGGCGCGAGGCAACCATGGCGCCGCAGGAACCCCAGTGCGTCCAGGAGCGGCAAGCCCAGCACGGTGAAATAATCGCCGTCGACGCGTTCAAACAATTGGATACCAAGACCTTCGAGCTGGTAGCCACCGACGCTGCTATTGGCCACCGTGCCCACGGCATCGAGATAATCGTCGAGACATCGCTCGGTAAAGTCCCGCATCGTCAGTCGCGCCACGCCCACATATTCGAACAGCACTTTGGTGTTTTGCACGAAGGCGATCGCCGAATGCAGCTCATGGGTTCGCCCCCGCAAGGCGTGAAGCTGGGTACGCGCCGCAGCGCGGTCCGCAGGCTTGGTGAAACGCTCGTTGCCGAGCGCAAGGACCTGATCGGCGCCTAGCGTCAAGCGGTGGGGGCTGAACTCGCCGACCGAGATGGCCTTTTCGCGCGCCAGAAGGGCCGCGACTGCGCCTGGCGCTTGCGCCACGGCATCAGCTTCCAAGCCGCGCTCATCGAGGTCGGCGGGACGGACGTCGACCGGAATGCCGGCGGCTTCAAGCAGCGTCTGGCGGATTTCGCTCCTTGAGGCCAGCACGAGCGGCTCCTCGGCAAGCCATAGCGCCATCGTGGTTGCTCAGGATGCCCGGCTGCGGCGGCGCTCGCCGAGATGGGCAAGAACCGCAGCCGCGGTTTCTTCGATCGAGCGCCGGGTCACATCGATCAGCGGCCAGTTATTCTTGGCGCACAGCCGGCGCGAGGCGGCGATTTCGTCCGCCACGGCCTGCCGATCGATATATTGATCGTCGTCGCGGTGGACTTTGAGGCCGAGGAGCCGGTTTTGCCGGATCTGCACGATACGCTCAGGCGTCGCGAACAAACCGACGACCAGAGGATGGCTGAGCCGCTCGACCGGCGGCGGCAACGGCACGCCGGGCACCAAAGGCACATTGGCGGTCTTGACCCCTCGATTGGCCAGATAGATCGAGGTCGGTGTCTTCGACGTGCGTGACACGCCGACCAGCACCACATCGGCCTCTTCGAGATCGTCGGTCTGCTGGCCGTCGTCGTGCAGCATCGTGTAATTGAGCGCATCGATGCGACGGAAATACTCGGCATTCAACGTGTGCTGGGCGCCTACTTTGTGGGTCGATTCGGCGCCCAGATAGGCCTGAAACAGATGCAGCACCGGTCCGAGAATCGACAGATAGGGTAAGCCGAGTTCGCGGCATTTGGCTTCCAAACGCTCAACCAGGCCCTTTTCGAGCAAAGTATAAAGCACGATGCCCGGGGATTCCTCGATTTCGGCCAGGACCCGGTCGAGCTGCTTTTGATTGCGGATTAAGGGATGCACATGCTCGACGAGCGTCATCTTGGCGTATTGG
This sequence comes from Xanthobacteraceae bacterium, assembly GCA_049282655.1. Lineage (GTDB taxonomy): Bacteria > Pseudomonadota > Alphaproteobacteria > Rhizobiales > Xanthobacteraceae > BOG-931. The sequence goes on from JBAPUM010000044.1 coordinate 62,984, forward strand.
GCGGCTGCGGCCCTTGCCACCGTGATCAAAGTCTCGCCGGTGGCGTCAGAAACCAAGTGCAGGTGGAAATAGCCCGTGCTGTGCGGCATTGGAAACGGCTTGGATAACCCGGCGATGCCTGGGGAGAAGGCCATGGCTTTGCCCAAGGTGCAAGCCAATGTCCGGGGTGATCCGCAAACCATCCACATTCGTGCCGGCCGGCGACAAAATTTTCAGGACCGGACCGGGCAGTGGTGAAATGTGGACAGTCACTCCTGGTCAGAGTGAAAGTGCTTGTGGCAGGCCAATAAATCTTCCGGCCAAGAGTGTTTCTTGGCCACAATGATAACTATGACATGTGGGTAAGTCGTGGATGAATTGTGGGGCGAGATGTATGAGTCCAATCAACCGCATAACCACTACAACAGACTCTAAGAATCTATTTTATGAGGGAAAGAAGCCCGGCGGATAAGCTTGTGACAAAACCTCTGCTTCGCGTTTTGGCGGGCGAACGAAGCCCCATTCCGCCGATCTGGCTGATGCGTCAGGCGGGACGCTATCTCCCCGAATACCGGGCAATCCGCGAGACGGCGGGAAGTTTCCTGGATCTGTGCTTTAATCCGAAGCTGGCGGCGGAAGTCACCCTGCAGCCGATTCGCCGCTTTGGCTTTGATGCCGCAATCCTGTTTTCCGATATCCTGGTGGTGCCGCAGGCGCTCGGCCAGAACGTTACATTCGAAACGGGTGAAGGACCGCGACTTAAAGCGCTCGACGATCCTGCTGCGTTGCGAGAATTGCGGGCCGAGATCGATCACGGCGTGCTGGAGCCGGTCTACGAGACCATCGCACGGGTCAAGCCGGAATTACCGCCGGATTGCACATTTCTCGGCTTTTGCGGTGCCCCCTGGACAGTTGCAACCTACATGATTGCCGGCTGCGGCACGCCGGACCAGGCTCCTGCGCGGCTCTTTGCCTATCGGTATCCGCATGAATTTGCCGATTTGATCGAGCTCCTGGTTGAGGCCTCGGCAAGCTACCTGATCCGGCAATTCCAGGCCGGCGTCGATGCCGTGCAGATCTTCGATACCTGGGCCGGAACGCTTCCGGCCGACGAGTTCAATAGATGGTGCAGCGCTCCCTGTGCGCGGATCGTGACCGCGGTTCGAGATCGGGTCCCGGGGGCAAAGATCATCGGCTTCCCGCGTGGGGCGGGCACAAAACTTCTGTCGTATGTTGAAGCTGTCTCTGTCGATGCGGTGGGGCTCGACTGGATGATTGAGCCGGCGTTTGCGCGCGAACGGGTTCAAAAACTGCGGCCTGTGCAGGGCAATCTCGATCCCTTGGCGCTCCTGGTAGGGGGAGAAGCACTCGATCGCTCGATCGATGCGGTATCGGCGGCGTATTCGGCGGGTCCGTTTATTTTCAATCTCGGTCACGGTGTGTTGCCGCAGACGCCTGTTGCCCATGTCGAGCAGTTGATCGCGCGCGTGCGGAATCCAGCGGTGAGGCGCTGACGCGGACTAGACCATTTTTGAGCATGATCTGATCCGAAAACCGGTTTCCACTTTTCGGGATCATGCTCTAAAGGGGGCAGGTTATGCTGTACCTATGGATCAAGGCATTCCACATCATCGCGGTCATCGCCTGGATGGCCGGGATGTTCTATTTGCCGCGACTGTTCGTCTATCACTGCAACGCCGAGAAAGGTTCGGTCCAGTCCGAGACCTTCAAGGTGATGGAGCGCCGGCTGTTACGCGCCATCATCAACCCGGCAATGATTGCGAGCTGGGTGCTCGGTCTTTGGCTGGTCTGGGATGGCCCTGATTCTCGCTATGGCTGGTTCGCCGCCGGATGGTTTCAGAGCAAATTCGTGCTGGTTCTCGTGTTGTCGGGCTTCCATGGCATGTTGGCGCGCTGGACCAAGGATTTTGCCCGGGACAGCAACCAGCATTCCGAGGTATTCTATCGCGTTATCAACGAAGTACCGACGGTATTAATGATCGGAATTGTCATCCTCGCAGTGGTGAAACCGTTCTGACGCTCGAGCGTTGCCTGTGCGTTAAGTGAGAATTTCTGCGGCGGTACTTGCCTGAAGCCGCCTGTTTTCATATGTTCGGGTGATCCCACCCAACGTAGGCGGATGCAGTTGCGTTTGGGCTCCAGAGAACTGGAGCCGCCTGTGCATCGGGTCCGGGGCCCCCAAGCCCTTTACCGCCCAAGTCCTTTTTCGAACCGCCCCTTGTTTCGAAAGAGAATGGGCAGTCTGACCTGCGATCTTCCTTTCCACCAGCGACGCCGCGACTGGATTCCGCCGCTGGCCCAATTTCCATAGGACATTCCGTATGCGGGAAATGAAACTCCAAGAACTTAAAACCAAGACCCCGGCGGAGCTTGTCTCCTTCGCGGAAGAGCTTGAGGTCGAGAATGCCTCGACCATGCGCAAACAGGAGCTGATGTTCGGCATCCTCAAGCAGCTCTCCGCGCGCGAGACCGACATCGTCGGCGAGGGCGTGGTTGAGGTTCTTCCCGACGGCTTCGGCTTTTTGCGTTCGCCGGAAGCCAACTACCTGCCGGGCCCCGACGACATCTACGTCTCGCCGTCGCAAATCCGGCGCTTCGGCCTGCGCACCGGCGACACTATCGACGGCCACATCCGCAGCCCCAAAGAAGGCGAGCGCTATTTCGCTTTGCTCAAGGTCAACTCGCTCAATTTCGAGGACCCCGAGAAGGCGCGCCACAAGGTCAATTTCGACAATCTGACGCCGCTCTATCCGGACGAGTGGCTGAAGATGGAGTTCGAGGATCCGACCAAGAAGGATCTTTCAGCCCGCGTCATCGACATCGTCGCCCCGGTCGGCAAAGGCCAGCGCGCGCTGATCGTGTCGCCGCCGCGTACCGGCAAGACGGTGCTGTTGCAGAACATCGCCCATTCGATCACGCATAATCACCCGGAATGCTATCTGATCGTGCTGTTGATCGACGAGCGCCCGGAAGAAGTCACCGACATGCAGCGTTCGGTGAAGGGCGAGGTGATCTCCTCGACCTTCGACGAGCCCGCGGTGCGCCACGTTCAGGTCGCCGAGATGGTCATCGAGAAGGCCAAGCGCCTGGTCGAACACGGCCGCGACGTCGTCATCCTGCTCGATTCGATCACCCGGCTCGGCCGCGCCTACAACACTGTGGTGCCCTCCTCGGGCAAGGTGCTCACCGGCGGCGTCGACGCCAATGCCTTGCAGCGTCCGAAGCGGTTCTTCGGCGCCGCACGCAATATCGAGGAAGGCGGCTCGCTCACCATCATCGCAACCGCGCTGATCGATACCGGCAGCCGCATGGACGAAGTGATCTTCGAAGAGTTCAAGGGCACCGGCAATTCCGAACTCATTCTCGATCGCAAGGTCGCCGACAAGCGCACCTTTCCGGCCATGGACATCACCCGGTCGGGTACCCGCAAGGAAGAGCTTTTGGTGCCGCCCGATCAGCTCAAGAAAATGTATGTGCTGCGCCGCATCCTCAATCCGATGGGCACCATGGACGCCATGGACTTCCTGCTCGACAAGCTGCGCAACACCAAGAACAACGGCGAGTTCTTCGATTCGATGAATACGTAAGCGGACTGGCCGCGCCGTTTCACGGCAGGCCAATCTGCGCGCCCGAACTGGAGCGAATAATCAGCTCCGTCCAGTGACGAGTGTGGCCGGCCTCATGGCTTTGTGGCGCTTGGAATTGAGCGCCACGTCTGGATCCACGAAGCACATCCCACCCTTGCCGACCGCAGTCTCGCATTGGGCTGCGGTGGTGTAGCCGCATTCGATAACGGCGTCGTCGTGGGCCGTGTAGCCGCACCATTGGTCGGCTCGTGCGGCGCTGGTCGAGAGCGCGGTCAGGGCTGCGGCCAAGATAATCCCGGATCCAATTCGATCCATGATTCGGTCTCCGTTGCTGCGCCCCGTGCCTCCCATAAAGCACAAAATGTGCCCTGAAAGGTGGCCCTGTCAAACTTGTCGCATGGCCTCGAGGGCCGCATCGAGGCCGGCGACATCGGTGACCGGCAGCGAACAGGTTTCGCCGATGCAGACAAACGCCTGCGGCACGCTCGCCGCGGCGATCTTTGCGCGCGCAGGGTGGGCGGCCGGCAGAGCCTCCGCGGACGCCGCGTGCAAGAGGATTCGGTTAAGGGGCGAGTGGCGGCGGGCCGCGGCCATTAGGGCGTCGGCCTCAATCCCCTCCCCGGTGACCACGATCTGCGCGGCGCGCAGCCGGAAATCGACGGCATTGAGGAGCGCCATGTGCATGTAGAGATTTTCGGCCGCCGCCGGTGCGATGGCGGCGATCAGTCGGTCGGCTTTGTCGCGCCAGCGGTCATCGCCGGCCAGGACTGCAAGCCGGACGAGATTTTGCGCGGCAACGGCATTGTGATTCGGAGTGGCTTCATCGGCGGTCGAGGCAGGGCGGATGACAAGACCTTCGGCATCGGCGGCGGTGAGATAATAAGTTCCGGTCTCGGCATTGGCGTAGTCGCGGTCGAGCGCCTGTTGCCAGGTCAGCGCGTGCTGGAGATAGGCAAGCTCGCCGGTTGCCTCATGCAGCGCCAGCGCAGCCCGGATCATCGCTGCGAAGTCCGACGCGAGGCCGGGAAACTTCAGCTTCCCCTCACGCCAGGAATGACCCAAGCGATCGTCGCGACTCATAGTGCGCGCAATAAATTCGAAGGCACGCGCGGCCATGTCTAGCCAGGCTGGTTCACCGAACATCAAGCTGGCATTGACCAAAGCAGCGATCATCATGCCGTTCCAGTCGGCCAGCACTTTGTCGTCGAGGCCCGGGCGCACGCGGCCGGAGCGCGCTGCGAGAAGCTTGTCGCGCAGCGACTTTAGCCGGGCCTCATCGGCCTCGCTGCGCGGCACCGGCTTCAGCCGGTTGAGGATATTGTGTTCCTCGAAATTGCCCGCCGGCGTGACGTCGTAGTGCCGTGCAAAGAATTCGCCGTCCTCGATGCCGAGGTGCCGGATGATCTCGTCGTAAGACCAGACGTAGAATTTGCCTTCCTCGCCTTCGGAATCGGCATCGAGCGAAGCCGAGAAGGCGCCTCCCGCGATCGTCATTTCCCGCGTGAGCCAGGCCACCGTTTCGCTTGCGCGCTGGCGGTAAAGCGGCTTGCCGCTGCGCTGATGGGCGATCGCCAAGAGGTCGAGGAGCTGCGCATTGTCGTAGAGCATTTTCTCGAAATGCGGGACAAGCCAGCGCTCGTCGACCGAGTAGCGTGAGAAGCCGCCGCCGAGATGATCGTAGATACCGCCTTCGCAGATATGGTCGAGGGTGATTTCGACGGCCGCGAAATAGCGCGCTTCGCCGGTGCGCAGGCCTGCCCGCCAGAGGAGTTCGAAGAGTGCGGTCTGCGGGAATTTCGGTGCGCCACGGGTGCCACCATTCACGGGATCAATAATGCCGCCGAGCTGGCGTGCGGCGCTGTTCAGCCCGTCAACACCGATGGTGGCCGTGCCCGTGCCGTGGGTGGTGGCGGCGAGCCGCTCCATCAGCGCGGCGCGGTTTTGCTCGATTTTTTGCGGCTCGTCGCGGAACAGCCGCGCGATTTCGTGCAGCACGTCGACAAAGGCCGGTTTGCCGTAGCGTGAGTCTTTTGGAAAATAGGTACCACCCCAGATCGGCTCGCCGTCCGGCGTCAGAAACATGGTGAGCGGCCAGCCGCCATGCTCCCCCAAGTGATGCAATGCCGCCATATAGATCTGATCGATGTCGGGGCGCTCTTCGCGATCGACTTTGATGTTGACGAACAGCTCGTTCATGACGCGCGCGGTTTCGTCATCCTCAAAACTCTCATGCGCCATGACGTGGCACCAATGACAGGCCGCGTAGCCGACCGAGAGCAGGATCGGCTTGTTGTTCTGTTTCGCTGCGGCCAGCGCGTCCGGTCCCCAGGCCCACCAATCGACTGGATTATTTTTGTGCTGCAGAAGATAGGGGCTGGTCTCGTCGGCGAGACGGTTTTGGTGCGAGGCGGATGGTTGCGGTGACGTTGACATGGGCGCACCGTAGCAAGTAGCCCGCGTGTCGCGAAGCGTCTGATATCAGCTGGCTTAGAGCGAAGACTATGCGTGATCGTGCGACTATCTTCGCCTTGTCCTCTGGCCGTCCCCCGGTGGCGATTGCGGTGGTGCGGGTTTCCGGTCCGCAAGCGCGCTTGGCGCTCGAGAAGCTCGCTGGGCGCGTTCCGGAGCCGCGTCAGGCTGCGCTGGCGCGGCTGCGCGATCCCGCGACCGGCGATGTGATCGACGAGGCTTTGGCGCTGTGGTTTCCGGCGCCGCGCAGCGAGACCGGCGAGGATACGGTCGAGCTGCAACTTCATGGCGGTCACGCGGTCATCGCCGGGGTTCTTGAGGCGCTCGGGAAGATTGCGGGTCTGCGGCCAGCCGAGCCGGGCGAATTCACGCGCCGCGCCTTCGAGAATGGCCGGCTCGACCTGACGGCTGTGGAAGGTCTGGCTGATCTTATTGCGGCCGAGACATCGGCCCAGCGGCGACAGGCATTTCGGCAACTCAAGGGGTTGATCGGCGACCGTGCGGAGGCTTGGCGGCGGCGTTTGATCGAAGCGCTCGCGCTGGTGGAAGCGCGGATTGATTTTTCTGATGAGGCCGATGTGCCCGAGGATCTGCTCGGTCCGGCGCTTTATGCTGCGCAGCAATTGCGTGACGAGATTGCAGCAATCCTCGCCGACGGACATCGCGGCGAGCGTTTGCGGGACGGTATTGTGGTCGCCATTGCGGGTCCGGTGAATGCCGGAAAATCTACTCTTTTCAATCGGTTAGCGAAGCGCGAGGCGGCCATCGTGTCGCCTTATCCAGGTACCACACGTGACGTCATCGAGGTTCATCTTGACCTCGATGGCTATCCGGTCACGCTGCTCGACACGGCGGGGATCAGAGAGAGTGCTGAGCCGATCGAGCAGGAAGGAATGCGGCGCGCGCGGGAACGTGCCGCTGCAGCCGACTTGGTGCTGTGGGTCGTCGACTTGTCTGCGCAGGGCGAGACGCCGGAGAGCAGTGGCAAGTTAATTTCTGCGCCGGAGCTTTGGTGGGTTGGGAACAAGAGCGACCTCGCAGCTTCGCGAAAGAATGAATGCGTATTCAATTACTTAATTTCGGCGGCGGGTGGTCAGGGCGTCGATGCGCTGCTGGCCGGCCTCGCGGCTTACGCCAAGAATTACTTTTCGGGCGCCGAATCAGGCTTGGCGACCAGAGTGCGTCACCGCCGTGCGTTTGAGGAGGTGGTGGCGGCGCTAGGGCGCGCCTTGTCGGAAGCGGCCAATGGCAAAGATCGGGAAGAGCTTATCGCCGAGGAATTTCGTTCTGCCGCGACAAGTCTTGGGCGACTGACTGGCCAGGTGGATGCGGAAGATATTTTGGACGTCATCTTTCGGGACTTCTGTATTGGTAAATGAATTGTTAACGCCGGTCCGGGGCGGTTCGCGCGTGCGTGTTTCACGTGAAACTTTGCGGCTTTTGACCGTCCTGGGCGTCCTGCGATAGAAGCACGCTAGTTTTTCGGAGATTGCAATGGATGGCCGCTTCGATGTCATCGTCGTAGGCGGTGGCCACGCCGGCTGCGAGGCGGCGGCCGCCGCGGCGCGAATGGGTGCGCGAACGGCGCTGGTCACCCAGCGCTTTGCCACCGTCGGCGCGATGTCGTGCAATCCTTCTATTGGCGGCCTCGGCAAAGGCCATCTCGTGCGGGAGGTCGATGCCCTTGATGGCTTGATGGGGCGGGTGGCGGATGCCGGCGGTATCCAGTTTCGCCTGCTCAATCGCCGCAAAGGACCGGCCGTCCGCGGCCCGCGTGCCCAGGCCGACCGCAAGCTCTATGCCGGAGCGATGCAGGAGGCTATTCGGCTCACGCCCAATCTCACAGTCATCGAGGGGGAGGTGGATGACCTCCTGGGCGATACGCCGGTCACGGGTGTGCGCCTCACGGATGGCCGGGATTTCGGCGCCGGTGCCGTGGTCCTGACGACCGGCACGTTCCTGCGCGGCCTCATCCATATCGGAGAACGGCAAATTCCCGCTGGCCGGGCTGGTGAAGCCCCGGCTCTGGGTCTGTCACGGACCCTCGAGCGTGCCGGATTCGCGCTTGGCCGCCTGAAGACCGGGACGCCGCCTCGCCTTGATGGGCGCACCATTGACTGGGCGGCGCTCCAAATGCAGCCGGGGGACGATCCGCCCGAGCCGTTTTCGGTAATGACAGAGCGCATCACTAACCCGCAAATCCAATGCGCCATTACTCGGACGACGCCGGCGACGCACGACATCATCCGCGCCAATGTGCACCGTTCGCCCATGTATTCAGGCCAGATTCAGAGCCGCGGACCGCGTTATTGCCCGTCAATCGAAGATAAGATCGTCCGCTTTGGCGAGCGCGATGGTCACCAGATCTTCCTTGAGCCCGAGGGGCTCGACGACCCTACGGTCTATCCCAACGGCATCTCGACCTCGTTGCCCGAGGACGTGCAGGCGGCCCTAGTGGCGTCCATCCCAGGGCTCGAACGCGCCCAGATTCTGCGGCCGGGCTACGCCATCGAATATGACCACGTGGATCCCCGCGAATTGCGGCCATCGCTCGAAACCAAGCGCCTGCCGGGCCTGTTTTTGGCGGGCCAGATCAACGGCACAACCGGATATGAAGAGGCCGCAGCGCAGGGTCTGGTCGCTGGGCTGAACGCCGCGGCGCGGGCAGGGGGCGGCGAGGCCATCATTTTCGACCGCGCCGAGGGCTATCTGGGCGTCATGATCGACGATCTGGTGACCCGGGGAGTAAGCGAGCCCTATCGGATGTTCACCTCGCGCGCGGAATATCGGCTGACACTGCGTGCTGATAATGCGGACCAGCGGCTAACCGGTAAGGGGATCGAGATCGGTTCCGTCGGCTCCGAGCGAGCGCGCCGGCATCTGATCAAGATGGCTGATCTGGAAGCCGCGCGTACTATGGCGCGTGCGCTGACCGTCACCCCCACCGAAGCCGCAAAGCATGGCGTCGCGCTGCGCAAAGACGGGCAATGGCGCTCCGCTTTCGACCTATTGTCCTATCCGGATATTGAGCTCACCGACCTGGCAGGAATCTGGCCGCAATTGGGCGCGCTGGATCGGAAGATCTCCGAACAGCTCGAAACCGACGCCAAATACGAAGTCTATCTCAGCCGGCAGGCCGCAGACGTCGAATCCTATCGGCGCGACGAAGGGCTGGTCCTCGCCGAGGAGCTCGATTACGCCGCAGTCCCGGGGCTCTCGAATGAGGCCCGGCACAAGTTGCAAACCCACCGGCCACGAACCATCGGTCAGGCAGGCCGGATCGATGGGATGACGCCCGCGGCCTTGATGTTGCTGGTGGCCCATATCCGGCGCCGGCGCCCTGAGTCTGCCAGCGGGGCCGCATGATCGCCGGCGAGCGGCGGGAACAAGCCGATCTCGCCGCTGACCGCAGCCAGGCCCTCACGCTGGTTCCTGTTTCACGTGAAACAACGGCTCGGCTCGATCGCTTTGTCGAGGTCCTGCTGGAATGGCAGCAGCGCATGAACTTAATTGCGCCTTCGACCGAGCCGATCTTATGGACCCGGCACATCGCAGATTCGTTGCAGCTGCTTGCGCTTGCCCCTAACGCGAAACGATGGGCTGACCTAGGTTCAGGGGCGGGGTTTCCGGGACTGGCCGTGGCCTGTGCGCTTACGGACACGCCCGGGGCGGAGGTTCACCTGGTCGAGAGCAAGACCAAGAAGGCGGCCTTCCTGCGCGAAGCCGCAAAGGTGACGGGCGCACCGGCGATCGTCCACGGCGAGCGGATCGAAGATTTTGTCAAACACGCCCCTCACCAATTGGATATCGTCACCGCCCGGGCCTTGGCGCCGCTGCCCGATCTGCTCGCCGCCGCGTATCCGCTGTTGAAAAGAGGGGCGGTCGGGCTGTTTCCCAAGGGGCAAGATGTGGATGCTGAATTGACCGAAGCCGCTAAATGTTGGAACATTCAAGCCAGCTTGGCGACGAGTCGAACCGACCCGCGATCCCGGGTGGTCATCGTCGAGAGGGCTGAGAAGAACCGCAAAGACAAGCGTTTTAGCAACCAATAGTTGTATGGTCTACGCCTATATCCGAAACCCGGAAGCGCCACGATGACCGACATAAATGAGGAATCTCCCCGCGTCGTGCCCTTCCCGCTGCCGGAACGGACGTCGGACTTGCAGCGGACCAAGCCGGCCAGGGTACTGGCGGTCGCCAACCAGAAAGGCGGCGTCGGCAAAACCACCACGGCGATCAATCTCGGCACGGCGCTCGCCGCTATCGGCGAGGACGTTCTGATCATCGATCTCGATCCCCAGGGTAACGCCTCGACGGGGCTCGGCATCGATCGGCGCAGCCGCCGCTACTCGACTTATGACGTGCTGACAGGCGAGGCGGCCTTGCGCGACGCGATCGTGCCCACCGCCGTGCCGCGCCTGCATCTGGCGCCGTCAACGCTCGACCTCTCGGGCCTCGAGCTCGAGATCGGCCAGGCGCGCGACCGCGCCTTCCGCTTGCGCAGCGCGCTGACGCCGCTGAATACGATCGGCGCGGTGAAGTTCAGCTATGTGCTGGTCGATTGCCCGCCGTCGCTCAATCTGCTGACGATCAATGCCATGGCGGCGGCCAATGCCATTCTGGTGCCGTTGCAATGCGAGTTTTTCGCGCTCGAAGGCCTGTCACAACTGCTCAAGACGGTCGAGACGGTGCGCGAGCAGCTCAACCCCGATCTGAGCATTCACGGCATCGTGCTGACGATGTTCGATGCGCGCAATAATTTGTCGGGGCAGGTCGTCGCTGACGTGCGCGAATTCATGGGAGCGAAAGTCTACGACACCGTCATTCCGCGCAACGTGCGGGTGTCCGAAGCACCGTCCTATGGCAAGCCCGTTCTGGTCTACGATCTCAAATGCAGCGGCAGTGAAGCCTATCTGCGGCTCGCCACGGAGATCATCCAGCGCGAAAAGAAACTCTGCGCCAGCTGAAGATTTTTGTTGTTGCGACGTGCGTAAACAAAGCGATGGAATTGCCGCAACGTGTGATTGCGGCCCAAGCAAGCGGACAAGTAAGTGACTGACCATCCAGGGAACATGGCGATGGCGGAAGATTCGACGCGATCGCGATTGGGGCGCGGCCTCGCCGCATTGATCGGCGACGTCGGCACCGAGAGTTCGGCCGACCGTCCGCGCGGCCAGCGGCGTCTGCCGACCGGCGCATTGCGGCCGAACGCCCGCAATCCGCGGCGCGTGTTTTCCAATACCGAGCTCGACGAGCTCGTCGCCTCGCTGCGCGAACGCGGCATCATCCAGCCGATCATCGCGCGACCGGTGCGCGGCGCCCCCGATGCTTATGAGATCATCGCCGGCGAGCGCCGCTGGCGGGCGGCGCAACGTGCCGGTTTGCACGAAGTTCCGGTTGTCATCATCGAGGCGAGCGACGCCGAGGCGTTGCAGATCGCCATCATCGAGAACGTCCAGCGCGCCGACCTCAACCCGCTGGAAGAGGCCGAGGGCTATCGCGCGCTGTTGGAAGAGTTCGGTAATGGCCAGGAGGAGATCGCCAAGATCATCGGCAAAAGCCGCAGCCATGTCGCCAATACGCTGCGTCTCCTGAAGCTGCCGGAATCAGTGAAAGCCTATGTTCAAGCCGGAAAGCTTTCCGCCGGACATGCGCGGATGCTGATCGGTCAGCCCAATGCCGAAGCGCTGGCGGAAGACATTGTTGCGCGAGGTCTCAATGTCCGTCAGGTCGAGGCCATTGCGCGCGAGGCCGGGCAGAAGAGCGGCAAAGGCCCGACCAACGGCCGCAAATCGCAGCATCACGACGAGAAGAATCCTAATCTCGTCGCGCTCGAAAAACGTATTTCCGATGCGCTCGGCCTGGTGGTCAATATCGATCATCGCGAACGCGGCGGGGTTTTGAGCATCCGCTATCGCAATCTCGATCAGCTCGATGAAGTATTACGTCGTCTGGAAAAGAAGCACTGACCCTACACTTCTTCCCCGCCTGCGGGAGAGGTTAGAGGGAGGAGCTCCTACCAGGCGGCCTTGAATGCCCGGCGCTTGGCCGGATCGTAGATGCGACGATAATCGTAAGTCAGCGGCCCTGAGGGCTCGACCCGGAGTGTGGCAAACACCGGGCCGTCTTGCTCGATCACGTGGGCGATCTGCTGGGTGAAAATTTCAAGATCCGCAAAGTCATACACCGCCGCATAGCCCGCGGCCCGCGCCATGCCGGCGAAATCGACTCTCGGCTCCGGCAGCGGGTGGCTGCCGTTGGCCTCATAGGTGCCGTTATGAGCGACGAGATGAACGAGATTTTTGGGCGCGACGGCCGCGATTGTGACGAGACTGCCGAGGTTCATCAATAACGAGCCGTCGCCTTGAAGAACGATGACCCGCCGGTCCGGGCGGCCGAGCGCGAGGCCTAGTCCATGCGACGAATCGAGGCCCATCGCACCGATCGACAGATAATTCAGGGCGCGCGGTTTGATGGCGTCCCACTCGAAGGCCGAGCTGTAGGTCGCGACGACGGCTTCGTCCTTAATGTGGCGCGCCAGAATGCGAAAACATTCCTCCCGCTTCATCATGACGGGCTCCGCCCAATCAAAAATACCACCGGATGCGACTCGCGATAGGCCGCATCGATTTCGGGCTTGATCTTGCCGACATCGGCATCGGCATTGATCAGATGATGGGCGATGCCCATGTCGTCGAGGATCGGCTCGACGATGCGCACGCCGTAGCTCGGCGATGCGCGCGGCGCCACTTCCGGATCGTGCTGCAGCAATCCGACCATCATGCAGATCGGTTGCTGATAGTCGACCGCGATGCCGCGGATGGCGTTGATCGAATCGAGAAATCCGGTGTGCTGAATGAGAATCAGCGCGCGCGTGTCGCTATAGGACAGGCCGGATGCGATGCCGATGCATTCATCCTCCTTGCAAACGCGAACGAGCCGGAGAGCCTTGTCGTCGGCGATCGGCGCGAGCAGGCCCGAGCTGGTGACGATGTCCGGCACCGAGAGGATGTAGTCAACGCCGCTCGCCTTGATGGCGGCGATGATTTTCCCGCCGCTGAGCACCGCCGATGTTGTCGCCGCCACCTAGGCCTCCCGGTCCGCGATTGTGGGAGTTAAGCGTAGCCCGAACGCCTCGGCACAGCAAAAAGCCGGCAAGAAACCGGCTTTTCAAGCAGCGTTCCCGCAGCGTCTAGCCGTGGTGGGACTTCTTGGGCGGTGTGCCGTCTGTCCAGGCATCATGCGGCAAGGCTTGATCCACCAGCCAGCCGCCAATGAACGGCACGATGCAATCGCCGACGCTGGTGTACATTTCACGCGGCGTCAGCGGACGATTGAGCAGGATCGTATCGACAAAGGGCGTCGCGACCGCGCAGGCGAACGTCGTCACACCGTAAGCCACACCTGCACTCACTGGACGATGGCCGGGGAAACCGCGTTTTTTCGTCATTTCATAGGAAGCAACCCCGGTCCCAATACCGATCGCGGTGCCGCCGTAAAAGAAGCGGGGATCCTGGCCGTGCGAAAGCCAATTCACGAGCGTGTTCCAGCTGGTCGTCAGGTCCTGCGCGCGTGCAGTTTGCGGCTGCAGGCTGATCGCCATGACCACGGCCAGTGCAGCAAGAAAAAACCGTTTCATTGAATGCCACCCCCTCCATACGAGCCCGGCCCCAGACCGGGCGGCGCTGTATGGTTAACGCATCGTGAATGAGCCGCCGGAAGCTGTCGAGCATCCGATGCGCGGGGGTCCAGTTTTCCCGCGGGCTGTGATTATTCGGCAACGATTCATATCCGGAGCGGGCCTCCGGACGACGACCCGGGATAGAACGTGCGCGCACCCCTGCAACCGGAAGGGGGACCGAAATCGAAGCGGGCGATTACTCCGCCGCGGTCCTGCCGGCGCTCGTTCCGAAGCGCTGCTCGATGTAATCTATAACGATCTTTTGGAAATCAGCCGAGACGGTCGCGCCGCGCAGCGTCATCGCCTTCTTTCCGTCGATGAAAACTGGCGCGGTCGGGTGCTCACCGGTGCCCGGCAGCGAAATGCCGATATCGGCATGTTTCGATTCGCCCGGTCCGTTGACGATGCAGCCCATCACCGCAACGTTCAATCCTTCGACGCCCGGATATCGTGTTTTCCATTCCGGCATCGAATCGCGGATGAAGCTTTGGATGCTCGACGCGAGCTCCTGGAAGGTCGTCGACGTGGTGCGGCCGCAGCCCGGGCAAGCGGCAACCAGCGGCACGAAGGTGCGCAGCCCGACCGTCTGCAACAATTCCTGCGCCACTTTGACTTCGAGCGTACGGTCGCCGTTTGGCTCCGGCGTGAGCGATATGCGGATCGTGTCGCCGATCCCTTGTTGAAGCAAAACGCCCATCGCCGCCGATGACGCGACGATGCCCTTCGAGCCCATGCCGGCCTCGGTGAGGCCGAGATGCAAGGCATAATCGCAGCGCCGCGCCAATTCGCCGTAAACGCCGATCAGATCTTGCACGGCGGAGACTTTGGCCGAGAGGATGATCTTGGAGCGCGGCAGCCCGATTTCCTCGGCGCGCTGCGCTGAAAGCAGCGCCGACTGCACCATGGCCTCGCGCGTCACGTCGCGGGCATCGACGGGTGTATTGGAGCGGGAGTTCTCGTCCATCAGATGGGTGAGGAGCTCCTGGTCGAGCGAGCCCCAATTGGCGCCGATACGCACCGGCTTGCCGTGGCGGATTGCGGTCTCGACGATGGCGCCGAACTGGCGGTCCTTTTTTTCCTTGAACCCGACATTGCCCGGATTAATCCGGTATTTGTCGAGCGCCTCGGCGCAGGCCGGATGATCGGCCAGAAGCTTGTGGCCGATGTAATGGAAATCGCCGACGATCGGCACGTCGACATTCATCTTCAGGAGCTTTTCCTTGATGTGCGGTACCGCGGCCGCCGCCTCGTCGCGGTCGACGGTGATCCGCACCAGCTCCGATCCGGCACGCGCCAGGGCAGCGACCTGTTTCGCCGTCCCCTCCGCGTCGGCCGTATCGGTATTGGTCATCGACTGCACCACGACCGGTGCACCCCCGCCGACAGTCACATTGCCGACCTTCACGGCGACAGTTCGGTGCCTTGGGGCCGGGCCGGGAAATTCCATCATGGGCGGGTCCTTAAATCCTACAGTCCTCGGAGAGGGTGTTATGTGGCAGCCCTGCCGCCCCCCAAAAGGGGCCGGGGAAAGCCCCCCTTGATATAGCCCTACTGGGGCCGGTTGACGAGGAGGAGACCCCCGGCAACCAACACCACAGCCACGGCGAAAGCGGGCGTCAGCGGGTCGTTCAGCACAAAGTGACCGGCGGCTACACCGAAAAGCGGAGCCAGAAAGGTAAACACCGACAGCCGCGCGGCCGAATAGCGCACGATCAAGGCGAACCAGACGGTAAACGTGACGCTCACGACCCAAAGCGCCTGATAGGCGAAGGCGCCGAGCGCCAACGGCGAGGGCATGGCGTCGATATGCTCCCCGAACAAAAGCGCCCCCAGGCCGAGCAGGGGGGCGGAGACGGCCAGTTGGTACAGCAGGGTCTTCTCGGCGCTGACACGGCTGAGCGCGCTCGATTTGATGATCAGCGTGGTCGCCGCCCAGGCCGCGGCGCCGCCGACCAGCATGAGGTCCCCAAGGATCTGGCGCGGATTGGCCGCGGGCGTCGGCAGGCCGAAGGCGATAACGATGCCGGCAAAGGACAGCAGCAGTCCGAGCCATTGGGACCGGCGGAAATGATCGCCCGGAATGAGCCAGCGCGATCCGAGCACGACGAAGAAAGGTGCAAGGTAGAGGAATAAGACCCCGCGCGTCGCCGTCGTCCAGAGCAGCCCGCGGTAGATCAGAACAAATTCGAGCGCGAAGAAGACGCCCGCGAGGATGCCGGCGGGCAGACTGCCGTCACGCTTGAAGAGTGCAATGCCGCGCAATTGCGTCCAGATGCCGACCGCGCTGGCCGCCAACACCGAGCGCGCCGCGGACTGGATCAAGGGCGGGATATCATGGATGGCAAGCTTGATCGCGACATTGTTGAAGCCCCAGCTCAGGCACAATCCGATCGTGACCGCGATGGCGAAGGCGTCGAGCGGACGGGACGACGGGGACGGTGGCACAGAGTTTGGATTATCGTTCGCGGCAATGCGAACAGATGCCGGCGACTTCGATCAGCGGGCTTTTGGGCGAGAACCCGGCCGCGCGGGCCGAGGCTTTCAACGCCTCCGCGGCGTCGCCGCCGGGCGCCTCCCCGACCGCGCCGCAGCTTTCGCAAAGCAGAAACACCACGAGATCGTCGCTGCCATGATCGTGCACGCAGGCGACAAAAGCATTGCGGCTTTCGATGCGATGAACCAGTCCGTTTTCCCGCAGAAAATCGAGCGCACGATAGATCGAGATCGGCGCCGGCCGGCTACGGCCCGCCAGCCGCTCGATGATCTCGTAAGCGCCGAGCGGCCGGTGACTGGCCAACAGCGCTTCGAGCACCTGCCGGCGCATCGGCGTAAGGCGCTGAGCACGCGCCGCGCATTGCCGCTCCGCATGCGCGATGGCCGAACTGGCGCATCGGGCATGGTCGTGGTCGGGCGCAGGAAAAATAGTTTGTGATGCTGACGTCATGCCTCAGTCATTTTCCAAGGCCAGAAATGGCCATCAAACACTCAAAGGCCGGAAATGGCCATCAAGCGCGGCGCTCCGGCGGCACGACACCGCCCGCGGCCTAGTCTAGCGGAATGTTCGGATCGCGAAAACGTGACGGTTGCCCTGCTTTTTATATTGCGCTGCAATAGGAAGCGCCGCACATTTCCGCCGGTTCGTTCACCTTCTCGTACCATTTTGGTCGCCTGCCCATAGGCACCATTAGTCAATTGGGGATTGTCATGCTGCAAGGAAAGTCCGCACTGGTAACTGGTTCGACGTCCGGCATCGGTCTCGCCATGGCGCGCGCCTTCGCGTCCCAGGGCGCCAATGTCACCATCAACGGTTTTGGCGACAAAGACGCGATCGAGAAAGAGCGCTCGGGCATCGAGAAAGACTTCAAGGTCAAGGCGATCTATTCGGGTGCCGACATGAGCAAGCCGGCCGAGATTGCCGATATGATCCACGTGAGCGAAAAGACCTTCGGTTCGCTCGATGTACTGGTCAACAATGCGGGCATCCAGTTCGTGTCCCCGATCGAGGAGTTTCCGATCGAGAAATGGGACCAGATCATCAGCATCAATCTATCGTCGGCTTTCCATACCATCCGTGCGGCGGTGCCCGGCATGAAGGCGCGCAAATGGGGCCGCATCATCAATACGGCCTCAGCGCATTCGCTCGTCGCCTCGCCGTTCAAGTCGGCCTATGTGTCGGCGAAGCATGGGCTTGCCGGCCTGACCAAGACGGTCGCGCTCGAAACCGCGACTTTCGGCATCACCTGCAACTGCATCAGCCCCGGCTATGTGTGGACGCCGCTGGTCGAGAAGCAAATTCCCGATACCGCCAAAGCCCGCGGCATGACCGAGGAGCAGGTCAAGCGCGACGTGCTGCTCGCCGCACAGCCGACCAAGGAATTCGTCGGCGTTGATGAGGTCGCCGATCTGGCGCTCTATCTTGCTTCCGACGCGGCGAAGTCGATTACCGGCGCCAACCTGTCGATCGACGGCGGCTGGACGGCGGAATGAAGTCGGCGGCCTGCGGCCACACATTTGGTGCTGCCGATTTCGGGTGTGGGTTCTTCACGCCCCGGCGTGAGCCATGAGAAATTTTCTAAGCTCGTTGTTGTCCGGACCCGCGCCGACCCAAACGACAACCCCATCAGCACCCAAGCGCATCAATCTGGCGCTGCAGGGCGGCGGTGCACACGGCGCCTTCACCTGGGGTGTGCTCGATCAACTCTTGAGCGACGACCGGATCTACATCGAGGGCATTTCCGGCACCTCTGCGGGCGCAATGAACGCCGTCATGCTGGCGGATGGGCTCGGCCGCGGCGGGCGTGCGGAGGCGCAGAAGCGGCTCTCCGACTTCTGGCGCGCGGCTTCGAGCACCGGCAATCTGCCGGCGTTGCAACGCATGGTGATGGAGCGGCTGTTGTCCTTCACCCCGCTCGAAGGCACGCCGGTGCAGGCCTGGTTCAACGCCATGTCGCACTATTTTTCGCCCTACGACGTCAATCCGCTCAACATCAATCCGCTGAAGGACCTGATCGAGAACTTTGTCGATTTCGAAAAACTGCGCGCCAATCCCGAGTTGCAGCTCTTCATTTCGGCGACCAATGTGCAAACCGGCCGTGTGCGCATTTTTTCGCACGAGAACGTGACGGCCGAAGCGGTGATGGCATCCGCCTGCCTGCCGACGATTTTCCGGGCCGTCGAAATCGACGGGGTGCCTTATTGGGACGGCGGCTATCTCGGCAATCCGGTGATCTTTCCATTTTTCGGCACGACGACAACGGAAGACGTGCTGGTCGTGCAGATCAATCCGCTGGCGCGGCAAGCGACGCCGCAGTCTTCCAGTGAGATCATGAACCGCATCAACGAAATTACTTTCAATTCGTCGCTGCTCGCCGAGTATCGCGCCATCGAGTTCGTCGCGCGCCTGATCGATCAGGGGCGGCTGCCGCGCGGCACCGGCGAGGGCGAATACCGCCGCATCAATATTCACCGCATCGTGCTCGATCGGTTCGGCACTCATTTCGATGCCTTCAGCAAGATGTCCACGGACTACGATTTTTTCACCATGCTCCAGCTCAGCGGCAAGCGCGCCGCACGGCGATTTCTGGACGAGCATTTCGACGATATCGGCGTGAAGAGCACCGTCGACTTGCGGACCGAGGCGCAGGCCGAATGGGCGTGATAGGCTGTGCCGATGATCGCTGCCGCGTCCTTACTCACTGCTGAAATCGGCCCCGCCCGGCTCGAGATCTGCGTCGCCGACATCACCACGCTTACCGTCGACGCCATCGTCAATGCGGCGAACGAGTCGCTGCTCGGCGGCGGCGGGGTCGACGGCGCCATCCATCGTGCCGCCGGACCGGAATTGCTTGCCGAATGCCGAACCCTCGACGGCTGTGAAACCGGGTCGGCCAAGATAACCCGCGGCTATAGTCTGCCGGCCAAGCACGTCATCCATGCGGTCGGACCGGTCTGGCGCGGCGGCGGCTCGGGCGAGGAAAAACTCCTGGCCTCTTGCTATCGCACCGCGTTCGACCTTGCCTCTGCGCATGCTCTCACGTCGATTGCGTTCCCGGCGATTTCGACGGGCATCTACCGGTTCCCGGCCGATCGCGCCGCGCGTACTGCCGTCGGCACCGTCGCGGCGGCAGTGGCGGCTTCGCGCGGCACCGTCCAGCGCGTCGTATTCTGCTGCTTCGCGGCCAGTGCGGCCGACCATCACGTCGCTGCCTTTGCCGAGCTGAGCCTCGCCTAGCTCGCATCGGGCTACCAGCAATGAACGGGCTGCAAACCAGCCTTGCGGCAATTCGCTAGCAGAATTTTAATAAGCAGACTTATATTACGTCTACTTCGTTGCAGGCGGATCATCATGCTTCCACGCTCGCTGAACAGAGAATTCGCTATTGTCCTCAAGGACGTAGCCAGAATGATCCAGACTTACGCGGATCACAAAGCCAATCAGTTCGGCATCACCTATGCCCAATGGGTGGTGCTGGCGCGTCTCGATCGATTCGAGGGGCTGAAACAGTCCGAATTGGCCGAAATGCTCGATCTGCAGCCGATTACAGTGACGCGGCTGCTCGACCGCCTTTGTGAATCAGGCATGATCGAGCGGCGTTCCGATCCGGGAGATCGGCGCGCCAAGCGGCTGTTTCTGACCGCGGCGGCGCGGCCTCTGATCGAGCGCTTGGGGGTCCTCGGGGAGGATTTGATGGCGACGGCGCTCCTCGGCGTCGATCGCGAGAGCGTCGAGAAAATGGTCACGCAGCTTGCGATCGTCAAAGAGAACTTACGTCGAGCCATCCAGCAGAAGAACGCGGCCGGCGCGGCGGGGGAGCAGCGCTATGGCTGAGCGGGCTCTCAAATCCATCCCTGCGGCGCGGGACGAAGCACCCAATGTGCGTGAACCGGGTGTTCGCGAATTGCCACCGGCGGCGCCCAGTGCCGAGGTTCGCGATTCATCGGACCGCAAGAATGCGCCGCGCTTCGATCGCGGGCGCTTGCTGCGCTGGGGCCTGTTCGGGCTGTTGCCGCTCGCGCTCCTGGTCGGCGGCTATTTCTACGTCACCGGCGGTCAGGTCATGACCACCGATGACGCCTATGTGGATGCCGAAAAGGTCGGCATTTCGACCGACGTCTCGGGCATCGTCCAGGATGTCGATGTCACCGACAACGATCATGTCACAGCGGGGCAGATCCTCTACCGGCTCGATCCGCGCCAATTCCAGATCGCGCTCGACAATGCCAAGGCCAATATGGCGCAGACGGCGCTTTCAATCGATGCGATGAAGCAGGACTACCAGCACATGCTGAGCGACGCCTCGGCACAGCAGGCGCAGGTCGATCTCGATCAGACGAATTACAATCGCGCCGAAATGCTGCTGCACAGCGGCACGGCTACGCAAGCTGCTTTCGACCAGGCGCAATACACGCTGCTTAACGACAAGAGTAAGCTCGAATCGCTGCGCCAGCAGGCGGCGACGCAATTGGCGCGGCTCGGCGGCAATCCGGAGGCGCCGACCACGCAGCAGCCGCAATATCTGCAAGCCCAGGCCCAGGTCGAGGAAGCGCAGCGGCAGCTCGATCATACGGTGATCAAGGCGCCCTTCAGCGGCACGGTGACGAGCGTGCCGAGCATCGCGCCGGGCAAGTATCTCGCGGCGTCGACCACGGCGTTCTATCTGGTCGACAACGATCACGTCTGGGTCAGCGCCAATCCAAAAGAAACTGAATTGACCTATGTGCATCCCGGTCAGCAGGTCCTCGTCACCGTCGACGCCTACCCGGATTCGGTGTGGCGCGGCGCCGTCGAGAGCGTGAGCCCGGCGGCCTCTCAGGAGTTTTCCTTGCTGCCGGCGCAGAACACCAGCGGCAATTGGGTGAAGGTCGTGCAGCGCGTGCCGATGCGCGTGCGTGTCGACGTAAACGACAAAGATAATCCGCCGCTGCGCGCCGGCATGAGCGCCATCGTCGACGTCGACACCGGCCATGCCCGCGGCTTCCCGCGTATCTTCGGCTGGTAAGCACGATGGCTGCCGAGACCACAGAAGAGGTCAGCCATCGCGGGCCGCTCACCGTGTGCGTGATCCTCGCTACGCTGATGCAGGCGCTCGATACGACGATCGCCAATGTGGCTTTGCCCTATATGCAAGGCAGCGTTTCGGCCAGCCAGGATCAGATCGACTGGGTGCTGACCTCCTATATTGTCGCCGCCGCGATCATGACGCCGCCGACCGGCTTTCTCGCCGGTCGATTTGGTATCAAGCGGCTCTTCATGGTCTCGATCACCGGCTTCACGCTGGCGTCGATGCTCTGTGGGATGGCCGAGTCGCTGCCGCAAATCGTGCTATTCCGCGTGCTGCAGGGCGCCTTCGGTGCCGCGCTGGTGCCGCTATCGCAATCCGTGTTGTTCGCCACCTACCCCAAGGAACGCCAGGGCTTTGCGATGGCGTTGTTCGGCATTGGCGTGATGATCGGGCCGGTGCTTGGGCCGGTACTCGGCGGCTGGCTCACCTATAATTACAGCTGGCGCTTCGTTTTTTATATCAATCTGCCGATCGGCATTCTCGATCTGCTCGGCATCATGTTCTTTCTGACCGAATCGCCGCGGCGGGAGGGCGCCAAGCTCGATTGGTTCGGCTTCGGCACTTTGAGTCTGACGCTCGGCGCGCTGCAAATCATGCTCGATCGCGGCGAGCAGAAGGATTGGTTCAGTTCGGGGGAGATCGTGATCGAGGCAATAGTCGCTGCCTCGGCATTTTATCTCTTCATCGTCCATACGTTTACCGCGAAAAACCCGTTCGTGCGTCCGGCCCTGTTCCGCGATCGCAATTTTTCGGCCGGCATGCTGTTCATCGTCGTCGTCGGCCTGACCTATTATGCTTCGATGGCGCTGCAGCCGCCTTATCTGCAAGGGCTGATGGATTATCCGGTGATCACCTCCGGCCTGGTGATGGGTCCCCGCGGGGTCGGCACCATGGGGTCCATGTTGATCGTGGGGCGGCTGGTTGGGCGTGTCGACACCCGCCTCCTGCTCGGCTTCGGCCTCTGCCTCACATCGTGGTCGTTCTATCAAATGACGGGTTGGACGCCGGACATTTCTCAGGAACGGATCATCGCCGTGACCATGGTTCAGGGCGCGGGTCTCGGTTTTCTCTTCGTGCCGCTGAGCGCCGCGACACTGTCGACGCTGCCGCTGCACGACCGCACCGAAGGCGCCGGGCTCTACAGCCTGTTCCGCAATATCGGCTCGAGCATCGGCATTTCGGTGATGAACGCCATGCTGATCACCAATACCCAGGCCAACCATGCCTCGATCGCGGCGCATGTGACGGCAGTGAACCGCGGCTTCGAGAATTCCGCCGTGGCGCACTTCTGGGATCCGATGACGGCCGCCGGCCGCACCGCGCTCGATGCCGTCATCACCCGGCAGGCGCAGATCATCGCCTATATCGACGATTACAAATTCTTGATGATCGCGACGCTCGCCGTCATGCCGCTATTGCTGGTGTTCCGCAGCACGCCGCACGGCCGAGCTCCCGCCCACGTCGCAGTCGCGGATTAAATGCAAAGAGCGGCGCCTCGCAGCGCCGCTCCATTTTTCATGTTCTCGCAAACGGAAGAGGGTAGGGGAACTCCCGGCCCTCTTATTCCGCGCCGCCGGCCACCGCTTCGCGCGGCTGATCGCCTTCGGCCTTTTGCTTGGCTTCAAGATCCTCGCCCGTCTCCTGGTCGACGACCTTCATCGACAAGCGCACCTTGCCGCGCTCGTCGAAGCCGAGAAGCTTTACCTTCACCTTGTCGCCTTCCTTGACGACATCGGAGGTCTTCTGCACCCGCCGCGCCGCCAGCTGGCTGATATGGACGAGGCCGTCTTTGGCGCCGAAGAAGTTCACGAAGGCGCCGAAGTCCATGACTTTGACGACGGTGCCTTCATAGATCTGGCCAACTTCGGGTTCGGACGCGATCGACTTGATCCAGTTGATCGCGGCGTTGATCGATTCCGCCTTGGCGGATGCGATCTTGATCGTGCCGTCGTCCTGGATGTCGATCTTGGCCCCGGTCTTCTCGACGATCTCGCGGATCACCTTGCCGCCCGAGCCGATCACTTCCCGGATCTTGTCGACTGCGATCTTCATGGTTTCGATGCGGGGGGCATGTTCGCCAAGCTCGGCGCGGGCCGACGTAATCGCTTTGCTCATCTCGCCGAGGATATGCAGCCGGCCGTCCTTGGCCTGGCTCAGCGCGACCCGCATGATTTCTTCGGTGATGCCGGCGATCTTGATGTCCATCTGCAGCGAGGTGACGCCCTGATCGGTGCCGGCGACCTTGAAGTCCATGTCGCCGAGATGATCCTCGTCGCCAAGAATGTCGGACAAGACCGCAAAGCGCTTGTCCTCAAGGATGAGGCCCATGGCGATGCCGGCGGTCGGCCGCTTCAGCGGGACGCCCGCGTCCATCAGCGACAGCGAGGCGCCGCAGACCGTTGCCATCGACGACGAGCCGTTCGATTCGGTGATCTCCGAGACGACCCGGATGGTGTAAGGAAACTCGGTCTTGTCCGGCAGCACCGGATGGAGCGCCCGCCAGGCAAGCTTGCCGTGGCCAATTTCGCGGCGGCCCGGAGCGCCGACGCGGCCGGTTTCGCCGACCGAGAACGGCGGGAAGTTATAATGCAGCAGGAACGATTCCTTGTAGGTGCCCTGCAGCGCGTCGATCCACTGCTCGTCCTCGCCGGTGCCCAGCGTCGAGACGACCAGCGCCTGGGTCTCGCCGCGGGTGAACAGCGCCGAGCCGTGGGTACGCGGCAATACGCCGACCTCGCAGACGATGGGCCGCACCGTCTTGACGTCGCGGCCGTCGATCCGATTGCCGGTGTCGAGAATATTCCAGCGCACGATCTTGGCTTCGAGGTCCTTGAACACGCCCGAGACCTGGAGCTTCGGGTATTTCGGATTCTCGGCGCCTTCCGGAAGGAAATGCGCCATCACTTTGGCCTTGGCGGCTTCGACGCCCTTGTGACGCGCCATCTTGTCGGGGATCGCATAGGCTGAGCGCAGCTCTTTTTCGACCAGCCCCAGCATCTCTTTCTCGAGCGCGGCATTGTCCGCCACGGTCAGTTCGCGTGGCTCCTTGGCGGCCTTCTCGGCGAGCTTGATGATGGCTTCGATCACCGGCTGGAAATGGCGGTGACCGAACATCACGGCGCCGAGCATGATCTCCTCGGACAGCTCCTTGGCTTCCGATTCGACCATCAGCACGGCGTCTTGCGTGCCGGCGACGACGAGATCGAGCTTGCTCTCGGCCATCTCGTCGATCTGCGGATTGAGCACATATTCGTTGTTGATGAAGCCGACGCGGGCACCGCCGATCGGTCCCATGAAGGGCGCACCCGACAGCGTCAGCGCCGCCGAGGCCGCGACCATCGCCAGGATATCCGGATCGTTTTCCAGATCGTGCGACAGCGTGGTGACGATCACTTGCGTGTCGCAACGCCAGCCGTCGGCAAACAGCGGCCGGATCGGCCGGTCGATCAGCCGCGAGGTCAGCGTCTCCTTTTCGGTCGGACGGCCTTCACGCTTGAAATAGCCGCCGGGAATGCGCCCCGCGGCGAAATATTTCTCTTGGTAATTGACGGTCAGCGGAAGGAAATCGATGCCTTCCTTGGGCTGCTTGGCGGCGACGACGGTCGCGATCACGGTGGTGTCGCCATAGGAGGCGAATACGGCACCGTCGGCCTGGCGCGCCAGTCTGCCGGTTTCTAGCGTGAGTGGTCGGCCACCCCAGTCCAGTTGCACACGATGAATGTTGAACATTGCGATTGTCTTTCATGGTTTTCGCGAAAGCGCGAAAGCCATAAGCAAGACGGCGAGACGCTGTCGGCGCAGCTGAGCTGCAATGCCGTCACAGCGACCGGCGATCCTGCCATGGCCCTCGGACCTTCGTCAGATAGGAACAGGCACCGGCCCATTCCACGGATCGGCAGCGAGGCTGCCTTTCGCGATTGGCAGCTTTGCTGTCGGGCAAAGCGGCGGCCTCATGCACGCCGCTGACAAACGCGCGGGCTTGCCCGCGCGTAAACATTTTACCGGCGGATACCCAGCCGTTCGATCAAGCCTTTGTAACGACCATCGTCCGCGCGCCGGAGATAATCCAGAATCTGGCGCCGTTGCGACACGAGCTTGAGCAAGCCGCGCCGCGAATGGTTGTCTTTGACATGCGTCTTGAAGTGTTCAGTCAAATTATTGATCCGCTCGGAGAGCAGAGCAACCTGGACTTCGGGCGAGCCGGTATCGCCGGCTTTGGCGCCGTACGTTTTGATGACTTCCGCCTTCTTTGCGGTCGTGATCGACATCGTCATTAACCTCTTTGTCTTCCGGCTCGACCAGCGATGCCGGATAAATTGAACACGCGCCGGGGCAAGATCTCGCCTCGCTCGGCCTCGGCAATGGCTACGAACTGGCCGCCTGACGCGACCTGAACAATGCCGCGGACGATGGAGGCGTCCCGCCCGCGCAACAAAACGGCTTGGCCCCTTTGGAGTCTCGCCGCGTCTGCCTGGCTCACGGCCAGCGCCGGGATGTCGTCCAGCGCGGTCTCGATAGGCAGAAGGATATCGGCGAGGTGACCCTCGCCGGCGGCCGCTCTATGACACAAAGCCTCGACCTGTTCCAGGGGGATCATGTCGCGCTCGCCGAACGGCCCGACCCGGTTGCGGCGGAGCGCCGAAACATGGCCCAGCGCGCCCAGCGCCCGGCCAAAATCCCGTGCCAGCGAGCGTACATAGGTGCCTTTGCCGCATTCGGCGGCCAGCACGGCATGGTCTGGATCCGGGATATCGAGCAATTGCAGCCCGTAAATATCGACCGTTCTGGCCGCCAATTCGACCGTTTCGCCATCGCGCGCCAGGTCATAGGCGCGTTCGCCGCCGATTTTCACCGCCGAATAGCGTGGCGGCACCTGCGCGATGGCGCCGATGAACTGGGGCAGCAGGGCCTCGATTGCCGCCCCGTCGGGCCGGAGGTCGCTTGTCGCCACGACTCGGCCTTCGGCGTCATCGGTATCGCGCTCCTCGCCCCAGCGGACGGTGAACTGGTAGGTCTTGCGGCTGTCGACGACGAACGGCACCGTCTTGGTGGCCTCGCCGAGCGCGATCGGCAGGCAGCCGGACGCCAATGGATCGAGCGTGCCGGCGTGTCCGGCGCGCTTTGCGCCGAACAGGTTCCTGATCACGGTGACCGCATGCGTCGAGGTCATGCCGATCGGCTTGTCGAGCACGATCCAGCCATGTACGTCGCGCTTTTGGCGTTTTTTGTTCGGCTTCGGCCCATGCCCCGCGACGTCGCCCGAGGCTTGCGGCACGGCGCTCGCCTCGACCAGAAGTGTGTCATTTCCAGACATCAATCGTCTTTCTCGGCGTTGAGATCGCGCTGCACGACGGGCGTCCGCAGGAGCTTCTCGATCCGCTCGGCTTCGTCGAATCGCTCGTCGATGCGGAACCGTATCTCGGGAGCAAATTTCAGGTTGACGCGCCGCGAAATCTCGCCGCGCACATAGCGCTTGTTACGTTCCAAGGCTTCGAGGACTTGCTGTGAGTCGCGGCCGCCGAGCGGCATGACGTAGATCGTCGCGAGCCGCAGATCCGGCGACATCCGCACTTCGGGCACCGTGATCAAATGCGTTTCGATCACCGGATCGTGGACGTCGCCGCGCGTCAGCATGTCGGCGATCTCGTGGCGGATGAGCTCGCCGACGCGCAATTGACGCTGCGAGCCGCCGGCGGTTTGTTCGCGTTGGTGATGACGTGGCATTTTCCTGCTGCCGTCATACGCGGGCTCGGCCCGCGCATCTCGTTGCAAATTGATGTGCTCTTATTATCGGGATTGCCGCGACAATCGGCGCCGAAACGGTAATTTGCACCTTTTGCGTGGCATCGAGAGGCGATGCGCGGTCGTGAGACTCGGACTCACAATGTCCGCTGCACGCTCTCCACCCGGTAACACTCGATAACGTCGCCGGCTTTCATGTCCTGATAATTCTCGAACGCCATGCCGCATTCCTGGCCGGCCACGACCTCGCGCGCGTCGTCCTTGAAGCGCTTGAGCTGCGACAGCTTGCCTTGATGTACGACCACGCTCTCGCGAATGAGACGCACATTGGCGCCGCGCTCCACCGTACCGTCGGTGACGCGGCAGCCGGCGATGTTGCCGACCTTCGAGACTTTGAAGACTTCGAGAATCAGGGCGTTGCCCAGCATGGTCTCGCGCAGCGTCGGCGCGAGCAGACCCGACATCGCCTTTTTCACGTCGTCGACGAGGTTGTAGATGATGTCGTAGTAGCGGATCTCGA
This sequence comes from Xanthobacteraceae bacterium, assembly GCA_049282655.1. Classification (GTDB taxonomy): domain Bacteria; phylum Pseudomonadota; class Alphaproteobacteria; order Rhizobiales; family Xanthobacteraceae; genus BOG-931. Next base: position 90,545 of record JBAPUM010000044.1, read on the forward strand.
TGCCAGCCTGTTCGGCCGCTTCACGCGCTTCCTTGTGGGCGCGCACGTTGAAGCCGATCAGGACCGCGCCCGAGGCTTCGGCGAGCGTAATATCGGACTCGGTAATGCCACCGACGCCCGAATAGATAACGCGTGCTGCAACTTCCTCGGTGCCGAGCTTGTCGAGCGCCCCCAGGATCGCCTCGATCGAGCCTTGCACGTCGCCTTTGATCACCAGCGGAAACTCTTTGAGGCCGCTGGTCTTGAGCTGCGACATCATTTGCTCGAGCGAGCCGCGCATGCCGGTCTGCCGGGCGGCTGCTTTCTCGCGCTTCTGACGGTCGCGATAATCGGTGATTTCGCGCGCGCGGGCCTCGGTATTGACGACGGCGAGCCGGTCACCGGCCTCCGGCGTGCCGTTGAAACCGAGCACCTCGACCGGCATCGACGGACCCGCCGCAACGACGGAATGGCCGGTATCGGACATCAACGCGCGCACCCGGCCCCATTCCGAGCCGGCGACGACGATATCGCCGGGCTTGAGCGTGCCGCGCTGCACCAGCACGGTCGCCACCGGGCCGCGGCCGCGGTCGAGCCGCGCCTCGATCACGGTGCCTTCAGCCGGACGGTTCGGATTGGCCTTGAGATCGAGCACCTCGGACTGCAGCGCGATGGTGTCGAGCAGCTTGTCGAGATTGGTCTTCTGCTTGGCCGAGACTTCGAGCTCGAGGACGTCGCCGCCGAGCGACTCAACCTGGATCTCATGCTGCAGCAATTCGGTGCGCACGCGCTCCGGCTTGGCGTCCGCTTTATCGATCTTGTTGATCGCGACAATGATCGGCACTTTCGCCGCCTTGGCGTGATGGATGGCCTCGACCGTCTGCGGCATGACGCCGTCATCGGCCGCCACCACCAGAATGACGATGTCGGTGATCTTGGCGCCGCGCGCCCGCATGGCGGTAAATGCCGCATGGCCCGGCGTATCGATGAAAGTGATCCGGCCGCCCGATGGCGACGTCACCTGATAGGCGCCGATATGCTGGGTGATGCCGCCGGCTTCACCGGCGGCGACTTCGGTCGAGCGGATGGCGTCGAGTAGCGACGTCTTGCCGTGATCGACGTGGCCCATGATGGTGACGACCGGGGCCCGCGACTGCAGCAGGGCCGGGTCGTCGACCGTGTCGAACATGCCTTCTTCGACATCGGCCTCGGCCACGCGCCGCACGGTGTGGCCGAGTTCCTCGGCGATCAGCTGGGCGGTATCGGCGTCGATCGTATCGGTGATCTTCGCCATGTGACCCTGCTGCATGAGAATGCGGATCACGTCGACGGCGCGTTCGGCCATGCGATTGGCCAATTCCTGGATGGTGATCGTTTCCGGAATCGTGACTTCGCGGGCGATCTTTTCTTTCGGCTCGTCGCGATGGCCGGTCATGCGCTGAACCCGGCGGCGGAACGACGCGACCGAACGCTCGCGAACTTCGTCGGCGGTAAGCGCGGTGACGACGGTAAGGCGGCCGCGGCGCTTTTCGCCGACGCTGCGTGTCGGTTTAGGGGCTGGGGCCGGTCGAGCGATGACGCCGCCGCGCCGCGTGGTGCGCGGCGCCTCTTCCTCTTCGGCTTCAAGCACAGGCCGTGCCGTGCTGCCGGGTCGTCCGGGAACCGCCGTTGTGTCGGCCCCGAAACGCTTCTTGGCGACCTCGTCGGCTTTGCGCTTGGTCTCTTCGTCGTGCTTGCGGCGCTCTTCTTCGTCGCGTTTGCGCGACTCGGCCGCCGCCCGTTCGGCGCGGTCGATTTCCTCGCGGCTGCGGCGAACCTTGGCCTCTTCCTCGGCGCGGCCACGCTCTTCCAGCTCGCGCATCTGCGCGCCGGCAAGAGCCTGGGCGCGGGCACTGCGCTCTTCCTCGGTGAGTGTGCGCAGCACGACTCCGGAGGTTTTGGGAGAGACAGCGGGCGTCGCGCTCGGCGCCGCCGGAACGGCCGCCGCAGGTCTGACCGGCGGGGCGCCGGGGCGCTTCGGCGTCGCGCTGCGATCGGGCGCAACGACAGGTTCGGGCTTCACCTCGCCTGGACCGCTGACGCGACGTTTGACCTTTTCGACGACGACCGCCTTGCTGCGGCCATGGCTGAAGCTTTGGCGCACGACGCCTTGCTCGACACCAGCCCGCTTCAGGGTCAGCGTCTTGGTGGGCGTTACGCTCAGCTTCTCGCCGCTATTTTTGGTCGTCTCGGTCATTCTTATCCAGTTCCGTAGTTACCCAGTTCCGTACTTAGCCAGTTCCTGCGCGCTTATTTTCCCGTTCAGGTCAGTTCGGCGCCGCGGCGCCGGACCCTTCCTGACTATTGTTTTCGCCCAGATCGCCGGTCCGGAACCGTTCCAGGCGCCGTAACCGCACCAATAACGTGTCGGCCGTAGGCCCGGCGAGCAGGGCAGCATGTATCACATTTGGGCGTCCCAGTGCCAAATCCAATTGTGCGGAGGTAAGAATTCGGACCACCGTCACCGGGCGCCCTTGGGGACGCCGCCGCAGGGCGGCATCGAGCTTTTTGACCCCATGCTCCGCCGCTTCGGCCGCATGCATGACGAGCACGACATTGTCGCGCTCGAGCGCCGCCTCGACTTTGGCGAAACCCGTCACGACATCGCGGGCCTTTCCAGCGATCGCCAGTGCATCGAGCGCCGAGCGCTCGAGCAATTGCTCGGTGCGGCCCACCAGATCGGGGGGCAGCCGCACCTCGCGCTTGAAGCCTCGGGTAAAAGCCTTGCGCTTGATCGCTTCACCGAGCGCCTCGTGCGTCGCCGTTACCCAAACGCCGCGGCCCGGCAGCTTATGTTTGAGGTCCGGCACCGCCTCGCCGTCCGGCCCGACCACGAACCGGATCAAATCCGCAATCGGCCGCACGCTGCGCGTGGCGACGCAAAGGCGTTCGCGTTCGCCGCTGCGCGGTCCCATGTCGAGCTCGATATCGGCCGATTGCACGATCATGTTTTGGTCCGGATCGCTTATGCCTGCACCTCGGCGACCGGGGCCTCAGGGGCGACCGGGGGTGCGAGATCGGCCTCGGTGACCCAGCCGGCCTTCAGCCGGGCCTGCATGATGAGTGCCTCGGCCTCCTCCCGCGACAGCTCGAAACCATCAAGGATGCCGGCTTGGCGGACCGCCTCACCGTCCTTGCGTTCGGTCCAGCCGGCGAGGTCGTCGGTCGCACAACCGGCCAGGTCCTCGACGGTCTTGATGTCGTTCTCGCCGAACCGCACCAGCATGGCGGTGGAGACGCCTTCGACGTCCTTGAGCTCGTCTTCGACGCCAAGCTCCTTGCGCTTGGCATCGAGCTCGCCCTCGATCTTGTCGAGATATTCGCGCGCGCGCGTCTGCAGTTCGCTCGCCGTGTCTTCGTCGAAGCCTTCGATGCCGGCGACTTCCTTGGCGTCGACCATGGCCAGTTCCTCCACCGAGTTGAAGCCCTCGGAAGCCAGCAATTGCCCGATCACCTCGTCGACATTGAGTGTGTCGATGAACATGCGGGTACGCTTTTCGAATTCCGCCTGGCGGCGTTCCGATTCTTCCTGTTCGGTCAGGATGTCGATGTCCCAGCCGGTGAGCTGCGAGGCGAGCCGGACATTCTGGCCGCGCCGGCCGATGGCCAGCGACAATTGCTGATCGGGGACGACGACCTCGATGCGTTCGCGCTCTTCGTCGAGCACCACTTTGGCGACCTCGGCGGGCGCCAGCGCATTGACCACGAAAGTGGCGATGTCGTGCGACCACGGAATGATGTCGATCTTCTCGCCTTGCAGCTCGTTGACCACCGCCTGCACGCGCGATCCGCGCATGCCGACGCAGGCGCCGACCGGATCGACCGAGGTATCGCGCGATACGACGGCGATCTTGGCGCGCGAGCCTGGGTCGCGCGCAACGGCTTTGACTTCGACAATGCCGTCGTAGATTTCCGGCACTTCCTGCGCAAACAGCTTTGACATGAATTGCGGATGGGTGCGGGACAGGAAAATCTGCGGCCCGCGCTGTTCGCGCCGGACGTCGTAGATATAGGCGCGAATGCGATCGCCGTTGCGGAACACTTCGCGCGGCAGCATCTCGTCGCGCCGCACGATGGCCTCGCCGCGGCCGAGATCGACCACCACGTTGCCGTATTCGACCCGCTTGACGATGCCGTTGACGATATCGCCGATCCGATCCTTGTATTCGTCATATTGCCGATCGCGTTCGGCCTCGCGCACTTTCTGCACGATCACCTGCTTGGCCGATTGCGCGGCGATGCGCCCGTATTCGAGCGGCGGCAGCGGGTCCGCGATGGTGTCGCCGATCTGAGCCGCGGGATGGCGCCGGCGCGCATCCTCGAGGCTGATCTGGGTCGCGGAATTTTCGACCGTCTCCACCACCAGCATGTGGCGCGACAAATGAAGCTCGCCGCTCTTCGGATCGATCTCGGCCCGAACCTCGGTTTCGCTGCCATACCGGGAGCGAGCCGCCTTGGCGATCGCGTCCTCCATGGCGCCGAGCACGATCTTGCGGTCGATCCCCTTTTCACGGGCTACCGCTTCGGCGATCTGCAGCAATTCGAGTTTATTGGCGCTTACGGTCGCCATCAATCAGTCTCCCTTGCGTTGACTCTGTTTGCTCTTGCGCAGCGATTGCGCAATGAGCGCGTCGGTGAGGACAAGTTTGGCTTCCATCATGTCGTCGATGCGCAGCAAGGCATCGGTGCTTTCGTCCGCATTTGATTCATAGCGAATGCGCGCACTGTCGCCTTCGGTGCCGATCAGTTCGCCGCGGAACCGCCGTCGCCCGTCGACCGGCGCCTGCATTTCCACGTGCGCGATATAGCCAGCATAACGGTCGAAATCGGAGCGCCGCACCAGCGGCCGGTCGATGCCGGGCGACGAAATTTCAAGGTGATAGGCGCTTTCGATCGGGTCGGCGACGTCGAGCACCGGCGACAATGCCCGCGAGACAGCCTCGCAGTCCTCAATGCTCAAACTGCCATCCGGTCGCTCGGCCATGATCTGCACCGTGCAACCGGCAAAGGCGGATATGCGAACCCGCACAAGCCGGTAGCCGAGCGAGCCAAGAACCGGCTCAACCAGCGCGGCGACGCGTGCCGCCCGGCCGGGCTCGATGATAAGCCGCGGCTCGTCGGCAAAATTGGCAAGCGCTATGGCGGTCGTCCTGTCGTCCATGCTCTTCGCGGTTAGTTTCCCGCAACGTCTACTGCGAAACGCCGCCAGGCCTCAGATAATAAAAAAGAGCGGGTCCCGGAGGGCCCACTCTCAAAACCGCTCGGATAAACCGACCGTTATGAGGTATCCATGACGGATGAGCCAAATATAGCGGTTTGGCGGGCGGTTGCAAGAGCTCTTCAGGGAACGGTAATCAGTCAGCGGTAATAAAGTATGCTGCAAAAACAGCCGCTTACCGATAACTGAAGGCTGAAACCCGCGATGGGTGCTGCGCTTTCGCTGATCCCGGAACTGGAACAGGTTCTCCAGCGTGGCTCGCGCCAGAAGCGCGTCGAGGCGTTACGCCGGATTACCGCGCTTTTTCTGGCGGGCGCGAGTAGCTACACGGACGAGCATGTCGACGTGTTCGGCGACGTTTTTGGACATCTGATCGCCGAGATCGAAACCAAAGCGCGCGCCGAACTCGCGAACCGCCTTGCGCCCGTGCACAATGCGCCGATCAAGCTGTTGCGCAGCTTGGCGCAGGACGATGACATTGCGGTTGCGGGTCCGGTGCTCACGCTGGCGCCGCGGCTGCCGGAGGCCGATCTCCTCGATCTCGCCCACACCAAAAGCCAGGCGCATCTGCAAGCCATCTCGGCGCGGCAAGATCTCGGTGAGGCCGTCACCGATGTTTTGGTGCGGCGCGGCGACGTCGAGGTCGCCCGCAGTATTGCGGGCAATCGCGCCGCGCGCATCTCCGAGAGCGGCTTCTTCCGTCTGGTCAAACGGGCCGAGAGCGACGGCGTCTTGGCCGAGAAAGTCGGACTGCGGCCGGATATTCCGCCGCAACTGTTTCGGCAATTGCTGACGCGGGCGACCGCGGTCGTGCATCATCGTTTGCTCGCATCGGCGCCGCCGAAATTGGCGGCGGAAATCAACCGTGTCCTAAAGAAAGTGTCCGATGAGGTCGGCGCGCGCGTCGGTCGACGCGATTACCGGGCGGCGCAACGCCTTGTTTTGAGCCTGCATCGGGCCGACCGCATGGACGAGGCGGCTTTGGCCGCCTTCGCCATGGAAGGCAAATACGAAGAGACGGTGGCGGGACTCGCGGCTGTGACCAAAGTTCCGATCAATGTGGTCGACAGGCTGATGGCCGGTGCCCAGCCGGATCCCGTCTTGATTCTATGTAAGTCGGCCGCGATGGCCTGGCCGACGGTAAGAGCCGTCATCAAGGTCCATCCGGAACGCGCCAACATGTCGAGCCAGGGGCTTGATAGCGCCTTCGCCCATTACGAACGGCTCTCGGCGTCGACGGCACAGCGCGTCGTGCGGTTCTGGCAAGTCCGCCGCAGCGCTTGAAATTTCAATTTCTCCGGAAGACGAGAAAACACGATGGTCGCTGTTCGCGCGCGGCCTTGGCGTTATAGCGGGTGGCGGCAAAGCCGGGCCACGCCGTCCGCCAGTCGTCCGCGCGCTCCGCCATCCACTCGAATTCGCTCGATCGCAGCAGCCGTTGCAGGGTCCACGCCGCATAATCGGCGATGTCCGTCACAAAACGGAATTCGCCGCCCGGCCGCAGGATGCGGCCGAACCGCGTCACCATCTCGTCTTGCACAAAACGACGCTTCCAATGCCGCCGTTTCGGCCACGGATCGGGATGAATGAGATCGATCCGCGCCAGGGATTTTTCGGGCAGCCAGGCAATAAGGTTTACGGCATCGTCGAAATGCAAAGCTATGTTGCAAAGCTTTTCACTTTCGATTGCAGCCAGCGCCTTGGCCATGCCGTTGACGAAAGGTTCGACTCCAATGAAGCCTCGCCGCGGCTCGAGCCGCGCCTGGGCGATCAGCCACTCGCCGCCGCCGAAGCCGATTTCGAGTTGAACTTCAGTAACCAGTACGGCGAACAGCGAGCAAAGATCGGCGGGCGCGGGTCGGGACAGATCGATCGCCAATCGTGGCAATAACGTCTCGATGAGCTGCGCTTGATGCGGCCGCAGCTTGTGGCCTTTGCGGCGCCCGAAAAACGCGCGTTGCGGATGGGAATCCAGATTCATCGGCCGCTATGCGCGGGTCTGACCCGCGCATCCCCGATTTTAGCCAGGCGATAACCGCCTTAGCGAACTTGCCGGTGCAAAGGCAACGCTCAGCGGAGCGCGCGCTTGAGCTGATCGGCGAGGTCGGTCCGCTCCCACGAAAAACCGCCATCCTTGTCCGGGGCGCGGCCGAAATGGCCGTAAGCCGCGGTGCGCTTGTAGATCGGCCGGTTGAGTTTGAGCGAGCGGCGGATATTGGTCGGGCGCAGCGGAAACATCTCCTGCAGTACCTTCGCGAGCTTCACCTCGTCGGCCTTGCCGGTGCCATGGGTGTCGACATAGAGCGACATCGGGTCGGCGACGCCAATCGCGTAAGCCACCTGGATCGTGCATTGTTCGGCAAGGCCCGCCGCGACGACATTTTTGGCCAGATAGCGCGCCGCATAGGCGGCCGAGCGGTCCACCTTGGTGGGATCTTTGCCGGAAAACGCGCCGCCGCCGTGCGGCGCATAGCCGCCATAGGTGTCGACGATGATTTTGCGGCCGGTAAGGCCGCAATCGCCGTCGGGGCCGCCGACCACGAAGTTTCCCGTCGGGTTGACCAGGAAGTCGGCGTCCTTCTTTGGCATCCAGTCTTTCGGCAGGGCGGACACCACCGCTTCGCCGATCAAATCCTTGACCATGCTCGGCGTATATTTTTTGCCGTTACGGGTCGCCGCGTTGTGCTGCGTCGAGACCACGACCTTGGTGCAGCCAACCGGTTTGCCGTCGACATATTTCACCGTGACCTGGCTCTTGGCATCGGGCTGCAAATCGAACAACGCGCCCGAGCGGCGCTTATCCGACAGCACTTTGAGGATTTTGTGCGCGAAATAAATCGGCGCCGGCATGAACGAGCCCTTTTCGTAGACTTCGCTCTCGGTGCAGGCATAACCGAACATCATGCCTTGGTCGCCGGCACCCTCATTCTCCTCGCCTTTCTTCTTCTTGGCGTCGACGCCCATCGCAATGTCGGGCGATTGGCCGTGCAGCAGCACCTCGACATCGGCGCCGTGATAGGAAAAGCCGCTCTGGTCGTAGCCGATGTCCTTGACCACACCGCGGGCGATTTCGGTGATCAACTCGCGATCAACAACCGCGGTCCCGCCGATCTTGCGGAACAACTGGCCGCGGCCCTCGCCGGCAACGACGATTTTGTTGGTGGTGCACAGCGTCTCGCAGCCCAGCCGGGTGTTGACCAGGCTGTCGTCGGCGATGCCTAGCTTGATATCCCGTTCGATGAATGCATCGAGGATGGCGTCCGAAATCTGGTCGGAGACCTTGTCGGGGTGACCCTCCGATACCGACTCGCTCGTGAACAGATAATTGGCGCGTGACACAGCGAACTCTCCCTCATAGCGGCCTTGAACGACCGGGCTCTTAGACTTGATCCGCATAGTCTTGGAGCCGCGACCAAGGTGGTTGTTGCAGCGTACCCCTGCCCGGTCAAGATGTGGGCAACGAGTGGGCGATATGGGCCGGCGCCGAGCGCGCGCGAGTGCGGTTTTTCAGCGCTTGTCGCGCGTGGCGATCTGTTCGACGAGATCGACGATGCGGCGCCGCAGCTTCGGGTCTTCGATGCGCATGAAGGCCTTGGTCAGCGCCAAGCCGTCGGAGGTGGCAAGAAAGTCGGAGACATAAGCTGGCGACGGCGCGTCGCTCATACCCTCGCCGCGGCTTCCCATTTGCGCGCTCGGGCCGCCCTCGAAGAAGAATTCCACCGGCACTTGGAGGACGTGGGAAATTTGCTGCAGCCGGCTGGCGCCGATTCTGTTGGTGCCCTTCTCGTATTTTTGAACTTGTTGAAACGTCAGTCCCAGTGCATCGCCGAGTTTTTCCTGGCTCATACCCAGCATCATCCGACGCATGCGCACCCGACTGCCGACATGTTTGTCAGTCGGATTAGGCACCTTCTTCGCCAGCATAATCCCCACTCCTATCGCCCCGACCATTCGGCACGGCAATAAATAGCAAATCCGTCACAATTGAAACCACTTTTCACGCTGCGCAGTCAACCGATGACACAACCCCTACGCTAAAGACGCTGTGTTTCAGGCCTATTTTGCCCGCGTCAGTTGCCCCTTTGGATATCAAACAGCCTGTGGTCGTTAATTGAGATTTCATGCGGGGGTCGCGCGTCGGCAAACGCGCGCATCCTAAAACTTCGCGACATCCGATCCGTTCAAGCGGCGGCGCACGACGATCATGAACGCGATGGCAATCACGACTGCGGCGGGAGCGTCGCCGAGACGGGAATAGATCGTCGCGGCGATCGGCCGCGGCAGCGCGGCGTCGAGCACGCCCTCGCGACCCAATGGCAAGGAATTGAGGACGCGTCCGAGCGGATCAACCACCGCAGAGATTCCAGTATTGGCCGCGCGCACGAGCGGCAGGCCTAGTTCGATCGCGGTCAAACGCGATTGCTGGAAGTGCTGATAAGGCCCGCTCGAAATGCCGAACCAGCCATCATTGGTGACGTTGACGATCCAGCCCGGCCGCTTGCCCGTGGGCACAGTCTCGCCTGGAAAAATGATCTCGTAGCAGATCAGCGGCAGTGCGGGCGGGGCGCCGGGGACAGCGATCAGGCGGTGCCGATCTCCGGCGAGAAATCCGCCGCGCTGTTCGGTGAGTTCCTGCAGGCCGAGGCGCTCGAGAAAGGGCTCGAAAGGCAAATATTCGCCGAACGGCACCAGATGCACCTTGTCGTAGATCGCGGCAATCGAACCGCTGTGATCGATGACGTAGATCGAATTATAGACGCCGGAATCTTTTGGGTTATCCGGATCGGCGAGCCGCATGCCGCCGGTAATCAGCACGGCGCTCGGCTGCAGAAGATCATGGATCTGCGCGAGCGCATCCGCCTCGCGGGTAAGGAAGAAGGGAAACGGCGATTCCGGCCAGATCAGATATGTGGTCTCGCGCAGGACGGGCGATTGCGGTGAAGAAGCGCCGCTGGAGAGCGCGACATAGCGGTTCATCACGTCTTGCTTCGCGGCATAATTGAAACGGACGTCTTGCTGCAGATTGGGCTGCATGATGCGCAGATGCACGCCGTCGACGAGCCGCGTCGGCGTGCGGGCAAGCCGCCATGCGCCATATCCGCCAAACGCGGCGAGAACCGCGAGGCCTAACGCTAGCGGCAACCACGGCCGCGGCGTCTCACTTGCGTCGTCAAACAGAGTCGCAGGCGCAGCGAACACGGCGATGGCGACGAAGGTCAGTCCCCAGATGCCAATCAGCGAAGCGGCTTGTGCCAGTGCCAACGGCGCGCCCAGCGCATAGCCGAATGCGTTCCAAGGAAAACCGGTGAAGAGATGGCCGCGCAGCCATTCCGTCATGGTCAGCGACACGGCCAGAGCGAGGATACGCATCGCCCCACGCGTCCACAGCTGCCGCGCCAATGCGACTCCGCAGGCCGTGTAGACCGCAAGCACCGCGGGCAAGCCGATGACCGCGATCGGGAGAAGCCAGCCGAACGTCGGCGCATCGACCAGGAACGCAAAGCCGATCCAATAAAGTCCGGCGAGAAAATAGCCGAAGCCGAACCACCAGCCGGTCACGGCGGCGGAGCTCAAACCGCCCCAGCGGCCGGTGCCGGCACCGTCGATCAGCCAGACCAGTGTCGGCAAGGTCAGAAATAGAATCGGCCAGGCATTGAACGGCGCCATCGCCAGGGCCGAGAGCCCACCAGCCGCAAAGGCGATCAGCCGCCGGCGCCAGCCCCATGACAGCACGATCGCATGGGTCAGACCTTTCGGCGTCACGGCGCGCGTTGGCCGTTCGGGTTTACCGGGTTGGGGCGGTCGGATTCATCGCGCGTCGCGGTGGGTCGTGCGGCCGAGCTGCGCACCGGCGCCGGCACGTCGCGCAGCCCGGCGGGGCGACGATCCTTGCGCAAATAGATTCTGACCCGTTTGACGCGGCGCGGGTCGGCGTCGAGCACCTCGGCCTCGAACGGCTCCGGCCCGGGGACGAGCTCGCCGCGCACCGGCACATGGCCGGCCTTGGTGACCAGATAGCCGCCGATCGTATCGACCTCTTCGGCGACCTCGCCGACGTTGAACTCCTCGCCGACCGCCGCTCGAACATCCTCGAGGCTGGCGCGGCCATTGGCCAGGAACGAGCCGTCGCTCTGCCGCGTGACCGTCGGCCCCTCTGCCTCGTCGTGCTCGTCCGCAATGTCGCCAACGATAAGCTCGACCAGATCCTCGATCGACACCAGCCCGTCGCTGCCGCCGTATTCGTCGATGACCAGCGCCAGATGAATCCGCGTCGCCTGCATCTTGGCGAGAAGATCGAGCGCCGGCATTGACGGCGGTGCGTACAGCATCTCGCGTACGAGGTGCGCGGCCGCCAATGGGGTCGACAGGTCGATATCGGCGAAATTCAGTACCGGCGCCTGTGCTTGTGCGCCAAGTTCTGCTGCGACATGTTCTGTTGCAACACGTTCTGTTGCGCCGTTATCCGTCGCGGCCGGTGCGGCATCGTTCGACGCGCGCGCCGCCATATAGGCCACGAGGTCGCGGATATGGACCATGCCGGTCGGATCGTCGAGCGTATCGTTGTAAACGACCAGCCGCGAATGGCTCGCCACTTCGAACACCTTGACCAAATCGCCGAGCGCGATGTCCTGCTGCACGGCGACGATATCGGCGCGCGGCACCATGATGCTCTCGATCCGCGTCTCGCGCAGGCCGAGAATATTTTTGAGCATCGCCGCTTCTTCGGGCGAAAAGCCGGACTGCGGTTGCTCCGTGGTCAGGACCAGCTCGAGATCGGCGCGTGTCGAGGCCGCTTTCCAACCGAATAGGATGCGCATGACGCGCGTGAGCCAGCCTTCGGGCTGCTCGCTCGGATTCGGCAGCAGCATCGGCAGCGCGCGGTGCTCGCTGTCAGCCAGGTCGTTGCGCGGAGGCGATTGGGACATGGCGAATTCCGGCCTCAGGATGCGTGGCGGCTGTCAGGTCGTGGATGGGCGCCCACTGGGACGCTTGCGGAGCCGCCCGGCGGGCAGTCTAACAGGTTTTCGCGCTTTCGCCCGGCCGGTGGGCCGGCTTCTTGCCTGGCTTTTGGCCATCCCGGCGCGGGGCCGGTACGGATCGGGGATCGCGAGCTGACGCAAAATCTCGCGTTCGGTTCGTTCCATCGCCTCCGCATCGCTCGCCCGCTCGTGGTCGTAGCCGATGAGATGCAGGAACCCATGGACCGCGAGATGGGCGAGATGATGCGCAAACGGTTTTTTCTCGGCGCGCGCCTCGCGCGTGATGGTTTCGAAGGCGAGGACGATGTCGCCAAGATGCCGACGACGAGTGTCCGCGCTCGGAAACGACAGGACATTCGTAGCCGCATCGATATCCCGCCAGTCCCGGTTGAGCAGGCGTATGGCCGAATCATCGGTCAACACGATAGCAAGCTCCGCCCCGCGTGTTGACAGCGCCGCGGCCGCCGCGCGGCTGATGGCTTGCCGCACCGTGTGTTCGACCTTTTTGGGTTCCTTCCAGCGCGCGCTCGCGACGATTACGTCGATCTCGATCGCGGATGGCGCCGGCCGCGTCATTCCCGCCGCTCGCGCTTCTTCGCCGCTTCCTGGTCGTAGGCGGCGACGATGCGCGCGACAAGCTCGTGCCGGATGACGTCGGCTGCGGTGAAGCTCACATAGCCAATGCCCTCGACGCCGTGCAGCAGCCGCACCGCATCGGCGAGGCCGGAGGTCTGGCCCGGCGGCAGGTCGACCTGGCTCGGGTCGCCGGTGACGATCATGCGGCTGTTCTCGCCGAGCCGGGTGAGCAGCATTTTCATTTGCATCGCGGTCGTATTCTGCGCCTCGTCGAGAATGACGACCGCATTCGACAAAGTGCGGCCGCGCATGAAGGCAAGCGGCGCGATTTCGATTTCGGTGGTTTGCAGTGCGCGCTCGACGATGCGCGCATCCATGAGGTCGTAGAGCGCGTCGTAGATAGGCCGCAGATAGGGATCGACTTTCTCGCGCATATCGCCCGGCAAGAAGCCGAGCCGCTCGCCGGCCTCGACCGCGGGGCGCGACAAGACGATGCGGTCGACTTCCTTGCGTTCGAACAATTGGACCGCATAGGCCACCGCGAGCCAGGTCTTGCCGGTTCCGGCGGGGCCGGTCGAGAACACCAAAGCGTGCCGCTTGAGCGCGCGGATATAGGCGTCCTGCGCCGTGGTGCGGGCGCGGACCCGGCGCTTGCGCAAATTGATCTCTTCGAAACTCTCTTGTGCCGCGGCGGCGTCGAAATCGAACAGCGAGCCTTGCGACAAAGCGAGCCGGATGGCGCCGTCGACATCGCCTTGCGCCAATTCGTCGCCGTGCTGCAGCCGCTCGTAAAGGCCCTCGAGCACGCGGCGCGCCTGATCGCAGGCTTCGCGCGAGCCGTCGATGGTGACGTGATTGCCGCGCGAATTGGCGACCACGCCGAGCCGGCGCTCGATCAATGCGAGGTTCTGGCCGTATTGCCCGAACAGCGCGGAGGCGAGGCGGTTGTCGTCGAAAGTGAGAACGAGCTGCGTTGCATTACCGGGGGCGACGAACACCGCCTCTTCGGTTCCGGGGGGAGCGGGTGTTCGCAAATTCAGGCTCCTGCGCCGACGAGGTCGGCTTGCCGTGCGGGCTGCTGCGTGGCTGTCTGGGCGAGCCTGCCGAACAGGCTTCTGCTGCCGATCTCGGTGATCGTCACCGTTGCGACTTCGCCGATCAGCGCAACCGGCGCGAAGACTTGTACCGGCTGCAAATAAGGTGATCGGCCGACCAGCTGGCCGGGGTGACGGCCCGGGCGTTCGAACAGCACCTCGAAGCTACCGCCAAGGCAACTCCGGTTGAATGCGGCTTGGCCGCGGTCGATCGCGGCTTGCAGACGATGCAAGCGTTCCGTTTTGATGTCCTCGCCGATCTGCTCATCCATCTCGGCACCGGGAGTTCCAGGCCGCGGCGAATATTTGAACGAGAAGGCGGTGGAGAAACCGACCTCCTCGATGAGTTCCAGTGTCGCGGCGAAGTCGTTTTCCGTCTCGCCCGGAAAGCCGACAATAAAGTCGGATGTCAAGGCGAGATCGGGCCGCGCTTGGCGCAGCCGGCGCACGATATCGAGGTAATCCGCGCGCGTGTGTCTGCGATTCATAGCCGCCAGGATGCGATCCGAACCCGATTGCACGGGCAGATGCAGCTGCGGCATGAGCGCGCGCAAATCGCGATGCGCCGCTATCAGATCCTCATCCATGTCGCGCGGATGACTGGTCGTGTAGCGCAGCCGCTCGACGCCGTCGATTTCGGCGATGCGCGCGAAGACACGCGCCAGCGACCACGGCCGTCCATCGGGTCCGGCGCCGTGATAGGCATTGACGTTCTGGCCGATCAGCGTGACTTCGCGGACGCCTGCCGCGGCCTGCTGCTCGACTTCGGCCAGGATTTTCTGCACTGGCCGCGAGACTTCGGCGCCACGCGTATAGGGCACGACGCAAAAAGTGCAGAACTTGTCGCAGCCTTCCTGCACCGTGATGAAACTCGAGACCCCGCGCGCCCGGATCGCCGCCGGGCCAGGCGCCGCGAGATGATCGAATTTGTCGTCGACTGGGAATTCCGTATCGACCGCTTTGCCGTCGCGCGCGGCGCGCGCCAACAGCTCAGGCAGACGGTGATAATTTTGCGGTCCGAAAACGAGGTCGACCGCGGGCTGCCGGCGGATGATTTCTTCGCCCTCGGCCTGCGCCACGCAGCCGGCGACCGCGATCGTGACATGCCGGCCGGAGGCTGTGGCCGCGTCCTTCATGCGGCGCACGCGGCCGAGCTCCGAATAGACCTTTTCGGCCGCCTTCTCGCGGATATGGCAGGTATTGAGGATGATGAGATCGGCGTGTTCGGGCTCTGCGGTCTCCGCATAGCCCTCGGGTGCCAAAGTGTCCGCCATACGACGGGAGTCGTAGACGTTCATCTGGCAGCCGAACGATTTGACGTAAAGGAGCTTCTTGGATCGGTTCATGCCGGTGGTGGTCGAGCCCAAAGCTTCGTCCTAAGCCTCTGTCCCAGCTAGTAAATCCAGCGGCGTGCGGATGCGGTTGCCCATGGCCGCGTCACCGCTATTGCTTACCCGGTTTCCGGACAAAAAGGAATGCCGTGACGAAGCTGCTTCAATCCAGCGCCTGAACATTGGCCTCTTTGATCACCTCCGCCCATTTGGCGACTTCGGACTTGATATAGGCATCGAGCTCTTGCGGGCTACTGGTGCGGGTCGTCATGCCGAGTTCAGCAAAGCGCTGCTTGGTGTCTTCGAGATCGAGCGCCTGTCGCGCAACGCCGTTGAGTTTCATTCGGATGTCGAGCGGTGTCGCGGGCGGCGCGACGATGCCCCACCAGGTCTCGGAGTCAAAACCCGGCAGCACGGTCTCCGCGATGGTCGGAATCTCGGGCGCCGAGGGCGAGCGCTGGGCGCTGGTGACGGCAAGCGCCCGCAGCGTGCCGGCCTTGATCTGACCCATGACGGCCGAGAGGTTGGCGAACATCAGCGGAATTTGTCCGGCGAGGAGATCGTTGATGGCGCCGGCTTCGCCCCGATAGGCGACATGGACCATTTTGATGCCGGCGTCGTGCTGGAACAGTTCGGCGGTCATATGTGGTGTTGTGCCGACGCCGCCGGTGCCGAAATTGAGCTTGCCGGGATTGGCCTTGGCCATCGCGATCACGTCGGCCACCGAATGGGCGGCAAACGACGGGTTGACGACCAGCACCAGCGGCGAGGCGCTGGTGAGCGCCACGCCGGAAAAATCCTTCACCGGATCGACGGTCACTTTGTGGTAGAGCGCCGGCGCTACCGCACAAGTGGTCTGGCTGCCCATCATCAGCGTGTAACCGTCGGGATCGGATTTCGCCAAGTCCTGCGCCGCGATCAAGCCGCTGGCGCCGGTGCGGTCCTCGACCACGATCGATTGGCCGAGAATCTTCGACATCTGCTGCGCCATGATCCGCGCCGCCACGTCGGTGCCGCCGCCGGCGGCGAAGCCGACAAACATTCTGACCGGATGGCTGGGATAGGTGGCGTTCTGCGCCTGGGCGATACCCGTTGAGCCCGCCACCAGCGCGAACCATATCGCCACGCGTCGCAATCGCGCTGTCCCCATGGCATTTCCTCCCCGGCGGCCCGATTGGCTCGAGCTTCTGGGTATCCTACCGGACAAACCATGCCGCGTCAGCCGAGGTCGCGGCGCAGCACCAGCGCAGTGGCGCCGCCGGCGTAATAGCCCTGGCGCTGACCGACTTCGTGAAATCCGGCCCGTTTGTAGAGTGCGCGGGCAGGGGCGTTGCTTTTATCGACATCGAGAAATACGGCGCGGACGCCGAAGCCGGCGAGGCGGCGCAGATGCAGATTGAGCAATGGCCGCGCCAGCCCGCGCCCCCGCCACTTAGGTGCGATCGCGACCGATAGGATTTCCGCTTCGCTCGCGGCATGCCGCGACAGGATGAAGCCGATCAGATTTCGCCCGCTCATGACTCGCTGCGCCACCACATTGCGCTCGATCAGCAAGCGGTGAATCTCATCCTCGCCCCAGCCGCGCTTGAACGATACGCCGTGCACGGCGGCGATCGCCGCGGCGTCCGCGGGTCGCGCCTCGCCGAAGCTGGGCTCAGCGCTGCCGAACAGGCGGGCGAGGAGTTTTATCATCGCCGCGGCAGTTGGGCCGCATTTTGCGGCTGGGCGTCGGGTGCGCGCAAATATTGCGGTTTCGGAGGCGCCTGCGCCTCCACCGCGATAGCGCCCAATTGAGCGATCCAGGCGATATCGGGGGCGTCGCGTGCATCGACAGTGACCGGCATTGGCGCCGTGTCGGGGAGCGCGTCGGCTATAGCTTTCGCAGCCGAACCGACGATACAGGATGCGGTCTCACCCGCCGCGCGGACGGCCTCGCTCAAGGATGCGAGACGCGGTGCGACCAGCGTCCGGCCTTCGGGCGCGAAAACCTGCAAATAGACATGGGCATGGCGCGCATCGACGGCGGCGATGACGGGGCTTGCGGAATCGGCGCCGAGATAGGGCGCCGCATAAGCCGATAGCGTCGAGATGCCGACCACCGGGCGTGCGATGGCGACGCCGAGCCCGCGTGCGGCGGCGATGCCGACCCGCAGGCCCGTGAAGCTGCCGGGCCCCGTCGTCACCACGATGCGGTCGAGATCGGGAAAGGTGAGCCCGGATGCCTGCATCACCCGCGCGATCAGCGGCATCAGCGCTTCGGCGTGGCCGCGCGTCATGGCGATGCTTTCGCTCGCGACGATGCCGCCGATGACCCCCCTATGGACGGTATCGAACACGGCGGCGGAACACGCCGCGAGCGCTGTATCGATGGCAAGGAGCCGCATGGGGAATCGAATGCCTGATCCGGCGCAGCACGCCGGTCTTAGATCGGCAAGAACTTAAACAAGCAAGACCTTGCGCCCGCAAGGCTATGTAACGCCCACAAGGCTAAAAGGGGCTACATGGGCCTCACTTGGGAATCACATGGGCCTGACTTCGGTGACGTCGGGCACAAAATGGCGCAGCAGATTCTGGATGCCGTGCCGCAGCGTCGCGGTCGATGACGGGCAGCCCGAGCAGGCGCCTTTCATGTTGAGATAGACGACGCCCTCCTTGAAGCCGCGGAAGGTGATATCGCCGCCGTCATTCGCCACCGCGGGCCGCACCCGTGTCTCGATCAATTCCTTGATGGTGGCGACCGTCTCGGCGTCGGCGGCGTCGAAGAATTCGTCGCCGTCGCTCGGTGCGGTGCTGCCCGCCGCGACCAGCGGCGCGCCGGACATATAGTGTTCCATGATCGCGCCGAGGATCATCGGCTTGAGCTGCTGCCATTCGCCGGCGCTTTTGGTCACGGTGATGAAATCGGAACCGAAGAAAACGCCACTGACCCCCAGGATGCCGAACAGCCGCTCGGCGAGCGGCGACTGCGCGGCCTGTTCGGCGTCGCGCAATTCGAGCGTGCCGGTTTCCAGCACGGTGCGTCCGGGCAAGAATTTCAGGGTCGCCGGGTTCGGGGTCGCTTCGGTCTGGATGAACATGGCAACCTCAATGTCGGGGCGCGTGAGCCCAAATCCACCCTACTACGTGGCGAATTCCGTTGGAAGTTCAAGTGCCAAAGCCTAGGCCCGCACGAAGCCGACGATGTCCTTGACGGCTTTCATGGTTTCGCCGGCGAGCTGCTGCGCCCGGCGGGAGCCGTCCGCCAACACGGCGTCGATCGAGGCGGGATCGGCGAGGAGCTTTTTCATCTCGGCGGCGATCGGGCTCAATTTGGCGACCGAGAGATCGACCAGCGCGGTCTTGAAGGTCGAGAATTGCGCATTGCCGAATTCCGCCAACACAGCGCCGCGCGTGGTGTCGGCGAGCGCCGCATAGATGCCGACCAGATTGTCGGCCTCGGGTCGTGCCGCAAGGCCTTTTTCCTCGCTCGGCAGCGGCTCGGGGTCGGTTTTGGCCTTGCGGATTTTCTGCGCGATGGCGTCGGCGTCGTCGGTCAGATTGATGCGCGAATAATCCGACGCGTCCGACTTCGACATTTTCTTCGCGCCGTCGCGCAGCGACATGACCCGGGTCGCTTCGCCGGTGATCAGCGGCTCGGGCAGCGGGAAGAAGGCCTCGCCGAAGCCGTGGCTTTGGATCGACGCGGCAAAATCATTGTTGAATTTTTGCGCGATGTCGCGCGACAGTTCAAGATGCTGCTTCTGGTCGTCGCCGACCGGAACATGGGTGGCGCGATAGACCAGAATGTCGGCCGCCATCAGCGTCGGATAAGAGTACAGCCCGACCGAGGCGTTCTCGCGATCCTTGCCGGCCTTCTCCTTGAACTGGGTCATGCGGTTGAGCCAGCCGAGGCGGGCAACGCAATTGAACACCCAGGCGAGCTCGGCGTGCTCGGCGACCTGGCTCTGGTTGAATACGATGTGCTTTTCGGGATCGATCCCACAGGCGATGAAGGCCGCGGTGACCTCGCGGGTGGCGCGCGGCAGTTCGACCGGGTCCTGCCACACCGTGATGGCGTGCAGATCGACCACGCAATAGATGCATTCGTAGCGGTCCTGCAATTCGACAAAGCGCTTGATGGCGCCGAGATAATTGCCGAGATGCAGATTGCCGGTCGGCTGCACGCCGGAGAAAATCAGTTCCTTGAACGCCATATCTTGAAGACCGTGCGTGGGACCCCTGGATTCGCGTGTCCCATGCCATGCCCACGGCTTGCCGTGCAAGGGGCGGCCGTTATAGTGCGCGACCCCTAAAGTTTAACGCCGGAATATCAGCATCATGGCATCAGCATCCGCCCGTTACGACGTGCTCGGCATCGGCAACGCCATCGTCGACGTGATCGCCCGCGCCGAAGAGGACTTTTTGCTCGCGCAGGGCATGCGCAAAGGCGGCATGGCGTTGATCGACGCGGCGCGCGCCGAGGCGATTTATGAGGCCATGGGTCCGGCAGTCGAGACTTCCGGCGGCTCGGCCGCCAATACCATCGTCGGCGTGGCGTCGCTCGGCGCCCGGGCGGGTTTCATCGGCAAGGTGAAGGCCGACGGGCTCGGGCACGCCTTCGGCCACGATATCCGCGCTGCCGGCGTCGGTTTCGAAACGCCGCCCGCCGCCGACGGGCCGCCGACCGGGCGCTGCTATGTGCTGGTGACGCCGGACGGCGAGCGCACCATGAACACTTATCTGGGCGCCGCGCAGGACCTGCATCCGAACGACATCGACGCCGATCTGATTGCGGCCAGCGCGGTCATCTATCTGGAAGGCTATTTGTGGGACCCGAAGCACGCCAAGGACGCCTTCCTCAAGGCGGCCAAGATCGCCCATAGCGCCGGCCGCAAAGTGGCGCTGACACTGTCGGATGCATTCTGCGTCGATCGCTGGCGCGACGAATTCTTGCAGCTCATGCGCTCGGGCACCGTGGACCTGATCTTCGCCAATGAGGCCGAGCTGCACAGCCTCTATCAATCGAGCGACTTTGATGCCGCAATCGCGGCGCTCCGCGCCGATATCGGCGTCGCGGTGGTGACGCGAAGCGAGAAAGGCTGTCTGGTGGTCGGTCCAGACGGGGCCGAAGCGGTGCCGGCGTTTCCGGTCGATCGCGTGGTCGATACCACCGGCGCCGGCGATTTGTTCGCCGCAGGCTTTCTTTCCGGCCTGGTGCGCGGCGCCGACGACCGCACCTGCGGCCGGCTCGGTGCGCTCGCCGCCGCCGAAGTCATCCAGCATCTCGGCGCACGGCCGGAGTCCTCGCTCAAAACTCTTGCGCGCGAGAACGGGTTGGCGGACTGAAGATTGCCGGACACGTCGGCGTCACGTCTCTGGTAACCAATTGCTAACCAAAACTGGTTAACGAGTGGTCACCGCAATCCGGAGACCACCATGGCGCAAAGCCCGGACAACCCTTCAGGCGACGGCGAAAAAGACGACGCCGCCACGCCGCACGACGGCAACGCCGTCGACAGGAACCTGCCGATGGTTTTGGCGCCGAGACTCGGCGCTGGGGAAGACGACGCCTTCGACGAAGTGCGCGAGCCTGCCGCCGAAACCGTCGCGGCCTCGCCGCCGCCGGCTTCGTCGCGATTCCTTTTGCTCGCCGCGACGGTGGCCTTCGCGGCTTCCTTCGGCTCCTTTGTCGGCTCGGTGTCGGGCTCGGGTTTTGTGCATTATCTGTCGTCAGCCGCTCCGCCGCCTGCGACCGAAAGCGCCAGTGCGAGCGACACCTCGCACGCGCTGAAACAGCAACTCGCCGATCTCTCGGCCATCAAGGCCAATCTCGACGCCGCCTCGCGCAGCGCGACGAGCCAATTTGCCAAGCTTTCCGACCGGCTCGATCGCATCGATCAGCATACGGCCGCTGCCGAAACAACGGGCTCGATCGCTGCCGTGCCGCCGGCTGCCGCCGCGGCACCGGCGCCGGAACCCGCTAAATCGGCAGACCGGATTTTGCCCGACTGGATCGTTCAAGACGTGCAGAACGGCCGCGCTCTGGTGGAAAGCCGCAGCGGCGGCATGTTCGACGTCGGCGCCGGTAGCTTTCTGCCGGGCGTCGGCCGCGTCGACGGCATCAAGCGGCAAGACGGCCAGTGGCTCGTGCTGACTGCCCGCGGCGCGATCACCTCGGGACGCTGATTCCCAAGTCCGCTCGTCCCCGCGCAAGCGGGGACCCAGTTGTGGGTCTGAGCGCTGAATTCCCGCTTTCCCGGGAATGAGCGGCGTACTCACAGCCGCATAGTCCTTCATCGCAATTCGTGGCAGCATTCGCGCATGGAATTATTCCGTGCGTGTGCGGTGAGCTTTCTGATCTGGGCGCTGCCGGCCGTCGCGCTGGCGCAGACAGTCGACGCGCCATCGCCCAAATCCGCCGCCAAGCCGGAACTGACGACAGGCTGTCCGGGCCCCGTGGCGGCGAACCGGCCGCGGCTCATTCCAGCGGCGCTCAATCCCGATCAGGTGCGGATCACTTTCATCGGCCACGCCACGTTTCTGATCGAGAGCCCGCAGCTCGTGCGTATCGCCACCGACTACAACGACTATGTGCGGCCGCCGGTGCTGCCCGACATCGCCACCATGAACCACGCCCACGACACGCATTACACCGACGATCCCGACCCGGCGATCAAATATGTGCTGCGCGGCTGGGGCGCGAACCCCGGCGAGCCGGCGAACTGGGACATCACCTATCGCGACGTGCGGGTGCGCAACGTGCCGACCAATATCCGCGACGGCGAGGGCGGCACCGAGCGCTACGGCAATTCGATCTTCATCTTCGAGATCGCCAATCTGTGCATCGCCCATCTCAGCCACCTGCACCACACGCTGACGCAAGCCCAGCTCGACGAGATCGGCCGCCCCGACGTGGTGATGGCGCCGGTCGACGGCTCCTACACGCTCGACCTCGACGGCATGATGGATGTGCTCACCGCGCTCAAAGCGCAGATCGTCATCCCGATGCATTATTTCAGCCAATACATTCTCGACCGCTTCCTCGACCGCGCGCGGGCGCAGTGGGATGTGGAGACGGCGGATATTCCGTCGGTCGTGGTGTCGAAGACGACGCTGCCGGCGAAGCCGGAGGTGCTGGTGCTGCCGGGGCACTAAATCCGCCCCCGCAGGGTGGTGGGGGGGGCCTTAGCAGCGAGGGGCGTGCGGCGTTTAAGACTTACCCCCACCGGTGAGCTTTCGCTCGCCACCTCCACCGTAAACGGGGGAGGATTATTTACACATCCACGCTCGCCGTCAGCGCATGCTCCTCGATGAACAGCCGCCGCGGCTCGACTTTGTCGCCCATCAGCTCGTCGAAAATCGTATTGGCCTCGTCGATTTCCTTGACGCTGACCTGCAGCATGGTGCGCGCATTCTTGTCCAGCGTGGTTTCCCAGAGCTGGCTCGGATTCATCTCGCCGAGGCCTTTGTAGCGCTGCAGGCTTACGCCTTTGCGGCCGGCGGTCATCACCGAATCGAACAGGCCGACCGGGCCGTGGATGGCCATTTCCTCGTCCTTCCGCCGCAGCATGGCGGGCGGCGTCGGCCGCGGAAAGACTTTTTGCAGCGCGGGGGCAAATTCGTCGAGCTTGCGGGCGTCGGCGGAGCCGAGCAGCGCCTGATCGATCACGGCTATTTCCTTGACGCCGCGCACCATGCGCTCGAACTGGAAGCCTGCGCCTTCGGTGAATTCGCCCTGCCAGCCGCGCTCGGTTTCCTCCGACAGCGCGTCGAGGCGCTTGGCGATATAGGGCACCGCCGCCACGGCCTTTTGCGGGTCGCCGAAAATCTGCGGGTTGAGCACGCTCAGGATCGCGGCCTGTTCGACGACCTGGCGATTGTAGCGGCTGTGCAAGCCGCGCAGCAGATTGCGAATGACGCGCGAATCCTCGACCAGCTTGCGCAGATCGTTGCCGGCGAGCACCTCGCCGGACGACAGCCGCAAACTCGTCTCTTCGAGGCCGGTGTCGATCAGATAATCCTCGAGCGCGCGCTCATCCTTGAGATATTGCTCGGACTTGCCGCGCGCGATCTTATAAAGCGGCGGCTGCGCAATATAGAGATGGCCGCGGTCGATGAGTTCGAACATCTGCCGGTAGAAGAAGGTCAAGAGCAGCGTACGGATATGGGCGCCGTCGACGTCGGCGTCGGTCATGATGATGATCTTGTGGTAGCGCAGCTTGTCGGCGTTGAACTCGTCGGTGCCGATGCCGGTGCCGAGCGCGGTGATCAGCGTGCCGATCTGCTCGGACGACAACATCTTGTCCATGCGGGCGCGTTCGACGTTTAGGATCTTGCCGCGTAGCGGCAGCACGGCCTGGAACTCGCGATTGCGGCCCTGCTTGGCGGAGCCGCCGGCGCTATCGCCCTCGACGATGAAGAGCTCGGATTTCGCCGGATCGCGTTCCTGGCAATCGGCGAGTTTTCCCGGCAGCGAAGTGATGCCGATCGCGCTCTTGCGCGTCATCTCGCGCGCTTTGCGGGCCGCCTCGCGGGCGGCGGCGGCCTGAATCACCTTGCCGACGACGATCTTGGCTTCGCCGGGATGCTCTTCGAGCCAGGCTTTGAGCATTTCATTGATGACGCCCTCGACCACGGGGCGAACCTCAGAGGAAACGAGCTTGTCCTTGGTCTGGGATGAAAATTTCGGGTCGGGCACCTTGACCGACAGCACCGCGGTCAGTCCCTCGCGGCAATCGTCGCCGGTCAGCGCCACCTTCTCTTTGCGGGCGCCGCCGCTGGATTCCGCATAGCCGGTGATCTGGCGCGTCAGCGCGCCGCGGAAGCCCGCCAAATGGGTGCCGCCGTCGCGTTGCGGGATGTTGTTGGTGAAGCACAGCACCGACTCGTGATAGCCGTCGTTCCACCACAGCGCGCATTCGACGCCGGTGCCGTCACGCTCGGCCTGCATGACGATCGGCTGCGGGATCAGCGGCGTCTTGTTGCGGTCGAGATATTTGACGAAGGCCTCGACGCCGCCTTCGTAGCGCATCACCTCGCGCTTCTCGACGGCGTGGCGCATGTCGGACAGCACGATGGTGACGCCGGAATTGAGGAAGGCGAGTTCGCGCAGCCGGTGTTCCAGGGTCGCGAAATCGAACTCCGTCATGGTGAAGGTGTTTTTCGACGGCAGAAACGTCACCTCGGTGCCGCGCTTGTCGCGCGCGGCGCCCACCATCGCGAGTGGCGCCACCGGCTCGCCGTCGTGGAACTCCATGAAATGTTCTTCGCCGTCGCGCCAGATGCGCAGCTTCAGCCAACTCGACAGCGCGTTGACCACCGAGACGCCGACGCCGTGCAGACCGCCGGAAACCTTGTAGGAGTTCTGATCGAATTTTCCGCCGGCGTGCAGCTGGGTCATGATGACCTCGGCGGCCGATACGCCTTCGCCCTTGTGGATGTCGGTCGGAATGCCGCGGCCATCGTCGCGTACGGTGCAGGAACCGTCGGGATTGAGCGTGACGGTCACTTCCTTGGCATAGCCGGCAAGCGCTTCGTCGATGGCATTGTCGACGGTCTCGTAGACCATGTGATGCAGGCCCGAGCCGTCATCGGTGTCGCCGATATACATGCCCGGCCGTTTGCGTACGGCATCGAGTCCCTTGAGCACCTTGATCGATTCGGCATCGTAATCGGAAGGCGAGGGTATGGGCTTACGGACTGGTTCGACCATGTAGGGGGCTTTCGAATCGCTCTGAAAAGGCGAAAATAAACGACTGAATCTTGTACACGAAAACAGTACCCGGTACAGCGCAAAGTCGTGGCGCTTAAGATATTGTCAAATCGTGATTTTTCAAGGTTTTGCCGGCCGCCGAAACAGGCCCGGATTCGGCCCCGAAAAGGCCGCTTCTGATAACGCGCCGTGAAGGACGTTTAGGCGGCCCGCGCAGGCGGGGCAATTACAGTCCGGCGCGGCGCGGCGGGCGGTTCGGCGACGGGTTGAGCAGATACGGATCCGTCTGATATGTCGGGACCGGATGCGCAAAGGAGCCGAGCGCGGCCGCCCAAAGTTCCATCCGATCGAGATCCTCGCGCAAGCGCTCGAGGCTTTCGATCAGGTTGCGAACGATCAAATCTTCTGCCGGTTCCGGCATTGTATTTGGGCCTTTGTCCCTAGCAAGTTTTCTTGCAGCTTGTGGGGTTAAGACCCGGCGCGCACGGTTGTTCCAGGTCTGCCGCACGCCATATCTGCGAATCATCGCAGTAGTTTGGAACCTTTTTCCGCTTGAGACCGCATCAGAGTTTCTTGATTCTGGGCTCGAGCCTTCCGGATCGGACTTCAACGACCGCGGCATCGCTGGGGGCTTCCTTAAAGAGCGCCGGATCGGCCCCGGTCATCCAGACCTGGGTGCCAAGCTGCAGGAGCTCCTGATGCAAGGCTTCGCGGCGACCAGGATCGAGATGGGCCGCCACTTCATCGAGCAGCAGAATTGGCGCGTGTCCGGTCATCTCGGCGATGAGTTTTGCATGCGCCAAGACGATGCCAATCAGCAGCGCTTTTTGCTCGCCGGTCGAGGCGTCCGCCGCGGGGATGGATTTGGCAGCATAGCTGACTTTCAGATCGGTCAGATGCGGGCCATCGAGCGTGCGCCCGGCCGCGGCATCCCGGCCCCGGTTGTCGCGCAACACCGCGCGGTAGCGTTCCTCGATTTCGGCGGCGGGATAGGCCGGGATGAGTTGTTCCATCCAGCCGTCGAGCGCGATCGCGGCCGGCGGAAAGGCCGAGCCGGCACGGCTCGCCAGCACCGTTTCGAGCCGGCGAACGGTTTCCACGCGCAAACCCGCCACCGCGACCGCGAGCTCGGCGGTCTCGTGCTCGACCGCATCGAGCCAATGCGCGTCGGGCCGCGGATCTTCCAGCAACCGATTGCGCGAACGCAGCGACCGTTCGAGTGCATTGACGCGGCTCGAATGCTCGGCATCCACCGCAAGTACCAGGCGATCGAGGAAGCGCCGGCGTTCGGACGGGGCGCCGGCGAACAGCGCGTCCATCGCCGGCACCAGCCAGAGCACGCGCAGATGATCGGCAAAGCCCGCTGCCGAAGCGACCGGCTCGCGGTCGATCCGGCACTTGCGCTGGACCGAGGCGCCGTCCTCCGGCAAACGGTCGACGCCGGTGCCCAGCGTCGCAAGCCCAAGCGCGCCCTCGATTTCGGCGGCCACTGCCCAGGAGCCATCGGCCTCGCTGAAGGCCACTTCGTCGAGCGCGGCGCGGCGCAGCCCGCGTCCCGGCGCCAGAAACGAAATCGCCTCCAGCAGATTGGTCTTGCCGGCGCCGTTCGGCCCGACCAGCACCACCGTCGCTGCGTCGACTGAAAGCGACGCCGCGTGATAGTTGCGGAAATTGGTGACGGTCAGGCGCCGGACAGACATCAGGGTGCAGGGATCGGTCTTCAGGGACCAGGAATCAAGCCCCGAACCCGTTAGAGTCTGAGAGCCCTCAGACCCGCATCGGCATCAGCACATAGAGCGCGCCGTGCGGCTCCTTGTCCTGGATCAGCGTCGGGGAGCCCGGATCGGCAAGCTTGAGCACGGCGGCCTCGCTCTCGATCTGGGCTGCGATGTCGAGCAGGTAGCGCGAGTTGAAGCCGATATCGATCGGATCGGACTCGTATTCGATTTCGAGCTCCTCGGTGGCGCTGCCGGAGTCCGGATTGGTCACCGACAGCAGCAGGCGGCCGGCGGTGATCGATAGTTTGACGGCGCGACCCCGTTCGCTCGACACCGTCGACACGCGGTCGACCGCTGCCTCGAATTCCTTCTTGTCGACCACGAGCTCCTTGTCGTTGCCGATCGGAATGACCCGTGCGTAATCCGGGAACGTGCCGTCGATCAGTTTCGAGGTCAGGATCGCCTGGCCGACAGTGAAGCGGATTTTGCCGGGCGACAACTCGATCAAGACCTCGGCCTCGCTGTCCTCCATCAATCGCTGCACTTCGCTGACGGTTTTGCGCGGCACGATGATGCCCGGCATGCCGGCGGCGCCCTTGGGCAGTTCAAGCTCCATTTGCGCCAGCCGATGGCCGTCGGTCGCGACCGCGCGCAGCGTCTGCGCCTTGGCGGTACCTGCGGCATGCAGATAGATGCCATTGAGGTAGTAGCGGGTTTCTTCGGTCGAGATGGCGAACTGAGTCTTGTCGATGAGCCGCTTCAGGTCGGCCGCCTTCAGCGTGAATTTGTGGGTCATCTCGCCCGGGGCGAGGTCGGGAAAGTCGCTTTCCGGCAGCGTCTGTAGCGTGAAGCGCGAGCGGCCAGCGCGAATCGACAGCGCGGCGCGGTCGCCGGACGATTCCAGGATGATCTGTGCGCCCTCGGGAAGCTTGCGCACGATGTCGAAGAACATATGGGCGGGCACAGTGGTCGAGCCGCCCGGGCCGACCTCGGCTGCGATCGTGTCGGTCACCTCGACATCGAGGTCAGTTGCTTTCAGCGCAAGCTTGGAGCGGTCCGCCTGCAACAGCACATTGGCGAGGATCGGAATGGTGTTACGGCGTTCGACCACGCGATGCACGTGGCCCAGCGATTTCAGCAATTCGGAACGCTCTACCGTGACCTTCATCGCGCAATCCGTTGACGAGTAGATCCCTAGTCCCTTGGCGGACGACAAAGGTGGCGTGGCGGGACGCTTTCGGCAAGTCCGGGTCCCAATTGACCCGGTCGTTTTCGCGGTTTTCTTTGGCTTTTCCCAGCCTTTTCACAGTCCGCAGGGGCAATCAGTCCTGCAACTGGCGTTTGAGCGCCTCAATCTCCTCCGCAAAGACGCTGTCGTTGCCGGCCAAGTTTTCGATTTTGCGGACCGCGTGGAGAACCGTGGTGTGATCGCGGCCGCCGAAACGGCGGCCGATTTCGGGCAGCGACCGCAGCGTCAAAACCTTTGCCAGATACATCGCGACCTGGCGCGGCCGCACCACATTGGCGGTCCGTCGCGACGATAACAGATCGGCACGGCTGACGTTGTACTGCCGGGCGACGATCCGCTGGATATCCTCGATCCGCACCCGCTTCGGCTCGGCAGGGCGGATCAGATCGCGCATCTCACGCTCGGCCATTTCGAGCGTGACGGGCTGGCCGGTGAGTTTGCTGTGGGCGAGCAGACGGTTCACCGCGCCTTCGAGATCGCGGCCGTTATGCGTCACGGCCTTGGCAACAAAGACCAGGACCGGCGCCGGCACCTCGAATCCGGGGTGATGGAGGCGGGCGGCATGGATGCGGCTCTTGAGGATTTCGAGCCGCAGCTCTTCGCCGAGCGAGCCGATCTCGACGACCAGCCCGCCGGCGAGCCGCGACCGAACCCGATCGTCCAGACTTTCGAGATCCGACGGCGGACGATCGCTGGCAATGACGACCTGCCGGCCGGCATCGATCAGTGTATTCAGGGTGTGGCAGAACTCGGCCTGCGTTGAACGGCCTTGCAGGAACTGCAAATCGTCGATCACCAGCACGTCGATGGCGCGTACCGCTTCCTTGAAGGCAAGCGTGGTCTGGCTGCGCAGCGCCGAGACAAACCCGTACATGAAGCGTTCGGCGGTCAGATAGAGCATCTTGCGATCGCCGCTGCGATTGCCCGCCCAGGTGACGGCCTGCAACAGGTGCGTTTTGCCGAGCCCGACCGCAGCGTGGATATAGAGCGGGTTGAACATCAGCGGCTCGCCGCGCGGGCTGGTCGCGACTTGCTTTGCGGCGGCATGCGCCAGCGTGTTCGAGCGGCCGACTATGAAGCTCTCGAAGCTGAGCCGGGGATCGAGCGGGGAGCCGCCCAGCGCCTCGTGCACCGACAGGAACGGCACGCCGTTGCGGCCGTTGGCGCCGTCAAGCAGACCGTCCCGCTGCTCACGCGACGGCGGCGCCTCCGTTTTTGGCTTCACGGTCGGAACGCGGATAGTTGCCGAGCGCACGCTTAATTCCAGCCGGGTCACGTCGTTCTCCTGCTCCTGCCACTGCGCCAAGACGCGCTCGCTGTAATGCGACTGAATCCAGTTGCGCAGGAACCGGGTCGGCACTGAAAGGCGCACCACGCCCTTTTCCACGGCATCGAGCTCCATGCGTCCGAACCAGCTGGTGAAGACATCGTCGCCAAGTTCGGTGCGCAAACGTTCCTTGACCCGCCGCCAGCGATCCTGATCCGTGTTGGTCATTTCGATCTGCTTCTTTTCGTCGGAGGAAGTTGAGCCCGGCGGGGCGAACGGCGTCGATTCCCCGTTTCCCGACTTTGCCGAGACGCAATTCACTGGAATTTCGAGGTTGGATTTCAAGTATGGGTCGGCGGCGAACGCGATCACGGATGAAACCGAACGCGAAGTCCGACCGGTGAAGATCGAGGATTAGCCGCTTGAGGCGGCCCTCGGCCAAAAGCACCCGGCCCCTGTGTGGCCCGCAGTCGAAATGGTTCTAAGCATCGTCGTTGTCATGCCCCACCTCCATCGCTCCCAGATTCGATGGTTATCGCTGACTTACTCGAGGAGTTTGGCTACGAAACGGCTATCGTGAATTTCAAGCAGCTCGTCGATAACCTAGGCTTCCCCTCTTGGCTCAGCACGCACACAATAAGAATCGCAGGACTTTGGCTCAGCCGCACATAGTTCTCCCGCACCCATTCCACGATGAGTTAGCGCTCAGGCCGGTTTTTGAAGACCTTCGACAACCGAAGGGAAGGGAAAGGTAGCACCAGATTTGCGGCCCGCAACCGTAAAAACCCCGACAGCATTGGGTTTTCAGAACGTCGTGCCTGCCGCCGTCGCGGCCGTGTCGTGTTCAAAGTATTGAAGCAATTTGCGATTCACATTCCTGCAATATGTGACAGCAAGCTGAAATTTTAGACTCTGCAGGCCCGAACAAACAAAATAGTGGCGATTGGATTCACGCCGGATTCGAAGCCCAGCGAATTGCCATAGGCCTAACCCTTTCAATCCAAATAAATTCTTCTGACCAATTTTTTAGGGTAGCCGTCGCGCATCAAATATGGAGCAAATAAAGCGCGATGCAGACACAATACATGCCCCATTATCGCTGAATCCTGTGACAGTTGCACAACAGATTGATGGCAATCCACGATGTGGATCGCCTGTGCAGGCCAGAATTCACGGGAAGGCGCAGCCGCAGAATTACTTATTGTCGAGCTTGGCAATACGATGGGCGAGCCGGGAAACCTTCCGGCGGGCTGCATTGCGGTGCACTATATTCTTTTGCGCTGCACGAATGATCGCCGGCTCGGCGGTGGCCATAGCAGTCATCGCCTGCGACCGATCGCCGGCGGCGATTGCCTCTTCGACTTTGCGGATAGCGGACCGGACGCGCGAGCGCCGCGCTTTATTGACGACGGTGCGGCGCACGGTTTGGCGGGCGGCCTTCTTGGCGGACTTGGTATTGGCCATCGGTATCGATTATCGACTTTGTGAATGAGAGCGGGGCTTATACGGCCGCAAGACGCCAGCGTCAACGCCAGATCCCCGGTTGCTAGGCCACGCGTTTAGCGCGCACCGCATCATAGCCTGCCACCACGGCGGCGCGGTCGGCTGCCGGGAACGCCGATAATGGCGGCTCGACGCGTCCCCATTGCGGCTCGGCGTGGATATGGGCCAGGAGCGCCTTTATGCCAGGGACCAAGGGCTTACCGTCAAACAGCTTGCGGATCGTGACCGCTTCCCCGAGTGCGACCGCATCGCCGGTGCGATAGGCCCGCGCGCAGAGATCGGCATTGAGATTGGCGGTCGCCGAGATGCAGCCGGCAAACAGGCCGGAGCGCGCTTCCGGCAGCGCCGCTTCGGTCGAAGGAAACACCTTGAACCGGGGCATGATGCCCGCGGCCTCGCGCGCATACGCCATGTCGCCGGAAGAATCCTTAAGGCCCACGATGCGCTCGCCGAACGCTTCGAGCAGGCGGCGGATCAGCCCGACGTGCCAGTGCAGGCCCGATTGCGCCGGGAAATGGTACAGATAGAGCGGGATCGGTCGCGCAGCTGTGGCCGTCAGGATGGCTTCGATATAGGCGACCAATCCATCGTCGTGAACACCTTTGTAATAGAAGGGCGGCAGTACCAGCGCACCGGCAAAGCCGAGCTCAGCGGCATGCTTGGTCAGCGCGACGGCGTCCGCAAGCGCCGCAGCGCCAGTCCCGACCATCATTCGATCGAGTGGCAGGCCGCTTGCCGCATAAGCGCTCATGACGCGCCGGCGCTGATCGAGCGAGAACGAGGTCGCTTCGCCCGTGGTCCCGAGCACATTGAGGCCGTCACAGCCGCCATCGAGCAGGTAGCCGGCGAGCGCGGTCGAGCGCGCGCTGTCCGGTTCGCCCTTTTCGTCGACGGCCGTTGCGATCGCGGCGATCACGCCGTGGAGCGGTTTGGTCATGGTCTTTGTCACTGTCTTGGCCCTTGCCGTTACATCCTGCGCACGAGCGGCCTCGCTTGCGCCGGCCGCCGATCCAGTAAAGCATGCGCCGGCAAGGTTCAATCAAGAGCCGGCGCCAAGCAAGGTCAAGAACGACCAACCGCGGGTGGAAGCGCAATGACCGAAAGTTTCGATGTTATCATTCTGGGCGCCGGTGCTTCCGGCTGTGTGTTGGCGAACCGGCTGTCGGCGCGTTCTAGTCTGCGGGTGCTGCTGCTCGAAGCCGGACGCGATTTGCCTGCCGGCGCGGAGCCGGACGACGTCCTCGATTCCTATCCGCGATCTTATTACAACGACGCTTATTTCTGGCCCGGCCTGAAAGTGCATTGGCGGCGCAAGGACAATTCGCCGCCGGTGGGCTTTTCCCAAGGCCGCGTGTTGGGCGGCGGCTCGAGTGTGATGGGCATGGTGGCCTATCGGGGCACGCCTGACGATTATGCCGAATGGCAGGCGCTCGGCGCCGCGGGTTGGGGTTGGGACGACGTCCTGCCCTATTACCGCAAGCTCGAAACCGACTGGGATTTCGACGGCGCCATGCATGGCAAAGCCGGCCCGGTGCCGATCCGTCGCACCGCAGCGGAAGATTGGGCGCCGCTGTCCAAGGCGGTGCATGCTTTCGCGCAAGAGCGGCAGATCCCCTTCGTCGCCGACATGAATGCCGATTTTCGCGACGGCTATGGCTCGGTGCCGATGAGCAATTGGCCGCAGAAGCGCGGCTCGGCGGCGATCTGTTACCTCACACCCGAGGTGCGCCGCCGGCCCAATCTCACCGTCACGGCCGGCGCCACGGTCACCGGCCTTAAGTTCGATGGGCGCCGCGCGACAGGCGTCACGGCGATGGTCGGCGGCGAGCAATGCGAGTTTCACGGCGGTGAAATTATTGTCGCGCTGGGCGGCATTCACTCGCCGGCCTTCTTGATGCGCGCCGGCATCGGCCCGGCGCCGGCGTTGCGCCAACTCGGCATCGAGGTTCGCGCCGATCTGCCGGGCGTAGGTGAAAATCTATCCAATCACGCCATCCTGTTTATCGGCCTTTTGCAAAAGCCGGGCACACGGCAATCCAAGAAAATCCGACCGCACCCGATGACGGCGTTTCGTTACTCGACCGGACTCCCAGGGGCGCCGCCGGCCGATATGTATCTAAATGTGCAGTGCAAAACTTCATGGAGCCCGCTCGGGCACCAGGTCGCCAATCTGGCGCCGACGCTGCTCAAGCCGATGTCGCGCGGCCGCGTGGCGCTCACATCCTCCGATCCGGAGGTCTATCCGCAAGTCGAATTTAATTTCACCGGCGACGATCTCGACCTCAAACGCTTCATGCAGGGCTTTCGCCGCTGTGTGGAAATCCTGCAGCACGACGCCGTGCGCGCCATGACGACGCTGACCTTCCCGGTAAAATTCAGCGACCGGTTGCGGCGGCTCAACCGCATTACGCCCGGTAACAAGATCAAGAGCGCCGCCATTGCGGCTCTCATCGACGCGATGCCGTCGCTCGCCGGTCCGATCTTCGGCACGCTTGCCGACCGCCGCGTCGATCTCGCGGCATTGGTCGAGGACGACGAGGCCTTGGCCGACCACGTCCGCAATAATGTCGCCGGCACGTTTCATCCGGTCGGCACCTGCCGCATGGGCGGCGCGGACGATCGCGACGCGGTGACCGATCCGGAGGGGCGGGTGCACGGCATGGAGCATTTGCGGGTGATCGACGCGTCGATCATGCCGACAGTGCCGCGCGGCAATACCAATATCCCGACCATCATGGTGGCGGAGAAGCTAGCCGATCGAATGTTGAGCGAGATCGGGCAGTCAGGCTGACGTGACAAGACCCGATCTACTTTTGAATTGGAAAGTATCTAAGGAAGCTTGCCTTGTTTCATTTGTTGCCCCCGTATCAAAAACTGCGGTAGTGGAAATCAGATCGACGATGAACTTGAAGAAAATAACAGAGATCTTGAATGGAAGAATTGAACGGCCGGATGATCGCCTGCCAGATATTGATCGCCGGCTTGATCGCGCGTGTCGCCAACGACGCGAAAGACCCGCTGCGCTTCATTTCCGACTTTCGTGACGAGATTCATGCCGTGGTCCGCCAGGTGCGGATTGCCGGCGCGCTCGATGCCGGGCAGGTGCGGCAAATCGCCATCGCCACCGTCGACGAACTCTTTTCACTGATGAAGCCCCCGAGTTCCGCCAGCGACGAAGCGGAATGATGCGAACCGCCGTCGCGATTCATGCCGACAGTAAAAAGATTTGGTTCGTTTATTGGAATCAGTAAATGTCGAAAGTAGATTTAGAAAGCGGAATATAGGGCATAATACATCACCTTTTTATTGGAATGATTAAAGTATAAACTACTCTAAATACTCGATATTTATTTGACCTACCCCGGCACCGTCGTTACCGTTTCATTTGAAACTATATGCCGCGTCGCGACGGTGCGGCTGAAGGGGGCGGGCATGTCGGAATTAGCTGATACTCCTTTTGACGGCGCCGCGAGCCTTCACCGGTCGCCATCCAGAGTGCCATTATCATTGCGCGCGCGGCGTCCGGCAGAGGCGTTCGATGAAACGCTAAACGCCAGTCCCGGCCGCAGGGTAACCGTCGGCTGTCTGGTCGCTGTGGCTTCGATCACCGGCGCGAAGGCCCAATCGCAATTAGCCCCGGTGACGGTCGAGGCGCCGGTGAGCCGCAAGAAACCAGCCGCCGCAAAACCGTCGCCCGAACAGTTGCGCGTGCGCGCGGTGCTCCGCCGCGCGGCCCGGGCCAAACAGGCGGCCGCGGCCGATGCGAATACCTCGAACCAGCCGGCGCAGGCCGCCGACCGAAACCCTTATGCCGACCCCGCCGCGCCCTATAAGGCCGATCGGCTGGCCTCGCCGAAATTCTCCGAGCCGATCGTCAACACGCCGAAGACCATCACGGTTCTCACCAAGGAATTGCTCGAGGACAAGGATGCGACCAGTCTGAAGGAAGTGGCGCGGACCACCGCCGGCGTGACGCTCGGCACCGGCGAGGGCGGCAATGCCTTCGGCGACCGCTTCTTCATCCGCGGTTTCGACGCCCGTAACGACATATTTGTCGACGGCATTCGCGATCCCGCCGTCAGCGTGCGCGAGAACTTCTTTACCGAGCAGATCGAGATCCTGCGTGGTCCGTCCTCGACAATCGACGGCCGCGGCACCACGGGCGGGGCGTTGAATATCGTCACCAAACAGGCCGGCGATAGGACCTTTTACAACGCTGATACGACCCTCGCGGGCGACGGCACGCGCCGCGTGACGCTCGACGTCAATCAGGTCATCAGTCCGACGCTCGCGTTTCGCGTCGATGGCATCTATCAGAACGCCGACGTAGCCGAGCGCAACTTCACCAACGACAATCGCGGCGGTGCACTGGCCGCGGTGAAATGGACGCCGAACGACTCGTTCTCGCTCACGGCGAATTACGTCCACAGCAATCTCTGGTCGCTTCCCGACTTCGGTGTGCCCTACGACACTGTCGCGGGCGCGCCGGTGACGTCGCTCGGCGTGCCGCGCGATACCTATTACGGCTTCGTCAATCGCGATTTCCAGCGTGTGCAACAGGATTTTGGCACCATCGACGGCGAATACCGGCTCAACGATTTCGTCACGCTAAGCAACAAAGTCAGGGACGAAAGATCGATCCTGGACTATGTCGGCACGATCCCAGAGCAGGGCATCGGTTCGGGCGGCAGCTGCAACTCGCTGGGCGGCAATTTCACGAATCCGAATCCGGCGACCTGGCTCGGTCGATACCAAAAGTGCGTTTCTCTTGGAGACCGCGAATTATAGGGATTTCATTTTTCTCACGGCGGGGGTCCGCTTCGATCAGTACAACATCGCCGCCAAGAAGAGCGGCGCCGAAATTTCCGACGCCACCCGCATGTGGAATTACAATTTGGGAGCGGTCTATAAGCCGCTCCCGATCGCGAGCCTGTACTGGGCCTATGGCACGTCGTCCGAGCCGGTCGGCGCCGAACTCGACGGCACCTCGGTCAATTACGGCGGCTTCAGCCCGACTTCGCCGCTGCCGCAGATTTTCAGTCCGGTCGAAAGCCGGGCGCAGGAGGTCGGCAACAAATGGGAATTATTCGACCGCCATTTGTTAGCCACGGCGGCGCTGTTTCGCACCGACGTCAGCAACGCCCGTGAACTGGTCGGATCGTCCACGACCGGGACGATTACCGCCGGAGCGGCCTATCACGTGGAAGGCCTCGATCTCGGCGCCGAAGGCAACATTACGGACAGATGGAGCGTCTATGCCGGTCTGGTGCTGATGAAGACGCGCGTCGATCATTCGGCGGTGGCCAGTAATGTCGGCCTGCCGCTCGCTTTTATTGCCGATCAATCGTTCAACGTGCTGACCAAATATCACCTCACCGACACGCTCGAAATCGGCGGCCAGGCAACCTACCGCTCGAAGCTCTACGGCGGCACGCTGCTGGCAGCGAACCAAGGCACCGTGCTGCCGGATTATTGGCGCTTCGACGCTTTCCTCGAAGGCTATGTCGGCAAGAATTGGCAGTGGAAAGTGTTCGCCAATAATATTTTCGACAAGCTCTATTACGACGCATTCTATCAAAGCGCGGCGCCGTTCGTTCTGGTCGCCCCGGGCCGGGTCATCGGCGCCCAGTTGACCGCGAAATTCTAGAAAAATCCCGCAAGCAACCCTCATGTTGATCTGCGTACCCGATGTGTTGAGCAAGGCGGAGGTCGCGGAATTTCGCGACGCCATGGATCTGGCCTCGTGGGAAGACGGACGTTCGACCGCCGGCGCCCAGTCGGCACTGGTCAAGAAAAACGAGCAACTGCCGCCGAATGGCGAAATATCGCGGACCCTGGGCGAGCGCGTCATCAAAGTGCTGACCGCCAATCCGCTGTTCATTTCGGCCGCGATCCCGCGACATATCTTTCCGCCGCTCTTCAATCGCTACGGCGTCGGTCAGCATTTCGGCGTGCATGTCGACAATGCGGTGCGTGGCGATCACCTGACCGGCATGCGCATCCGTACCGATTTGTCGGTGACGCTGTTTTTGTCAGAACCCGAAGACTATGACGGCGGCGAATTGCTCGTCGAAGATCATTACGGCGCCCAGCAGATCAAGCTGCCGGCCGGCCATCTGGTGCTCTACCCGGCGACCAGTCTGCATACGGTGACGCCGATCAGCCGCGGCGTCCGGGTCGCTTCATTCTTCTGGCTGCAGAGCATGATCCGCGATGCGCAGGCGCGGAGCATGATTTTCGATCTCGACACGACCATTCAGGGCCTGGTCGGACGTCTCGGTCGCAACGATCCCGAAATCGTCAAATTAAGCGGCCTCTATCACAATCTCATCCGCCATTGGGCCGAGCTGTGACGGCCGGTCTGTTGTCGGAATACGCGCCGCTCGACGACAGGCTGCCGGTGCCGCCGCGAAGCATTTGGATCGGCGCAGTCGTGACCGCGCTTGCGATCCACGCGACCGGCGCGGCGCTGGCGTTCCTCTATCTGCAGCGCGATGCGGCGAGCGAACTCGGTGCGCCGGCGATGGTGGTCGACGTCGATTTGACGTCACCGCGTCACGATCCGACCGATCTCCCAGCCGGGCCTGACGCCGAAGCCTCGGCGCCGGCTCCCGCCGTCGTCGAGCAGGAGACCGTTCTCGAGGAAGCCGATCTACCGAGGGCCATTCCGACGGATACCGAGGATCCGGAGAGGCTCGTCACACCGCAGGATGTGAAAAAGCCCGATCAGAAAGATCCAAAGATCACCGCAGTCGAGGCGACCCCATCAAACCCTTCCGTCGCCGCGGAAGCGACCGCGATGCCCAGCGTCGAAAACGCCATCCCGTCCTCACGATCGACCGCGCCTGCGCTCGGCACCGGTGCCAGCGCAGTGCGCCAGCGTGCGACTTGGGAAAAGGAACTTGCCGCCCATTTCGACAAATACAAACTCTACCCGGCGGAGCGAACGATGCAGGCCTCTCAAGTCATCGTCAACTTTGTGCTCGATCGGGCCGGGCATGTCCTATCGTCGCGCGTCGTGAAGGGCTCGGGGGACGCAGCCTTCGACGCCGCAGCGCTCGCCATGTTGCAGCGCGCGGACCCGGTGCCGTCGCCGCCGCCAGAGGTCGCCGATCAGGGCTTGAGCTTCACACTGCCGGTCATCTTCCGCGTCCCCGCGCAAAAATAGGGCGCGGCTCACTCCGGAACGCTGACGTAAATTTGTCCGTCGCGCACCGCGACCGGCACCGGTGTCAGTCGCGTGGCGGCGTCGCCCGGGTGGCAGCCGGTCGCCAGATCGAATTCGTAGCCGTGCCACGGGCAGACGATGTGCCGCTGCTTGCCGAAGCGCAGGCCGGCGCTCTTCTGGTCCGGTGTGATCACTTCCTCGACCTTGTGGAAGATCTTGCCCTGACAGACCGGGCCGCCGGCATGCGGGCAGACATTCTCATAAGCCAGCACCTTGCTGCCGGTGCGGAATATGCCGACCTCAAGATTTTCCAGCGCAAAGACCCGGTAATCCCCGTCGCCGATGTCGGTCAATTTGCCGACTGCGATTTCCTCCATCGCGCTCTCCCGTTTGCCTTGCTGCTTATCGATACTTTTCGCTAATCGATTCCCGGCGGGCGGTGAAACCAAATCGCCACGTCGAACATGTTGAGGTCGGCGGCGCGGATCAAGCCGCAGGCGGTCACGACGGTTTCGGTCGCGGTGACGCTCCCGGGCGCGAACGGCGCCACGTCATGGCCGCGCCGCTCGACTTTGGCGGCGTAGACCTTCACCGCGGCGGTGAGCACCCGCTGCAGCGTCTTGTCCGAGATCGCGTCCGGCTCGCCGCGCTTAAGCGCGTTGCGGGCGGCCGCGCAAAAGTCCGCCGCAGTCGGGAGCGCCGGTTTCGCCACCGGCCTGCCGGACCGCTTGATCGCTGTGCGCTTGCGCGTTGCGGGCATCGCCGGTCAGGCCGGGACCGGCACGCGCGCCGGCTTGATCTTGTCCGCAGTGGGCTTGATCAGCTTGTGTTTCGGCACTTCGAGGTTGAACAGCCGCGCGGCATTGAGCCCCAAAATGTTGCGCTGAGCCTGTTCGCTCAAGAACGGCAGCGTGGTGATCGAGCTCGGCAGGTCGAAGTCCCAATGCGGCCAGTCTGACGCGAACAGCAGTTGTGTGTCGGCTTTGATCGCCTCGAAAGTGGCCTCGGTAAGCTTTAGGTTCGAGCGCTCCAGCGGCTGGCTCGTAAAATACATGTCGGCGATGTATTCGCTCGGCCGCCGCTTCAGGAGCGGCGCCTCCGACGATCGCATCATGTATTCGGAATCGAGCCGTTGCATCAGAAACGGCACCCAGGCGAGACCGCTCTCGATCCACAGCACCTTGAGTTTCGGGAAGCGTTCCGGCAGCCCGTTGATGATCCAATTGGTGAGATGGATGAGGTTATAATAGACGAAGGAGATGGCGTGCATGGAGATGAAGCGGTTGCACTGCTGCATCGACTGGTCGCCCCAGTGGAAGCCGGAATGGAAGGCGAGCGGCTTGCCGGTCGCCTGGATCGCCGCGTAAAGCGGCATGTAGCTGTCGTGATTGACGGCGCGGAAGCGTGTCGAGGTGACCGAGTAGCCGATGACGCCGGGCGTATTGGCGTATTTTTCCACCGCCTTCAGACTTTCCTCGGGATGGTTGAACGGCAGGTACAGCATCGCCTTGATGCGCGGGTCCTGGGGCAGGATTTCCTCGGTCAGCCATTTGTTGAAGGCATTGCCGATCACGACTTCGGTCTCGACCTGCGGATGCATGCCGAGCACCAGCATCGGCGTCGGGAACACCACCATGTAGTCGATGCCCATGGACTCCATGGCGCGTTGCACCAAGGTCACCTGCGCATGGGTGCGCCCGCCCGGTACCGCCTCGCCGAGCCGCTGCTGATGCGGAATGCGACCGAAAACGTCTTGGTAGAGCATCCCGGGCGTGGCATTGAGCAGGCCCGACGGTGAACCGCCCCGCTCCTTGAAGGCGCGCGCCATCTGTCGGTAGACGTCGCTGTCCATGCGATCGACGACTTCCGACCAGAATGCGGTCTCGGTCACATGGGCGTCGACGTCGACGATGAAATAATCGTCCTGGCGTTCCTTGGCGGCGTGGGCGAGGATGTCGCGGGTGTCGGTCAGGTTGTTGATCTTAGGCAGTTCGGTCACGGCAGGCCGCTTTTTGCCATTGCCGCCATTCGTGCTGCCGTTTTTCCCGCCGTGTCGCTTGCCGTTCTTGCCGTCTTTACCGCCGCTCGGCGTTCGCTTCAGCATCGGCTTCCTCCACTGATCGAAAACGGCGCGTAACTGCGCATCGTCATTTTCGCGGCAGATTATCAGCAATCCCGCTGTAGGAACATGCGGTTGACCCCGGAAAACGCCGGATGATAGGAAATCCCTGAAACAGCGAGTAATTCTGCGCCGCGAAGCGGATTGAGCCAGGGATGAAACTTCCGCCCTTCGACTATGTCTGTCCGCCAAGCATTGCCGAGGCTGTGGCGCTGCTGGCCGCACTTGACGGCGAGGCGAAGCTGCTCGCCGGCGGGCAAAGTCTCGTGCCGATGCTGGCGTTCCGCGTCGCCGCGCCGGCCTTGCTGGTCGATCTGCGCAAGATCGCGGAACTGCGCCAGATCAAAATCACCGATGACGGCGTTACGCTCGGCGCCATGGTGCGCTGGCGCGATGTTCTCGACAACGAGCGGCTGCGCCGCGCGCATCCACTCTTGGTCGCCGCCGTCGAGCATGTCGCGCATTATCAGATCCGCAATCGCGGTACCGTCGGCGGCAGCCTGGCGCATGCCGATCCGGCCGCCGAGTTGCCCGGCATCGCCGTCATCTGCGAGGCAAAGATCGCGGCGACCGGCCCGGCCGGCGAGCGTGTCATCGCGGCCGCGGATTTTTTCCAGGGCCCGCTGACGACTGCGCTACAGCCCGACGAACTCATCACCGAAATCCGTTTTCCGGCGTGGCCGGCGCACCGGCGGTTCGGCTTTGCCGAATTTGCCCGCCGCCGCGGCGACTTTGCGCTGGCGGGCGCCGCTTTGTTTTACGACGAGGATGGCGGCAAGGCGGCCAACGCTCATGTCGGCGCCATTGGCGTCGCCGATCGGCCGCTGCGGCTTGCGGCGGTTGAGCAGGTCCTCAACGGGACCAAAATCGACGATGCGGTGATCGCCAAGGCCGAGGCCGCAGCAGCGGCCGCGGTCGATCCGGCCGACGATATCCATGCCACCGCCGTCTATCGCAAAGCGCTGATCGGCGTCATGATCGAACGTGCCTTGCGCGGCGCTTGCGCGCCCAATTGAACCGGCAACCCCCCGAAGGTGCATCAATGTCCGAAGCCCTAGACGCGGCCCGCTACGAGTTGGCGCTGGCCAATCGCATCATCGCCCACGAAGGCGTGCTCGACGGTTTTGGGCATGTCAGTATTCGCCACCCGCACGATCCGAGCCGCTATCTCCTTGCGCGCTCGCGCAGCCCGGAACTGATCGAACCCACCGATCTCCTCGAATTCACGCTCGATTCCGAACCCGTCGTCGCGCCAAAAGGCGAAATGTATGGCGAGCGGGTCATTCACGGCTGCATCTATCAGGCACGGCCGGATGTGAACGCGGTCTGCCATCACCATTCGGCATCGGTGCTGCCGTTTTGCGTCACCGGCATTGCGCTCGAACCGGTCTTCCACATGGGGCCGGTGATGGGTCAAGAGGTGCCGTTCTGGGACAGTCGTGACGATTTCGGCGATACCGATCTCATGGTGGTGAAGCCCGAAGAGGGACGCTCGCTGGCAAAGACGCTCGGTCCGAACTGGATGGTGCTGATGCGCCGCCATGGCGCGACGGTCGCGGGGCGGACGCTGCGGGAGCTGGTGTTCCGCACCGTCTATTCGAGCTTCAATGCCGAGATTCAGCTGCGCTCGATGGCGATCGGCAAGATCGGCGCGCTGAATGCCGCGGAGCGCCAGCGATCGGAGCCCCGGCAGCTCTCGCCGCGGCCGATGGCGCGCGCCTGGGAATATTGGACGATGCGATTGCAAAAGGTTGGCGGGTTGCCGCCGCCAATCAAACCGGCCAAAGCTAAGCCGGCCAAAGCGAAGCAAGCGAAAACCAAGGCGAAAGTGGCCAAGTCCAATAAAAAGCGCGCCGGCCGTAGCCGCTAGCGCCGCTCAGTCCCCGACCGGGACGAACAGTTTTTCGATCGGAACGGGCGCCGGGATCAGGCCCTGGTCGGCCATATAGGTGACCAGCGCCTCGAGCGTCGGCCGGTTCGGTTCGACGCCGTAGGGCCAGCAGTCGCCGCCGAACAATTCGTCGATCTCCTCAACATCGGCCGGCAGCCACGGCAGCATGTAACGCAGCGTGCCGGCGAAGCGCATTTTCTCCCAAGCGCGATCCTTCGCCGCGGTGAAGGCCTTGTAGAGGCTCTTCGCGACTTCGGGGTGCCGCTCGTAGACGTCGTTGCGGATGACGACGAGATGCATGATCGGGAAAATGCGGGTGCGGCGGAAATAGTCCTGCTCGCGGGCGCGGTAGTCGGGAAAGAGCCGCACCACATCGGGATGGCGCTTGAGCGAGTGCGGCAGGTTGGAGCCGATAATGGCGTGGATCTCGCCGGTCGCCAGCAGATCGCTCAGCGATTTGCCGGTCTGGTTCGGCGTGATCTTGGTTGGCTTCAAGAGCGGCATCACCGCCGGATTGCCGTAGGCGCCGGGCTCGTTGACCGCGCCCTGCACCCATTCGATGCCGGAGAGATCGACGCCGAGATCGTGCTGCATCAGGCCGCGGACGAACAGCGCGGCGGTCTGGGTGTAGAGCGGCACGCCGATGCGCTTGCCGGCAAGGTCGGCCGGCGACTTCACGAAGTTGCGGTTGACGACGATGAAGCCGTGGCGAAACACCCGCGAGGCGAACACAGGCAGCCCGACGAAGGGCAGCTTGCCGGCCGCATAGCGGCTGATGAATTCCGAGCTCGACATTTCGCAGGCGTCGAATTCGAGGCCGTTGGTCATGCGGTCGAAGATCTGGCGTGGATTGTCCATCACCAGAAAATTGAGATCGATGCCGTCGGGCTTGATGTCGCCGGTTTGCAGCGCCTGCATGCGGTCATAGAGGCCACAGGCGAAAGTGATCGGCACGTTGGGCATTGCGGCACCTGTCTGATCGGAGTGAGAGCGAGACTTGATGAGAGACTTTCGCACCTATCACACACCGC
The DNA here is from genome assembly GCA_049282655.1 of Xanthobacteraceae bacterium. Taxonomy (GTDB): domain Bacteria; phylum Pseudomonadota; class Alphaproteobacteria; order Rhizobiales; family Xanthobacteraceae; genus BOG-931. The sequence goes on from JBAPUM010000044.1 coordinate 133,399, forward strand.
GCGCGCACACCAAGCGACCGCCAGCAGCAACGCTCGCGCTCGCGGTGAACGTTTTCGTAAAATTTTCTCAACCATCTTGTCGATTCTTCTTGCAATGAATTTTCATTGCGCCTATGTGCCGTTCGCCCAAATTCGCACGTGCCTGTGGCCGTGTGTCGATCGGTAGGCATCCGGACAAGAGGCCGGACAGTCGCCTGAAGTTGGTCCTGGAACTACCAGGCTCGCAACTTCACTACGTGATCGGCAGCCGGAGGCGAAACCGGCGCACCCCGCGCTCAACGGGGGACGCGGCTTAAAGCAACGACGGAGCGGGCTTTTTTGGTCTCGTTGGCTGTCCAAAAGCCAACACCGAAGAGGCTTGTCCATCTTGCCGGCCGTGCGGAACGGGTCTCCCGCTCCAATCCAAGGCAGCATCTCGGCCTAGAGCGCCGCGCGCTTCCACCGTGTCCCCATCGCACGGCAGGCGCCAGGTTCTTTAGCCGCTGACGCCGGTCGTGCGCGCTCGCGTGCGACCGAACTTCAACGCTGGGCTGACGGCAGCTGCCGCTCGGCCCCTTGAACCTGGATGAAGGAGCGCGCCCATGACCGAGCGCATTCACGATTTCCTGCGTCGCCGCCGCGACCAGGGCCTCGACGACGGACCGTGCCTGGTCGTCGATCTCGACGTCGTGCGCGACAATTATGGCGCTTTCGCCAAGGCGCTGCCGGACTCCCGGGTGTTCTATGCCGTCAAGGCGAACCCGGCGCCGGCGCTGCTGTCGCTCCTCGTCTCGCTCGGTTCCTGCTTCGACACCGCCTCGGTCGCCGAGATCGAGATGGTGCTCGCCGCTGGCGCCACGCCGGAGCGCATTTCCTTCGGCAACACGATCAAGAAGGAACGCGACATCGCGCGCGCCTTTGCGCTCGGCGTCCGGCTCTTCGCGGTCGACTGCAAGGCCGAGGTCGAGAAGATCGGCCGCGCCGCCCCCGGCGCCAAGGTGTTCTGTCGCTTCCTGTTCGGCTGCGCCGGCGCGGAATGGCCGCTGTCGCGGAAGTTCGGTTGCGATCCGAACATGGCCGTCGAGGTCCTCGACCATGCGCAACGGCTCGGACTCGAGCCCTGCGGCGTGTCCTTTCATGTCGGCTCGCAGCAGCGGCGCACGGCGGCCTGGGATGAAGCCTTGAAGTCGGCGGCGGCGATCTTCCGCGCCTGCGCCGACCGCGGCATCAACCTGACGATGGTCAATTTGGGCGGCGGCTTTCCGACCAAGTATCTGCGTGACGTGCCGGCGGTCGATTCCTACGGCCGTTCGATCTTCCGGGCGCTGCGCAAGCATTTCGGCAACCGTATTCCGGAGACCATCATCGAGCCGGGACGCGGCATGGTCGGCAATGCCGGCGTGATTGAAGCCGAGGTTGTCCTCGTCTCCAACAAGAGCGAGCACGACCACGTCCGTTGGGTCTATCTCGACATCGGCAAATTCGGCGGTCTCGCCGAAACCATGGACGAGTCAATCCGCTACCCGATCAAAACACCGCGTGACGGCGGCGAGGTCGGTCCTTGCGTTCTCGCCGGCCCGACCTGCGATTCGGCCGACGTGATGTACGAGAAGCGTCCTTACGAACTGCCGATCAGCCTCGAGATCGGCGACAAGGTGCTGATCGAAGGCACCGGCGCTTATACGGCGACCTACGCAGCGGTGGCCTTCAATGGCTTCGAACCGCTGCGGACCTTCCACATCTGACCCCCTCTTGCTCCGGCGTAACTCTCGTAAGCCCTCCCCCGCCTGCGGGGGAGGGCTGGGAGGGGGCGCCGGCGCGCAAGCACCGAAAGGAGCGGATCATGGTGACCATCCGGGAAGAAAAAATCGCTGACGTCGCGGCGCGCGAAATGTTGCTTGACGAGGCCTATGGGGCTGCTCGTTTCGCCAAGACGTCGGAGCGGTTGCGCGAAGGTCGGCTGCCGGCGGACGGGCTGTCGCTGGTCGCCGTCGAACGCGACCGGATCGTCGGCACGGTGCGGCTGTGGAATGTGACGGCGGGACCGGGACGAGACGCCTTGCTGCTCGGCCCGCTCGCGGTGCATCCGGAGCATCGCAATCGCGGCATCGGCTCGGCGCTGATCGACCGTGCCATCGCTCGTGCCCGGCTCGCCGGTCATCAGGCGATCGTTCTGGTCGGCGACGCCCCCTATTACGGCCGGTTTGGCTTTTCCTCAGGCCCGACCGGCGAGTTGTGGATGCCCGGCCCGTTCGAGCGTCAGCGACTGCTCGCGCTCGAACTCAAGCCCGGCGTGCTCGATGGTGCGCGCGGCATGATTGGCGCCGCCGGTCGGCTGGTGCCGGCGCCAGACCTCGCCACCTTGGTGGCGCAGGATCGCCGCGCCGAACGCGCTCGCGCCCGCCGCGCGCGCGCCGCCTAGGCACTCACGCGAAAATCGGAGACGCCGCGAATAAATCTGCGGCGCCTCTTCCGTTTCCATATCGCCGCAGATATCACCCGCCACATTGCTGCTGGAGACTTGGCAGCTGGAGACTTGGCATATGACCGACTGGCCCGTTCACGCCCGCATCACCGGCCCTATTGTCATGATCGGCTTCGGCTCGATCGGCAAAGGCACGCTGCCTTTGATCGAGCGGCATTTCGATTATGACAAATCTCGTTTCGTCGTCATCGATCCTGAGGACAAGGACCGCAAACTGTTGGATGACCGCGGCATCCGCTTCATCCACCAGGCCGTCACCCGCGATAATTACCGAAAACTCCTCAAGCCGCTGCTCACCGAGGGCGGCGGTCAGGGTTTTTGCGTCAATCTGTCGGTCGACACCTCCTCGCTCGACCTCATGGAATTCTGCCGCGAGATCGGCGCGCTCTATATCGACACCGTGGTCGAGCCCTGGACGGGATTCTACTTCGATTCCAAGCTCGGTCCGGAAGCGCGCTCGAACTATGCGTTGCGCGAGACCGTGCTGGCGGCGCGCCGCAAAAATCCCGGCGGCACCACGGCCGTATCGTGCTGCGGCGCCAATCCCGGCATGGTGTCGTGGTTCGTCAAGCAGGCGCTGTTGAACGTTGCTGGCGATCTTGGGCTGAAATTTAAAGAGCCGAAGACACGCGAGGAGTGGGGCAAGCTCGCCAAGAAGGCCGGCGTCAAAGGCATCCACATAGCCGAACGCGACACCCAGCGCGCCATCAAGCCGAAGCCGATCGAAGTCTTCGTCAATACCTGGTCGGTCGAAGGCTTTCTGTCCGAAGGCATGCAGCCGGCCGAGCTCGGCTGGGGCACGCATGAAAAATCGCTGCCGAAGAACGGCTTCAAGCACAAGACCGGCTGCCAGGCGGCGATCTACCTGACCCAGCCCGGCGCCAATACCCGGGTGCGGTCATGGACGCCGACCGCGAAGGCCCAATACGGCTTCCTGGTCACGCATAACGAGTCGATCTCGATCGCCGACTACTTCACGCTGCGCGACGGCCGCAAGACCGTTTACCGGCCGACCTGTCATTATGCCTATCATCCGTGTAACGACGCGGTGCTGTCGCTGCATGAGCTATTCGGCCAAGCCGGCAAACGGCAGCCGGCGATTCAAATTCTGGACGAGCACGAGATTGCCGACGGCATCGATGAGCTCGGTGTGCTGGTCTACGGCCATAAGAAGAACGCCTATTGGTACGGCTCGCAGCTTTCGATCGACGAAACCCGCGACATCGCGCCGTACCAGAACGCCACCGGCCTCCAGGTCACCTCAGCGGTGCTCGCCGGCATGGTGTGGGCGCTGGAGAATCCGAAAGCCGGCATTGTCGAAGCCGACGAGATGGATTTCCGACGCTGCCTGGAAGTGCAGACGCCCTATCTCGGGCCGGTGATCGGCGCCTATACGGATTGGACGCCGCTCGCGGATCGTCCCGGCCTGTTTCCGGAAGATATCGACAAGCGCGATCCCTGGCAGTTCAAGAACGTGCTGGTGAAATAGCAGTCTTCGATCGCCGAGGAGGCGCCGCCGCCAAGCGGTGCCTTCTCGTTTTCGTCGCAGCTATTGCAGCCGCTTTGCCGCCTCTTCGACCAGGCTGAGGTCGGAATGGGCTTTGACGTTGAAGTCGGCATTGACGAAGCCGAGTTCGTGGGTGAGGTCGACATTCTTCTGCAGCGCGCCGAGGTTCGGCAGCATGTTCGGGTCGTGATAGACATCGCGCTTGGTGAACAGCCAGTCGAAGATCTGCGGCGGCCGCTTGGTCAGGCCGGCGACGATCTCCATCGACGCCTCGTGGTTCTTCGGATCGACGTACCAGTGCACGATGCGCAGCGTATCTTCGAAGAAATCGACCAGCGCGGCGCGGTGCGCGTCGATAAACGGCTTGCGAGCCGCCCACACCACCATGTCGGAAACGCCGATGGCCTCCTTTTGCACGAACAGCGCTCGGGCGATGGCGCGCAGTTCCGGATCGTAGGAGAACGGCAGCACTGAGGGGACGAGGTCGACTTTCTTTTCCGCCAGCATGGCCTTCATGGCCGGTAGCGGCGCTTCGACCACCGTATAGTCGCGGTTGGGCTCGAGACCGTGTTTGTGCAGCATCGCCTTCATGGCGACGTCGACAGCGCTCCCGGCCGCATTGGTGGCGACCACCTTGCCCTTGAGGTCTTCGACCTTTTTGATCGGGCCGTCCTTGAGCACCATGTATTCTTCCGAATAATAGTCGTCGACGCCGTCCTGGAATTCGTCGGCGACGATGCGGAGGTCATCGAGGCCGGCGTTTTGGACGGCGATGCCGAGCGTCGAATAAGCCAGATTGGCGATTTCAATCTCGTTATTGGCAAGCCCGGTGATCATCGGCGGCGTGCCGACAAAATGCACCGGGTCCATCTCGTAGGATTGGCCGAGATGGCGGGCGAGGTCCTTCTTGGCAAGCCAGATCGAGGCCCAGTTGCCGGGCGCGACCCAGGCATTGCGCAGATGCACCGGATCGGCCTGGCTGCCGCCGCTCAAGAGCAAGACGGGCAGTGTGACGAACGCGCACAAACCCGCAGCCGCAATGGTCATCGGACGCATGGCTTCCTCCCCCAAGGAATTGCCGGCCCCGTTCACCGAGGCTAGGCGTTAGATCGATGTTATTTCAGTCGCTTCCCCGCCTCTTCGACCAGGCTGAGATCGGAATGCGCCTTGACGTCGACGCTCGCATTGACGAATCCGAGATCGTGCGTGAGGTCGACGTTCTTCTGCAGCGCGTCGAGATTCGGCAGCATATTGGGATCGCGGTAATAGTCGTTCTTGGTGAACAGCCAGCCAAAACGCTCGGGCGGCTGCTTGGTCAGCCGCGACGCGATCTCGGCCGCCGCGTCGTGATTCTTAGGGTCGAGATACCAGCGCTCGATGCGCAGCGAATCTTCCAGAAAATCGACCAGCGCGGCGCGGTGCGCGTCGATAAAGGGTTTGCGCGCCGACCATGTAATGAATTGGGCAACGCCGATGGCATCATGGACCGTGAACAGAGGATGCGCGATCTTCTTCAACTCGGGATCGAGCGAGAATGGCAGCACGGTCGGGATCATGTCGACCTTTTTCTCCGCCAGCATCGCCCGCATCGCCGGGAACGGCGCCTCGATGACGGTGTAATCGCGATTGGGCTCGAGACCGTGCTTGTGCAGCATGGCGCGCATGGCAACGTCGACGCCGCTGCCCGCCGCATTGGTGGCGACGACCTTGCCCTTGAGGTCCTCCACTTTCGTGATCGGCCCGTCGGTGAGAACCTGGAATCCGTCGTCGACATAGCCGGGAGCGCCGTCCTGGAATTCGTCGGCGATGACGCGGATGTCGTCCATTCCGGCATTGCCGATCGCGATCGGCAGCGTCGAATACGCCAAGTCACCGATCTCCAGTTCGTTATTCGCCAGCGCGGTGATCATCGGCGGCGTGCCGGCATAATGAACACCGGTAAAGACGTAGGATTGGCCGAAATGGACGGCGAGGTCCTTTTTCTCGGCCCAAATCGAAAACCAATTGGCGACGGGCGCCACCCAGGCACCGCGGATCTGCAGCGGATCGGCGTGCGTAGCGCCGGCTCCGAGAACGAGAGTCGCAAGGCTCGCCAATAGAATTCTTCGACGCATGATTTCCTCTCAGAAGTTTCTGGTTTCGTGTGGTTTTGCCGCGGCGGAAAGGTTGATGAAGGATAGTGGGCGCAAAGCCCGCTTGGGCGCAAGCCTGCCGCTTGCCGCAGGGGCTATCAGTGACCGGCAGTCTCCGGATGCCAGGCCAACAGCCGGCGCCGGATGGCCGCCATGGCCTTGATCAGCGCGTAGCCGACGACGGCGATTTCGACGATGCCGGCAAAGACGCCCGGCGAATTGGCGTAACGCGAGGCCGTCATCATGGCGCCGCCAAGCCCGTAACCGCCCATCGCCATCTCGGCAATGATCGCGACGATCAGCGAGATCGGCAAGGCGACCTGCAAGCCGGTCAGGATTTGCGGCAGCGCCGCCGGCAGCAGGATCTGCCACATCATTTCGCGCTCGCTGGCGCCCATATTGCGCCCCGACCAGATCAGCTCCTTGTCGACGCTGGCGATGCCGCCGAGCGTCGCCGTCACCACCGGGAAAATTGCGTCGAATACCACGATGGAGATTTTGGAGAAGTCGTAGAGGCCGAACCACAGCATGATGATCGGCAGGAAGGCGATTTTGGGCATCGGAAATCCGACCGAGATGATCGGATCGAAGAACCAGCGCGCGATCTTGCTGCGCGACATCAATGCGCCGAGCGTAATGCCGCCGATTGTGGCGATGGCGAAGCCCGCCATGGCGCGATAGATCGTCAGGCCGAGATTGATCCAAAGATCGCCGCCGAGCGCGTCGGCATAGATGCGCGCCAGCACGACCGAAAACGCCGGCAGCATGAACGGGGTCACCTTTCCGCTACGCGCGAATAGTTCCCAGGCCAGCAACACCACAAGAATCGAGAAAATGCCCGCGCCGCTTTGGAACACGACGCCGAGCCGTCGCGCCGCGTCACGCGACACTTCGGCTTCCGCCGCCGCGAGCGAAGCGGTGTCCTCTAGTCGCGCCATCGCAGCAACCATTGCATGAGGAGTTGATAGATCCGGTCCGCCGCAAAGCCGAGGAAGGCGACCGTGAGCACCACCGCATACATGCCTTCGTAGGAGCCGGTCGAGCCGAGATAGCCGATCAGATAGCCGAACCCCTTCTGCGATACGATCAGTTCGGAGCTGACCAAGAGAATGAAGGCGAGCGCCAAGGCGGTGCGCACGCCGTTGAGCAATTCCGGCAGCGCGCTCGGCATCACCACGTCCAGCATCATGCGGACCCGTCCCGCGCCCATACTACGCGCCGACCAGATGAGCGCATGATCGCTGCCGCGGGCGCCGTTATAGGCGCCGATGGTGACCGGGATCATGCAACCGAGGAAGATCAGCAGGATTTTGGAGCCGTCGCCGAAGCCGAGCCACAGCACGGTGACCGGGATCAGCGCCGATTTCGGCAGCGGATAGAACAATTCCACCAGCGGATTGACGAACATGTCGAGGAGCCGCCAGCGCGCCATCAAGAGGCCGAGGCCGCCGCCGACAACGACCGCCAACAGCAGTCCGGCGAATGCACGATAAAGCGAGGACGCGCCGTTATCGACGAGTTCGCCGTCGCGCATCAGGTCGAGCCAGGCGACCGCGACGTTGCTCAGGGGCGGCAGCGCCAGCGTATCGACGAGGTTGAGCCGTGCGATCACTTCCCAGGCGAGCGCCATGAGCACGATCGGCAGATAGCGGAAAGCGGTTTGCGCAACACTTTGCATCGCGGGCCGGCTGCTCTCGACTATTCTTGGATTATTCGCCTTCGACTATTAGGCTTGGACTATTTCCTGCGCCTTGATGGCTTCGTCGCGGACCAGATTCCATAGTTCATCGACTTTTTCCACGAACTCCTTGCTACGGAACAGGCTCGGGTCGCGATTGCCGAATTTGGTGTCGACGATGGCCTTGATGCGGCCGGGCCGCGCCGACATCACTGCGACGCGATCGGCGAGATAGACCGCCTCCTGGACGTCATGGGTGACAAAGATCACGGTCTTGGGCGTGCGTTTCCAGATGTTGAGAAGCTCGGTCTGCATCAGCGACCGGGTTTGGGCGTCGAGCGCGCCGAACGGCTCATCCATCAAGAGGATGTCGGGATCGAAGGCAAGCGTTCGCGCGATCGCGGTGCGCTGCTTCATGCCGCCCGAGAGATGTGACGGATAGCTGTCCTCGAAGCCGCGCAGGCCGACCAGGTCGATAAAAGCCTGCGCCCGCTTCTCGCGCTCCTCGCGCGGCATGCCTTGCCGCTCCAGCCCGTAAAGGATATTGGCGCGCACCGTCTTCCACGGGAACAGGGCAAAATGCTGGAACACGATGCCACGGTCCGGACCCGGCGCGGTGACGGGCTTGCCCTCGACCACGATCCGACCGGCCTCGATCGGCTGAAAGCCGCCGATGAGATAAAGAAGGGTCGATTTTCCGCAGCCCGACGGCCCGAGCAGCGCCAGAAATTCGCGCGGCCGCACCTCGAGCGAGACGTCCGACAAAGCGAGCACAGGACGCCCGCGTGGCGGGCGATAGGTGTGGCATACCCGTTCAATGAGAATCTGGCCGTGGCCGTCCATATACGCCCGCCTACACCGCTTCCACATATCCACGCGCTCGAAGCGCGCCGTCGGGGCGGCACACTAGCCGGAGTGGTCCTTTACACCAAGTCGCCTTATAGGGTTCGGTGAAATTGGCTATATCTTGCGGTCTGGCTCGATTGCTCGGGAATTGCCGGAATGGAACGCTCGTTCAAAAAAGAAGTCGACGCGCTGCGGCTGGGCGAAGGCGAGACGTTTCGCGGCGAGGGCATCCTCGCCGTCACCAAGGCCTTGCTGCAATCAGGTGTCAGCTACGTCGGCGGCTATCAGGGCGCGCCGGTCTCGCATTTGCTCGACGTCATGGTGGACGCCGAGGACCTGCTGGCCGATCTCGGCGTCCATGTCGAGACCTGCACCAACGAGGCCGCGGCCGCCGCCATGCTCGGGGCCTCCATCAATTATCCGCTGCGCGGCGCGGTGACCTGGAAATCGATCGTCGGCACCAATGTGGCGGCCGACGCCCTGTCGAACCTTTCTTCGCCCGGCGTCATTGGCGGTGCACTGATCGTGCTCGGCGAGGATTACGGCGAGGGCGCGAGTGTGATCCAGGAGCGCTCCTACGCTTACGCCATGAAATCGTCGATGTGGCTGCTCGACCCGCGGCCTGATCTGCCGACTATCGTGCGCATGGTGGAACAGGGGTTTGAGCTCTCCGAAGCAAGCCACGCGCCCGTCATGCTCGATTTGCGGGTGCGCGCCTGCCATGTCACCGGCGAATTCATCGCCAAGGACAATAAGCGCGGCGCTTTTAGCGGCCAGCATCGTCTCGCGGGGCCGCCGCGTTTCGAATACGGCCGCCTCGCCCATCCGCCGGTTATCTTCAGTCAGGAACGGCTGAAGATCGAAGAGCGCCTGCCGGCTGCGCAGAAATTCATCCGCGAGCATCAGCTCAACGAGATGATTGCAGGCGATCACCACGACATCGGCATCATTGTGCTGGGCGGGCTGACCAACGGACTGTTACGCGCTCTGGCGCGGCTCGACCTTGCCGACCTTTACGGCGCCTCGCGCGTTCCGATCTATGTGCTCAATGTCGCCTATCCGCTCGAGCCCGGGGAGTTGAGGGAGTTCTGCGCCGGTAAGCGCGCCGTGCTGGTGGTCGAGGAAGGCTCGCCGGACTATGTCGAGCAGCAGATCAATGTCGTGCTGCGCAACGCCGGCAGCGCGACCCGGGTTCTCGGCAAAGGCTGCCTGCCCCGCAGCGGCGACTACACGGCCGAAATATTCTTGCGCGGCCTTGCGGCGTTCTTGTCGGAGACGCGGCCGCATGGGATCGATGCCGAAGCGGTGGCCGCAAACGTCAGCGCGATGGTTGCGCACAAGCCTGCCGTCGCCGCCGCCATCGGCGACATCCCGCCGCGGCCGCCGAATTTCTGCACCGGCTGTCCAGAGCGCCCGGTTTTTGCCGCGATCAAGCTCGCGCAGCGCGACATCGGGCCGACCCATATCAGCGCCGATATCGGCTGCCATTCCTTTGCGACCTTCGCGCCGTTCTCGCTCGGCAATTCGATCCTCGGCTACGGCATGTCGCTGGCGAGCGCCGCCGCGGTCGGTCCGAATATGGCGAAACGATCGATCTCGATCATGGGCGACGGCGGTTTTTGGCACAACGGCCTCATTACCGGCGTCGCCTCCAATATGTTCAACAGCGGCGACGGCGTTCTGATCGTGATGCAAAACGGCTACGCGTCGGCGACCGGCCAGCAATATCTGCCGTCGAGCCTTGCCAATCGCAGCGGCACGCCGACCGGCATCACCATCGAGAAGACGCTGCGCTCGCTCGGTGTGCGCTGGCTGCGCACGGTGCGCACCTACCGCGTGGCCAAAATGACGGCGACGCTGAAAGAGGCGATGCGCACAGCTGAGCGCGGCCTCAAAGTCATCATCGCCGACGGCGAGTGCATGCTGGCGCGGCAGCGCCGTATTCGCGCCGACGATGCCGCAAAGCTCAAGCGCGGCGAGCGCGTGGTGAAAACACGCTACGGCGTCGACGACGAGATTTGCACCGGCGATCATTCCTGCATTCGGCTGTCGGGCTGTCCGTCCTTGACCGTCAAGCCCAACCCCGATCCGCTGCGCAGTGATCCGGTCGCGGCCGTGATCGAGAGCTGCGTCGGCTGCGGACTCTGCGGGGAAGTGGCCCACGCGGCCGTGCTCTGTCCGTCGTTCTATCGTGTCGATGTCGTCAGCAATCCGACCTGGTGGGATCGCAAGCTGAGCGGGTTTAGAAACTCGGCAATTCACTGGATCAGCGGCGCGGGCGAAGCCGCTCCGGAACATGTCGGCGAGGCCCGAACCCCGTCACCTCCATCCTCTCCCCCGCTGGGAGAGGGAGCGCGCAGCGGCGAGCCGCAGGGAAGCCTGCGTCCCCTTACGATCTTGATCGCAGCGCTCGGCGGCGAGGGTGGCGGCGTACTCACCGATTGGATCGTCGCGGCCGCGGCGAGCCAGAATTTTCCGGTGCAATCGACCTCGATCCCCGGTGTCGCGCAGCGGACTGGCGCCACCACTTATCACATCGAGTTAGTACCGGCTGCGCAGGATATGTCCGAGCTTCGCAAACCGGTGTTGGCGCTGGCGCCTGGCGTTGGCGATGTCGATCTGGTCGTGGCGAGCGAATTGATGGAAGCCGGACGTGCGATCGCCGCGGGCTTCGTTACGCCGGATCACACTATGACGATCGCCTCGACCAGCCGCTCCTATCTCGTGGTCGAGAAAATGGCGATGGGCGACGGCCGTTACGATAGCAAGCGGCTTGTCGATGCGGTGCAGAAGAATTCGAAAAAAGCGCTGCTGCTCGATCTCGAAACGATCGCGCGCGAGGCGGGCGCGATGGTGAACGCCGTCATGCTCGGCGCCATCGCCGCCGCTGGAGCGCTGCCGATTCCGGCCGAAGCCTTCGAGGCGGCAATCCGAGCCGACGGCAAAGCGGTTGACGCCAATCTGCGTGGCTTTCGCTCGGGCTTTGCGGCAGCGCGCGCCGGGACGCGGCTGGGCGAGGAACCGGGCAAGCGTCACCGCGCGCCGTCGTCCGCATTGACCGATCTCGAAGACGACATTGCGCGCATGCCGGAGGCCGCGCGCGCGATCACGACCGAGGGCGTGCGCCGGCTCTCCGCCTATCAGGATGTGGACTACGCTCGATTCTATATCGATCGGCTCGAGGACGTGCGCGATGCCGATGCGAAGGCATCGGCCGGTGGCCGACTGCTCGCGGCGACGGCACGCCAGCTCGCGGTGCGGATGTCCTATGAGGACGTGATCCGGGTCGCGCAGGCCAAGATCGATCCGGCCCGTCTCAACCGCATCACTCATGACATGGCGCTCAAACCGGATCAGACCTTTACGGTGACCGAATTCCTGAAACCCGGCATCGAAGAATTTTGCTCGGTGCTGCCGGTCTGGCTCGCCCGTCCCATTCTTGGCTTCGCCGAACGTCATCCGAAGCTGATGCGCACGCATTGGGGCATGGCGATCAATACCGCGTCGATCACCGGCTATCTGCGCTTTCAGATGCTGGCGCGATTACGCCCGATGCGACGCAAGACGTTCCGTTATCGCGAGGAGCAGCGCGCCATCGATACGTGGCTGGGACTGATCGGGCGTGCCACGCCATTATCGGTGGAACTGGCGCTTGAAATCGCCGAATGCGCACGCCTGATCAAAGGCTACGGCGATACCCATAAACGCGGCAGTGACAATTACCGCTTGATCGAGAACGCACTGATACTGCCCGCGCTCGCAGGCGATATGCCGGTCCGGCAGGCGATCGATGGCATTGCGAGCGCGCGCACCGCAGCGCTCCTCGATCCTGAGGGCGAAGCTCTCGCCAAATGCCTCGCCGATGCGACGTATCCAGCCACCCATGCGGTTGCCGCCGAATGAGGGCCAACCGGCGATGCCGGGCGAGGCGTGCCGACACGCAAAGGTAGTGCGATACGAACAGTTCGGCCGAAAATAGTAAGGAACTTCCGGTATTTAACGATCAACGACGCCGCTCCGGGAAGGGCAATTTTACTCTGAATTAACCGGCCCGCTTAATCATATTTCCGTCGCAGGTGACCAGACGATGCCGGGCTTCGACCTCCCCATCCGCACGAAGCTCGCCTTGTGGGCCGCGCTTGGCGTGGTCTTGGTCGGGGGCATGCTGGCCGAACAGCAGATTGGGGATCGCTGGGCTTCGAACGAGCGCGCCGCCGCCGCCGAGAAGCAGTTGGCCGCGGTCGAGGGCCTGCACGCCGCCAAAGACCTCGGCAATATGCGCCTCGAAATGCGCGAGATGCGTCTTGCCATGGCGCCGAGTGAGATCGATCGCGCACTCGAAAGGCTGCGCGCCGCCGCCACGGCGGCTTCCAGCCATATCGAAGCGGCGCTCCGTCTGAGCGGCGATGCCGCCGATAAAGATATGTTTGCGACGCTCGACAGATTGGCGAAGGAGTATGTCGCGGTCAGCACCGATCTCGCCGCCGCGGCGAAGGACTACGGCGATACGGTCAGCAAAGTGGCGCGCGCCGGAGAACTCGGCAAACAGATGAATGCTCTGATCGAACAAGTGACCGAGGGATTGACGGCCGCGGCCGATACCGGCAATGCGCAGGCGAGCGCGGAACGCGAGCAAATCGGGCGGATCGATCTCGGCATCGGCCTATTCGTGATTGTCGTCCTCGGCGGCGTCGCCGTCTTTGGCGCGCTCGCTATCTCAAAACCCATCCGTCGCATCGGCGAGGTGTTGCGCGAGCTCGCGCATGGCAACAAGGACGTCGAGGTGCCCTATACGGGGCGCGCCGACGAGGTCGGCGACAATGCGCGCGCTGCCCAGGCCTTCAAGGAAAAGCTAATCCGGATCGAGCAATTGGAGCTCGCCGAAAAGGAAACGGCGCGGTCCGTGGCGAACCAGCGTCGCGCCGATATCCACGAAGTCGCGAGCGCCTTCGAGGCCACGGTGGCGAGCGTGGTGCGGTCGGTATCGTCGTCTTCGACCGAGCTCGAAGCCGCCGCGGAGGCGCTCGGCGCCATGGCGGGCGCGACGCGGGATTTATCCGGCAAAGTCCTCTCGGCATCGACGCAGGCCGCCGACAATGTGCAATCGGTATCGGTCGCGACCGGGCAGTTGATCGCATCGGTCGGCGAAATCAGCCGGCAGGTCCAGGAATCGACCCGGATCGCCCGCGAGGCGGTGATGCAGGCCGAGATTACCGATAGCCGCATCGCCGAACTGACGCGCGCCGCCGGCCGCATCGGCGACGTGGTCAAATTGATCACCGCCATCGCCGAACAAACCAACCTCTTGGCGCTCAATGCGACCATCGAGGCGGCGCGTGCCGGCGCTGCGGGCAAAGGCTTCGCGGTGGTGGCGCAAGAAGTCAAAGCCCTTGCGGCGCAGACCGCAAAGGCGACCAACGAAATCGGTCAGCAGATTGCCGGGGTCCAGGCCGCCACCAAGGACTCGGTCGGCAGCATCAAGGAGATCGGCGGCACAATCAGCCGCATCGCCGAGATCGCCGCTGCCATCACGGCCGCCGTCGAATTGCAGGCCATGACGACGCGGGAGATCGCCGGCAATGTGGAGGCCGCGACCGGCAGCGCCGCGCATGTGGCCGCCGATCTCGCCGAGGTCAACGACTCGGCCGGCGGTATCACGTCGGCCTCGGCTCAGATTCTTGCCTCCGCCAAGTCGCTGTCTCAGGACGGCAACAGGCTTTCCGCCGAGATGGAAAAACTCCTGACCGCGGTCTGCGCGGCCTAAAGCATGATCCCGAAAAGTGGAAACCGGTTTTCGGAAAAGATCATGCTAAAAGGAAAGACTTTGCCGGCCGACCGCCACCCTTGCCGCCCGCGCCCGGGCTTGGTTATTGTGATCCCGCCGCGGGCGTAGTTCAGTGGTAGAACGACAGCTTCCCAAGCTGTATGTCGCGGGTTCGATTCCCGCCGCCCGCTCCAATTTCGTTATCGTGGCCCGCGCTTATTTTTTGATGCGCTGCAGCGTGATGGCGCAGCCAGGGCATGCATAATTTCATTTTGATTTGACCGACACCGGCCGCTATGGTGGCCAACAGGAGCGCAATAAGCTCGCCTGTTTTTTTGGGAACGAAGCGTCGAGGCCGATATGAGCGAAGGCAAAACCACACGAAGCATAAGGCAGGGCGGATGGAGCTGGTGGTACCTGCTCCTCGTGATCCAGGCTGTCGCGGTGATCTGGCCGCCGTTCTACAACAAGGCGGAGCCATCCTGGATCGGCGTACCTTTCTTCTATTGGTACCAGCTGATGTGGGTGATCCTCGGCGCCATTTTTACGGCGGTCGTCTACTTCGCGACCGACAGCGAGCACCGTTGAGCGCCGTGATCGATCGCCATTGCGGTCGCGGGCCAAACAAAAAGCGTCGTGATTAAAGCTGGGGGAGAGATGCCGTGGCGGAGATAAATTGGACCGCGCTCACTATTTTTATCGTGCTGTTCGCCTTGATCACTTTTCTGGGCTTCGCCGCTGCGCAATGGCGCAAGGGCGATCTCGATATGCTGCATGAATGGGGCCTCGGCGGCCGGCGGTTCGGCACGGTTGTCACCTGGTTCCTGATCGGCGGCGACCTCTATACGGCCTATACTTTCATCGCCGTTCCGGCGCTTGCTTTCGGCGCCGGCGCAATCGCTTTCTTTGCGGTGCCCTACACGGTCATCATTTATCCGATCCTGTTCCTGGTGTTTCCGCGGCTCTGGTATGTCTGCCACAAACATAATTACATCACGGCGGGCGATTTCGTGCGCGGCCGCTATGGCAATCGCTGGCTCGCGCTGGCCATAACGGTCACCGGCATCGTCGCCACCATGCCCTATATCGCCTTGCAGTTGGTCGGCTTGCAGGTCGTCATCGGCGCGATGGGCGTTTCGGGAACCGGCTACGCCGCCGATCTGCCGCTGATCATTGCCTTCGTCATTCTCGCGGCTTTCACCTATTCAAGCGGGTTGCGGGCGCCGGCTTCGATCGCCATCGTCAAGGACATCCTGATCTATGTGACGGCATTTGCCGCCGTGATCGTCATTCCGATCCAGCTTGGCGGCTTTGCCAAGATATTCGCAGCGGTACCGCCGGCGAAAATGCTCTTGGCGGTGCCCGGCGCCAATACGACGGGGGCCTACGGCGTCTACGCGACGCTCGCGCTTGGATCGGCGCTGGCGCTGTTCCTCTATCCACATTCGCTGACCGGCATTTTGAGCGCCAGCAGCGGTCACGCCATCCGCCGCAATGCGGCGATGCTGCCGGGCTATTCGTTCATGCTCGGCCTGTTGGCGCTCGTCGGCTTCTTCGCCATTGCCGCGGGTGTCGGTACCGCGCCGGAATACGCCGCGGGCTTCAAGCAATTCGGCAATAATTTCGCTATTCCGGCGCTGTTCCTGCACAGCTTCCCGTCGTGGTTCGTCGGCGTCGCCTTCGCCGCGGTTGGCATCGGCGCCTTGGTGCCGGCGGCGATCATGTCGATCGCAGCGGCCAACCTCTACACCCGCAACATCCATCGCGAATTCATTAATAAGAATCCGACCGACAAAGAAGAAGCCCAGATGGCCAAATGGGTGTCGCTGATCGTCAAGCTTGGCGCGCTCATCTTCATCATTTTCGTGCCGACGCCCTACGCGATTCAGCTGCAGCTTCTCGGCGGCATCTGGATCATTCAGACCCTGCCGGCCGTGCTGCTTGGCGTCTATACCCGCTGGTTCAACGATTGGGCGCTCTTGATTGGCTGGGCGGTGGGCACCGGGGTGGGCACCGCCATGGCGGTGGCAATGAACTACACGCCGAACTACCCGCTGGCGTTCGCCGGCTACACCTTCACGGGCTACACCGCGTTCTATACCGTGATCCTCAATCTTATCGTTGCCATGGTGTTGACGCCGTTATTCAATAGGGTGAGCGGCAAGCCGGTCGATGCCACGGTGTCGGCCGATTATCACGCCTGACGCGCGGCGTGCGGCAGTCAAGGGAGTAGGAAAATGGCCTGGGTTAAGGCGAGGGATATCGCTTACGGACGTATGCGCTCTCCCGATCTCGATGTTGCGGAGGAGTTCCTGACGCGGTTCGGAATGCGCCGGGCGGAACGGACCGACACGGCGCTCTATATGCGCGGTACGGATCCCGCCCATCACATCCACGTCACCGAAAAAGGCGACCCGAAATTCGTCGGGCTGGCTTACTACGTCGATAGCGAGGACGATCTGAAGCGGCTCGCCAAGGCGCCGGGCGCAACCGGGGTGGAAAACATCGATGAGCCCGGCGGCGGCAAGCGCGTGCGCTTGATCGAGCCGAATGGCTATCAGATCGAAGTGGTCTGCGGCATCCAGCCGGTGGATGCGATCGTGGTCAAACGGCAAAGGATGAATTCCGGCGAGGTGCCGCTGGCGCGCGCGGGCGAAATGATGCGCCTGCCGAAGGGCCCTGCGCACGTCAAGCGCGTCGGCCACGGCGTCCTGATGACACCGCGCTTTAGCGAAACCGTCGACTGGTTTCGCGAGATGCTGGGTTTCATTTGTTCCGACGATGTCTATGTCGAGAACCAGGATAATCTGATCGGCTCATTCAACCGCTGCGATCGTGGCGATGACTTTGTGGATCATCACGTCTTCTTCTGTCTCAAGCACGAGAAGACGGGCCTCAACCACATATCCTTCGAAGTGCCGGACATCGACGACGTCTGCATGGGCCACGACTATCTGAAAAAATTCGGTTACGAGCACATGTGGGGCATCGGCCGTCACGTTCTCGGCAGCCAAGTCTACGACTATTGGGCTGATCCCTGGGGACGCGTGCACGAACATTGGGCCGACAGCGACCGCCTCAACCTTGCCAACGGCTCCAATCTCGTTCCCGTCGATGAAGCTCTGGTGTCGCAGTGGGGCGAGAAGCCACCGGAAAAGTTCATCAATCACGCCAGCCCGTGATGGCGTCGCTTATCTAATAACTCCGCTCATTCCCGCGCACCCGCGGGGACGAGCGGAGTTTTCTTATCGGCCTGACGCGGTCCTCACATCTTCGTCACGCGCACGTGCAGCAGCGCCGCGCGGCCGTCGCGAACTGCCTTGACGCAGCGGGCGAGCGCCGCCGGCACCTCGGCCGGATCGCTGAGCCTTTCCGCATGAGCGCCGAACGCCTCGCCGACTTTGGCGAAGTCGACATGCGGCGCAAGCTCGGCCTCGAATTCGTTGGTGGTCTTGGCTTCGCCCTCCGGAAACACCCGCAGCGTCGACTGCTTCACGGCATTCCAGCCGGTATTGTCGAGCACGATCGACAGGATCGGCAATTTATACTGCTGTGAAATCGCGAATACCGAGGTCGGGTTGCCGAAATAGAATCCGCCATCGCCGCAGATCTGCACCATCATCCGATCGGGCGCCGCGAGCTTGGCGCCGAGCGCCATACCGCCCGACCAGCCGAGACCGCCACCGCCGGCGCGCACGGTGGTGTTGGGCACGCGCCGCGGAATTTGCATCAGCACCGCCGCCGCATTGGTGATGCCCTCGTTGAAGATGATGTCCTCATCGTCGAGTAATTTGCCGAGTTCGGCCGTGAGGTAATGCGGATTGATCGCGCCCGGCTTGCCCTTGTCGGCGGCGAGCTTCGCGGCGCGTGCGATCCGCTCGTCGCGGGCCGCCTTGATGCCGGTGAGCCGGGCGGCGGCGGCTTCCTTGAAGCGCGGTGTCGCCTTGGCCTTCAACTCCTCGAGCACCTGGTCGAGGATGCGGCCGGAGTCGCCCTGCATCCGCAAATTGCCCGGAAAGGTCCACATCGGCGACCCGGGCTTGAGCGTATCGATGTCGATATGCGCCCAGAACGATTTTTTTCCGGGTTGAACGGCGCTCGGAAACCACGGCACGTCGACGTCGACCAGCAAGCCGACATCGGCGCCCGGAATAGCCTTTTCCGGCGCAAAGCCGACGAAACACGGGCTGTCATGCGAAATATTATTGGTCATATTGGCTTCGTAGACGGCGATGCCGGCGAATTGCGCCAGCGCGTCGATGGCGCGCGACGCATGCGCATGCCGCCCGGCATAGCCGGTGATCAGGATCGGGCTCTCGGCGGTTAAGATCCGGTCGACCAGCGCCGCCACGAGTTTTGGATCGGCGCCGCCGCCCGAGGTGGCGGCGAACTGATCCTCGGGATAGCGCCGGATCTCGTCGGCATTCCAATGCTGCGTCAGCGTTTCGCGCTGCATCATCAGATAGACCGGGCCGCGCGGCTCGCTCTGCATGATGGAATGCGCGCGTCGCAACGCCTCCTTGACGACGACGCCCGACGGCAGCGTCCACTCCCATTTCAGATAGGGCCGCACCAGGCTCGCCTGATCGAACGGCTCCTGGATGAAATGCACATAGGTGTCGCGCGAGCCGACCAGTTCATCGTTGACCGTATAGGGCGCCTTGCCGGCCATCAGCAGCACCGGCAGCCGGCTGCGGTAAAGATTATGCATGCCGTTGCCGGTATTGGCGGTGCCGACATCGACATGCACCAGCACGCCTTGGCCGCGCCCGGTGACCAGCGCATAGCCCCCGGCCATATGTGCGGCCGAGTTCTCGTGCGGGCAGCGGACAATGCCCGGCATGGCTTCGCCGCGGTTACGGCGGTGCGCCATCTCGTCGATGATCGGCGCGTGGTCGGTGCCGAAATTACAGAACAGATAATCGATACCGACCTCGGTCAGGCCTTCGAGCAGATAATAGGCGGCGGCGAAATCGGGAACATTGGTCTGGTGAGCGGTCTTGCGGGCGACGGGCGTATCCATGATGGGGCACTCGTTGGAAAGTGTTTTTGCTGAGGGGTGTGGACTTTTCGCCGCCACCTTATAGCATCCCTCATTGTGTTCGTCCGCGCCAATGGGGGAACTGCGATTTCAGCGTAAAGGCGGGGAATCCCCGAAGTCTTGCCACAATGCCGGGCAATACGGCTCATGATCGAGCGGGAGAGGGACCTTTATGAATTGGCAGGCAGCTGTGGCCGGCGCTGTAGCGTCGGTCCTTATGACGTGCGCGGCGTCCGCGGATGTTCGCATCGTCAACGATCCGGGCGGTGAAGTCTCGGCCTATGTCAGCAAGTTCCATGAGATGCGTGCAAGCGGAGAGCACGTCGTCATCGACGGGCCGTGCCTTTCGGCCTGCACATTGCTCACCGGCATTGTTCCGCGGGACCATGTCTGCGTAACGAACCGGGCCGTGCTCGGTTTTCACGCCGCCTCCTACTACGACGACGCCTCGCGTTCGCTGGTGCCGACCCGGGAGGGCAGCCGTTTGGTGATGAGCCTTTATCCGCAGGAGATCCGGTCGTGGATCGGCCGGCATGGCGGATTGCGGCCGCAATTGATCACCATGCGGGGCCGAGATCTGACGGCGATCTACCGGACCTGTCAGTAGGCTCGGCGGCGCGGCCAGTCGCCGGGTCATATCCGCCCTTCCGTGAGCCGTTGTCGGCGGCTCCAATCCGGCCTATCTACGCGGGCGGAAACAACGCCCATGATAGGGCCAATGATATCGCCGATGGCCAAGACCGCTCCGGAAATCGTCGCCCCGCACTCGCCGACGCGGCCGATGATGGCCGTGCGGGCGGCCGTTGCGCTCGCGCTGACCGCCGCGATCCTGGGCACTGTCTTACTCTGGGCACATTACGGCTCCACGGTTTTCTTCGAAACGATACGCGCCGGCTTCTCGGCGTGCTTCGGTTGAAGGCTGTGCCGTGAACCCCAAAGCTTCTCGGATCATGCTCGTGTTCGCCGCCTTTCTGGGCGGCCTCGTGCTGTTTTTCGGCGCCATTCTTTTTGTCGCCGGGCGTGGAAGTTTCTCGGTGGGGCAGGCGGTCGCCGCCGTGGGCGGCCCGTTCCGTCTCGAGGACCAGAACGGCAAGCCGGTCAGCGACGCCGACATGAAGGGACATCCCTTCTTGGTGTTTTTCGGCTTCACTCACTGCCCGGACATTTGCCCGACTACTTTGTTCGAGATTTCGCAGGTGCTCAAGGCGCTCGGGCCCGACGCCGACCGCACCGGGGCGCTGTTCATCACGGTCGATCCCGAGCGGGACACGCCGGCGGCTCTTAAGGATTATCTGTCGAACTTCGATCCCCATCTGCGCGGGCTGACCGGCGACCCCGCCGCGATCAGTCAGGCGACCAAGGCCTATCGGGTCTATGCCAAAAAAGTGCCGCTCGATAACGGCGACTACACCATGGACCACACCGCCATTGTCTATCTGATGGACAAAGAGGGGCGTTTCGTCGCCCCCTTCGACACCAAGCGCACGCCTGAGGCGGAAGCCGCAGAGGTGCGGCGATATCTGTAAGCCGACGCAGGATACGCGCCGGCCTTCCTTGTCAGTTCAAAAAAACAACGCGGCCGAGGCGGGGAGTACCGTCTGCGCCAGACGAATTTCACGCCGCGCGATCTGAAATGATCCGTTCGCGCGGCGAAGTAGATCGTCGCGGCTGCCGATGAACATGCTGGTGTGCCGGCCGCGGCGTTCCTGGTGGACGAGAAAATTCGATCGCACTTCGTAGAGGTCGGGGTTGTCCGTGCAAGCCGCCTGGATGTTGGTGATCAGCCGCTGCACCAGCGCCGGCGGCATTTCGGCGGGCGTCAATTTGGAACGCAGGCGGCCCGCTCGAAGCGTGAGCGAACTCTTATCGTCGTCGTATAGCGCAAAACCCCTTCCAGGCAGGAGCGATGATTCGCCGCGCGCCGGTTCGACGGTTTCCCGAACCGGCATGAAATATCTGACATCGTCAGCGAGCAGATCGAGCCATTCGTCCAGACGATGCTGCTCGAGTAATCTCGCCTCGTGGGCGAGAAATTGCTCGATCTCGACTTGAGTTTCGACCGGAACGCCCAACATCGCGGCGGTTCTCAATTCATGCCCATAAGATCGGACCAGTAGCGATAGAAGTCGCGCTGAGCCGCCTCCTGATAAGTGCGGGTGAGGAGGCCCGGCCATTGCTGCGGCTCCCCGGCGAGTTCCGCCGGCCGCGGATCGGGGGCCTCGTGTCCGAGACCCATCGCATAATGCATCGGCCATGGCCGCAATGGCGGTGTGTTGAGATTTTCGCCGATCCGTTCGAAGATCGCATTATCGTCGGCCACCACCATGCCGGTGGCGGCGAAACGCTGCATCAGGACAAATCGCGCCCGCTCCTTCACCGAGGCCGGAGCATTCTTCTCCACAGCGCACCACATCCAGACTTCGGTTCGATTGGCGCTGCGCGGATGGTGCAGAAACAGGGCCTTGCCGTAGAGGGCCGATCCGACCCCGGTTAAACCGAAGTTCGGAAAAATGTTGCCGCCCTGGAACGAATAGGGCTTGAGCTTCACATCCTGCAGCGTTTCGTGCAGCAGGCCATGGCGCTCGCGGACCCAATCGACAGCGTCTCTTCCTAGTTCCTCGGCCGCGGCCAAATCAGTTTCCAGGGGGCCCGGTCCATAACGAAGCTGGAAAATACCGTGCGGCACGCCCCTGTGATGATTGAGCGAAACTGAAAATCCATGGAATTGACCGGCGGTGCTTGGTCCAGTCAGCGCGATGCGCTTGTCCTCGGAATCGTGCAGCGCCTCCAAAAAGCCGCCATGGGTCGTCGTGAAATGATAATGGTCCCCGGCCAGGTTTTCCGACACGATCTTCCAGTTCGCCGGCAATATATAGCGATGCGGCCCGGGAATAACTTCGAGACCGCCCAGATTCTCGCGCAGCAAAAACTTCTCAAGATACCACTTGGCGTCGCCAAGATAGTCGTCGAGCGACATCGCGTCCGCGTCCCAGGAGCCGAAGATCAGCCCGCCAAACGACGCGAGGCGGGGAACCTCGACCAGTCCCCACTCGTCCATATTGATGTCGCCCGCATAGGCCTCGCGGCTGTAGGGCACGCCCGTCAACCGGCCGTCGCTGTAGACCCAGCCGTGATAAGCGCAGCTAAAACTCCGCGCATTGCCGCGATCGTAAGGACAGACAAGATTGCCGCGGTGACGGCACTTGTTGAGATAGGCGCGGATGCGCCGCGCGCCGTCGCGCTGTACGATGACGTTGGTTTCGCCCATGAAATGCGTGAAGTAATCGTGCTTGTTCGGAATCATGCTTTCGTGACCGAGAAACAGCCAGCAACGGCCGAACACCCGTTCGAGCTCGCGGTCGTAAAGCTCCGGCGAATACACCCGGTCGGCAATGAGCCCACGCTTGCGATCGATCAGGTTTTCTGCGGGCTGCATCGTCGTACCTCGATCCAAATGTGAAGACATTTCAAGCCGGCGCCTAAACTGGCGCTTATCGGCGCCACGCTTACGTCAGCGCTCGAGGGCAATGCCGGTCTGCCGGATGATCGGTTCGTAGTGAGAAGAATCGACGCGGATCCGTTCGACAAACGCCGCTTGATCGAGGAATTGAGGGTTAAAGCCGATATCGTTCATGCGCTTGCGAACGGTATCGTCCTGCAAGGCTTGGCTGATGGCCCGATCCAGTCGGGAAACGACAGCGTCCGGTAGGCCTGACGGTGCGAAGATACCGAGCCAAAGGGTCGCATTAATCGGCAGCCCATTCTCGGAGAGCGTCGGCCACGACGAGGGCAATGTGGGTGGCCGGTCACCCGTCAAGGCAATGACCTTCACTTTGCCCGCACCTGTAAGTCCCGGATAAATGGACGGCGTCGATACGATGCCGAGCGGGACATCACCCGCCACCACAGCGGCGGCTGCCTCCACGCCGCCCTTATAGGGTATTTGCAGGAGCTTCACGTGAGCCGTGACGCCGATCCATTCTCCAATCACATGGTCGAGGGTTCCGGAGCCGGGAGTGGCGTACGCGATGCCGTCCGGACTGGCTCTCGCCGCTTCCAATAAACCTCTGACGTCGCTGAAGGGCGCGCTCGCGCCGGCGACCACGACCATAGGATTATCGCTGACCATGGCGATCGGCGTCAGATCCTTCGTCGGATTGAAATTCATCCTCGGCATAAGCGCCGGAGCGGTGACGAAGTCGCTCGGGATCAGCAACAACGTGTATCCGTCTGGGCTGGCTCGCGCTACGGCCTCCGCGCCGATCGTTCCACTGGCACCGGCCCGGTACTCGACGACGAACTGCTGACCGAGAATTGTGCCAAGTTCCTGTCCGAGAACGCGAGCGGTGACATCCATCCCTCCGCCCGGAGGATAGGGCACAACGAGCCGAACGGCCCTGTCAGGGAAATCCTGACCCTGAGCGGCGACCAACGAAACAGCGACCAATGAAAGCGCGAGCGCTAGTAAGGAAGCCCGGCACTTGCGGAATATCTGCGCCATTTCAAATTAGTCGTTTATCTGGACCAGCCGAGAGCGAATTGTGCCGCTGAGAGCTGTGAGATTATCCGCTTTTGTCTGATCGGCAAAGCATGCTGGCCCAAAGCATGCTGGCCAGTGCGAAGCGATTATGGCAGGGTGCTTGCGCGACGAGCCGTTCGTGCTCGAAGGAACTTTGCGATGCAATTTCGTAATCGACAAAGTGACATTCCCATCGCGCTTTACCGCACCTTCGTCGTGATCAGCGAGCTCGGGAGCTTCACCAAAGCTGCCGAAGAGCTCAAGCTCACGCAGTCCGCCATCAGTGTGCAGATGAAGCGGCTGCAAAAACTCGTCGGCGGCGGCCTGTTCGTCAAACAGGCGGTCGGTATTGGTCTTTCCGATCTGGGATTGTGGGTCGAAGAGTACGCGCGCCGTATCCTGATACTTAACGATCAAGTCATGGCGGTGGCCGGTCGAGCCTCCCACGAGGAAACCGTCTATCTGGGAATTCAAAACGTATTCGCCCGTAAGATGCTTCCGGACGTGTTGAATGCGTGCTCCGGGGACGAAAACAAAAGCTCTCAAATCATCTGTGGAAGTGCTCCTTACCTGACGGAGAAGTTGCGCGCCGGCTACGTAGATCTGGCCGTCATGCTGCCTCTGTCTGAGCTGCGGCTCAATGCACTTGCCGAGTGGACGGAGAAAATGGTCTGGGTCAGGGCGGCGCATCTTCAACCGCTCGACGGGAGCCATCCGGTCCCGATCGTCCACCGCGAAGCCGGCTTGATCGACCGAAAGGTGATGAAGCTGTTGGACCAACAAGGCGTGCCTTACCGGGTTGCCTTCGGTGCCACCGACATGGGCACGCTGGTGGCGGCCGTCGAGGCCGGCATGGGTGTGCTGGTGGTTCCAGAACGCGTGGCGCTTGAGCTTCCCGACACGGTGGTCATCGCCGAGGATCGGATTCTGCCGAGAATCCCGGAAATCCGTGGCGGCGTTTTCTATAAGGAAGGGTTTGATCTCAAGCGCCATCGGCCCATGGTGGACGCGTTTCTATCCGTGGTCCGGCCGCCCCATGTAAAGCCAACCCTCGCCACACGCGCGGCCGCCCGCTCGCAAGCCTCGGAGCGGCCGTTGCGTCGCACGGGCACCAATATTCATAGGTCATGAATTTTTATTTTCTTCCCCTGCCGCGCCTGGCCACGGCAGTCTCGCGCCGGCGGGTCATTGGGGGCAAAAATTCCATGTCGGATCTCGACACAAGAACCAAACGTGGTCTGTCCAAAGGCGAGCTTTTTCCGGACCGGGCGACGATGATCGTCTATCTCGAATACGCCCTTGAAGAATTGGCAGAGCTGGACGAGATAAGCGCCTCGCTAATACAAATGGCCATATTGAATTTACGCGCCTGCGACCCGCGGGAGCCTGCGCTTAATTATACACACAAGCTATCCTGACTCGAAGACTTGCATTATACTGCATCTTGTCGACCAGTGAGCTGCGGCCCTCGCGGCGAGGTGTGGAATGGCACGGAAACAACCCGATTCTGTCGATAAAGCCGTGGGTCGAAATGTGCGGCTGCATCGGATGGCCGCCAAATTGAGCCAGCATGAACTCGGCCGGAAAATCGGCGTCACTTTTCAGCAGGTCCAGAAATACGAAAAGGGCACAAACCGCATAGGCGCGAGCCGGCTCAATCGGATTTCGGAAGTGCTTGACGTTCCGATCCCGACGCTGTTCGACGGCGCCAGCGCAGCTTCCACCACCCGAACGACGCCCTTGAGTGAACTCCTCACGAAGCCGCGATCTTTCCGGCTGGCGCGTGCCTTCAGCGCTATTTCGGACGCTGACCTCCAGCGCTGTCTCGTCGAGCTGATCGAGCACATTGCGGCCCGGCGCGACTAGCGGAATGGGCGGGGCCGTCCGGTTTCGCCGCTCAACCAGAGAATCTCGCGCAACGACGGATGCGGTCCGCCGCGGTCATCCCCGATGGCGGGCGACGACGGCGTATTGGATCTGCCTCGACTTTTCCCGGTGTCCCCGCTAAGCGGGCCGAGGCCGGTGAACCTGACGAAGATCGAAACTTAGGACCAAGCTCGCCGGCGGATCGCGCTCATGCAATTTATGGACGGAATGTCTCGTGTTTCACGGCGCTCGCCCCGATGGCCGCTTTTGGCCGTGCTCGCCTGCTCACTGCTGACGGGTTTTGCCGGCACGCGGCCCGCCGCCGCGCAGGACGGCGTGACGCTGCCGCGCGGCGCGGCCGTCCCCGGCTTCTGGGATCCGCGGCGCCGGCCGGAACGTCCGGACCTGTCGCGCATTCAGTCGATCCGCTTTCTCACCGAGCTCGATTATCCACCGTTCGATTATGCGGGCGCCGACGACAATCCGGCCGGCTTCAATGTCGACCTGGCGCGGCTCCTCTGCGACGAGATCAAGACCAGTTGCACCATTCAGGCGCGCCGCTTCGATACGCTGCTTGACGCGCTGAACGACAACCGCGGCGATGCCGTGATCGCGTCGATCGCCTCGACCGTGGAAACCCGCCGGCGCGCCGACTTTACCGATCCCTACTACCGCACGCCGGCGCGTTTCGTCGCCCGCGCCGACAGTCCGATCCGCGACGTGTTGCCCGAACTGGTCGAGGGCAAGAAGATCGCGGTCGTCGCCGGCACCGCGCACGAGGCCTTCCTCAAGGAGATGTTCACCGAAGCCGAGATTCACCCCTACGCCAATGCCGAAGCCGCCCGCCAGGCGCTGCGCAACAAGGAGGTCGATCTGTTGTTCGGCGATGGCATTGCGCTCGCTTTCTGGCTCAACGGAACCGAATCCGCCGGCTGCTGCGCCTTCCGTGGCGGGCCATTCCTGGAAAGCCGCTTTTTCGGCGAAGGCGTCGGCATTGCGGTCAAACGCGGCAACGATCTGTTGCGGCAAGCCTTGAACTGGGCGCTGTTCCGGCAATGGGAGAAAGGCAGTTATACCGATCTATGGCTGCGCTATTTCCCGATAAGCCCGTTTTGAGGCGGCCCCGATTTGGCGCTATATCGTGCGTTCCCCGCTGAAAGCATGGTTTGATGACGAGCTCTGAAAGCCCCGTCCCCTCGCTCCGCGAAATCGCCGAGCTGTCGCACGCCTGGCCGTTCGAGGAGGCGCGCAAGCTCGTCCTGCGGCTGAAGCGGAAGCCGAAGGATGAGGTGATTTTCGAGACCGGCTACGGCCCGTCGGGCCTGCCGCATATCGGCACCTTCGGCGAGGTGGCGCGCACCACCATGGTGCGCCACGCCTTTCGCGTGCTCACCGACGACAAGATCAAGACCCGGCTGATCGCGTTTTCCGACGACATGGACGGGCTACGCAAGGTGCCGGATAACGTTCCCAACAAAGAGATGATGGCGCGGCATCTCGGCAAGCCGCTCACCCAGGTGCCGGATCCGTTCGGCACCCATGACAGCTTTGCCGCGCACAACAATGCGCGGCTGCGCGCCTTTCTCGATCAGTTCGGCTTCGAATACGAATTCATGTCGTCGACCGCCTGCTACACGGCGGGCAAGTTCGACACGGCGCTCCTGACGATGCTTTCGCATTTCGAGGCGGTGATGGCGGTGATGCTGCCGTCGTTGCGCGAGGAGCGGGCGCAAACCTACTCGCCGTTCCTGCCGATCGACGCCAAGACCGGCTTCGTCCTGCAGGTGCCCGTCGTCGAGCATGACGCCAAAGCGGGTACCATCACCTACGAACACGATGGCGAGCGCATCACGACGCTGGTCACCGGCGGCCGCTGCAAGCTGCAATGGAAGCCCGATTGGGCGATGCGCTGGGTCGCGCTCGGCGTCGATTACGAAATGGCCGGCAAGGATCTGATCGACTCGGTGAAACTCTCCAGCGAAATCTGCCGCGCGCTGGGTGGCGCACCGCCCGAGGGCTTCAACTACGAGCTATTCCTTGACGAGAACGGCCAGAAAATCTCGAAGTCCAAGGGCAACGGGCTGACCATCGACGAGTGGCTGCGTTACGCGAGCCCCGAGAGCCTGTCGCTGTTCATGTATCGCGAGCCCAAAGCCGCGAAGCGGCTTTATTTCGACGTCATCCCGAGGCACGTCGACGACTATCTGCAATTTCTCGACGCCTATCCGCGCCAGGCTCTGAAGGAGCAACTCGGCAATCCGGTCTGGCACATCCATGGCGGTGCGCCGCCGCCGCCCGATAATCCGGTACCCTTTGCCATGCTGCTGTCGCTCGTTACCGCGTCGAATGCGGCGAACGCCGACACGCTATGGGGCTTTATCGGCCGCTACCGGCCGGGCGTGACGCCGCAAAGCCATCCGCGCCTCGCCGCGCTCGTCGATTATGCGATTAATTATTATCGCGATTTCGTCGCACCGAAGAAGACGTTTCGCGAGCCGGGCGCTACCGAGCGCGCGGCGCTCATCGATCTGCGCGATGCCTTGTCGCAATTACCGCCGGACGCGGACGCGCAGGCCGTTCAGGACGTGGTCTACGAAGTCGGCCGGCGCGAGCCGTTTCTGGACGAGAAGAAAAAGGCCAAAGACGGCAAGCCCGGCGTGTCGCTCGACTGGTTCAACATGCTGTACCAGGTGCTGCTCGGCCAGGAGAAAGGCCCGCGCTTCGGTTCCTTCGTGGCGGCTTACGGTATCCAGAATACGATCGGCATGATCGACGGCGCGCTGGCGCGCTCGGCGTGATTACTGACTCGCCCACACAATGCGAGCGATCCACAATACGTCGGCGATCGGCAGCGTGCGGTCGGCGTGCTGGACGTTGAGAGATTTCAGTTCGACCGATTTTGCCGTCTTGCGCTTGAGCTCCTTCGCCATCACTTCGCCGTCCCGGGTCCGCACCACGACGCGGTCGCCGCGGCGGACCGGCGCCGCCGGCGACACCACGATGATGTTGCCCTCGCGATAGGCCGGCTCCATCGATTGACCGGAGATTTCGAGCGCATAGGCGTGCTCGTCATTGACCGCCGGGAACGCGATCTCATCCCAGCCCTCGCCGGCTGGAAAGCCGCAGTCATCGAAATAGCCTCCGGTGCCCGCCTCCGCGAAGCCGAGCAGCGGTACCGCACGCGCCGCGGTCGTCCCGCCGGCTTCGATCAGCCCGACAAAGGTATCGAACGGCGTGCCGGTCGCCGTCAGCGCCTTGGCGATCGATTCAGTCGACGGCCAACGCGCGCGGCCTTGCGGGGTGATGCGCTTCGATTTGTTGAACGTCGTGGGATCGAGCCCCGCCCGGCGCGCCAGCCCCGACGCGGAAAGCCCCGCGCGGGCGGCAAGGCGATCGATGGCCGACCAGACCTGCGCGTGCGTCAGCATCGGTGCCCCTGACACGCATGATTCCGAAAAGCTTGCCCTTGGACTTTCAATCCGAGAGGCCGCCGGCTTTGCGGGACCGTGCACAACAAAAAAGGCTAGAGCCCGAAGGGCTCTAGCCTGGCGATGATAGGAATTATTGCCTGGATGCTCAAGTGCCGATAGGGTCGCGCCGCAATCGAGGTGCGCGCGGTGCCGACAATCTACAAAATATGCGAGCAAGAAGCGTGGCGCGCTGCCGCCGCGTCTGGAACCTATCAGGGCTCCGCAGTCGACGCCCGCGACGGCTTCATCCATTTCTCGACGGCCGAGCAGGTCGCCGAAACAGCGGCGAAACATTTCGGCCGGCAGACCGATTTGATGCTGATCGCCGTCGACCCCGACATGCTCGGCGCGGCATTGAAATGGGAACCGTCGCGCGGCGGCGCTCTGTTTCCTCATCTTTACGCCGCCCTGCCTGTTGCCGCGGTACGCTGGGCGAAGCCGCTCCCAGACGAGGTCGAGGGCCACCGCGCACTTCCGGAGCTGATGCCGTGATCGGTCTGTTCGACCGCCTGGCGCGGCCGCTTCTGCAGGCGCTCGATCCCGAAACTGCCCATCGGCTCGCGGTCAGGATGCTGAAGCTCGCGCCGTTGCGGCACGCGGCGCCCGACGATAAGCGGTTGGCGACCCGCGTTTTCGGGCTCAATTTTCCCAATCCGATCGGGATCGCACCGGGCTTCGACAAGAACGCCGAGGTCCCGGACGCGCTGCTTCACCTCGGCTTCGGTTTCGTCGAGGTCGGCACTATCACGCCGAAGCCGCAAGCCGGCAATCCGCGCCCGCGGGTGTTTCGGCTTGACGCCGACGGCGCCGTGATCAACCGGCTGGGCTTTAATTCGGAAGGCGCGGACGCGGTGCTGCGCCGTCTGGCGGCCCGCGCCCAATCGGGGGGCGTCGTCGGCATCAATGTCGGCGCCAACAAGGATGCGCCCGATCGCATTGCCGATTACGTGCAACTGATCGAGCGCTTCGCCTCGGTGGCGAGCTACGTCACAGTCAACATATCGTCGCCCAATACGCCGGGGCTGCGCCTGATGCAGCAGGCGGCCGTACTCGACGATCTGTTGGCCCGGGTGATCGATGCACGTGAACGCGTCGCGCCGCATGCCGGTCCGACGCCGGTACTTCTTAAAATCGCCCCCGATCTATCGCTGCCCGATCTCGACGACATCGTTGGCATCGCGCGTTCGCGCCGGGTCGATGGCATGATCGTCGGTAATACGACAGTGTCGCGTCCGGCAGGTTTGCGCGATGTGGTGAAGGCGAAAGAAAGCGGCGGCTTGTCGGGCCGGCCTTTGCTGCCCTTGTCCAATCGCATGCTGGCCGAAACCTATGTGCGGGTCGAAGGTGTGTTCCCGCTGATCGGCGCCGGCGGCATCGATTCCGGTGCGACTGCGCTTGGCAAGATCCGCGCCGGGGCGAGCCTGATCCAGCTCTATTCGGGACTGATCTTTGGCGGTCTTGCGCTCGCCGCCGAGATCAAGGCGGCGCTTCTCGCCGCGCTTGACCATGACGGCAAGCCTGATCTCTCGGATTATGTTGGCGCCGATGCGGCCGCCGTCACGGCGGAAGAATGGCCGCGATGACAAGCGTGGCTGCCGGCGAACAGACTGCAAGAAGTATTCTCGTCGTGTTGGGGAGGCAGGGGTGATCGATTGCTACACATGGCTTACGGATAACGGATACAAGCCTCGCATCATGCTGGAGGAGACCGGCCTCGCCTACCGGCTTATTCCGGTCAATCTTCGCGAAAAAGCGCAGATGTCGCCGGAGTTCATGAAGATCAGCCCGGGCCACAAGATTCCGGCCATTGTCGATCATGACGGGCCGGGCGGTGCGCGCGTGACCGTCTGCGAGTCCGGAGCGATCCTCAAATATCTGGCGGAAAAATCCGGCAAGTTCTATCCGGACGACGCGGCCGCCCGCGCCAAAGTGGATCAGTGGCTATTCTACGGTTCCGCCACCTTCACCACGCTTGCGCAACAATTTGGCCATTGGACCCTGCGCTCGCCGGTTAAAGCGCCGCCCGCGCAACAGTTCTACGAGGCCAATCTGCGCGACATGCTCGGCGTCCTCGACCGGCATCTTGCCGCCAACGAGTATTTCGGCGGCGCCTATTCGATCGCTGATATCACCATGTATTCGGACGTCCACCTTCACGGCGTGACCGATATCGGGCTGACGGATTATCCGAACTTAAAGCGCTGGCACGATGCGATCGAGGCGAGGCCAGCCGTGCAGCGCGCCTGGACGCCGTTTCCGGCTTAGCGCATTGCCGCCGCGCCGGGCGACGGCGCGAGCACCGGCTTGAGTGACGGCACCAGCCTCCGTTTTTCACGGCGTGCCGGAATGGCCCGATAGACTTGTTTGGTCGCCTCGACGATGTGGACGCCGGCAAACGGCGCCGACAGCGTTGCGCCAGTGCGTTCCCAAGCGATCGCGGAGCGCAGGAACCAGCTGAGCGATATCGG
This sequence comes from Xanthobacteraceae bacterium, assembly GCA_049282655.1. Classification (GTDB taxonomy): domain Bacteria; phylum Pseudomonadota; class Alphaproteobacteria; order Rhizobiales; family Xanthobacteraceae; genus BOG-931. The sequence continues at coordinate 165,154 of JBAPUM010000044.1, forward strand.
CGGCACGTAAAGCGCCTCGTCCCAGCCGGTCGGCGTGAACCAGGCGTCGCGCAGAAGCTGCGTGATCTGGGATCGCGAATAGGGCCGTCCGTGACCGAACGGGGTTGTGTCGAGACGCGCCCAGACGCCGCGCCGATTAGGCACCACCACCAGAAGCCGTCCGCCGGCGGCAAGGACCCGCCAGGTCTCGCGCAGCAACTCGATCGGATCGGCCGACATTTCCAGGGCATGGACCAGCAGCACCCGATCGACCGCAGAATCGGTCAGCGGCAGCTCGTCCTCTTCGACCAGCGCCGCCAATCCCGCCCGGGCCGAAGGCCAGCGAATGACGCCCTGCGTCGCCGGCATCAAGGCAAGACAACGCTCCGCCTCTTCGCGAAACAGTCCGAGATAGGGCGTGGCATAGCCGATCCCCAAAACGCGTAGCGCGCGCGTATCTTGCCAGCGGGCGCGAATACCCCGGCCGATAAAACGCCGGGCCACCACGCCAAGCTGTTGAGAATAGAAATCGCGCAGATCGACAACATCCATGCGGGCAAAATAGCATGGAACGAGTAGAGGTTTCGAACCCTTCGCAGCGGCGTTAATGAGCCATATTGCGCGCTTGCGCCCGAAGGCGGATGATCCGCCGCATTGAGAAAAACGGGAAGAAACCATGCCGGCTGAGACCTATCTGTTCCCCTGCCTGAAGGATAATTTCGGGGTCCTTATCCACGATCCAGGGACCGGCGCGACGGCGGCGATCGACGCCCCCGAGGCGGCGCCCGTCGAGGCGGCGTTGCAAAAGACCGGCTGGCGCCTCACCGATATCCTGGTCACCCATCACCACGCCGACCACACCGCCGGCATCGGCGAACTCAAGGCTCATCACAAATGCCGGGTGGTCGCGCCGCGCAACGAAGCGCAGCGCATCGCCCATGTCGACGAGACGGTGGCGGAGGGCGACACAGTAAATGTCGGCGGCATCGAGGCGCGTGTGATCGAAACGCCCGGCCACACCGCCGGACATATTTCGTATTTTCTCCCCTCTGACCAACTCGCCTTTGTGGGCGACACCTTGTTCTCGATCGGCTGCGGCCGCGTCATCGAGGGCAATCCGGAAATGATGTGGAATTCCTTGTTGAAGCTGCGCGCGCTGCCCGACGCGACGCGCTTTTACTGCGGCCACGAATATACCGACGCCAATATCCGTTTCGCCAAGACCATCGAGCCGCACAATAAGGCGCTCGCCGCGCGCGCCGACGAGGTGGCGAAGCTTCTGGCGTCCGGCAAGCCGACGATTCCGGCGACCATCGGTGCCGAGAAGGCGGCTAATCCTTTCCTGCGCGCCGACAATGCCGATCTGGCGCAATCGCTGGGTCTCGGCGGCAGCCCGGCCTGGAAAGTTTTTGCCGAAATTCGCGAGCGGAAGAACCGCTTTTGACAGCATTGTTGCCCGCTTCGCTTACCGCGGCCGAAGTCATCCGGCTGCTTGATCTCAAGCCGCATCCCGAAGGCGGGCATTTTCGCGAGACTTTTCGCGACGCGTCCGTACCCCACGCTCCGGAAAACGGTCGCGCGGCATCGACCGCGATCTACTTTCTGCTGGCACGTGGCGAGCGCTCGCATTGGCATCGCGTGGACGCGGTCGAAGTCTGGCACTGGTATGCGGGCGCGCCGTTAGCCCTTGAGGTCTCTCATTCAACGGCGAGCATCGAACGGGTGACGCTCGGCAGCGATCTGAGCACCGGCGAGCGTCCGCAGGCGATTGTGCCGGCTCGGGCCTGGCAGGCGGCGCAGAGTTTAGGCGCCTGGACGCTGTGCGGCTGCACGGTTGCGCCGGGATTTGAATTCAGCGGCTTCGAACTGGCTGCGCAAGATTGGTCGCAATAGTGGTTGCTGCGGGGTCGGCCAAGAAAGCATGCAAAGCCGCCACCACCTGGGCGCCTTCGCCGACAGCCGCCGCGACACGCTTTATCGATTTCGCGCGGACGTCGCCAATGGCGAAGACGCCGCGTCGGCTCGTCTCCAATGGATGCCGATCGGCGCCGGCATCCACGCCGGTAAATACAAAGCCCTTGCCGTCGAGCGCTACGCCGGATGTCGCAAGCCAATCGGTGTTCGGGTCGGCGCCGATAAACAGAAACAGATGCCGCAATGGCCGTCGGCCTTCCTGACCGTCGGCGCGGCGCCAGCGAACCGCTTCCAAGATGCCATCACGACCCTCGAGGCCGATGATCTCGGCGCGCGTCACCACATCGATATTAGCCAGCCCTTCGATACGATCGACGAGATAGCGCGACATGGTGGCGCCCAGGTCAGCGCCGCGGACGATCATTTTGACCTTCGCACCCTGGCCCGCGAGATAGACCGCGCCCTGGCCCGCCGAATTGCCGGCTCCGACCAAAGCGACTTCCTGCTCAGCGCATAGTCGCGCTTCCAGCGGCGATGCCCAATAGTGGACGCTCGAGCTCTCGAATGCGTCCAGATTTGTCACGCCGAGCCGGCGATAGCGGGCGCCGCTCGCGATCACCACCGAGCGCGCAGTTACGCGTTCGCCATTATGCAATTGCAGCACAAACCGCTCGCCGTCGTCGGGCGAACTCAGCCCGGTCACCTGGTCGGGGATGGCCATTTCGACGCCGAACTTCCGCGCCTGATTGTAGGCGCGTGCCATCAAGGCGATGCCGGTGATCCCGGTTGGGAAGCCGAGATAATTCTCGATCCGCGCCGACGCGCCGGCCTGGCCGCCAAAGGCGCGGCTATCGAGCACCAGGACAGACAGCCCCTCCGATGCGGCGTAGACGCCCGTCGCCAGGCCCGCCGGCCCGGCGCCGACCACCGCAACGTCATAGACGAGATCAGGATCGATCGGTCCGACGAGGCCGATACAGCGTGCAAGCTCATCTTCGCCGGGATTGCGCAACAGCTGGCCGCCGGGGCAAAGCACGATCGGCATTTGTCCCGGATCGACATGGAAGCGTTCGATGAGCGCTCTCGCCTCGGCGTCGATCTCGGGGTTCAGCAATTGATGCGGATGACCGTTGCGGCGGAGAAAACTTTCAAGCCGCAGCACATCGCCGTTGTCGGCACGGCCGACGATGATCGGCCCGCCAGAGCCGCTCTCGAGAAGGCCCATCCGGCGCAGGATCAGCGCACGCATGATCCGCTCGCCGAGCTCGGCCTCCGCAATCAGCAAGGCGCGAAGCCGGTCGGGCGGAATGATCAAGGCTCGCACCGCCTCCTGCGCGGTAGCGTCCGCCAAAGCCGGGCGGCCGGCCAATTGCGCCAGCTCGCCCAAGAAGTGGCCGGGCCCATGCGTCACGAGCGCGGTGCGCTGGCCGGACTTGTCGACGTGGGTGACCTCGACCTGGCCGGCAAGGATCACCATCAGCCCGGGGGCGACTTGGCCGATCGTGTAGAGCGCCGTGCCTTTGGCGAAGGAGCGGCATTCGCCAAAGCGGCGAACCCGCTCGATTTCCATAGCGTCGAGCCCCGGCAACATCTGGTCGCCGCGCCGCTCGATAAGCGATGGGGATCGCAACGCCATAATCCGCCGCCGATCAAACTCAGTCCCGCGGATATATAATTACGCGAAGTCCGGCGTCAGGCGAAATACTGCCCGCCGTTTGCGGTCAGGGTCGAACCGGTGATCAGCCCGGCATCGTCCGACGCGAGGAACACGACGCAGCGTGCGACTTCCTCGGGCTCGCCGAGCCGTCCGATCGGGATCAGCGGCAGCACGCTCTTTTGCAGCACTTCCTGCGACATGGCCTTGACCATGTCGGTCGCGATATAGCCGGGGCAAATTGCATTCACCGTGATGCCGGCACGGGCGCCTTCTTGCGCCAGCGCCTTGGTGAAGCCGATCTCGCCGGCTTTGGCGGCCGAATAATTGGTCTGGCCGAATTGCCCCTTCTGGCCGTTGATCGAAGAAATATTGATGATGCGGCCGAACTTGCGCTCGCGCATGCCTTCGATCACCTGCCGGCACATGTTGAACAGCGAGCCCAGATTGGTGTTGATCACCTCGGACCATTGCTCGGGTTTCATGCGGTGCAATTGGGCGTCGCGGGTGATGCCCGCATTGTTGACCAACACGTCGATCGGGCCGAGATCGGCCATCACCTGCTTGACGCCATTGGCGCAAGCTTCGAACGACGAGACATCCCATTTGTAGACGTTGACGCCGGTTTCGGCCTTGAATTTCTGCGCCGCTTCGTCGTTGCCGCCGTAAGTGGCGGCGACGGTGTAGCCGGCCGCTTTGAGCGCCTTGCAGATAGCCGCGCCGATACCGCGCGTACCCCCAGTAACCAATGCAACGCGGGGCATGGTCTCCTCCCTATGTCCTGTTACGTCCGCCCGCTTGGTGGCGAGCATCACGTCTTATTTTCCACCCACCTTAAAGACGTGCATGGCCGAGGCACAGGCGAGCATAGCGATCCCGTACTACGTACGGCTATGCCCGGCCATGATCTACGTCAACGCGCCGTTGTTGCTGCTTAGCGTTCCAGGCACATCGCGATGCCCATGCCGCCGCCGATGCACAGCGTGGCGAGACCTTTTTTCGCGTCACGCTTTTGCATCTCGTAGAGCAGCGTCACCAGCACGCGGGTGCCGGAGGCGCCGATCGGATGTCCGATGGCGATGGCGCCGCCGTTGACATTGACCTTGCCGGTATCCCAGCCGAGGTCCTTGTTCACCGCGCAAGCCTGCGCCGCGAAGGCCTCGTTGGCCTCGATGAGGTCGAGGTCGCCGACATTCCAACCGGCCTTTTTCAGCGCCGCGCGCGAGGCCGGGATCGGGCCCGAACCCATGATCTTCGGATCGACGCCGGCCTGGGCCCAGGACACGATCCGCGCCAGCGGCGTCTTGCCGAGCTTCGCCGCTTCGCTCGCCGTCATCAAAACGACGGCCGCGGCGCCATCGTTGATGCCTGAGGCATTGCCCGCCGTGACGGTGCCGTCCTTGTCGAAGGCCGCCCGCAATTTGCCGATCGATTCCAGGGTGGTGCCGTGCTTCGGATATTCGTCGGTATCGACCACGACATCGCCCTTGCGGCTCTTCACGGTTACCGGCGTGATCTCGTCTTTGAACTTACCGGCCTTCTGCGCGGCTTCCGCCTTGTTTTGCGACGCCACCGCGAAGGCATCCTGTTGCTGACGGGTGATCTGCCACTGCCGCGCGACATTCTCGGCGGTGTTGCCCATGTGGTAGCCGTTGAAGGCGTCCCACAAGCCGTCCTTGATCATCGTGTCGATCATTTCGAAATTGCCCATCTTCACGCCGCTGCGCAGATAGGCGCAGTGCGGCGCCACGCTCATGGATTCCTGGCCACCGGCGACCACGATCTCGCTGTCGCCATTGAGGATGGCCTGATAGCCGAGCGCGACCGAACGCAAGCCCGAGCCGCACAGCATGTTGACCGCCCAGGCCGGGGTTTCCACCGGAACGCCGGCCGCGATCGAGGCCTGGCGGGCCGGGTTCTGACCCTGCCCGGCCGTGAGAATCTGACCCATAATGACTTCGGAGACCCGCGGCGCTTCGACGCCGGCGCGGTCGAGCGCGCCTTTGATCGCCGTTTTGCCGAGCTCATGGGCGGGCAAGGTTGCGAAGACGCCGTTGAATGCTCCAACCGGCGTGCGCGTCGCGCTGACAATGACGACATCGTCTTTCATGGTGATTTCCTTCCGGGCTAACAGGCAGGTCTGGTGGGTTATTTATGGGGCGGCGAGCCGCTTAGTGGGTTGATATATGTCATAAGGTCGTGACCGGCCCTCGACAAGGCGGAAAGGGCCGTAAACCGGCCGCATCGCAGCTATGTGAGCTTGTTAGCCTTGTCGCGGCTCGGGCCCAACAAAACGGTAGCCGTGTCTGGGGAAACCGCCTATTTTGATGGCAGACGCGTTCGCCGGGCGCCGGGCTGAAACATTTTTGCACAATGGCTGGAATATGCCTGAACCGATGTCTGCACCCATGACACCACCCGCCACCGCACCCGTGACCAAGACCGCCGAACCGGTCACGATCAAGAAATACGCGAACCGGCGGCTCTATAACACCGGGACCAGCACTTACGTCACGCTCGAAGACCTCGCCGGCATGGTCAAGAACGGTGAGGATTTCGTCGTCTTCGACGCCAAGACCGGTGAAGAGATCACGCGGTCGGTGCTCACCCAGATCATTTTCGAGCAGGAGAATAAGGAAGGCGGTCAGAATCTGCTGCCGATTGCCTTCCTGCGCCAGTTGATCCGTTTCTATGGCGACAGCATGCAGATGCTGGTGCCGCGCTACCTTGAAGTCTCCATCGAGTCGCTGACGCGCGAGCAGGAGAAGTTTCGTAATCAAGTCGCGCAAGCGTTCGGGGTCGGCGCCTTCACGTCGCTCGAGGAGCACGTGCGCCGGAACATGGATATGTTCGAACGCGCCTTTGCGATGTTCGCGCCGTTCGCGCGGCGCGAGAGCCAGAATGCTGCCGATACGGCCGCGGAATTGGAAAAGCAGCCGACGAAAACCGGCGACATCGACGATCTCAAGCGGCAGCTTGACGAGATGAAGCTCAAAGTCGACCGCCTCGCCGAAAAAGGCCCGAGCGGCGAATAGCTCACGGCGAATAGCTCAGATCGAGCAGTTCATATGGCTTTGGCGAGATTTGCGATCCACGGCCGCTCGGTCGCGGCAAGGCCCACAAGTGCGCCCTGCAGATAATCGCAGCCCCAGGCCTGCAAGGTCGACGCGGCCTGATCGTCCTGCACCCATTCGGCGACGGTTTTAAGCTTCAAGCGTTTGGCGAGATCGATGAGTGTGCGCACGAAGGCGCGATCGTCTTCCGAGCGCATGATGTGCTGAACGAAGGCGCCGTCGATCTTGACGATATCGACGCCGAGCTTGCGCAGATTGCGGAACGAGGTGTAGCCGGCGCCGAAATCGTCGATGGCGATGCGGCAGCCGAGATCCTTGACCCGCGCCACGAAGCCGCGGGTCTCGTCGATGTCGTGGATCGCCGCGCTTTCGGTGATTTCGACGATCAGCCGCTCGGCGACGCCGGCATGGCTGCGCAACAGCGAGCCCAAACCGGCCCACCAATCCGGGTCCGTGGTCGAGGCCGGCGAAACGTTGAAGCTGGCCTGCAGCGTCGGGGTGGAAATCATTTCATCGACGACCAGTTCGAGCACGCGGAAATCGAGCAAGCGAACAAGCCCCAACCGCTCCGCGACCGGGATGATGTCGTTGGCTGCAATCAAGCTGCCGTCGGTACGGCGGATCCGCATCAGGCATTCGTAGAACGCTGGCCGCCGGTCCGTCGCCGAAGCCACGGTCTCATAGGCAAGGAATATGCGCCGCTCGTTAAGCGCTGCGACGATCTCGTCGGTTGCGCGCACGTTCTCCCGGCGCATGGCCTCGCGCTCGATATTGGGCCGATAGGCCGCAAACGAACCGCGGCGTCTCGATTTGGCGCCGTCGAGGCTTTCCTGAGCGCGGCCGAGCACCTCGGCGACGCTGCGTGCATGGCGCGGCGCGGTCACGCCGCCGATGGTCACCGTGACCGCAATCGGCCCTGCTTCTGTCGCTACCATCTCGTCGCGGATGCCGATCAAAAGCCGCTCGGCGGCGATGGCCATGTCGTCCGGCGTGCAATCGCGTAGCACAAGGCCAAATTTGTTGCCGGAGAAGCGGCCCAGCGTGTCCTTGCCGCGCATCCGGCTGCGCAACCGCTTGGCAACGGCGCCGATTACCTGGTCGGCGATGTCGAAGCCGAAGGACTCATTGATGCGGGCGAGATTATCGATCGCGACCAGCAGAAATCCGCAGGACGACCGGAAACGCAGCGCTTCGTCGAGCGTATCTTCCAGGACCTCGGTCAGGCGATGACGGTTGAACTCACCGGTCAAGCCGTCGCAGCGGGCGAGAAAACTGAGCCGGCGCTCGTGCTCGTAGCGTTCATTGATGACGCGGAGCACGCCGTGAGCGCGCAGCGGGCTGCCGTCCGGGCCGGCAAACCAGCGGCCGGTGTCTTCGACCCAAAGTCGCGTTGCCGAAGCGGGGTCGGGCCGGACGCCATATTGGATCTGGTAGGCGACCCCCTGACCGTCGTCGCGTCTGTCCGATTGCGTGACGACGTCAAAGCGCGCTTGCGCATTGTCGGCATCGAGGATCTGCGCGTAAGCCCGCCCGCTCGAGATTGCTGCGACGTCCGGGATCAGCAAGACGTCGGCCGCATTGGTACTCCACGCCAGCGCATCGGTGCCGATGCACCAATCGTAAGCGACTTCGCCGACCGAAGCGATGATCTGCGCCGTATCGGGCGGGGCCAAGGGCGGGGGTAAGGGCAGAGCCAAGGGACGAGGGGATGGCGGTGTGCCGGCTTGGCCGGGCCGGATCGCGGCGGCGGACGGGAGGGCGTTACGCGGGCCGCTTTCGGTCACAGTCGCCTCATGGCAGCCACGGATCGGCCTTTTGGCGGACGATTGGGGTCCGCAAAGCCGATAACGGAGTGGTTCGGCGTCAAGCTAGCGGCAGACTTTAAATAATTCGGAAAGCCGGGCCCGCGGATTATGCGCAGGCGCGGCACGCCGCTTGCGATCTCCTGGGTGGAAGAGCCCGATCGTCCCATTTCGGGACAGGAGATGCCCCGTTGCGCAACGCCCTCGTCCTCACAACGCCGCGCGCCCACGACAGCGTGCTTCGGCCGAGCGGGCGGGCCAATGCGGATTTTCTCGCCCATCTCATCGCCATGGCGGTTCAGGCGCCGCAGACACGCACGCGCCGCCGCGCCGAGCCCGCGCAGGCCGTGGCGGCCTACCGGGCGCTCGGCCAATGGCCGATGGCGCCGGGGGGTTCGGTGCGTCGCTCGCTCTAGCAATGGCAGGATTGGCGGAAATTTAGCGGGTCAGGCTTGGCCCGGGCCTTCGAATTCAACCTGGCGCTGGGCGCTTCGTATCCCGACAATGAAGCCGGCCAGCACGTCGACCAGCGCGATCGCCATCAACAGGAAGAAGGTCGACGTTCCGGCCCGCGCGACCAATAGAAACTCGACCAGCATGCCGATGAACAGCGCCATCGCGAGGATATGATCCATGACGCTGCGCGTGCCCATCCGTGTCGACTTGATGATCTCGATCCAGAGCAGAAAGATCGAAAAGGCGATCAACAAGTCTTCCCAGGTCAGAATCCAGTCCTGACCGGACATCATGTGTACGGTCGTCACGGGCGCGGTCCAGCTTACGCCGGGCGTCAAAAACGCGATCATGTTGTAGACGGCGAAGGGTACCAAAAGCAGCGGGAAGCCGAGCAAGAACATGACGCAAATCTTCCGTCACCCAGCAGTCTTCCGTCGTGATCTTCCGTCAGGCTCCATCGGGCAAAGCCGCTGCCGCGGCTCGACGATTTCCGCTGCCGGGATCTTAGGCTTCCGCCTTCTTGGTCAGAACCTGACGGCCGCGATACATGCCGGTCTTGAGGTCGATATGATGCGGGCGGCGCAATTCGCCGGAATCCTTGTCCTCTACATAGGTCGGCGCCTTCAGCGCGTCGGCCGATCGCCGCATGCCGCGCCTCGACGGCGAAGTTTTTCGTTTCGGCACGGCCATGGGGTCGTTCTCCTCTAAATCGGCTAGCCTTGCTTGGAATGGCGGCCTTATAGAAGAACAAGCGCGCAATTGCTAGGGCATGATCCCGAAAAGTGGAAACCGGTTTTCGGATCAAATCATGCTTAAAAGGGCCTAGTCGCTGATCTAATCTAGTTGGATCAGGGTCTAGGGGCGCGAATACACGCGTCGAGCCCGCCATATTCCGCCGCCCGGCGCTCATAAATCCCGGCAAGCCTGCGGACGATAAGCCCCGGAGTGCGGGCGCTGCGGCGAACCGGGTTGGGCAGGATTGCGGCGAGTTCCGTCGCCTCGTGGGTGTTGAGATCGTGAGCTGACTTGCCGAATGCCCAGCGGGAACCGGCTTCGGCGCCGAACTCGCCGTTGGGACCCCATTGGACGATGTTGAGATAAATCTCCAGGATGCGCCGTTTCGGCAGCACCAGGTTCAGCCACAGCGCCAGCGGAATTTCGAGCGCCTTGCGGATGAAGCTGCGGCCCTGCCAGAGGAAGAGGTTCTTCGCGGTCTGCTGGGTGATCGTCGAGGCGCCACGGGATTCGCCGGGATCTTCTCCCGATTGACGCAAGGCCTCCCGCATGGCGCCGAGGTCGATGCCGGGATTGCGGCAAAAGCTGCCATCCTCGGCGACGATCACGGCGAGCGGTAACGCCGGCGAAATGTCGCTGAGCGGCACGACATCGCGCACGACCCGCGCACCCACGGCAAAGCGCCATAGCATCGGCGTCGAAACCGGCTCGACGAAGCGATAAAAAGGCGCAACGACGTAGGGGACAAGCACCAACACGGCGGCGGCGATGGCCAAGGGCACGACGAAGCGTCGCACGATCGATCTCTCTCCGCAGGCGGCAAGCTGCTAATCTATAGACGGTTTCAGTCGCGCGCGTAGCCGATCAGCGGCCTCTTCTTGCGACCGAGCAGGATCAAGATTGTCGCCACGACGCCGATAACCACCCAGCCCGGCAGGTCGAAAGCCTTCTGCAGATAGGGGTCCCAGGCCCAGGCAAACTTCTGCTTCAGCCAACCTTGGACGAGATTAAGGCTGGTCTGGTCGACGATGGCCCAAACGTCATCGACCTTGGTGTAGAGCAGTTGGTGGTTGGCGATCGATTTGGTCCCGTCATAGACAAAGAACACGAACGCCGTCGCCAACAGGCATAGGCCGACAAACCGCAACAGGAATCTGATCATAAGGACGCCGCGCTGAGGATGGGCAGCAGGTGAGTGGACGGATGGGCTGTCATTGAGGAGCCATTACCCTCCCTGGCCTGCTTGTTCAATGCGGCGCGCCGGTGCGGCCTTACCGCCATGGGCCGGGCCATAGGCCGCACCCGGGCCGGCGCTCTCTTGAGTACAGGCAGCCGACTTCGCTACAGTTCCGTGGCCCGCGCGACGCGACCCCCCATACCCCGCCCCGGCAATACCAGCAGGTAATCGACATGGCTTCCAAAGACGGCGGCCCATCTCATCGGCCGACCTTTACCGACCAAGAAGCCCTGCTGTTTCACAGCCAAGGCCGCCCCGGAAAGCTTGAAGTCGTCGCCACCAAGCCGATGGCGACCCAGCGCGACCTGTCGCTGGCGTACTCGCCCGGCGTCGCAGTCCCGGTGCTCGCCATCGCCAAGGACGAGTCACTTGCCTACGAGTACACCACCAAGGGCAATTTCGTCGCGGTGATCACCAACGGCACCGCCATCTTGGGTCTCGGCAATCGCGGCGCGCTCGCGGCAAAGCCGGTGATGGAAGGCAAGGCGGTGCTGTTCAAGCGCTTCGCCGATATCGATTCCATCGATCTCGAAGTCTCGACCGAAGACCCGGACGAGTTCATCAATTGCGTCAAATTTCTCGGCAAGGGCTGGGGCGGCATCAATCTCGAAGACATCAAGGCCCCGGAGTGTTTCATCATCGAGCAGCGGTTGCGTGAACTGCTCGATATCCCGGTGTTCCATGACGACCAGCACGGCACCGCCATCATTGCGGCAGCGGGACTGATCAACGCGCTCGAACTCACCGGCCGCGAAATTGCAAAAACCAAACTGGTCTGTAACGGCGCCGGCGCTGCCGGCATTGCCTGTCTCGAATTGCTCAAGGCGATCGGTTTCCGGCACGAGAACCTGATCTTGTGCGACACCAAGGGCGTCATCTACGAGGGCCGCACCGACGGCATGAACCAGTGGAAGTCCGGTTTCGCGGTGAAGACCAAAGCCCGCACGCTTGCCGAGGCGCTGGCCGGCGCGGACGTCTTCTTTGGTCTATCGGCCAAAGGCGCGATGACACAGGCCATGGTCAGGTCGATGGCGGACAAGCCGATCATCTTCGCCATGGCCAATCCCGATCCGGAAATCACCGTCGACGAGGTCGCCGAAGTGCGCGCGGACGCCATCATGGCAACCGGCCGCTCCGACTATCCGAACCAGATCAACAATGTGCTCGGCTTTCCCTATATTTTCCGCGGCGCGCTCGATGTCCGCGCCACCACGATCAACATGGAGATGAAGATTGCGGCGGCTCGCGCACTCGCGGCGCTGGCGCGCGAAGACGTTCCCGACGAGGTCGCCGCGGCCTACGGCGCCCGCCCGAAATACGGGCCCGATTACATCATTCCGGTGCCGTTCGATCCGCGGCTGATCTCCGACATTCCGCCCGCCGTGGCGAAAGCCGCTATGGAGACAGGCGTCGCGCGCAAGCCGATTGCCGACATGGAGGCCTACCGGCACCAATTGCGCCGCCGTCTCGATCCGATCGCCGGCGTGTTGCAGGGCGTCTACGAGAAGCTGCAGCGGCGGCCGCATCGCGTCGTCTTCGCCGAAGGCGAAGAGGAACAGGTCATCCGTGCGGCGGCGGCCTTCGTGCACCAGGGATTGGGCTCGGCGCTTCTGGTCGGCCGCGAAAGCCGGGTGCGCGAGACCGCGCAGGCGCTCGGCGTCGAACTCGGCGGCAATATCGAAATCATCAACGCGGCGATGTCGTCGCGCAATGCGGCCTATGCGGCCTATCTGTACGAGCGGCTCCAGCGCCAGGGCTTTCTGCAACGCGACTGTCAGCGCCTGGTCAACCAGGACCGCAATCACTTCGCCGCCTGCATGGTCGCGCTCGGCGACGCCGACGCCATGGTCACCGGCGTCACGCGTAATTTTTCCGTCGCGCTCGAGGATGTGCGGCGCTGCATCGACCCGAAACCCGGCCACCGCGTCATGGGCATTTCGTTGGTGCTGGCGCGCGGGCGCACCGTGCTGGTGGCCGATACGGCGGTCACCGAAATGCCCGGCGCCAATGACCTGGCCGAGATCGCGATCGAAGCGGCGCGCGTGGCGCGCGCGTTTGGATACGTGCCGCGCGTGGCGCTGCTTGCGTTCTCGACCTTCGGCCATCCGCCGGGCGAGCGCTCGACGCGCGTGCAGGAGGCGGTGCGGCTCCTCGAGCAGAAGCGCGTCGATTTCGAATTCGACGGCGACATGGCGGCCGACGTGGCGCTGAATATGGAATTGCGCGAGGTCTATCCGTTCTGCCGCCTCTCCGGACCCGCCAACGTGTTGATCATGCCGGCGTTCCACTCGGCCTCGATCTCCACGAAAATGCTGATGGAACTCGGCGGCGCCAATGTGATCGGTCCGATGCTGGTCGGGCTCGACCGCTCGGTGCAGATCGTGCCGCTGTCGGCCAACGATGCGCAGCTCGTCAACATGGCGGCGCTCGCCGCCTATAACGCGGGTGGCTGAAAAATCGCGCGGCTGCCGGCTGTTAAATTCGGCGCAACGGATTCACGGCCCCGAAACCTCTGTCGCCTAGGGTGCCCCGGCCAGTCATTCGGGGCCCATCATGCAAGCTTTTTCGCCTCCCGTGCCGTTCGCTCTCGAGGTGTGCGGCCTCGTCAAGCGGTTCGACCGGCCCGCGGTCAACGGCCTCGATCTCAATGTCCGCGCCGGCGAGTTTTATGCGCTGCTCGGCCCGAACGGCGCCGGCAAAACGACGACGCTGCGCATGATTGCGGGGTTGCTGCGGCCCGACGCCGGCACCATCCGCGTCACCGGCATCGATGCGCTCCTCGAGCCCGAAGCCGCCAAAAATGTAATGGCGTGGATTTCCGACGAGCCGATGATCTACGACAAGCTCACACCGCTGGAATATCTCGAATTTGTCGCCGGGTTGTGGGATATCGCGCCGGAGCTCGCCGAGCCGCGGGCGCGCGAGCTGTTGCACTGGCTCGATCTCTTGCCGCATGCCCACGAACGCTGCGAAGGATTTTCCAAAGGCATGCGCCAGAAGGTGGCGCTGGCCGGCGCGCTGATCCACGAGCCGCGGCTGATCATTCTCGATGAGCCGCTCACCGGTCTCGACGCCGGTTCGGCGCGCCAGGTCAAAAGCGTTTTGCGCGAACGGGTGCGCTCGGGCGGCACCATCATCATGACCACGCATATTCTGGAAGTCGCCGAACGGATGGCGGATCGCATCGGCGTCATTGCCCACGGCAGGCTTATCGCCGAGGGCACGCTCGAGGAGCTGCGGCGCAAGGTCGGCAAGAGTGTCGACCGCAATGCCGGCAAGACGGGCGAGGCGAACAGTGACGCGAGCCTCGAAGACACTTTCCTCGCGCTGGTCGCCGTCGAGGCCGAAGCGGCATGACGTCTGCGCCCGGCAGCGCGTTATGGTTTGCCCGGCATGAGACGCGGCTTGCCTGGCGCGACTGGCTCGCGATGATGACCGGCGGCCGGCGCGAGCGCTTGCGCCGCGTTGTCATCGCCATCACGGTTTTCGTGATCTTCATGCATTTCGTCGCCACCTGGGTGGTCGGCCCATATGCGGGTGCGCAGCCGGACAAACCGACGCTGCTGGCGATCACCTCCACGATCATGCTGTCATGGCTGCTGATGGTTTCGCAGGCTATGGAATCGATGACGCGGGCCTTTTATTCGCGCTCCGATCTCGATCTCATCTTGTCGTCGCCGGCCCCGGTGGAGAAAGTCTTTGCGGTTCGCATCGCCACGGTGGCGCTGTCGATAGCGATGATGGCATTGCCGCTGGCGGCGCCGTTCATCGACATTCTGATCGCGCGTGGTGGCTGGCGTTGGCTCGGCGCATACGGGTTGATCGTCGCCATGGGCGCTGCCGCGACTGCTTTGGCGGTTGCGCTCACCGTGGCGCTGTTCCGCACGCTGGGCGCGAAGCGCACGCGGCTCGTGGCTCAGGTCGTCGCTGCGGTCATTGGCGCCGCCTTCGTCATCGGTCTCCAGGTGGCGGCGATCCTATCGTTCGGGACGCTGTCGCGCGCGTCGCTCCTGCAATCGCCAACCCTGTTGGCGCTGGCGCCCACCATAAGCAGCGTCGTTTGGTGGCCGGCGCGCGCTGCGATGGGAGATGTCCAGGCGCTTGCGGGTGTGCTGGCCGCGAGCTTGGCCGTTCTTGCCGTAACGATCGCCGCGGTCGCGCCGCGCTTTGGCCAATATGCCATTGCGGCCATGGGCGTCGGCAACGCTGTGGCCGCGAGGGGTCGGCAAACAGGAGGCTTTCGGCCGACATCGCCGCGGCAAGCGCTTCGCCGCAAAGAATGGACGCTTCTGCGCCGCGATCCGTGGCTGGTGTCGCAAACGCTGATGCAGATGCTCTATCTCATTCCGCCGGCCGTCCTGTTGTGGCGCAGCTTCGATAACGCCGAAGTCGGGTCGCATGGCGGCCACGCGGGCGCTTATCAGCTCCTTGTGCCGGTGCTGGTCATGGCGGCAGGTCAGCTTGCCGGCGGGCTCGCCTGGCTTGCGATTTCCGGTGAGGATGCGCCCGACCTCGTTGCCTCGGCGCCGGTACCGCAGCGCTTCATCGTGCGGGCGAAGATCGAAGCGGTGCTGGGGGTAATTGCCGTGGTCTTTGCACCGCTCGTTGCGGTTCTCGCCATCGCATCGCCATGGCACGCGCTCGTGACCGTCGTGGCGATCGGTATCGCCGCCATGGCGGCGACAGCGATCCAGCTCTGGTTCCGCAGTCAGGCCAAGCGCAGTCAATTTCGCCGTCGCCAAGTGTCCTCGCGCGTGGCGACCTTCGCCGAGGCTTTTTCATCGATCGGCTGGGCGGCGACTGCGGCCGTGGCCGCCGCCAGCTTCTGGCTCGCCATCGTACCGGGGGTACTCGCGCTCATGGTGGTCGGCGGGGCTTGGTGTATGAGCCCGCGCCAAGCCTGAACGGCCAATTCTCGCCGCCGCCTTGATGTCAGCGAAGCATCATTCAGGCACCGCCCCACCGGTGCGGCGGATTGCGTCATGCGTTGTTCATCGGACTACGCGCAATCTGCCATAATACTGGTAGAGACGGGATGCCGCCGTGCCGAAACACAAAGCCGATGCCAAACCTAAGTCCAAGCCGGCCGATCCGGCCTCGCGCCGTGCCGGCAGCGCCGCGGGGCCCACGCAGGATTTCGTTGTCGCGGCCGCGACCCTTGGGGTGGTCGCCGCGGGTGCGGCCTTGTTCGAGTTCGCTCTGATCCCCGGCATCGTGCTTGGCGGCGCCGCCATGCTGGCGCCCAAATACGCTCCGAAGGTTTTGCCCACGCTACGCCGGACTTTGCAGCCGCTCTTCAGTTCAACCTCCGCTGCGGCAGTAGACCCTGAGGCGTCCCCGCGGGGCGGGCCGGGGGTCAAGCTGCCACTCGCCATTCCTGCCAAGCTCGCGATCAAACAGGCGCTGATTAAGACCATCACCTTTAGGCTCATCGTCACGACGCTCGACTTCACCTCGAATTACGTGGTGATCGGCGAACTCGGTACGTCGGCGGGCCTGTCGGCCTTCGGTTTCGTCGTCGCTCCGTTGCTCTATCTCGCCCACGAAACCGGCTGGAATTACTTTGGCCCGTCCGCCGAAGGCAAGGTCGAACTGGCAGGCTTTACGATCAGTCGGGCCTTGGCCAAGACGGTGACCTTTCGAGTCATCGCTACGGCGATGGACTTCACCACGCTCTATGTCGTGGTTGGTGATCTGCCCACGGCGGTCGGGCTCGCGGCCTTCGGCTTTGTGGTCGGTCCCTTTGTTTATTACGGCCATGAATGGGCCTGGGACCGCTACGGCTCGTCCGCCGAACCCAGCCTCGACCTGCCGACAAACCTCCTGCCGGCGCCAGGCTGACGCCGAGCCTCGCGCTCGCCATCCCTTGCCATAACGCTGTGGTTGCATAATCATGACTCGGGGGCGGAGGCACTTCGGTTCTGACTGAATCGGAATCTGACTCCAGGGTTTTTGTTCGAGCATGATCTTCCGGAAAACCGGTGTCGGCGTTTCGGGATCGTGCCGTGAGGGGCGTGATGGCAAAGATCCCATCGCTTGGATTGACCGTATTATTGTTTCTATTTGTGCAAGCTGTCGAACCGGCGCATAGCGAGGACGCGGGCTTTTGCGCGATCTTTGCTCAGTATTTTGCCGATCGAGCATCTGGATTTAGCGGTGAGCGCGCCGCACGAACTAATTCAAACCAAATTCTCTGGACCAGCAAGCAGTCGTTCCCGGACATGCAATGCACGATCGGCGAGCAATACGTGCAATGCAAATATAGCGAGCCCGGAGTGATGGGCCCGGAAACCCTGTCTCGGCATATGACGATGGCCCAGAAGATCGATGAATGCGTAGCTAAGCTTCCAGGCCTGCAAAAGACTCAACTGAAGCGAATGCACGATACCGACACGCACGGCTCCATGTTCGTCCTTAGTGAAGGCTGGGAAGTCGCCGATGGCGGCGGCACCTATACGGTTTCGCTTA
Organism: Xanthobacteraceae bacterium; assembly: GCA_049282655.1. Classification (GTDB taxonomy): domain Bacteria; phylum Pseudomonadota; class Alphaproteobacteria; order Rhizobiales; family Xanthobacteraceae; genus BOG-931. Next base: position 182,473 of record JBAPUM010000044.1, read on the forward strand.
TCCGAAGCGGCCTGGTGTTGATGTTTACCGCGAAACAATGATGGGTCATCGGGCGCTCTCCAGCGTCGGCGAGGTAATCGGGTGAGGCGCAACGCCTGTTGCGGCTCGATACAATATCTGAAAAGCCCGGTTGGGGTTTTGCCTGCCGGAGTGCGCTGCGCGAAGGCCCGAAGCTCGGCCGCCGCTTTTAGCGGCCGTGCCTCGGGTCTCGACGCGGCGCGCCCTCCTGTGATTAAACTTGGCCCGCTTCGCCCACGAAGACGAGAATGTCGAAGAAACGCCCTTTTCCGGTACTCATCGTCGCCGCGCTTGCTGTTAGCGCGGCCGAATCGACGCCTGTTGCCGCCCGATGGGTCAACCCGGATACCGCCGGTTACTGCGCGTCCGGTACTTGCAATAGAGCTGGCGGGATCAGGGCCCGCAACGTCAGATTCTGCAAGGCGGAGAACTGCCGCGACTTCGCGGCCGCGAACCTCAAAACCGTCGCCGTCACCCGAAGGCCTCCTTGCCAAGCAAGTCCGGCTGCGGCCATGGTCTGGCCGTGGAACTGGATCTGGCCGCGTCGCGATTGTGGACCCAGCAATGAGAAATAACGCATGCGCGAAAAACAACAGTCCGGCGTGACAAGACCGAGAGTGGCAAGTACCCGATGATTCCGTTCGACATGGTGGAGCCCGCTTCGCTCGCGGAGGCGATAGCGCTGCTCGATCCGCAGGAGCCGACGATCCGCGCCGTCTCCGGCGGTACCGCGCTGATGCTGATGATGAAGAGCGGCGTGTTCCAGCCGACCAAGCTTGTTTGCCTGCACCGCATCGAGCGCGACTATGCGCAGATAGCGCTGACGGACAAAGGCGAGCTGCGTATCGGCGCCATGGCGACCTTAAGCGAAGTCGAACATGATGCGGCCGTCGCCGCCCGCCTGCCGGTCCTTGCTCGCGCGATGCGCAAACTATCCAATCCGCGCGTGCGCAATGTCGCTCGCGTCGGGGGTGCGCTGGCGCACGGCGATCCGCACATGGACCTGCCGCCGGTGCTCGTGGCCCTTCGTGCCCGCATAAGCATCAGCGGTCCAACGGCGAGCCGCGAACTGCCGCTCGACCGGCTCTATGCCGGCTATTACGAAACCGTGCTGGAGAAGAACGAACTGATTACCGCGGTGACGGTGCCCCCGCCCGGCGCGCGGAAAGCGGCTTACATCAAAGTCACCTCGCGATCGGCCGACGATTGGCCGGCGCTTGGCGTCGCGGTGACGTTCGCGGTCGAGGACGGCGTGCTGCGCGACCCCATAGTCGTGGTCAGCGCCGCAACGGAAAAGATGACGCGCATGACGGCAGCGGAGAAAGTCCTGCAAGGCGCGGCGCCCGACGATGCAGTCCTGACGCGGGCCGGCGAAGCGGCCGTCGCCGAGGCATCGATCCTCGCCGACGCCCATGGCTCCGCCGCCTATAAGCGCGAATTGCTGCGGGTTTATCTGCGCCGCGCCGTCCGGCAGGCCTTGAACGAAAGCGCGGTGCCGCGATGAACCAGGTCGGCCGATCTATTCCGCGGCTCGAAGTGCGCGCCAAGGTTACCGGGCGCACCGACTATACGCATCACTTGCGTCTGCCCGGCATGCTGTACGGCAAAGTGTTTCGCTCCACCGTGCCGCACGGCCGGATCCGCAGTATCGATACGAAGGCGGCGAAGGAGCTTGCGGGCGTCTACGGAGTCTTCACCGGCGCCGATATCCAAAAACTGATTCCGGAGCCCTATTACGGTCCGGCGTTCCACGATCAGCCAATCCTGGCACTCGATAAAGTGCGCCATGTCGGCGAACCGGTCGCGGTCGTGCTCGCCGCCGATCCGCATATCGCCGACCAGGCCGTGCAATTGATCTCGGCCGAATATGACGAACTGCCGGCGGTCTACGACGAGGTCGAGGCGATGCAGCCCGATATTCTCGTCCACGACGTCTTGCGCCCGGCCGGCACTTTCGCCGATCTGAAACATCTCAAAGGCCGCGGCAACACCAATATCGCGCTCGATTATCATTTGCGGCGCGGCGATGCCGAGGCGGCGTTCGCGGGCGCTGATCGTGTTTTCGAGCACACCTTCAAGACGCAACAATGTTTGCATTTGGCGTTCGAGCCGTTCGTCTCGGTCGCCGAGCCTGGTGAAAACTCTCTCACCATCTACACCGCGAACCAGTCGCCCTCTTTCGTGCGCATCGAAATCGCGCGGCTGTTCGGCTGGCCGGAAAATCGCGTGCGGGTGAAGGTGCCGTTTCTCGGCGGCGGTTTTGGCGGCAAGCTCTACATCAAGCTCGAAGCTCTTGTGGCGGCGCTGGCGATGATGGTGCGCCGGCCGGTCAAGATCGCGCTGACGATGGAAGAACAGTTCTACATGATCACCAAACATCCGACGACGTTCCGCATCAAAAGCGGCGTCGCCAAGGATGGCCGCATCGTCGCGCGCACCTGCCAGGTGCATTGGAACGGCGGCGCCTACGCGGATATTGGTCCGCGCGTCGCGCAAAAATCCGGTTTCACCGCGGCGGGCCCCTACGACATCGACAATATCAGTATCGATTCCTACGAGATTTACACCAACCGGACGCCGGCCGGCGCGCTGCGCGGTTTCGGCGTGCCGCAATTGGTATGGGCCTTCGAGTCCCACACCGATTTGATTGCCCGCGAGCTCGGCATCGATCCGGTGCAATTTCGGCGCAAGAATCTTTTGCGTAACGGACGGCCGCACGCGAGCGGCACCGTGCTGCATGATGCCGCCATCACCGAGGTGTTCGATTCGCTGGTGGCGCGAATGGGCTGGGACAAGCCGTTCGAGCGCGGCTCCGGAACCGTGCGGCGCGGCCGCGGCATTGCCATCGGTCTGAAAGCCGTGATCTCACCCACCACCTCGGTGGCGATCGTGAACATTTCCGCCGACGGCAGCGCCACGCTCTACACCGGCACCGTCGACATGGGGCAGGGTTCCGACACCGCCTTCGCGCTCATCGTCGGCGAGGTGCTCGGCATCGAGGCCGAAAGGGTGCGGGTCGTTCACTCCGATACCGACGTGACGCCCTACGACATGGGCACGCTCGGCTCGCGCTCGCTCTATCACATGGGCAATGCGGTGCGGCTCGCGGCCGAAGACGCCCTCGTAAAGCTGCGCGCGCTTGCGGCTGAGGCCGGACTGCCCAAAGGCACCAATTATCCGCCGGAGGAAATCTTCAAGAAACGCTATGGCATGCAGGCCGGCAACGCCATCGGCACCGCGAGTTTTGTTCCGAGCTACAAACCGCCGGATCCGCAGACCGGCCAATCGGACAATGTCACGCCGTTCTGGATGGTCGGCGGCTCGGGTGTCGAGATCGAGGTCGATACCGAGACCGGGCAGGTGCGCATCTTGCGGCTTGTCAACGCCGCCGATTGCGGCAAGCCGATCAATCCCGGCGTGGCGCGCGCGCAGCTTTCCGGCGCCGCTGTTATGCAGCTCGGCTTCACGCTGTCGGAGGCGATGCATCTCGACGGCGGCCAGGTCACCAATGCGTCGCTCGCCGATTACAAAATTCCCGGCATCGGCGACATTCCGCCAATGGAGAATGAACTCGTCACCGCCGAACAACATACCGGGCCGTTCGGCGCCAAGGGTCTGGGCGAATCCGGAACGTTCGGCGTGTCGCCCGCCATCGCCAATGCGATCCACGATGCCGTCGGCGTCCGCATCATGGAATTGCCGATCACCGCCGAGGCGGTGCTGCGCGCCTTGCGCGCCAAAGACGGCCGGCCGCTGGATGAGGAATGAGTGAGCGAATCATGACCGCGCGCATCATCAATTTCACCCTCAACGGCCAGCCGGTCTCGACCGCGATCGAGCCGCACCGCAATATGGTCGAGCTATTGCAACGCTTCGATCTGTTCGGCGCGCGCGAAAGCTGCGGCCAGGGGCTGTGCGGCTGCTGCACCGTCCTGGTCGACGGCGTCGCGGTGTCGGGCTGCCTTTATTTCGCGGTCTGGGCCGACGGCAAGAAAATTTCGACCGTCGAGCATCTCGATGCCGGCGGCACGCTGTCCAAGGTGCAGCAGGCCTTCATCGATTGCGGCGCCTTTCAATGCGGCTTCTGCACGCCGGGCTTCGTGCTGATGACGCATCAGTTGCTGGAAGCCCATCCCGATCCGAGCGACGATGATATCCGCGATTATCTTGCCGGCAATCTCTGCCGCTGCGGCGCCTATCCGGAAATCATCGAAGCAGTGAAGCGCGCGGCGAAGGCGCCTTAACATCACCGCGACGGGTCTAGGGTTTCTCCGGAAACACGCGTTTGTAGCGAATGAAGTCGTCCGCATTGGCAAATTCGTCATAGAGCCGGCGTGCCGGATTGTCGGCGCGGGTGTGCCAGTAAAGCCGTGACCAGCCTTCGCTGCGAGCGCGCTCGACCAAGTCTTGAATTAACAGCCGGCCAAGTTCGCGGCCGCGAAATCCCGGGGCGACGAACAGGTCCTCGAGATAGCAGACCGGTGCGATGACCCATGTCCCCTCATGCAAGAGGCTGATGCTGAAGCCGACGGCCGTACCGTCGATCATTGCGAGGCGGCCGAACATCGGCGACGCCGGATCGAGCATCCGCTGCCAAGTCCGCGCGGTGACGGTCTCGGGAATGCTCGCTTCGTAAAAGGCGTTATAGCCAGCCCAAAGCTCTCGCCACGCGGCTTCGTCCGCCGCGGCCGGGTTTCGTATTGCCGCCGGCTCGGTCATTCGGTTCCTGCCGCCGCGGCCAGTGCTGCTACCCGATCCAAATCCACCAAAAGGCCATGGCTGATCACGGCGCGCGGCCGGCCGTGAAAGCGGAGCGCGTCGGCGATATCGGGTTGATCCAGTACGACGAGATTGGCCGGCGCTCCCACCACAATCGCGAAATCAGCAATGTGTAGCGCCTTGGCGGGATTCACGGTGATCATGTCGTAGAGCGTCTCCATGTCGCTTCGCGACATCATCCACAGCAGATGCGAGGCGAGGAACGCCACTTCGAGCATGTTGTTGCGGCCGTACGGATAATAAGCGTCCGAAATATCGTCCTGGCCGAGGCAGACATTGATCCCGGCGGCGAGCAGTTCGGGAATTTTCGCATGCAACGGACCGGTATGCGGATTGCTGACGATCGAAATACCCGCGGCATTTAAGGTCTTCAGGAGATCGCGCATATAGGCTTCCGGATAGGCCGACATGGCGCGGCAGTGGTGCGCCAGCGCGCGGCCCTGCCAGCCGCGCTTGATAGTTTCGCTCGCCATCATCTCCAGCGTGCGCAGCTCGGCGTCGCCGGAATCGTCGAGCAGCATCGACACGTCTTTTCCAAACTCGACGGCAAGCTCGAAGCAGAATTTGACATGAGTCATCATGTCCTCGGATGAGCGTTCGATCCACGGAATGCCGCCGACCACGTCGGCGCCGAGCCGCATGGCGTCGCGCATCAGTTCGTCGGTGCCGGGGTCTTTGACGATGCCATCTTGCGCAAAGGCCACAACCTGCAGCTCGACGATGCCGCGAAACTCGTCGCGGACCGCGAGCAGCGCCTTGACGCCTTCGAGCTTTGCCTTGCTGTCGACATCGGCGAAGGCGCGCATATGCGTCGTGCCATAGAGGGCGGCAAGCGCGACCGCGCGTCGCGCGTTCTTGACGATCCAGGACGCGTGATAGGATTTTTTTACTTCGCTCGCGAGCGCGATGGCCGCTGCCGCGCCGCTCATGCCCGCCTTCTGATAAGCGAGGAGCGCTTCTTCCGACATCATCGGCAAGGTCCAGACCTTGCACAGGTGCATATGCGGATTGACGAAGGACGGCGTGACGAGATTGCCGTGCGCGTCGATCTCTTGCGGCGCGGTTTGATCGAGGCTCGAGCCGATCTGGGAAATCTTCCCATCGCGGATCGCGATGTCGACCAGTTGTTCCCGAACGTGGCGAAGCCGAGCGTGACGGATTATCAGATCGGCGTTATCGTAAATCATCGATCACGAAACAGTCCGGCCGATTGTATCCCGCTTCGTTCGGGCGGAGCATGGCGACACCTTCCAGGATGGTACGAAACCCACGGTCGAGCATGATCCGATAGGCCTGATGCCGCGCCGTATTTACGCCGGCGTGAATCTCGCGGCAGTTGGATAAGCCTGCGACGCTCTCGCAGGCGTCGAGGAGCCGGCCAAAAAGCTCCGGCGCCTCGTTGCCGGGGCGGACCGCGGCGAATTTGACGAACAGGGTCCCTGAACCGGCTTCGCTGCCGGCGCCGATGTGACAAGCCGCAAAGCCAGTGAGGCCATGCCGGTCGCTGATCAGAATTGTTTCGCCGAGGCGCTGATCGTCAATCGAAAGGATTTCGGATCGGACATCGAGTCCGGGAAAGATACGGTCCGTGATTTCGGCGCAATGCCGCAGACAGGTCGCGCGCTCGGCGACGGTCAATGTCGAAAAACGCGGCGCGACACCGGCATTCTGCGGCCTTTGGACCGGCTTCGACATCACCGGCGTGAGGTAGCGCGGCCAAAATCCGAACTTCTGATAGAGCCCGATATGCCTGGGGCTCTGCGGGAAAGTAAACAGCGCGGCCTGCCGTATGCCCCACCGATCGAACATGGCGACCATCTGTTCAAGGAGTAGTTTTGCGATCCCTTGATTCCAAAGCTCGGGCCGCACCGTGATCGGCCCCAAAAAGGCAAAGCTGCCCCAGCGTGCGCCGAAACACGAGCCGACCAAGGTCTCGCCGTCGTAGGCGCCAAGCGCCGCCTCGGGATCGGCGCGCCAGCGCGACTCGACCACGCTCGCATCGCCCCTGAATGCCGTTGGATCGGGTATGCCGAGAAACGTGCCGAAGGATTGGCGAAAGATTTGGTCGGCCGTGGCAAGATCGGCTTCGGCCAAAGGGCGTACGGTAATTGCCATAATTCGACCTTCTGCGAGTGATCGCCGCGCTGACTGCCCGAAATGTCAGACGGAATTCAATGCTTCGATGAACCGTAGTTTGATCGCATGCCCGTCACGTAGCGGCAAAACGCGCGGCGTGTCCTCGGCGCTGATCCGGGCATTGACGAGGAGCGGGCCCTCGCCATCGTGCAGCAAGCTACGCACCTCGGTGGCGGCCTCGATGCTGGAAACGACACGGGCATGCTTGAACCGGCAGGCGAGCGCCAGTGCGACGAGATCGATGCCCTTGTCGGTGGCGCTTGGCTGCATGCCGGTTTCGCCGTAGCGGGCATTGTCCAGAACGACGATCGAGAGATTCTTCGGCTGCTTGACGCCGATGGTGGCGAGGCTGCCGAGCCCCATCAGCATATCGCCGTCGCCGGTGATGACGGCCACGCGGCGGTCGGGCCGCGCCAAGGCGAGCCCGAGCCCGATCATGGCGGTGCCGCCCATGGCGCCCCAAAGATAGAAATTGAGCGGATGATCGCCGGCCGCGGCGGTGTCGTAGGTCGCCGAGCCGAGCCCGGGCACGACCAGCAGATCGCCGCGATCGGCCAAAAGCTCGCGCACGAATTCCCGCCGCGAAATCATGGTCGCAGCCTTTGCATCACCGCGTCCTTTGCATCACCGGAGCCATTGCTTGCGGCCGATCAGCCGTTGCGACAACAGGATCGCGACTTGCAGATCCCCGTCGAAAGCCATGTCGCAGCCGGCGCCGACGATGTCCTCGACCGCGTCGGCCGTGTCCGCCCGGCAGGTGAGGAAACCGCACAGCCGCAGCACATCTTCGGTGATGCTGCCCATCGGCACCTGCCACGGATTGAACTCGCCGAACTCGCCACGCATGGTCACCAGCACGACGCAGCCGAAGCCGCAATTCTTCAGCAACGAAAACATATTGACGCAATTGCCGACGCCGCTCGATTGCATCAACAAGGCCGCGCGCTGACCGCCAAGCGCGGCACCGGCGACGAGGCCAACGCCTTCCTCCTCGCTGGTCAGCACCACGTCGGCAATATCGGGATCGTCCTGGCACAGCGCGATCAGCCGGCTATGCCCGGCATCCGGCACGTAACCGACCTGACGGATGCCGACGCGGCGAAACTGCGCATAGATGGCATCCGGCCAGGCTGGTTCGATCGGCGTTGGGCTATGCACGGAACTCTCCGCTCAATTCCAATCGCTTATACCAGCGTCAGCGCCGCCACGGCAGGTCCGCCGCGCGCTCGACAAAGAACCAGGCTCCTGCGCCAAGTTCGGACGGAAAAGCGGCGACCAGGCCGTCCTCCAGCGCGCGCCATTCGAGACCTGCGCCGTCCACGGCCGCCTCGGCGGCGGCGAGGGATTTTACGCGGAGCGCGTAGCCGATCATGAAGGGCAGCGTTGGGAACGCCACCTCCGGGAGTTTCTCGGTCGCCCGGTCGTGCGTGACGAGGTAGACGCCGCCGCGATCGAGCTTGATGAGCGCTCCGCCCGGCGTCCGCGCCGCCGCCCGACCGGTGAAACGCGAAAAGCGTTCGGCTGCCTCCTCCAGGTCGGCGACCGCGACGACGATATCGATCAGTCCGACGGCGCTGTTCGGATGCTCAAGCCATCGCGGCTGCCAGACATTCTGCTCGGTGTGATGGGTCAATATCTGGATGCGGCCTTCAGGCATTGCGCCGGGCTCGACCCGCGCGATGGTGAAAGCAGCCGTCGCCGGACCTGATGCGGTGCCGACCGGACGCTGCATATGCTCGAGCTTGCGCACCGCAAAGCCGCTTGCGGCAAGCCGCCGATGCGCCTGTTCGGCGTCGGCGACCGAAAAGGCCGCGAGGTGAAGGCCGGCATGGCGGCTCAGCGCCGCATCGAATTCGCGGGCGAGCGGCGTATCGGAGGTTTTGAACAGCACCTCGACATAGCCGCGCGAAAACATCGCCGTGACATTGCCGGTCCCGGTCGGCTCGGTGGCGCCGGCCGAGGCCGGCTGCATCTGAATCGAGACCGGCGTCGGCGCGAAGCCCGCGCGCGCAAAAGCGGAAGCTGCAGCTTCGGCGTCGTGTACGAAATGGGCGATGTGATCGAGAAAAATCTCGTCGGCTCGCGGCAGTCGGCGGTCGATCCCGTCGGGTGCGGATCCTTCGGCCATAGCCGTCACTCCGATCGCGCGATGCCCGCCGTCTCGACGATCTTGCTCCAGCGCGCGATGTCCGACTCCAGGAATTGCTGCAATTCGGGCACGGTACCTTTGCCGACCGGAGTCATGCCGAGGTCCGCCATGCGCGCGCGGATATCGTTCATCCCAACGATCGAATTCAACTGGCTATTGAGCTTGGCGAGAATGGGTTGCGGCGTCTGTGCCGGCGCGATCACGCCTTGCCAGGCGGCGGCATCGAAGTCGGGCACGCCGGCCTCGCTAAGCGGCGGCACATTGGGCAGCGCCGCGAAGCGTTGCTTGGTCGTCACGGCGAGCGCGCGGATTTTGTCCGCCTTGATCAGCGGCAGCGCCGGACCGAGATCCGCAAACATGAGCTGGATGTAGCCGCCCATCAGGTCGTTGAGTGCCGGCGCCGTGCCGCGATAGGGCACGTGCGTCATCTTGATGCCGGTCATGCTCGCAAACAGCGCGGCCGCCAGATGATGGAAGGCGCCGACGCCGCCGGAGCCGTAGCTCAGCGGCTTGGTCTTGGCGAGCTTGATGAGGTCCTCGACGCTGTTCACCGGCAGTGACGGATTGACCACCAGGATGAAGGGTACGAAGGCCACCAAGGCGACCAGCGCCAAATCCTTGCCCGGATCGTAAGGCAGCGTCTTGTAGAGCGTGGCGTCGATGGCGAGCGAGGACACCGACATCATGATGGTGTAGCCGTCGGGCGGCGATTTGGCGACAAAGTTGGTCGCCAGCACGGTGCCGGCGCCGGGGCGGTTTTCGACCACGAAGGGCTTGCCGAGCGCCTGTTCGAGCTTTTCGCCGAGCAGCCGCGCCAGGGTGTCGGTGCCGCCCGCCGGCGCAAAGGGCACAATGAACGTGACCTGGTGTTCGGGATAATCCCCCGCAGGGCTGTCGGCCTTTCTGGCCGCATTTTCCGTGTCTTGGTTGCTGCTTTGGGCGCGGGCGAGTCCTGCGGTCATGGCCGGCAGGGCGACAGTGAGCAAAGCCCGACGGGAGACGGTTAATGCCGTACGCGTTGTCAGCATCGTTTCCTCCCAGAGGCTTTGATTTCCGCTGGCCTTTAAGCCCATGCGGCGGAGACCGCCGTTTTAGCCTGTCCGGTGCCGCCAAGTCACCCTAATTGACCCGATTTGGGTTGGCGCTCGAGCCGGGTTGGACTTGACCTGAACTTGACCTGCCGCCATAACGTCGCCGGTCAGTGTGCGCTTGGTGCGGCTATATGTCCGTCATCGCGCCGCAGGCGATCAGCAGAAACGACTGGAAGAAGCCGGTCCGGACGCAACTCCGACGATCGGGTTATCGAACACGAGGAAAAAAGATGTTCGCGGTCTTTAAAACAGGCGGCAAGCAGTACCGGGTGGCCGCCGAAGACGTGCTCAAGGTCGACAAGGTCAAGGGCGAGCCCGGTGAAATCGTCGCGTTCGGCGAGGTCCTCGTCGTGGGCGGCGACAACGTTACGCTCGGCGCTCCCACTGTCTCCGGGGCGACTGTCGCGGCCGAGGTGCTGCAACAGGCGCGCGGGCCGAAAATCATCGCGTTTAAGAAGCGCCGGCGGAAGAACTCGCGCCGCAAGGTCGGCCATCGCCAGGAATTCACGCTCCTTCGCATCACTGAAATTCTGACTGACGGTAAGACACCCAGCAAGGAAGCGCCGCCTCGGCCGAAGCGCGCGGCGGCTCCCCCCGCGCCGGCGGCCGACAGTGCGGCCGAGGCCTCGGGGGATGATGCCTCCGAATCGCCAAAAGGTTCGGCGAAAAAGCCCGGTCGGTCGAAAGCTAAGGCCCTCGCCGGCAAAGCGAAAAGGCCTGTAACTAAAGGCAAGAAGAAGTGACGTGCCGAGGTGATGGTTTTGTCACGAATCCTGTATAACCCGTAGCTAAGAGAGTTTCGGAGGCCAAGAGTGGCACACAAGAAAGCAGGCGGATCCTCACGCAACGGTCGAGACTCGGCCGGCCAGCGCCTGGGACTGAAGATTTTCGGCGGTAGCGAGGTGGTTGCCGGAAACATCATCGCGCGTCAGCGCGGCACCAAATGGCACGCCGGCAGGAATGTCGGCGTCGGCAAAGACCATACGTTGTTTGCGTTGATCGACGGCAAAGTAGAGTTCCGTGCCAAAACCAAGGGTCGCGTATTCGTTTCAGTGCTTCCGATGACCGAGGCAGCTGTCCAGTAATACGGTGGATCATACGCGGTCTGCCGGTATCCAGTCGAACCGGCGGACCCAATTGGGCTCCGAAATGGGGGAGACCGGGATGCCGGCTCCCCCTTTCGCTTTTTACGCAGGAGCCCAGGCGATGACTCTGGCGACACAAGAGCTCGAAAAGTGCGCCGTGGAGACGCGGCTTCCCGTTCTTCTCACCGAGCGGCTGATGTTACGCGCACCCTGCCGCGCCGACGTCAAAGCTGTTACCCAGCTTGCCGCCGACCGCCGCATCGCGGCGAACACCACGCGGATTCCGCATCCCTATCGGTCAGGCGACGCCGAACAATTCCTTGCGGCCATCAATCGGCGGGCCGGCGAGGCGGTCTTCGTCATCACCTTCGATGCCGAGCCGATCGGCATGTGCGGCGTCGAGCGACGCGAAGCTGTAGCCGAGATCGGCTATTGGCTCGGCGTGCCGTTCTGGGGCAGCGGCTATGCCACGGAGGCCGCCCGCGCGGTGATCGATTACACCTTCGGCGAACTCGGCCATGAGACATTGGCGGCCGGCGCCCGCGTCAACAATCCGGCCTCGCGGCGGGTGCTGGAAAAGTGCGGCTTCCAATGGACCGGCGTCGGTCTCTACCGCATCCGTGCCATCAATTCGTCGGCGCCGTTCGACCGCTTCCGGCTCGATCGCGGGCTGTGGGCTTCGCTCAAAGCCTGGGGCCGGCCACGCGACGTGGCGTAGCCGGCGGCACCCACGGCGCGTTCCCCTACTGGCCGCTATTGGTGGCGAAATACGGCGCGAGTTTTTCGACCACCGCCGGTCCGAAATGGCCTTGCGGGTTCGATGGCTGCAGGCGGTCCATCAGCTCCCAGCCCTGGATCAGAATGCGGGCGTGATTGAAGGAGTTTTCGAAGTCGGAGCCCGGATGCAGGCTCTGCCTGAAGAAGGCATCGCCAAAATAGGTCCAATCGCTCTCCGGCGTGCAGCCGAATGACGTATTTTTTGCGTCGGCGGCGGTGATGACGATGGTGTTGTCGTTCGCAAGCGGCGGCACGAAGATCCCGGAAAAGCACGCCGACACGATGATGACGCGGTTCTTGATGCCCTCCTTGTCGAGCACGTCAGCGACCTGTCGCGGCGTGAGTTCGGCTGGGCCGCTCGGCAGCTCGAGCGCAAATCCAGTCTGTTCACCGTGCGAGGTCATCATCAAGACGAGCACATCTTCGGCCTTGTCCATGACCTGGCCGATGGCATGCACCGCGGCCTGGAAATTCTGCATGTCCGCGAGCGGCACGGTTTGCAGCGTGTCGCGGTTGTTGATGAGACGGAGGGTGTGATCTTTGATCGGCAGCACGCTGCCGATGGCCTCGAGCCCGCCGTCGAGCTCCTTGACGAAAACGTTCTGCTCGCCCCAGCCGGCGATGCCGAGCGCATAGACGTCGGTTACGCCCGGGCGCTGCGGTGCCAAGCTTGAAACTTCGGTTTGCAGCAGCGTCGGCTGCGCCTGTTCGAGCCGCGCAAGTTCGGGAGACAGGGCGTGCGAGCCGCCGGTCCTCTCCTGATGGAGCGCGTATAGAACTTCCCACCAATTCGCGGCGCGAGCGTCGAAATCGGGCGGGATAAATACCGGTGCGTGCGGCACCAGCGCGTTGGCTACGAACAGCGCGCCCCACAGCGCTACGACCCTGGAGAGGACACGCAGTCGCGGCGCCGCTTCCAGGCTTTCGACAATGCAGGTCATGGCGCCGATCCACCAGGCGACGGTGACGGCATAAATCACGGCGGTGAGGATTACTCCCGCCCACCCGTTTTGCACGGGGATCGGAAGAACGTGGGTCAGAATGGGCCTGACCGCGGTCGCGACGCCATCCGAGATCATGGCAAGGACGGCGAGCGCCGAAAGGGCGGTGGCGCGGGCCGTCGGCCGTATGAACAAGGCCGACACCGCGAGTTCAAGCGCGAGCCAGGCGACCACCGCATTGAGCCCGTATGGATTGAAGTGGCGCCAGGACCCGGCATCGGCTAGCTGCAGGCCAATACGCACCACGGCGACGGCGGCGGCGAAGCCGAGCAGGACAGGCAGCCCAACCGACGGCGGATCGGGTGTCGTTCGCCACACCGCCGCCCGCAACGCAAGGATAAGGATACGCCGCACGTTTACCATTCTCAGCGCCAATGCGGCGCGGCCTCGGCGCCGCGCTTGCGGAATTCCACCCTATATCAGGGACAGTACGCCCGTCAGCCACCCGGGCAGTTCGGCGTTGTGGATGTGGCGCTCGCGCACTACCAAGTGAGCCAAATTCTTAAGTGAGCCCAGATTCTTAAAGAGAGCCCAGATTCTTAAAGAGAGCCCATGAAATTCCTCGACGAGGCCAAGGTCTATATTCGCTCCGGCGACGGCGGCAACGGCTGCGTGTCGTTCCGGCGCGAGAAGTTTATCGAATATGGCGGTCCGAATGGCGGCGACGGCGGCAATGGCGGCGATGTGGTCGCGGTCGCGGTCAACGGCCTCAATACCTTGATCGACTACCGCTACCAGCAGCATTTCACGGCGAAGAACGGCCGTGGGGGCATGGGTAAGGACCGCCATGGCGCGAATGGTCCCGATGTGGTGCTCAAGGTTCCGCTCGGCACCCAGATCTACGAAGAGGATGGCGAGACGCTCCTCGCCGATCTGGCTACTGCTGGGGAAAGCGCCGTGCTGCTCCGCGGCGGCAATGGCGGCTTCGGCAATGCGCGCTTTAAGAGCTCAACCAACCGCGCGCCGCGCCACGCCAATCCGGGCCAGCCCGGCACCGAGCTCACGATCCGGCTGCGGCTGAAGCTTATTGCCGACGCCGGCATTGTCGGATTGCCGAATGCCGGCAAATCGACCTTTTTGGCCGCCGTGAGCGCCGCCAGGCCGAAAATCGCCGAATATCCGTTCACGACGCTGCACCCGCAGCTCGGCGTGGTGGATGCCGACGGCCGCGAATTCGTGCTGGCCGATATTCCGGGTCTGATCGAAGGCGCCCATGAGGGCATCGGTCTCGGCGACCGTTTCCTCGGCCATGTCGAACGCTGCCGCGTGTTGCTGCACCTCATCGACGGCACCGGCGATGACGCCGGCGCCGCCTACCGCACGGTCCGCGCCGAGCTTGCAGCCTATGGTGAGGGCTTGGTGGACAAGCCCGAGATCGTCGCGCTCAATAAATCGGACGCGCTCGGTGCCGACGAGATCAAGCGGCAAATGACGCTCCTCAAACGTGCCGCCAAGAAAACGCCGCTGGTGCTCTCCGCGGTCAGCGGCGAGGGCGTGCCCGAGGTGCTGCGCGCTTTGCGCAAAGTGGTCGATCAAGCTAGCCGCGGCGTCGACGCGCCGAGCGCCGCCGATGCTGCCTGGCAACCGTGAACGGCGCAGAAACATTTTCGGGGGGATGCCGTGGGTTACACTTTCGTGCTGGTTCACGGCGCGTGGCACGGCGGCTGGTGCTGGCAGCGCGTTACCGAACGGCTCAATCGCGGCGGCCATAAGGTCTTTGCACCGACGCTGACCGGTCTCGGCGAGCGTTCGCATCTGTTACGCGAGCGCATCGACCTCAAGACCCACATCACCGACGTGGTCAATGTGCTGAAATGGGAGCGGCTGACCGACGTCGTCCTCTGCGGCCATTCCTACGGTGGCTTCGTCATTTCCGGCGTTGCCGAGGAAATGGCGCCGGCAATCCGCTCGATCGTCTATCTGGATGCCTTCGTGCCGCAAAACGGCGAGTCGGTCCGCGACCTTACAGCACCGGCCGTACAGGAGATCGTCAGCGGCGCGCTGCAACGCGGCGATCTCACTATTCCGCCGCGGTCCGCCGAGGCGTTCGGCGTCAACGCGGCGGACCGGGCCTGGGTCGATGGCCTCTGCGTCGGGCAGCCGATCGGCACTTTCACCGACAAGATCGCGCTTAGCGGTGCCCGCGACCGCATTCCGCGCAAGAGCTATATCCGCGCCAAGAGCTATGCCAATCCGGGCTTCGACCGCGCCTTGGCGGCGGTCAAATCCGGTCCGTCATGGCGAACCTATGAGGTGGCTTGCGGCCACGATGTCATGGTCGACGACCCCGAGCGGCTTGCCGAAATCCTGATCGAGGTCAGCCATTGAGCGCGTGATGCGTGAAGTGCAGCGTGCCGTCGCGCTCGATGCGCGGCAGAAGATCTATTTCCCAAGCCAGATATTCGCGCATCGCAGCTTCGCTACTGCTGCCCCGATCGTAGGGCTTGCGCCACTGATCGACCGCCTCGTCGGCCATTTTGGCTTCGCTCGAGAAAGCCTGCCCAGCCGCTTGCCAAGCGGCATTGCCGCCTTCCAGAAACCGCACCGGCCTATGCGTGAGCGCGCTGGCTTCGGCGACCGCGAGCCGTGCCAGGATGCCGTCCTCCGAAGTCAGGACGAGCCTGCCTCGAACGGGGATCCTGTCGAAGGCCAGCGCCAGTCTGGTTCTGACCGCAAACCACGCGCCGGGAATGTGCCGCGCCAGGTAGTTCCGGCTCAGAGAAAGATCGACGATGGTCGCCGCATCAGCGGAAAGAAGCTCGGCCAGTTTGGCAGCGCTGGTCGCGGCCTCCGGGCGTTGTTCTGTTGCAAGGGTCGGGGTCTCGGGCCAACCGGTTTCGCTGCCAGCCTCGGCCAGCACATAGACGTCGGCAAATCCCATCTGGCGCAGCCAGGACGCCGTCATGGCGGCGCGGACTTCGGCATCGTCGAGGAGAACGATGCGCGCGCCGAACGTGCCGACATATTGGTCGGTTGCCTGCACCAATTGGCCGCCGGGCGCCGATATCGCACCGGGCAGATGACCGGCTTCGTATTCGGCGGGATCGCGCACGTCGAAAACATAGAGCGTGCGGGTGTCGTCCTTCCGCCACGCTTCCAGCGTCGGGCGATCAATCATTTTCACGCCGCAACCTTGCGCCACCCGCTGCGCCGCTTGCCGCGCCCAAGCGAGCGTCTGTGCGGACGCGCGCGGCGCGCGGCGATCCTTGCCGCTGTCGCAGCTGAAGCCGGCGAGGCTCCAGCCCATGGTGCCGTTGCGCAGCGCCACGACTTTATTGGGTAGGCCCGCATTGATCAGCGATTGTGCCCCGATGATGCTGCGGGTGCGGCCGGCGCAATTGACCACCACCAATGTATCCGGCGACGGCGCGATTTCGCGCGCTCGCAACACCAGCTCGGCGCCCGGTACGTTGGTCGAAGTCGGGATCGATACCCGCGCATACTCATCAAGCGGCCGGCTATCGAGGATGACGAGATCGGCTTTGTCGCGCATGAGCCGTTCCAGGTCATCGGCGCCGATATTGGGCGTACCGTTGGCATGTTCGATATATTCGCCGAACGCCTTGCTGGGCACATTGACGCCGGAGAACAGCTCAAAGCCCGCCGCGCCCCAGGCTTTGACACCGCCAGAAAGGACGCGGACATCGGTGTAGCCGTTGCGTGTCAGGATCGCTGCGGCGCGCGCGGCGAGGCCGTCGTCATCGTCGCACAGCACGATGCGGGTCGTCTTGCGCGGCACCAGTGTCACGAATTTCAGCTCGAAGCGACTAAGCGGCA
The DNA here is from genome assembly GCA_049282655.1 of Xanthobacteraceae bacterium. Lineage (GTDB taxonomy): Bacteria > Pseudomonadota > Alphaproteobacteria > Rhizobiales > Xanthobacteraceae > BOG-931. The sequence continues at coordinate 199,286 of JBAPUM010000044.1, forward strand.
CGGATCGCGCCAAAAGGAGATGGCTGCGCGAAAAGATCAATTCCTCGCGCACGTCGACGAGTGCGAACTCGCCGCCGTCGCCAATCATGGCCCGCAACTCGGCGGGGCTGACGAAAGGGGTCACGGCTTAATCCCTATGGAGTCTCGGTAGAGTCTTGGTCGCTGCCAATTTCGCCCATCCGCACCGCCTGCGCCAGCGTCACTTGGGGTCCAGCGTCACTTGGGGTATTTGGAACTTGGCCCGTTTGGAACCGGCCCCGCCAATCGCTACATTAGCGGTCATGTTCGGTCTGCCACGAACTTACGAGCGTCCGCGCAACGTACGGCTGGATACGCTGATCCGCCTGCGGTGGCTCGCCGTGTGCGGCCAGATCGCGGCCGTCTTGGTGGTTCATTTCGGCCTCGAATTCGAGGTGCCGATCTGGCCCTGTTTCGCGGTGATTGCGCTGTCGGCGCTGTTGAACGTCGCGCTGCGCTTGAGCTTTCATCACACGCAATGGCTCGAGCCCGATCGCGCGGCTTGGCTTCTTGCCTTCGACACCGCGGAGCTTGCGGCGCTGCTCTATCTGACCGGCGGCCTCGAAAATCCGTTTGCGTTTCTTCTCCTCGGCCCGGTGCTGATCTCGGCGACCGCGCTGCCGCCGCGCATGACGCTTCTGATCGGCACCTTTGCGATGTTCTGCGCCACCGTGCTGGTGTTCCTGCACTACGACCTGCCGTGGGACAGCGAGGACCCGCTCGAACTGCCGGAAATCTACATGGTCGGGGTCTGGCTCTCGATCCTGCTCGCGATCGGCTATATCGGCGTCTACACCTGGCAGGTGGCCGAAGAAGCGCGGCAGCTTTCCGACGCGCTGGCGGCGACCGAATTGGTGCTGGCGCGCGAGCAGCATCTGTCTCAGCTCGACGGCCTCGCCGCCGCGGCGGCGCACGAATTGGGCACGCCGCTCGCCACCATCACTTTGGTGGTGCGCGAGATCGAACGCGCGCTGGAAGCCAATTCGCCGCACGCCGACGACGTGAAGCTCCTGCGCGAGCAGGCGCAGCGCTGCCGCGGGATTTTGGCGAAGATCACCGAACTGCCGACCACCGAGCCGTTCGACCGCACGCCGCTGTCGGCGCTGCTCGAGGAAGCCGTGGCGCCGCACCGCAATTTCGGCGTCGCGATCGGGGTGACCTATCCGCCGAACCGCGCCACCGAACCGGTCGGCGCCCGCAATCCGGCGATCCGGTACGGTCTCGGCAATCTGATTGAGAACGCTGTCGATTTCGCGCATTCTCGGGTCGAGATTCTGGTGCAATGGAGCGCCGACGAGGTCGGCATCACCATCAGCGACGACGGACCGGGCTTCGCTCCGGAAGTCATCGACCGCATCGGTGCGCCCTATGTGACGCAACGGCGGCCCGAGCCGCGCGGGCCCGAGGGCGAAGAGGACCCGGTTTTCGGGCTGGGCCTCGGCTTTTTCATCGCCAAGACCCTGCTGGAGCGCTCCGGCGCCAAGCTTGCGCTTATTAACCAAGCGCCGCCGCTGCACGGCGCCACGGTGTCGGTGATCTGGAGCCGGGCCGCCTTCGAACGGCCGATCGCGCCATCTCCTCTTGAGGCCGCAGCCGCAGCCTCCTAAGTGTAAGTCACTGTTTGCCTGGTTGTCGGCAGGTTGTTGACGCCCTTTTGGAAATGGGCAGTATCCGGTGGACCGGGTAACGCTGTGGCGACGGTGCGAGGCCGGTATTGGGTGCCGCTTCACTTTGATGGAGTAGGACGACCATGAACCTTGCCGCGGCTGTTCCGCTGCCCGCCGAGCGGAGCCTTCTCATCGTCGAAGACGACAAGTCGTTCTTGCAGCGCCTCGCCCGCGCCATGGAGGGCCGCGGCTTTGCCGTGACCACGGCCGAATCTGTCGCTGATGGCTTGCTGCAGGTCGAGAAAGCCGCTCCCGCCTTCGCGGTCGTCGACATGCGGCTCGGCGACGGCAACGGGCTCGATGTCATTTCGGCGATGAAAAAGCGCCGGCCTGAAGCGCGCGCCATCATCCTCACCGGCTACGGCAATATTGCGACCGCGGTGAACGCCGTGAAGCTCGGCGCCGTCGATTATCTCGCCAAGCCGGTCGATGCCGACGATGTGGCCGCTGCGCTCTTGGCGCTCGACAACAGAAAGATCGAGCCGCCGGAAAATCCGATGTCGGCCGACCGCGTGCGCTGGGAACACATCCAGCGCATCTATGAATTATGCGGCCGCAATGTTTCGGAAACCGCGCGGCGTCTCAATATGCACCGCCGCACCTTGCAGCGCATTCTCGCCAAACGCGCGCCGAAGTAACTCAGAACTCCCCGGCATACGGCCCCTGCGGATCGACGAGCGCCTGCAGCCGCAGCGCCGCCGCGTGCGCAAAGCGCAGCATGACGGCCTTGCGGGTGGCCGCCGCCAGACGATGTTCGGGGGCTTCGCTTGCGATCGTGGCGCCGAAGGCGTCGGCGACGATCAGTCCGGCGTCGCGCGGAAAAATCTCGGCCGGCACATCGAGAACGGTGGCGAAAAACAGCCGGTCGCAATGCAGCCGATAGTCCGTCCATTTCTGGTCGGCGCGGAAATCGGCTACCGAGGATTTGATTTCGACGATGACGATCTCGCCATCGCTGCCGAGTGCGACCAGATCGGCACGGCGGCCCGACGGCAGCGGTAATTCGGCAACCACGCAATAGCCGAGCGCGTGAAGATAGCGGGCGGTGCCGCGCGCTATGGCCGACGCGGTCGCCGATTGCCGGCCGTCGGCGGGAACGGAGGTAGCGAGCGCAGTCAGACTCATGGTCAGGATTCCGGGAAGCGCCAGGTTCGATAGCGGCCGACACGCGATCTTACGCACGCCACGCACTCCGGGTCAGTCCCCAAATCCTCCTGCAACCGGGGGAGGCCGAAGACCGGGAACACCCGTTATTGTGCCGCGCCGGCGCGTTCCGGGAAAGCCCCCGCCAAGGCCTCGCGCGAAGCCGCCAGCACGCCGCGCTCGGTGATCAGGCCGGTGACGAGCCGCGCCGGGGTCACGTCAAACGCGTAATTCGCGACCGGCGACCCGTCGGGGACGACGCGCACCGTCTCGATGCGGCCATCGGCGGTGCGGCCGGTCATGGTCGCCTGTTCGTCGCCGCTGCGCTGTTCGATCGGAATTTCCGCGATGCCGTCAGCGACCGCGAAATCGATCGTCGGCGACGGCAACGCCACATAAAACGGCACGTTATTGTCGCGCGCGGCCAGCGCCTTCAAATAAGTGCCGATCTTGTTGCAGACGTCGCCGACCCGCGTGACGCGGTCGGTGCCGACAATGACCAGGTCGACGAGGCCGTGCTGCATCAAATGGCCGCCGGTATTGTCGGCGATCACGGTATGCGGCACGCCGTGCTGGCCGAGTTCCCATGCCGTCAGCGAGGCGCCTTGATTGCGCGGGCGGGTTTCGTCGGCGAAGACGTGGATTGGGATGCCACTGTCGTGCGCCAGATAAATCGGCGCCGTCGCGGTGCCAACATCGACCGCGGCGAGCCAGCCGGCATTGCAATGGGTCAGCACATTGACGCGCTCGCCGGGTTTCTTGCGTTGCGCGATGGCTTCGATCAACGGCAATCCGTGCCGGCCCATGGCGGTGCAGATGGCGATGTCTTCCTCGGCAATCTCTGCGGCGCGCCGGTAGGCTGCCGCGGAGCGCTCGGCGCGCGGCCGGTTGCGCACGACGGCGACCATCTCATCGAGCGCCCATTTCAGATTGATGGCGGTCGGCCGCGTCGCCAGGAGGGTCGTGTAGGCACGATCGATCGCCTCGTCGGACGCATCGGTGCGTAGTGCGAGGCAAATGCCATAGGCCGCCGTGGCGCCGATCAGTGGCGCACCGCGGATCTGCATGGCGCGGATCGCGTGCGCCGTATCCTCAAGCGAGGTGAGACGCGCGGTGACGAAACGATGCGGCAGCGCCGTCTGATCGATGATGCCGACCGACCAGCCGTCCTGCTCGAGCCAGATCGTGCGCATCGGTTTGCCGTTCACTTTCATGGGGTTCAACTACCAGATTTCGGCACGGTGTCGATCCCGCAAGATAGACGTCATTGCGAGCGGAGCGAAGCAATCCAGTCCGGCGACGGGGCTCTGGATTGCTTCCTCCTTCGCGCTCCGCGCTTCGGCGGACTCAAACCCTCCGAAGCTCGCAGAGCGAGCGTAGGGGGGTCGTCGCTGCGCTCCTCGCAATGACGACGGCGCTCGCTTGCAAGCCGTCCCTCGATGCCGCAATCTCACTCGAAATTCTGCCGGAGATGCCAGTGGCCGCCGTCGATTACGAGGTCGAATACGACAATCGCGCCCGCGTGCCGGAACATCCGGAGATTTTTTCGCGCTGGGCGCGCGAGGCGGAGGATTATCGCGCCGAGACGTTCAAGGCCGGACGGGCTCAGCTCGGGCTGCCCTACGGCGACACGCCGCGGCAAAGCTACGACCTGTTCCTGCCGGACGCGGGCGAGGCCGCGCCGCTTGCCATGTTCATCCATGGCGGCTGGTGGCGGTCACTCGAGCCCTCGCTGTTTAGCCAAATGGCGCGCGGCCCCAATGCGGGCGGTGTCGCGGTCGCAGTCGTCGGCTACGATCTGTGCCCGAATGTCACGATCGCCGACATCATCCAACAGATGCAGCGCGCTTGTGCGTCGCTTTGGCAGCGCTTCGGCCGGCGCATCTTCATTTACGGACATTCGGCCGGCGGTCATCTCGCCGGCGCCATGGTGGCGACCGATTGGCCGTCACTTTATCCCAAGGTCCCGGCCGATCTTATTCCCGCCGGCTATTCGATCTCCGGGGTTTTCGATCTGGCGCCGCTCACCGGTATCAGCGTCAATCAGGATTTGCGGCTTACGCCTGACGAAGCGCGCCAAGTCTCGCCATTGTTCTGGCCGGTGAAGTCCGGACGCATTTTCGATGCGGTGGCGGGCGGGCTCGAATCGAGCGAGTTCAAGCGCCAAAGCCGCACCGTCGCCGAGGCGTGGCGGCAAAACGGCGTCGAAACGCGCTACGAGGAGATTCCCGACACCAACCATTTCACGGTGATCGATGCGCTGGCCGATCCCAAGAGCGCCATGACGGCGCGTCTCGTCGAACTGGCGCGAGCCATCAAGGCCTAGCGCTATCTCCGGTCTGTTCCGCAATTCCGGGCGAGATGACGACGGGCGCTTGCCGCCGCGTCAGCACCACGCAGGCCGATGCGGAAAAGATCAAAGCAAAGCCGACGAGGTCGGCGGTGGTGGGCCGCTCGCCCAGGATCAGTACCGAGGTGACGACGCCGATGACCGGGCTGCCCAGCACGCCGAGTGAGGCCGTCGTCGCCGGCAGCCGCCGCACGATGGTGAACCACAGCCCATAGGCCGCGCCGTTGCCCAGGATGCCGATCCAGAAGATGGCGAGGAAGCCGCCGCCCTGGGCGCGGCTGAGATCGAGCCCGCCGTCGATCGCGAGCATCAGCGCGGTTATGACCAGGAAGGCGATGGTCATCTGCCAGCTGGCCACTCCCATCGGATCGGCCTGGATGTTGGCCCATTTCAGATAGACCGTGCCGGCAGCCCAGCTCACGCCGGTCGACAGCGCCAAGACGATGCCGAGCGGAATACCAGCCGCCGTCAACGGATAGACCAGGATGCCGAGCCCCGTGATGCAGAGTCCGAGCGCGATCGCCTGCATGCGGTTCGGCCGCTCGCCGAGTAAGAGCCAGGCCAGCGGCACCGCCCAGATCGGCATCGTGTAGGCGAGAATGGCGACCCGGCTCGTCGCGGCGGTGAGCTGCGCGAACGAGCTCAGCACCGTGAAGGCAACGACGTTGAGCCACGAGGCGATGAAGACATGTGCCCACGCTTTCGCCGATGGAATGCGAAAGCTGCGCCGCTTGATGCGACAGACCAGATAAAGCGTCAGCGCACCGAGACCGGCGCTCAGCGCGCGCAGGCTGAGCGGCGGAATTTCGTTCAGCCCGAGTTTCAGCACCGGCCAGGTCGTGCCCCAGATCACGCAGAGCACGATCAGCATCACGCGCGCGCCGAGATCGGCGCGGCTCGCGGCGTCGTTCTTGAGGTGGGAAATCGTCACCAAGGGTTCACGGCGCTTTCGGACCGGCACCGCGATACCAGTCGGCGATCTGCGCACCGGTCATGAACGCGACGTCGGGCTTGTTGCGGATCACCTCGAAGATGCGGCGGAAATATTTCAGGCGATGCGGCACGCCCATGATGTAGGGGTGCACGGAGATTGCCATGACGCGCGCCGAGTCGGCCGAATCGGCGTAGATCTGCTCGAACTGATCGAGCGCTCGCTCGCAATATTCCGATGCCTTGTGATGCTGGATCAGCATCATGGCGACGTCGTTGCATTCCTGCGTATAGGGCAGATTGAGGATCGGCTTGCCGCGGGTCTTCAGCCAGACTGGCTGATCGTCGAGCACCCAGTCGGCGACGTAATCGTAGCCTTCCTCGGCGAGCACGTCGGGCGTGGACCAGGTTTCGGTGAGGCCGGGTCCGAGCCAGCCGCGGGGCGGCTTGCCGGTCGCCTTCAGGATGGTCTCGCGGACCTTGCGGATATCGGCGCGCTCGTTCGGGACTTTCTGCAGATTGCGCTGGCTGAAGCCGTGACCCATGAATTCCCAATCGCGCTCGACGGCCGCCTGCACGATCTGCGGATAGGCGGCAAGCGCCGAGCCGTTGATGGCGATGACGCCTGGGATCTCGAATTCGTCGAATACCTTGACGAAACGCCAGAAGCCGACCCGATTGCCGTATTCGTGCCAGCACCAGTTGGGTACGTCCGGCATCGGCGAGCCGCCGGCCGGCGGGGTCAAAACCGTACGCGGCATGGTCTCTTTCGGATCCCATTCTTCCACGTTGACCACCACCCACACCGCCATACGGGCGCCGTTCGGCAGCTTGAGCGGGGCGCGCTCGGTGATGGGCGAATAGGTCAGGCGGTCGGTCGGCAGCATCACGCGCTTTGACGGTGTTTTGCGCGATGCGGTTTTGGGCGCCGATTTTTTTGCCGCTTTAGCCATGAGTTCCTCCCATTTTTCTTGCCGATTTTCTTGAGCGCTCAGTGTTCTGTCACCGGCGTAGCAAGGTCTCGCTTTCCGGTCGATAGCGCGTGATGACGACGCCGAGCACGGTGAGCGCCACGGCGCATAGGCATACCGGCACGAAGGCGGTCCATGGCTTGCCGGTCAGGTCCCACAACGCGCCGCAGATCGTCGGAATGACGATCGCGCAGGTATAGCCGATGGTGAACATGCCGGCTGCCGTGCGCGGCAGGTCAGGCGCCGTGCTGAGCACGGGTACGAGCGTCATCAGCGGCGTGAACGTCATCGCGGTCGCAAGCCCGATCAGCGCCGAGGCGGCAATGATGGCGTAGCCCGACGAGGTCAGCATCAGGATTAAAAATCCGGCGAGCAGCAGCGGCCCAAACACCAAAAACGGCCAGGCGCGCTGCTGCAGGCGCCCCGAAAGTGCAAACATGAGGACGAGCGCGACGAGCTGCGCGCCGTTGAGCCAGGACAGAGCCGGGCCGAGCAGATCGGCCTCGCCCTTGCTGCCGAGATAATCGCCGAGAAACGCGCTGGTCGCGAAATAGGGGCTGTTGTTGCTGCCGAGCGTCAGGCCGAGGAGCCACACCGCGGGATTTTTGAAATCCGGCCACCACAATTGCAAGGCTGAAGTGGCGCTCGTACTCCGCTCCGCCTGCGGGCTCAACAGCAAGAAGGCCGGTGCGATCAACAGCGCCGGGACAGCCCACAACACGAGATTGAGCCGCCACGAGCCATGGACGAGCGGCAACACGAAGGGGATGGTCAGCAACGGCGGAAAAAACGTTCCCATCAGCATGCCGCTGGTATAGGCGAGCGTGCCGAGCGCGATCCGGCTCGGCAGCCATTCGCGGACCAGCGTCGGCACGGCCGGCTGCATGACGGCGACGCCGAAGCCGGTGGCGATGGCGGCCGCATAAAGCGTTGCAATATCGACGGCGGCGCCGCGTGCCGCACCGGCGAGCGCCGCGATCACCATGCCGGCGGCGACGGCAAGCCGCGGCCCGGTTCGCGCGATCAGGAGCGATCCCGGAATCGCCGCCACGGCAAACATCGACAATGGCAGGCCGATCAGAAGCCCGACCTGGGTCTCCGACATGCGCAGATCGTCATGGATGAGCGGGATCACCGGCGGCACGGCGAGGATCGTCATGCGCATGGCGACGCCGGCGAGCCAGAGCACGCCCATGAGCTTGACGAACCGGCCGGTCGGAAGACCGGCGGCGGAGTTCCCGGCAGCGAGCATTGAGGTGGGTACGCGTTGAACGCGAACCCTGCATCAGCGGGCGAATCGGTGCAAGGAAGGCCGCCGCATGGCTTCTTTTCCGGTTGCGATTACGGCCGGTTTGGAACAAATATAGAACGTATCCTTCGAGAAGAAACATGACGGACCTCGCCGCAGCCCAGCTCGTTCTTCGCAAAACCTTCGGTTTCGACGCCTTTCGGGTCGGCCAGGACGAGATCGTCGCCGCCATTCTGGAGGGCCGCGACGTGTTGGCGGTGATGCCGACCGGCAGCGGCAAGTCGCTGTGCTACCAGCTGCCGGCGCTGCTGCGTGGCGGGCTCACCGTCGTGGTGTCGCCCTTGATCGCGCTGATGCGCAATCAGGTGGCGCAATTGCGCGGCTACGGGATAGCGGCGGCCGCGCTCAACTCCGCGAACGACGCCGACGAAAACCGCGCGGTGCTTGATCAGATGGCGCGTGGCGAGTTGCGGCTCGTCTATGTCGCGCCGGAACGGCTGGTGAAAGCCGACACGCTCGCGCTCCTCAAGCGCGCCAAGGTGGCGCTGTTGGCGGTCGACGAGGCGCATTGCATCTCGCAATGGGGCCACGACTTCCGCCCCGAATATGCGGCGCTGGGTTCCGTCCAGTCGGCGCTCGGCGGCGTGCAGACAGTCGCCTTCACGGCGACGGCGGATGCGGCGACGCGTGGCGATATTCTGGCAAAGCTTTTCAGCCGCGAGCCCATCGTTTTCGTGCACGGCTTCGATCGGCCCAATCTGCGGCTCGCCATGGCGGCCAAAGCCGGCGGGCGCAAGCAGGTCCTGGATTTCGTCAAAAAACACGCAGACCAAAGCGGGATCGTCTATTGCGCGTCGCGCCGTAAAACCGAGGAACTCGCCGAGTTTCTCCGCGACAACGGCGCCAAGGCGCTGCCCTATCACGCCGGCATGGAGCCCGCGGCGCGCTCGCGTAACCAGGATACCTTTTTACAAGATGACGGTATCGTCGCGGTTGCGACCGTGGCGTTCGGCATGGGCATCGACAAGCCCGATGTACGCTTTGTGCTGCACGCCGATCTGCCGGCCAATATCGAAAGTTATTACCAGGAGATCGGCCGCGCCGGCCGCGACGGGTTGCCGGCCGACACGCTGACGCTTTACGGCATGGGCGATATCCGGCTGCGCCGCATGCAGATCGATGAGAGCGATGCTTCCGAGGAGCAGAAGCGCGTCGAGCGCCAGCGGCTCAATGCGCTGGTGTCGTTGTGCGAGTCGCCGCGCTGCCGCCGGCAAACACTGTTGGCCTATTTCGCGGAGACGACCGAAGCTTGTGGCAATTGCGATTTCTGCTGCGACGGCGCCGAGCTGATCGACGGCACGATCGCGGCGCAGAAAGCGCTCTCCGCCATCATGCGTACCGGGCAGCGCTTTGGCACCGAGCACCTCGCGAAAATCCTGAACGGCGAGCCGACCGACGCCATCGTGAAGTTCGGCCACGACCGCCTGCCCACTTTCGGCGTCGGCAAGGAATTCGGCGCTCAGGAATGGCGCTCGATATTCCGCCAGTTGCACGGCGCCGGCGTCATCACGCTCGACGTCACCGGCTATGGTACTTGGTCGGTGAGCGACGCGGGACGACGCGTGCTGAAGGGCGCCGAAAAGGTCACGCTGCGCAAGGACACGCTGAAGCCAGCGACCCGCAAGACGGCGCGCGCGGCCGCCAATGCGGCGGCGTTGGCGGACGGCGGATCGGGCGACGCGGCGCTATTCGAGGCGCTCCGCAAGCGCCGTTCGGAACTCGCCAAAGAGCAGCGCGTCGCCGCCTATGTGGTCTTCGCCGACAAGACCCTGATCGATATGGCGCGGCTCAAGCCCCGGAACGCTACCGAGATGAGCGCGGTGCACGGCGTCGGCGAGGCGAAGCTTAGGCAATATGGCGAGGTGTTCCTGGACGCCATCCGCCAGCACGCGGCGGCAAACCCCTGATTGCCGGACCCCGGATTGCCGTGAAAACCCCCGCCAACAGGCCTTTTGCGGTGGGTTCCGATTGTTGCACCGCACTGCGCTCTATGTTAGCAACGCGCCGATATCGCCGGGCGCTGCGGTATCCGTTGCGCCCACGATTTCCAGGTCCCGTTTAAATCAAGTCCCGCTTAAATCCCAAGGACTTGTGCCGATCGTCGCGCGGTTGCGGGTCTTGCGGAAAAACTCCAATTTCCCGTCCTCACGCTCTCCCGGCACTGAAGGGGAGGGATGGGTGGCGGCGTAAGCGTAGAGAGCACGGCGAAGTGGCAGGCGAAGAGCACCTCGTATCCGGTATGGCCGGCCGCTATGCGATCGCGCTGTTCGATCTCGCCAGCGAGACGAATGCGATCGACGCGGTCAAGGCCGACCTCGAAAACTTCGACAAGCTCGTTGCCGAAATCGGCGATCTCGAACGCCTGGTGCGCAGCCCGGTGTTTTCCGCCGACGAGCAGCTCAACGCGCTCTCCGCGGTGCTCGACCGCGCCGGCATCAGCGGGCTCGCCGCGAAATTCCTCAAGCTCGTCACCGCGAAGCGCCGCCTGTTCGCGGTGCGCGACATGATCAAGGGCTTTCGGGAACTCGTCGCCAAACACAAGGGCGAGGCGACCGCCGAGGTCACCGTCGCCGAAGCGCTCAAGGACGAACACATCGAGGCGCTGCGCACCGCGCTGAAAGCCGTCAGCGGCAAGGACGTTACCCTCGATATCAAGATCGATCCCGCCATTATCGGCGGGCTCGTGGTCAAGCTCGGTAGCCGCATGGTCGACACCTCGCTGCGCACCAAGCTCAACGCGATCAAGCACGCGATGAAAGAGGCCCGCTAATGGACATCCGCGCCGCGGAAATCTCCGCAATCCTCAAAGATCAGATCAAGAATTTCGGCCAGGAAGCCGAGGTTTCCGAAGTCGGCCAGGTGCTGTCGGTCGGCGACGGCATCGCCCGCGTCTATGGCCTCGACAATGTGCAGGCCGGCGAGATGGTCGAGTTCGAAAGCGGCGTCAAAGGCATGGCGCTTAATCTCGAAAGCGACAATGTCGGCATCGTCATCTTCGGCACCGACCGCGAGATCAAGGAAGGCCAGACCGTCAAACGCACCCGCGCCATCGTTGAAGTGCCGGTCGGCAAGGGCCTGCTCGGCCGCGTCGTCGATGCGCTTGGTGATCCGATCGACGGCAAGGGGCCGATCCAGGCCGATCACAAGGCGCGCGTCGACGTGAAGGCGCCGGGCATCATCCCGCGCAAATCGGTGCACGAGCCGATGGCCACCGGGCTCAAGGCGATCGACGCGCTGATCCCGATCGGCCGCGGCCAGCGCGAATTGATCATCGGCGACCGCCAGACCGGCAAGACCGCGATCGCGCTCGATACGATTCTGAATCAGAAATCGCTCAACCAGTCGGGCGACGAGAAGGTCAAACTCTATTGCGTCTATGTCGCGATCGGGCAGAAGCGCTCCACCGTCGCGCAATTCGTCAAGGTGCTGGAGGAGCAAGGCGCGCTCGATTACTCGATCGTGGTCGCGGCGACCGCGTCCGATCCGGCGCCGATGCAGTTTCTGGCGCCATTTTCCGGCTGCGCCATGGGCGAGTATTTCCGCGACAACGGCATGCATGCGGTGATCATTTACGACGATCTGTCCAAACAGGCCGTCGCCTACCGCCAAATGTCGCTCTTGCTCCGCCGGCCGCCGGGACGCGAGGCCTATCCGGGCGACGTGTTCTATCTGCATTCGCGGCTGCTCGAACGCGCGGCGAAGATGAACGACGACAACAAGGCGGGCTCCTTGACCGCGCTGCCGGTCATCGAGACGCAGGCCAATGACGTGTCGGCCTATATTCCGACCAACGTCATTTCCATCACCGATGGCCAGATCTTCCTCGAGACCGATTTGTTCTATCAGGGCATTCGGCCGGCGGTGAATGTCGGCCTCTCGGTGTCGCGCGTCGGTTCCGCGGCGCAGACCAAGGCGATGAAAAAGGTCGCCGGCCGCATCAAGGGCGAGCTCGCCCAATACCGCGAAATGGCGGCCTTCGCGCAATTCGGCTCCGATCTCGACGCCACCACGCAGCGTCTCCTCAGCCGCGGCTCGCGGCTGACCGAGCTCCTCAAGCAGCCGCAATTCTCGCCGCAGACCATGGAAGAGCAGGTCTGCGTCATCTATGCGGGCGTCAACGGCTATCTCGATCCGCTGCCGCTCGATCGCGTGCGCGCCTTCGAAGACGGCTTGCTCGGCGCGCTGCATAACCAGCACGGCGATCTTCTCAAGACCATTCGTGAATCGCGCGACCTCGACGACGCCGCCGCGGCCAAGCTCAAAGGCGTGGTCGATAATTACGCCAAGACTTTCGCCTGACCGCGCCAGGATAGATCGGGCTTCGGATGCCTTCGCTTAAAGACCTGCGCAATCGCATCGCCGCCACCAAGGCGACGCAGAAGATCACCAAGGCCATGCAGATGGTCGCGGCGTCGAAGCTGCGCCGGGCGCAGGCGGCAGCCGAAGCGGCGCGCCCCTATGCGAGCCGCATGGATACGGTGCTCGGCAATATTGCGGCTTCGGTCGCCGGATCCGAGGGGGCGCCGCGGCTGTTGCGCGGTACCGGCGGCGACAACCGGCATCTTCTCCTGGTCTGCACCGCCGAACGCGGGCTATGCGGCCCGTTCAATACCGCGATCGTGCGGCTTGCCCGCGAGCGCGCCAATGCGCTGATGGCGGAAGGCAAAGAAGTCAAATTCTTCTGCGTCGGCCGCAAGGGCTACGATCAATTGCGCAGGCTTTACCCGCAGCAGATCGTCGAACTGGTCGACCTGCGGTCGGTGCGGACATTGCGGTTCGAGAATGCCGAACAGATCGCGCAAAAGATCATCGCGCTGTTCGACAAATTCGAATTCGATATCTGCACGCTGTTCTATTCGCGCTTCCGTTCGGTGATCGCGCAAATCCCGACCGCGTCGCAGATCATCCCGCCGGTATTCGACGCCAAGGCGGCGGATGCGCTCGGCGGCGCGGTCTATGAATTCGAGCCCGACGCCGAGGATATTCTGCACGAGCTGCTGCCGCGCAATCTCGCCGTCCAGATCTTCCGCGCGCTGCTCGAAAACTCGGCGTCATTCTACGGCGCGCAGATGTCGGCGATGGACAATGCCACCCGCAATGCCGGCGATATGATCCGTAAGCAAACTCTGCTCTACAACCGCACCCGGCAGGCGATGATTACCAAGGAACTGATCGAAATCATCTCCGGCGCCGAAGCTCTGTAACAGGCATCGGCGCTGTAACTCATATTGTGAAGAGGGCCATGATGGCGAAGTCAGTCGGAAAAATCACCCAAGTCATCGGCGCGGTCATCGACGTGCAGTTCGACGGCCACCTGCCGGCGATTCTCAACGCGCTCGAGACCTACAATCAGGGCAGCCGTCTGGTGCTCGAAGTCGCGCAGCACTTAGGCGAGTCCACGGTGCGGACCGTCGCCATGGATACCAGCGAAGGCCTGGTGCGCGGACAAGAGGTTACCGACACCGGCGCGCCGATCTCTGTCCCGGTCGGGGCAGGGCTGCTCGGACGGATCATCAATGTGATCGGCGAACCGGTCGATGAGGCCGGTCCGGTCACGGGCGAGGCGATGCGCGCCATCCACCAGAACGCACCGGCCTATACGGAACAGTCGACGGAAGCTGCGATTCTTGTCACCGGCATCAAGGTCGTCGATCTCTTGGCGCCCTATGCCAAGGGCGGCAAGATCGGCCTGTTCGGCGGCGCCGGCGTCGGCAAGACGGTGCTGATCATGGAGCTGATCAACAACATCGCGAAGGCGCATGGCGGCTATTCGGTGTTTGCCGGCGTCGGCGAGCGCACCCGCGAGGGCAACGATCTTTATCACGAGATGATCGAATCGGGCGTCAACAAGGACCCGCACGAAGGTTCGGTCGAAGGATCGAAATGCGCGCTGGTCTACGGCCAGATGAACGAGCCGCCCGGCGCCCGCGCCCGCGTCGGCCTCACCGGGCTGACCGTCGCCGAGCACTTTCGCGACCAGGGCCAGGACGTTCTGTTCTTCGTCGACAACATCTTTCGCTTCACCCAAGCGGGCTCCGAAGTGTCGGCGCTGCTCGGCCGTATTCCCTCGGCGGTCGGCTATCAGCCGACTCTCGCCACCGACATGGGCGCCTTGCAGGAGCGCATTACTACGACCACCAAAGGCTCGGTGACGTCGGTGCAGGCCATCTACGTGCCGGCCGACGACTTGACCGATCCGGCACCCGCGACGTCGTTCGCGCATCTCGATGCCACCACGGTGCTGTCGCGCGATATCGCCGCCAAGGGGATTTACCCGGCGGTCGATCCGCTCGACTCGACGTCGCGCATGTTGTCGCCGCTCATCGTCGGCGAGGAGCATTATGCGGTCGCCCGCCGCGTGCAGCAGGTGCTGCAACGCTACAAGGCGCTGCAGGATATCATCGCGATTCTGGGCATGGACGAGCTTTCCGAAGAGGACAAGCTGACGGTGGCACGCGCCCGCAAGATCGAACGTTTCCTGTCGCAGCCGTTCTTCGTCGCCCAGGTATTCACAGGTTCGCCGGGCAAACTCGTCGACCTGCAGGACACCATCAAGGGCTTCAAGGGCCTGGTCGAAGGCAAATACGATAATCTGCCTGAGGCGGCCTTCTATATGGTGGGCACCATCGAAGAGGCCGTCGAGAAGGGCAAAAAGCTCGCCGAGGCGGCATAAGGACGACGTACAACAATGGCCGCACTTCATCTCGAATTTGTCTCGCCGGAAAGCGTGCTGTTCTCCGGCGATGTCGACCAGGTGGATCTGCCGGGCTCCGAGGGCGACATGGGGATTCTGGCCGGCCACGCGCCGCTGGTGACGTCGCTGCGGCCCGGCATCGTGACCATCTTCCGTGACGGCCGGCGCGAGCCGGTTGTCGTCATCGGCGGCTTTGCCGAAGTGGGCCCCGCGGGCCTCACGGTGCTTGCCGACCGCGCCGTGGCGCGGTCGGATTTCGACATGACGGTGCTCGCCGGCGAAATCAAAGACGCCGAAGAAGACGTCGCCGACGCCAAGGATGACGCCGACCGGGATCGGCTCGCGCGCCAACTCGAGCAGTTGAAAACCCTGCAGGCGGCGTTGGCGTCGTAGCAGGCTGGCCCTTCCGGTCGTCCAACCGATTTGCTAGGGAAAGTCGGGGACAGCGACGGTCGGAAGTTCTGGCGATGGTCCAGTCAGGACCGGGCGCGAGTTCTACGACCGTCCTTTAAAGCGGTGAGGCCGTGGACCCCGAGATCTTCATCAGCCATTCCTCGACCGACAAGAAGGTCTCCCGGACCATCTGTACGGCTTTGGAAAATCGCGGGCTTGCCTGCTGGATTTCCTCCCGCGACGTCAAGCCGGGCCAGAATTTCCAGGAACAGATCGTCAAGGCGATCCGCGCCGCCAAGATCATGGTTCTGGTGTTCACCTCGAGCGCCAACAATTCCAACGAGATCAAAAAGGAGCTGGCGCTCGCCAGCCAGAACAACCTGACCGTTATCCCGGTCCGGATCGAGGATGTGAGCCCGAACGAGGCCTTCGCCTACGAGTTTGCGACCCGGCAGTGGATCGACCTGTTCGACAATTGGGAAGTCTCGATCGGGAGATTGGTCGAACAGATCGCTGCCGCCCTGCATGAGGATCCGTCCGATCGTCGCGCAATCGCCGGCACTGCAACGCCAGGCGGCGACGCGGCGGCCCCCGGAAAGACAGTCAAGGCCGAGAATAAACGCCCCACGGCTGCGGCCGAAGCTCAAATCCACAAGGGCCCGGCCAAAAACGCAGCCTGGATCATGCCGGCCGGCATCGCCGCATGCCTTGCCGTTGTCGTCAGTGCTGGGATCGCCTACTGGGCCTTCATCCGTCCAATGCATCGGGAGATCGCGCAAGCTCCCGCCGCGCCGTCGACAACGGCCCCGACCTCAATGGCCGCGGCGCCATTGCCGCAGACCGTGCCGTTCCAGTCCTCACCGCCGGAGCCATCGTCGCGCCACGCTATCGCCTTGGTGCCTGAATCGATTCCGTTCATTGCCGACCGTGCCCGCCAGGATATTCGCGACGAATATCTACCCGCCGCCGACCACAAGGCGGTGGCGATAAGCACCGGCCCAATTGGAATCAGCACCGGGCAGACAGACGATGACACTGCCAAAACAACCGCGGTCGATACTTGCCAGGCGCGGGCCAATGCTACGCCGCAGCCGCCCAAGTGCGAGCTCTACGCGGTCGGAAACGAGGTGGTATACGTGCATGGCCGGCCACCGGTGCCGCCGCAGCCCTGGGTCGTACGCGATGCCTCGGTTGAACGGCCGTTGGTCCCCGGCGACATCCCGATAGCGCGCGAAATCATCAAATCTCATATCGAAAAGGGCTACATACCGGCGCGCGCCTCAAAGGCAGTGGCGCTCGCTCCGCTGGGCGGCACGTATTATTATTCCGGTCAGCAAAGTCCCGATGAAGCGGTACGGCGGGCGCTCGAGGTCTGCGGCGAAAGTGCCGGCGTTCCCTGCCTGATCGTCGCCGTCGACAACGTGTTTGTTGTCCCGATCCCGATGACGATGAAGAGCACTGGCTTTTTCCGTCCTGCCGGCGCCACTGCCATTGCGCCGGAATTGCGCGATGGGCTCGCGCATCGGCTCGCCGAAGCGCACGGCTGGACGGCGGTCGCCGCCGGCGACGGCGGCAAATACGGGCTGGCGATCAAGGCTGAGAACGAGCAAACGGCGATCGATGGGGCGATGACCGATTGCGCCAAACAGGACCGCGCCTGCCGCGTGGTCGCGATCGGCCCGTTTTCGGTTGAATCGAAATAACGGGTGCCCCTCGACGACCCGGCGCGCGACCGCGCATCACGGGTTCCACAGCGTGTCGCCGTAGATAGAATCGATCGCTTTCCATCGCTGTCGGTGAAACGGCTCAAGCTGTGACGAGCGTCACAGCGCCGAACGCCCCCGCTTGGTACCCATTGACCGTCGGGCAAGTGGGGTGGGCATGAACGCGACAGACACTTTGGGGTACGTTGCATCGAGCGCGGTTTTGATAACGTTTCTGATGACACGGATGACCCCGTTGCGGGTCATCGCAATCGTCAGCAATCTGCTGTTCATCGCTTTCGGGTTTCTCCAGCACGTCTATCCGGTGTTCTTTCTCCACCTGATACTTTTGCCGATCAATCTGTGGAGACTGCTGTTTGCGCTCACGGACACTGGGGCCGTGGAGCCCGCTCCATCGCCGCCTCGACGCTATGCAGCTTTGGTGGCGGCGGGAGTTTTTGCCGGCTTCCTCAGCTTCTCGACCGTGATGGGATTGGGCGTTCCCGAATATGAGCATCTCTCGCGAGTCGATCACGGGATTTTCTCCCTGTCGCAATTCAACCCCGTAAGGAATGCCGCCCGCGTGATCAGAAGCACCAAAACGCGCATCTTCGGCATGGAAGGAAAGCAGGCCCAGCCGCGCCGGTCTGCGAATAGTGAGCCGCTGCCGATTTAATCGGCCTCCCGACGGCCGCACTGGGCGATTCAAACCTTGGCCAAGTGGCGAAATTCTCTCGCGACGCGCTCGTACACGGCGCGTTTGAACGGCACCACAAGTTGCGGGACGTTCTGTAAAGGCTCCCATCGCCAGGCGCCGAATTCCGCTTCCGCAGCGCCGGCGGGATGATCGAGATTGATGTCGCTGTCATCGCCGACAAAGCGCATCGCAAACCATTTTTGCGTCTGGCCGCGGTATTTGCCCTTCCAGGCCTGGCCGACAAGCTCGCGCGGAATGTCGTAGTTCAGCCATTCGGCGATCTCACCGACGCGCTCGACCGAACGGATATTGGTTTCCTCGTGCAGCTCGCGCAGCGCCGCCGGCCACGGCTCTTCACCGGCATCGATGCCGCCTTGCGGCATCTGCCAGGCGTGCGCCGGATCGACGTGATCAGGACCGTCGAGCCGCCGGCCGATGAAGACGAGGCCGTCGCGATTGAACAGCACGACGCCGACGCAAGGACGATAGGGAAGATCTTCAAACTGCATCTGCGGGTCGAATGAGCAATAGCGAATAGGGAAAGACATCCTATTCGCTACTGTGCGATTTCGCTATTCGCCGTTCTGGTCAGCTCTGCTTCGCCTTTTCAGCTCTGCTTCGCCTTTTCAGCTCTGCTTCGCCTTGGCGGCCACCGCGGTGATCGGCACCAACAGGAGCCCGCGGCTTTCCGCGGCTTTCGCCCATTTGGCGATGTGATCGATCGACACCGGCAACGCCGAGGCCATGCCGACCGCGAAAGTGCGCTCGCGGGCCAATATTTCCAGCCTGCCCAGCGCGCGGTCGATTTCGTCCGGCGTCGGCACTGAATCCAGAACAACGTCGGCCCGCGCGAATGGCAGATTGTTGGCGCTTGAAATGCGGGCGGATATGCTGCGCGGATTGGAGCCGTCGTCGACAAATATCACGCCGCGTTTGGCGGTCTCGCGCAGGATCGGACCGAACGAGGGCTCGGATGCGGTGAAACGCGCTCCCATCGTATTGATCAGTCCGACATAACCCTGGAAGCGGCTCATCAGCCAATACAGCCGGTCGATATTCTGCTGCGGTGTGAGCGAGGTAAGCAGCGTCTGCGGGCCGGGGTCATTGTCGGGATAATCGAACGGCTCCATCGGCACCTCGAGCAGCACCTCGTGGCCGCTCTTGCGTGCGCGGGCCACCAAGGCTTGCGCATCGCCGCCGTAGGGTACGAAGCCGAGCGTCACGGCGCCCGGCAGCTTGGTGATCGCGTCGCTGGTGATGTTGCCGCTTACCCCCAAGCCACCAACGATCAGCGCAATGCGGGGCGCGTCGGGCCGGCCGGGGAGCGGCTGCACCGGACGAGCGAAAGCGTCCGCCGGCCGCGTGCCATCGGCCGCAATCTTCGGGATCGGGCCGTGCTGCGTGATCTCGACGAATTTCTGATCGGACGGAACCGCTCCCGACGCGGCCGGGCCGCCAGCGGGCGCCGCGTTTGCTGCCGGTTGCGGGGTCGCGACCACCACGTCCTGATGCGCGCCGGTCTTGCCGTCGATGATCGTTATCGTCGTCGTATTGGCCGGCGCGACCGGCACGCTGCCTGGCGCGGTCGCCGCGGCAGCGGGCGCATCATGGGGCTGCGCCGCCTCGACCGCGGCCAACGGTTTCGGCCCGGCTGCAGCGTCGGCCGGTTTCGCCGTAATGCGCAGATTGGCCGGCACGACCGCCATCGGTTCGCCGCCGAACGGATCGTCGGCCACGACCGCCCACAACACGAATACGCCAAAGAACAGGGCGAGCGTCCCGGCGATGATTTGCGGGACTGGGATTTTGATGCTGAGCCGGCGCTTCTTCGGCTGCCGGCCGAGCGGTGCGCTCAGATCATCGGCGGTCATCGGTGAATGTCTTGCACCCTCTGTCGCCGGTCCTTGGTGTGCTGGTTTCTGGGCTCTTCACGTCGGATCATGCCCCCGCGAATCAGGCTGCGGAGTTTATCACGACGCTCCAAGCGCCCGCTTTGCGCAAACCCTTCATTAATCGGCGCGCAGCCGGCCCGTTGGTTTGACCCGGACCGCAAAAAAATCGGGGCGGCACCAGGCCGCCCCGAATGTCGTCCGATAAGGAGTTCCGCTTAATTCGGAACCGCCGCCTTGGGATTCGGCGGGAATGCGGCGTTGCTTGCCGAGCCGCGCAACAGGTCGAGCGCCATCTTGAGCGCCTTGTCGTCCTTCTCGTCCGGCGGCACGTAAGACTGCGAGCCGGTCTCCTCGGCGCCTTCGGCTTTGAGATGGCCGCGCAACGAGGCTTCACCCTTGGTGTCGGTGCGATCCTTGAGCGCGTCCGGTACGTCTTGCAGCACCTCGATATCCGGCACGATGCCTTTGGCCTGGATCGAACGGCCCGACGGCGTGAAGTATCGCGCCGTGGTCAGCCGCAGCGCGCCATTGCCGGCACCGAGCGGGATGATGGTCTGCACCGAGCCTTTGCCGAACGAACGGGTGCCCACCAGCGTCGCCCGCTTATGATCCTGGAGCGCACCGGCGACGATTTCGGAAGCCGAGGCCGAGCCGCCATTGATCAAGACGATCAGCGGTTTGCTTTTGATCTGGTCGCCGGGCCGGGCGTTGAAGCGCTGTGTTTCCTCGGGGTTGCGGCCGCGGGTCGATACGATCTCGCCCTTGTCGAGGAATGTATCGGACACCGAGATCGCCTGATCGAGGAGGCCCCCCGGATTGTTGCGCAGATCGACCACGAAGCCTTTGATCTTGTCGGCGCCGAGCTGGCTGTTGAGATCGTTGATCGACTGCTTCAAGCCGTCGGTGGTCTGTTCGTTGAACTGCGTGATGCGGATGTAGCCGACATCCTCGCCTTCGGGATGCGAGCGCACCGATTTCACGCGGATGACGTCGCGCATGATCGTAACGTCGATCGGCTTGTCGGAGCCCTTGCGCATGATGGTGAGCTTGATCTTGGTGTTCACCGGGCCGCGCATTTTGTCGACCGCCTGATTGAGAGTCAGGCCCTGCACCTGCTCGTCGTCGAGCTTGGTGATGATGTCGTTGGCCATAACGCCGGCCTTGGCCGCCGGCGTATCGTCGATCGGGGCGACGACCTTGACCAGGCCGTCCTCCATGGTGACCTCGATGCCGAGACCGCCGAACTCGCCGCGGGTCTGCACCTGCATGTCGCGGAAGCTGTTCGGATCCATATAGCTCGAATGCGGGTCGAGCCCGGCCAGCATGCCGTTGATCGCCGATTCGACGAGCTTGGAGTCGTCCGGCTTCTCGACGTAATCGGCGCGCACCCGTTCGAACACATCGCCGAACAGGTTGAGCTCGCGATAGGTGTCTGAGGCGGCGGCTCGCGCCGCAGAGCCGAGCAACAGACTGTGTGGCTGGGTCAACACGATAGTCGCCGCGGCGCCGGCTACTGCACCGAGGAAAATCAGGGAAGTTTTGCGCATCATCCGCGAACCTTTTCGCCTTCGTTAGTTGCCCACCAGGGGGCGGGGTCAATTGGAGTGCCGTCCTTGCGGAACTCGACGTAGAGCACTGGTTGCTTGGGCCCGGCAGTAACGGTCGCGGACGCCTGCGATCCATCACCCATCACGGCTACCGGTTCTCCGGTTAGCACGAATTGCCCGAGATCAACGGAAATCCGTTCCATCCCCGCTAGGAGCACATGATACCCGCCCCCGGCATTCAGGATCAAGAGTTGCCCATAGCTGCGAAACGCCCCAGCGTAAACCACCCAGCCGTCGCATGGCGCGGTAATCTGGGCACCGGGCCGTGCGGCGACCGAGAGGCCCTTTTGGGTGCCGCCCGCGCCGTCGGAACCGCCGAATTCGCGAATCCGGGCGCCATTCACCGGCAGCCGCAACCGGCCGCGCAAATCGGCGAAAGCCGCTGCAGGCGCCAGCCGGCCGGGGTCACCGAGCGCCGCCAGTTCCGGCTGGGTGGCATCGTTTGCGATCGAGCGCGCCGCCGCATGCGCCGCTCGGGTGGCTGGATCGAGGCTCGCTTCGAGTTTGGCGATCAGGTCCTTGATGCTGTCGCCTTGACGGCCGACATCGGCAGCCTGTTGCCGCTGGGCGTCGAGCGACTGTTCGGCAAGCGCCTGCTTTTGCTGTCGTTCGTCGATCAGGATGCTCATGCGCAGCTGGTCGCGCGCCAACTGTTTTAGATTTTCCGCGCGCCGGTCGCGTTCGTCGAGGATCTCCTTGCGCACACCGACCAGATCGGAAAGATCGCCGGCCAGGGCATCGGCTTCTTCGCGCATCTCCGGAAGCACGGCGCCGAGCGCGATGGCGGTGCGCACCGCTTGCAGGGCGTCCTCCGGACGCACGATCAATGCCGGCGGCGGCTGCCGGCCAATGCGCTGCAAGGCGGCGAGAATTTCGATGATCACCGCTCGCCGGTCGTCGAGCGATTTCTGAAAAAGCCGCTCCTTCTGATCGAGCGGAACAAGCCGCGCTTCGGTTGCGTCGATATCGGCTTCGACATCGCGGATGCGCGCGGCGGTGTCGATGAGCTGCTCGTTGAATTTACGGCGGTCCGCGCCGAGCGCATCGATTTCGATCCGCAGTTTGGCTTGATTCTCAACGAGATCGCGCTGCCGGGCGCGCGCGGCGTCGAGTTCTTGATCGCGCGCCTTGAGCGCATCGACAGGGCTCGGTGCGGCCTGGGTCGGCGCTGTTTGTGGGGCCGGAGCTTGCGCCGGCGCCGTTTGGGCAAGCGCCCCCGGATCGATCAAGAGTTCGGCGCCAAACGGTAGCAGGAGGGCCAAAGTGGAGCCGAGCACAGTCGAGCCGAGCCCGATTGAGCCGAGCGTCATCGAGCCGAGTCCGATTGAGCCACGCCTATAGCGCGGATCGGTTCGGCTAAACCGTCGGAGAATCATGGAATTCAAGGGTAGACACAGACCTCGGGAACGCAAGCAAAAGCAGTTTTGCTGGACCGGAATAAGACCCGTTTCGGTCCCCTTCGTCACAATTCGGTGATCCGGCCCTAGGCGGTATGATTCAGGCGCGATGATAGGGATGACCGGCGAGCATGCTGCCGGCGCGATAGATCTGCTCCAACAGCATGATGCGCACGAGCTGGTGCGGCCAGGTCGCAGTGCCGAAGGCGAGCTTCACCTTGGCGCGGTCGCGCAAGCTCGGCGCGAGACCGTCGGCGCCGCCGATGATGAAGCAAGCCGCCGGACGGTCTTCGGCGCGCCATTCGCGCAGCAGCGCCGCGAGCGCCGCGCTGTCGAAGTTATCGCCATGCTCGTCGAGGACGGCGATGATCGCGCGTTCCGGAAGCGCATTGGCGATGGCGATCGCCTCTTCGGTGCGCCGCCGCTCGGCATCCTGGGCTCGGCTCTCGCGGATTTCCACGACCTCGATCTCGCGAAGACCGAGACCGCGTCCGATCGCCTCCGCGCGCTTACGATAGGACGCGGCGAGCTCGCGCTCGGGACCCTGTTTCAGGCGGCCGACGGCGGCAATGACAATGCGCATGAAAATTCACGCTGCGACAAAACACCGGAGTTTGCGCATGATCTTATCCCAAAACCGGCTTCCACTTTTCGGGATCATGCTCAAGGCAAAGGCCGACAAATCGACTTGCCCAGCGGACCGTCATCGTCCGCTCGCCCCCGCGCGAGCACAGTCGTTCCACCGCAAAGGTCGCGCTCCATCTGGATTCCCGGTCGTACGGGAATGAGGAGTACGAACTAACTCGCGCGGCGTTCCGTGCCGCCGGGCGTCCACATCTTTTCGAGATTATAGAAATCTCGAACCTCGGGGCGGAACACGTGCACGATGACATCGCCGGCGTCGATCAGAACCCAATCGCAATGCGGGGTCCCTTCGACTCGCGCGCTCACGCCGGCTTTGTGCAAATCCTCGACGACCCTGTCGGCCACCGATCCGACATGGCGAGCCGACCGGCCGGAGGACACGACCATATAGTCGCCGATGGAAGTTTTATTCCGAAGATCGATGGTGAGGGTGTCCTCCGCCTTCATATCGTCGAGGCGGGTCAGGACCAGCTGGAGGATCTCCTCGGCGTCAAGACGCATTCTGGAGACCGTTTCGGGCACGCGACGTTCGGCCCGAGAGATGACTACTGTGGACAGGGTTGCTTATCCTTTCACTCCTGGCTCGCTCCAAGCTTAGTTCACTCAGAGTTCCATGTCGTTCAGTCTATCAAGCTTCGGTCACCGAGTCCGAAGCATTCTTAAGATAGTCACGGCCAGTTAATGTTTTCAATTCCCTCGCCTTCAAACAACTGTCATTCAGATCGCGATTCGACGGCGTTTTAACGTGCGGGCCGCGCGCAAGGCGGTCGATGACAGCGGCGATTTCAGCCCATGCAGGTAAATCCAGGCCGGCGGTGCCCGGAGCGGCAAGGCGCGCGCCGCGGCTTCGGGAAGTCTCGCAAAACCCAAGGCTTGGCCGCCGACGCCCGCCGCCGAATAGAGGCTCGGACCCAGCCGGTCGACGACCGCGATCGGCACCAGGGCCGCGATATCGCGCCAGCGTTGCCAGCGGTGAAAATGCCGCAGATTGTCGGCGCCCATGATCCAGACGAAATGGACCCCAGGCGCGCGCCGCACCAGATAACTGATGGTCGCGTAGGTGTAATTGTTACCGAGATCGGCCTCGAAGTCGGTGACATCGATGCGCGGGTGGCACGCCAAGGCGCGCGCGGCGGCGACCCGGTCGCCAAGTGGCGCAAGACCCAGTGTGTCCTTGAGCGGATTGCCCGGGGTCACCAGCCACCACACCCGGTTGAGGCCGAGCCGATGCATGGCCAACAGACAGGCCGCGCGGTGGGCCGCATGCGGCGGATCGAAGGTGCCGCCGAATAGGCCGATGCGCATGCCCGGCGCATGGGGCGGCAAGACGAGGCGGCCTCGACGGACCGGCACCGCGGTGGCCGTACGCACAGGGGGGAACTCACAATTCATGGCCTGTAAAACGAAACCCCCTCCCCACCCATCGCCGCCGGTCTCCGACCCTACACTCCCCTTTGACGGCGAAGAATAGGGTGGAGGTCAGGGCCGCGTTTGTCCGCTGCCGCGTATGCGGTACTTGAAGCTCGTAAGCTGTTCGACGCCGACCGGCCCACGCGCATGCAGCCTGCCGGTGGCGATCCCGATTTCCGCCCCGAAGCCGAATTCGCCACCATCGGCGAATTGCGTCGAAGCATTGTGCAAGACGATGGCGGAGTCCACTTCGCGCAGGAATTTCCCCGCCGCTTTCTTGTCTTCGGTGATGATCGCGTCGGTGTGGTGCGAGCCGTAGCGCTCGATATGAGCGATCGCGGCGTCCACGCCGTCAACCACGCCGACAGTCAAAATCGCGTCGAGATATTCGGTACTCCAATCGGCTTCGCTTGCCGGTATGACGCGCCGGTCGACAGCCTGCGCCGCGGCGTCGCCGCGGATCTCACAGCCGGCAGCGAGCAACATCGTAACGAGCGGCTTGAGCAATCTGTCGGCGCCAGCGCGATCGACCAGCAAAGTCTCGGCCGCACCGCAGACGCCGGTGCGCCGCATCTTGGCATTCAACACGATCGATTTCGCCATGGCGAGCTTGGCCTTGGCGTCGACATAGACGTGACAGACGCCTTCCAGATGGGCGAAGACCGGAACCCGCGCTTCGGTCTGCACGCGGCCGACCAGGTTTTTGCCGCCGCGCGGCACGATCACGTCGATGGTGCCGTCGAGGCCAGTGAGCATCAGGCCGACCGCCTCACGATCCCGGGTCGGCACCAGCGTGATGGCGGCTTCCGGCAGCCCCGCCTCGGCGAGGCCCTCGACCATCGCCGCATGGATCGCCCGGCATGACCGGAAGCTTTCGGAACCGCCACGCAGCACCGTGGCATTGCCGGCCTTGAGGCACAGCGCGCCCGCATCCGCGGTCACATTGGGTCGGCTCTCATAAATCACACCGACGACGCCAAGCGGCTCGCGGACGCGCGCGATGCGCATCCCGTTGGGCCGCCGCCACGATGCCAGGATGGTGCCGACCGGATCCTTGAGCTTGCGGATCACCTCGAGCCCCGCCGCCATGGCTTCGACCCGCGCCGCATCGAGCCCCAGCCGGTCGAGAAAGGCTGGCGTCGCGCCGCCGGATTTCGCCTCCGCGCGGTCCTCCGCGTTGGCGGAGAGGATCGCCGCAGCGGAACCGCGGATCGCCTTGGCCATGGCGCCGAGCGCGCGGTTCTTTTGTTTCGCAGGAGCAAGCGCCATCGCGCGCGCGGCTTTGCGCGCCGCGCGGCCGATCTCGCGCATGGTGGCCGCGAGATTACCTTCGAGCCTCGGGGATCCCGTGACCGCCTTGAGCGGGACGTTCATGGCCTTGATCCGTCATGCATTCGGGAACTTTCTACCACGTTCAAGGGGGGCGGGCGAGGTGGCGTTCGCGGTCCCCTTACCCACAGCAATCCACAGCGTTCGCAAGCCCGTCACAGTATTTGAGGAACTTCAAACAAATTTTAGGCGTTTCGCATTTGAGTTCAAAAAAGCACGAGGGTGTCATGCAATTACTGGCAAGTCGTAAGCGAGCTCGCCTGCCCAAACGGTTCCCGGTCGGAACCACTTACGTGGTCGAAGGACGCGGCGGGAAAGATGGCCATTTGCGGGTCTATTCCCGTTACGTGGTGCTGCCGAGCGGGGAACGTATCAATCTCGGCGGCGATTTTGCCAGACCGGCGACGCCCCCGGTCGACCGCCGCGCCCGCAGCCGAAGCGCCAGCCGCACCCCCAAAAGCCAAGCCGCAGCCCGTCGCAGGAGTCGCACCGTCCGGGCGAAAAAAAATATCGCCCCTGCCGGAACCCCGCGCCGACACCGCCGTTGACAGTCAGACGCCGGGCGAAGCCCCCCAGCCCCTCACCCTCAATCACCCGGTGTCGAACCCCGGCCGCCTTAGCGGTCGGGGTTCTTCTTTTCCGGCCTATGGGTTCCTCGTTCGAGCGCGCGTCAGCTCCGGCCGATCACCAGATCGTCGCGATGAACCATCACCGCGCGGCCGCTGAAACCCAATATTCCGTCGATGTCGGCCGAGGCGCGGCCTTTGATCTTTTGCGCCTCTTCGGCGTCATAGGCGCTCAAGCCGCGGCCGACCTCGGCATTGTCGGGGCCGCGGATGATGACGGCGTCGCCGCGTGCGAAATCGCCCTCGATCCGGGTGATGCCGACCGGCAAGAGACTATTGCCTCGCCGCAACGCCGTGACCGCGCCGGCATCGATCACCAATGTGCCCTTCGGTTCGAGCGAGCCCGCAATCCATTTCTTGCGTGCGGTCACCGGATTCCCGGCCGCCAGGAACCAGGTGCAGCGCGCGCCTTTGGCAATCGCTTCGAGGGGATGATCGACCCGACCGGAAGCGATCACCATGTGGGTGCCGGATGCCGTGACGATCTTGCCCGCCTCGATCTTGGTCTGCATGCCGCCGCGCGACAGGTCGGAACCGGCCGCGCCGGCCATGGCCTCGATCTCGGGCGTAATTCGTTCGACGCGGGGGATGTGCTTCGCCGAGACCGCCGACCCCGGCGGCGCATCGTACAAGCCGTCGATGTCGGAGAGCAGCACCAGCACATCGGCGCTCACCATGGTGGCGACGCGGGCGGCGAGCCGATCGTTATCGCCGTAACGAATCTCGGTGGTCGCGACTGTGTCGTTTTCGTTGATGACCGGAAGCGCGCGCCACTCCAGAAGCCGGGCGATGGTCGAGCGTGCATTGAGGTAGCGCCGACGTTCTTCGGTGTCGCCGAGCGTCACCAGCACCTGACCGGCGGTGACCCCGTGGCGCGACAAGGCCTCGGCCCAGGTGCGCGCCAGCGCGATCTGGCCGACCGCGGCGGCCGCCTGACTGTCCTCCAGTTCGAGCCGGCCCGGCGGCAGCTTCAGCACCGAGCGGCCGAGCGCGATGGCGCCGGAGGAGACCACGAGGATGTCGCGCCTGCCGCCGTGCAGGGCTGCAAGATCGGCGACCAGCGAGGCCAGCCATTTTTCGTTGAGCCGGCCCGCCGCGGCATCGACCAGGAGCGACGAGCCGACTTTGACGACGATGCGGCGGAATTCGGCGAGCCGAGGCGGGTTCATGGCTGGGTTTTAACGAGGCTTTCCGAAAAGCGGTAGGCGGGCAAGCCGATGCTTCCAGACCCTGATCCGATTCGATTGAATCGGATCAGGGTCTAGATTTTTCGTTTGAGCATGATCTTAACCGAAACCGGTTTCCACTTTTCGGGATCATGCTCTAAAGCTCGGCTTCTTCCGTGAGCTTCGCCTTGTTTTCCAGGCAATAATAGCCGGATAGCCTGCTGACCAGCTTGCGGCGCTTCCACTCGTTGAGGATGCGGCTGACATTCTCGCGTGCGATGCCCGCCATGGCGGCGAGGTCGCTCTGGCCGATCTTCTGACGGATGACAACGCGTCCCGCGCCGACGTCCTGGCCGAAAGTCTCGGCCAATTCGAGGAGCGTACAGGCGACCCTTCCGCTGACCGGCAGAAAGCTGCCGGCTGCCACCGCGGCATCGGTTTCGCGCAAGCGCCCGGCAATCAGTGTCACCAGCGATTTGTAGATTTCGGGATGTCGCGCGGCAAAGTCCTCGAAGGCGGCGCGGCTGAGAAAACTCAATGCAGCGTCACGGACCGCCACCACCGACGCCGAACGCGGTAATCCGTCGATGATCGATAATTCGCCTACAATCGAGCCCTGACCGAGAAAAGCGAGAATGCGTTCGGTACCGGATCGCGACATCATCGTGACTTTGAGCAGCCCGTCTTCGACGCGATAGCAGCCGTCACCGGCATCGCCGGCAAGAAACAGCGCCGCATCGGTACGAAGCTTGATCGGAGTCGCGCTTTTGAAAAGCGCAGCCGAAAGATGCTCGGGCAACTCCGACAGCAGGCTTGGGCTGGAACGAGGGAGGGGCATGATGCCGGTCACCGCGCCTCACGGACGGGATCCGCTCCCGCCCCGGTTGTTCGAGCATGCTGCAGTTTTGCACAAAGTAAAAGCCCGCCCGGACGTTGCCGTCCGGGCGGGCAGTATACCCCTCTGGCAGGGGCCGTGGGGTGTATGGGGACCATATTCCACCCCGAGGGCGCCGCCGGATCATTGGGGGAGGTTGGGACCAGGGATGACCCGATGGCGTCCTACGATCACAAGGACGAGTGTAATTTAGCTCCCCGCCGCGGCGGCGAAGTGATTGCCGTCACAGAAAGTCGCTTTGCGATTCGTCGGCAGTAACCGATTGATATAACCTGCTTTTTGGCCGCTCTGGCGGCCCAAACACCAACGCCGATTAGGCGTCGGGCGCCCGGACTTCGACCCCGGCGCGGTGCTCGATCGGTTGCACGATGGTGGTGATGTCCTTCTCGGCTCCGATCTCATCGCAGGTCAGTTTGAGCAATGCTGCGACCGCCTCGCAGACTTCGATCGGCACGCCGAGCGCTTTGGCTTCGGAGACAAACAAGTTCACGTCCTTCATCATCAGGCCTGCCGTAAAACCCTGATTGAATTTGCGCGGAATAACCACCTCGGGAAATTTTTGCTCGGTGGCGGTGGAGCGGCCGGAACTGGCATTGATCACATCGCACATGGTGCGCGGGTCGAGCCCGGCTTTGACGCCGACGACCATCGACTCCGACGTCGCGGCCATCGCCGCGGCCGACAGCACGTTGTTGCAAAGCTTCATTGTTTGTCCGGAGCCCGGCCGTTCGCCGATGTAAAAGAATTTGCCGATGACTTTGAGCGCCGGCTCGACGGCTTCCACGTCGGCGCGCGGCCCGGATGCCATCACCGCAACCGTGCCTTTCTCCGCGCCTTTGACGCCGCCGGAAACCGGCGCATCGATCTGCACGATGTTTTTGGCAGCCAGCAGTTTGAAAATATTCTGCGCCATCACCGAGCCGGTGGTCGAGAGATCGACGAAGCGCCGCACCCGTTTGCCTTCGATCACGCCATCCGGCCCGGTCGCCACTTTGAGCACGATGTCGGGCGTCGGCAGTGAGACCATCACGGTCTCGACCGTGTCGGCAATTTCCTTGGGCGAGCGGCCGGCGATCGCGCCCAGCGCCGCGAGGTTGCCGATCGCTTCTTGCCGGGTGTCATAGACGATCACCTTGTGGCCGGCTTCGACCAGCCGCCGCGCCATATGCGCACCCATATTGCCGAGACCGATGAAGCCGATATCCATCTTTTTCCTCCCAGAATAATTCCCCTCCCCCTTGTGGAGAGGGGTAGGGGTGGTGGTCGTGAGGCAAGGCGCAAGCGTTGACGCTATCGCGTCGCCTCCCTACCCCCCTTCCTACCCTCCCCCACAAGGGGGGAGGGAAACAAGCGTCATGAACTCCGCGCGCACCCTCTCGGTGTGCTCGCCCAGTGCAGGCACCGGACCATAGCGCCGCGCCGTCACCGCGCCTCGCTCGGCGGGTGCCGGATAGGACACCGGGCCCGACGGCGTGCCGACCGTTATCCGGCGCAGATGCGGGTGGCGGCCGAGATCGGCCGGACTGTTGACCCGCGCATAGGCGATATCGGCGGCGGCGAGCTTTTGCTCGAGCACGTCGGCATTGAGGGTGGCAAATACGGCGGCGACCCGACCATCGGTCTGCGTCCGGCGCTTTACGCGCTCGACATTGGTCGCAAAGTCGGGGTCGGCTGCGAGCACCTCGTCGCCCAAGACCCGTTCGGCAAGCACGCGCCACTCGCGGTCGCTCTGGATGGAAATCAGAATAGCGACGCCGTCGCGGCTGTTGAATGCGCCGTAAGGCGAGATCGACGTGTGGGCAAGACCCATGCGCTGCGGCGGAGTGCCCGCTTCTTCTTGCAGCAGCGGCACCGTCATCCAGTCGGCCATGGCGTCGAACATCGAGATTTTAAGGTCCGCACCCATGCCGGTGCGCTGGCGCGCGATCAACGCTTCGAGGATCGCCTCATAGGCATTCATGCCGGACGCGATGTCGACCACCGAAACGCCGACGCGGGCCGGCTCGACCGTGCCGGTGATCGAGGCGAGACCGGACTCGGCCTGGATCAGCATGTCGTAGGCTTTGCGCGTGGCATAGGGCCCGGAGTCGCCGAACCCGGAAATCGAGCAGCAGATAAGCCGCGGATATTCGCGGCGTAATTTTGCGATGGGGAAGCCGAGCTTTTCCACGGCGCCGGGTTTCAGATTCTGCACGAACACGTCGGCGCGCGCCAACAGGCCTTCGAGCAAAGCCTTGTCGTCGCGGTTGGCGAGATCGAGCACGACCGATTCCTTGCCGCGATTGAGCCAGACGAAATAGCTGCACTCGCCGTGCACGAGATCGTCATAGCCGCGCGCGAAATCGCCCTCGGGCCGCTCGATCTTGATGACGCGGGCGCCGGCGTCCGCCAGCCGGCAGCTGCACATCGGTGCCGCCACGGCTTGCTCGAGCGCGACGACGAGGAGGCCAGAGAGGGGAGGCGGATTGCTCAATACGACCTCGGCAATCCGAGCACATGCTCCGCGATATAGGACAGCACCAAATTGGTCGAAATCGGCGCCACTGTGTAGAGACGGGTCTCGCGGAATTTCCGCTCGATATCGAATTCCTCGGCGAAGCCGAATCCGCCATGGGTCTGCACGCACATGTCGGCCGCGGCCCATGAGGCTTCGGCGGCGAGATGCTTTGCCATATTGGCTTCGGCGCCGCAGTCCTTGTCGGCTTCGTAGAGGGCTGCCGCCTCGCGCACCATCAGTTCGGCGGCGCGCATATTGATGTAGGCGCGCGCGATCGGAAACTGGACGCCCTGGTTCTGGCCGATCGGGCGGCCGAATACCACGCGCTCGCCCGCATAAGCCGTGGCCTTCTCGATGAACCACTTGGCGTCGCCGATGCATTCAGCGCCGATGAGAATGCGCTCGGCGTTCATGCCGGAGAGGATGTAGCGAAAGCCCGAGCCTTCGTCGCCGATGAGCGCATCCGCCGGCACCCGCATGTTCTCGAAGAATACTTCGGTGGTAGCGTGGTTCATCATGGTGCGGATGGGCCTGATAGTGAGGCCCTTGCCCTTGACCTCGCGCATGTCGACGAGAAAAACGGAGAGGCCTTCTGTGCGCTTCTTCGTCTGCTCACGCGGCGTGGTGCGGGCGAGCAGCAGCATCAGATCGGAATGTTCGGCGCGTGAGGTCCAGATTTTCTGGCCGTTGACGACGTAGCTCTCGTTGCCATCGCGCACCGCAGTGGTCCGTAAGCCAAGGGTGTCGGTCCCCGATGTCGGCTCGGTGACGCCGAACGCCTGCAACCGCAATTCGCCGCGCGCGATCCCCGGAAGGTAGCGCTGTTTCTGTTCGGGACTGCCATGCCGGAGCAACGTGCCCATCGTGTACATCTGAGCGTGGCAGGCGGCGCCGTTGCAGCCCGACGCCTGGATCTCTTCCATGATGGCGGCGGCGGCCGTCATGGTAAGCCCGCTGCCGCCATATTGTTCGGGAATGAGGGCGGCAAGAAATCCGGCCTTGGTGAGCGCCGCGACGAATTTGTCGGGATAAGCGCGTTCGCGATCGAGTTCACGCCAATATTCGCCGGGAAAATCGGCGCACAGCGCGCGTACCGCCTCGCGGATCGGCGTGAGCTCAGCGGCTTCCGTCATGGCCGCACCTCGGCGTGGCCATTGTTGATGGCGATCACGTCGCGCCCGACGACGCGCGAGCGGAAGCTCACCACATCGCCGTCTCGCCACATCTCGGTGCGCAGCGTCTCGCCGGGGAAGACCGGCGCCGAAAAGCGGCAGGCGAAGGAGACGAGTCTCGCCGGATCGTAGCCGCATATGGTTTTCAAGAGCGCGTGCCCGGCGACGCCGAAATTGGCGAGCCCGTGCATGATCGGCCGCTCGAAGCCCGCCTGCCGCGCCACGGCCGGTTCGGCATGCAGTGGATTATCGTCGCCGCTCAAGCGGTAGATGAGCGCCGCTTCGGGGCGCGTTCCGAGATCGCAGAAAATGTCCGGCGCACGCTCCGGGATAGGGTGTGGCGTTGGCGCCAAGCGCTGCGGACCGCCGAAGCCGCCGTCGGCGCGGCAGAACGTGGTTTGCGTCACGGTCGCAATGAGTTCGCCACTTTTCTTATCGGTGACTTTGCGTTCGGTGAGGATGAGCGCACCCTTTCCGGTGCCCTTATCGATGATTTCCACGATGCGCATGCGGCCGACGACCGTTCCCGCCCCGGCGAGCGGACGGTGCAGGACGATGCCCTGTTCGCCATTGACGATCCGCACCCAATCGATGCCGGTCTCGCGGTCGCGCATCCAGAAGCCCGGATGGCCGAGCACCGTCCCCATGGTCGGCAGCACTTTGAGGTTCTTTTCATAGACGAAAGGCAGCTCATCCTCATTCATCGGATCGTGCCCGAGCCCGATGCCGAGCGCGTAGAGGATGCAGTCCTTGGCGCCGTATGTTTGCTCTTTGGGCGGCACTTCGAGCGCCATCAGCTTGTCGTAGACGATGGCCATCACAGCGGATCCATCACACTGGATCCCAGGAGAATACGTCGCTCGATCGGTCGAGCGGCGTGAACGAGTGCGCGAATGCCCCCTTGAGCTGGGTCACGAGTTTTTCCGGCGTCCAGCCGTCCGAACGGTGCAAGGTGCGGATCGGGCGGGTCTGATTGAACAAATAAATCTCGTTGTTGCGTACGGAAAAAATCTGACCGCTGATGCCCGAGGCGTGATCGGAGCCGAGATAGACGACGAGCGGGGCGATTTTCTCCGGCGTCATGTCGTGGAAGGCGGCGACGCGCGCCTTTTCCTCCTCGGTCTCGGCCGGGATCGAATCGATCATCCGCGTCCAGGCAAAGGGCGCGACGCAATTCGAACGCACGTTGAAGCGCGCCATGTCGAGCGCGATGCCGCGCGACAGCCCGACGATGCCCATCTTGGCCGCCATGTAGTTGGCCTGGCCGAAGTTGCCGACCAGCCCCGAGGTCGAAGTCATGTGGATGAAGCTGCCGGAGTTCTGTTCGCGGAAATGCGTGGCGCAGGCCCGGCTCATCGCGAAGCTGCCATGAAGATGCACGGTGATCACGTCCGACCAATCCGACCAGCTCATGCGGTGGAAGATGCGGTCGCGCAAAATGCCCGCATTATTGACCAGGATATCGACGCGGCCGAAGGCGTCGATCGCCGCTTGCACGATCTTATCGGCATTGCCCGGCTCGCTGATCGACAGCGTCGAGGCGATCGCTTCGCCGCCCGATTTCTTGATTTCATCGACCACGGCCTGCGCCGGGCCCGTGTCGGTCCCGGCGCCGTCGAGGCTCGCGCCTATATCACAGACGACGACGCGTGCGCCCTCTTGCGCCATCAGAAGCGCAATGCCGCGGCCGATGCCGCGTCCGGCGCCGGTGACGATCGCGACTTTCCCGGCGACGACGTTCGGCATCGTTCAGTTCCCCCAGACCTCGCGCGCGACCTCACCGATCATGCGCAGCTTCGCCCATTGCTCGTCCTCGGCAAGCGTATTGCCTTCCTCGGTCGAGGCAAAGCCGCATTGCGGCGACAGACACAGCTGCTCTAGATCGGTGAAGGTGGCGGCTTCCTCGATGCGGCGCTTGATGGCGTCCTTGGATTCGAGCGTTCCGGTCTTGGTCGTCACCAGGCCGAGCACGGCAAGGCGGCCTTTTTGCAGGCGCTTGAGCGGCTCGAAGCCGCCGGCGCGCGCGGTGTCGTATTCCATGAAATAGCCGTGCACCTTGATGCGGTCGAACAGCACTTCCTGCATGGCATCGTAGCCGCCCGAGCCCATGAAGGTCGATTTGTAATTGCCGCGGCACAAATGCATCGTCACCGTCATGTCGGAAGGGATGTCGGAGATCGCCGTGTTGATGAGGTCGCCGTAGAGCGTGCCGAGCGCCTCCGGATCGTCGCCGCGGTCCTTCATCTGCTGGCGGTACTTCGGATCGCACAGCATGGCGATGAACACTTCGTCGAGCTGTAGATAGCGGCAGCCGGCATCCGCGAAGGCGCGCACCGCCTTTTTGTAGGCCTGCCCGAGATCGGCGAACATGTTGTCGATGTTTGGGTAAACCTTTCTGTCGATCGGGGTCGGCACCGGCCTCCCGTACAGCGCCGACGGCGAAGGAATCGTCATTTTCGGCGTGCGCGTGGTGTGCGCCTTGAGAAACTTGAAGTGCTCGATCATCGGATGATTGGAAAATCCGATCTTGCCGGTGACGCGGATGCCTTCGTTGCGCGTCGTGACGGCCGCGAAGGCGATGCCGGTATCCATGACGTGGCGCTCGACGCCGTCGAGCCCCCACAGAAAATCGAGATGCCACCACGAGCGGCGGAATTCGCCGTCGGTGATCGATTGCAGGCTGGCCGCCTCCTGCTTCTTGATGACGTCCTCGATGGCGCGGTCCTCGACCGCTGTGAGTTCGGCGGCGCCGATTTCGCCTTTGGCGCGGCGCTCGCGCGCTTGTTTCAGCGCCGCCGGCCGCAACAGGCTGCCGACATGATCGGCGCGAAATGGCGGTTTGGTCCGTTGCATTGTGACGCTCCCTTTATCCCCACACTTCATCGGCCAATTCGACGATCATGCGCAGCTTCGCCCATTGTTCGTCCTCGGCCAGGATGTTGCCCTCCTCGGTCGAGGCGAAGCCGCATTGCGGCGACAGGCAAAGCTGATCGAGCGGGATGAACTTCGTCGCCTGGTCGATGCGGCGCTTGATGTCGTCTTTGCTTTCGAGCGTGCCGGTCTTCGAGGTGACAAGCCCGAGCACGACGCTCTTGCCCTTTGGCACGAAGCGCAGCGGCTCAAAACCGCCGGCGCGGTCCGAATCGTATTCCATGAAGTAGCCGTGCACATTGATGGCGTTGAACAGCAATTCGGCGACCGGCTCGTAGCCGCCGCTGGCGACGAAATTCGAGCGGAAATTGCCGCGGCACAGATGCATGGTGATGGTCATGTCGGGCGGAATATCCGCGATCGCCGCATTGATCATGGCGGCGTAGGTCTGCGGCAGTGTCGCCGGATCCTCGCCGCGATCGCTGATCACTTTACGGAGCGACGGATCGCACAGGTAAGTGAGATTGACCTCGTCGAGCTGCAGGTAGCGGCAGCCGGCATCGGCGAAAGCGTGCACCACCTTTCGGTAAGACTCGCCGAGATCGCGATAAAACTCGCCCATGTCGGGATAGATCGATTCCGGCACCGCGTCGCGGCCGTAGCGGAAATGAAGAGACGACGGCGACGGGATGGTCATCTTCGGCGTCTGTTGGGTGTGCGCCGCGAGGAACTTGAAATGCTCGATCATCGGGTGCGGGCTATAGCCGCCGAGCTTGCCGGTGAGGCGTAGAAGGATCGGCCGCGGCTGCGGCCCGGTCGTGTTGAACTTGACCTTGCGTATGCCGGCGTAAGACTCGACGTTATGCAGCCGCTCGAGAAAATCCAGATTCCACGACAGCCGCCGGTATTCGCCGTCGGTGATCGATTTCAGTCCGACCGCTTCCTGCTTTTCGATGACGCCTTCGATCTCGCGATCCTCGATCGGTTTCAGCGCTTCCGAGGTGATCTCGCCGCGCTCCCGCTTGCCGCGCGCCTCTTTGAGCGCGGCAGTCCGCAACAGGCTGCCGACATGATCGGCGCGGAACGGCGGCTTGGTACGCTGCATCCTTAACCCCATACTTCGTTGGCGATTTCCACAATCATGCGCAGCTTCGCCCATTGCTCGTCTTCGGCGAGTACATTGCCTTCCTCAGTGGAAGCGAAGCCGCATTGCGGCGACAGGCAAAGCTGATCCAGCGCGACATATTTCGTCGCCTCGTCGATGCGGCGCTTGATGTCGTCCTTCTTTTCCAGCGCGCCGCTTTTCGAGGTGACGAGACCGAGCACGAGCTGCTGTTTGCCCTTCGGAAAATAACGCAGCGGCTCGAAGCCGCCGGCGCGGTCGCTATCGTATTCGAGGAAATAGCCGTCGAGATGGGTGTGGCCGAGCAGTTGCTCGGCGACGAATTCGTAGCCGCCGGACGCGATGAAGGTCGAGCGGAAATTGCCGCGGCAGGAATGCATGGTGATCGCCATGTCGTCGGGCTTGCCCTCGAGCGCCGCCCGGGTGACCTCGGCGTAGCGTTTCGGCAATGCGTCGGGATCGTCGCCGCGGGCTTTCGACTGCGCGCGCTCGTTCGGATCGCACATCATCGACCAGGCGGTGTCGTCTAGCTGCAGATAGCGGCAGCCGGCATCGTGGAAGGCGCGGATCGCGCCCCGATAGGCCTTGGCGAGATCGTCGAAAAACGGATCGAGTTCCGGATAGACCTCCTTGCTGATCGCGGCGCGGCCCTGGCGGAAATGCAGCGTCGACGGCGCCGGAATGGTCATCTTCGGCGTGACCCGGGTATGGGCTTTGAGAAACTTGAAATGCTCCAGCATCGGGTGCCCGGAAAAGCCGAGCCTGCCTTCGATCTTGAGCGCGTGGTGCTTGGTCTGGACGCCGTGAAACTGAATGCCGTGGTCGGTTTCGTAGAAGGTGACGCCGTCGAGACCGCGGAAGAAATCGAAATGCCACCAGGCGCGGCGGAACTCGCCGTCGGTGGCGAGCTTCAGCCCGATCTCTTCCTGCTTCCTGATGACCTTTTCGATCTCGCGATCTTCGACCGCACGTAGCGCCACGGCGGTGATCTCGCTGCGCTCGTGTTTGGTGCGCGCTTCCTTGATGGCTGCGGGCCGCAGCAGGCTGCCGACATGATCGGCGCGAAATGGCGGTGTTGTCCGTTGCATGAATTCCTCCCGATTTCTTTTGTTTGTGCTCAGTGACGACGCGGCGGATGGCTACTTAGCGGCGTCCTTGAGCACGTAACGGCCATCGTCGAGACGGCCGAGGTTTCTTGCGGCGTAAAGCGTGTCGAGCTGGCGGACGATTTCGCGGCCGTCCTTGCTGCCGAGCGCGGCCATCAAGTCGAGGAAGCTCGCAGGTCCGGCGACGAGCGCCTCGGCGACTGTTTTATGCGGCGCGGCCGGTTTGGCCACGGGCGGCGCCGGCACCGAGAACTCGAACGCATTGGTCTTGCCGAACGGGATAGTGCAGTCGAAGCCAAGTTTCGCCCCCGTGCGCGCGCCGCCAAGCGACGGATCGAGCGGCACGACGCGGAAGCCCGAGCCGACGATGAGATCGCGGTCGGCCTGAAAACGTGTGCCCAGCGCCCAGTCGGTCTCCTCGTCGGAGAACACGTCGATATCGGGATCGAAGGCGAACACGTGCTTGGCTTCGGCATGGGAGCCGAAGATGGCGGCGATGGCGTTCCGCGCATCGCCCGGCACGCGCTGGCGGAGCGAGACGCGAACATTGTACATGCCGCCGCTCGACGGCGTCGCAAAGATCGCGAGCGGCTCGCGCACCGACGCCATGAGCGCCGCCCAGGCCGCGGACTCAGTTTTCACGGTGGTGAGTTGCGCGGTGTCGGTCGAGGCGAGATGCCGCCCGCCGATGGTCAAGGTCTGGAACAGCGCATCCTCGCGATGGGTGATCGCGGTGATGTGCAGCACCGGATTGTGCTTCACCACGCCGTAATAGCCGACATATTCGCCATAGGGCCCTTCCGGCTCGACGTGGCCGGCGGGATCGAGATAGCCCTCGATGACGTATTCGGCGTCGGCTGGCACATGGATGTCGTTGGTCACGCATTTCACCATCGGCGCCGGCTGCCCGCGCACGGCACCGAGAATATCGAGCTCGTCGACGCCCGGCAGCGCCACCATGGCGGCGAGGAAATCGGCCGGGTGCGAGCCGACCGCATAGGCGACCGGCACCGGCTCTTTGCGGGAGGCTGCTTCGAGATAGATGGCGCGCATGTCGCTCGGCGCGATCAGGTCGACGCCGGCCTGCCGGGGTCCGCGCAGCATGATGCGGCGGCAGCCCACATTGGTGAATCCGGTGCCCGGGAATCGCGCGAAATCGATACCGGCGGAAATATACGGCGCGCCGTCGGCGCCGTGCTGCAGGTGCACCGGGAGCGCGCAGAGATCGGCCTCGTCGCCCTTGAGCACGACCTGCTGCACCGGGGCCTGTTGCGACGAAACCGTGACCGGCGGGTGCAGTTTGTTGAGGCGCTTACTGAGCGTGGCCAAAAGCCCGCGCTCGTCGGTGTCGAGCGCGCGGGCGACGCGCTTGCGCGACCCCATCACATTGCCGACCAGTTCGGCGCGTTCCGGACCGACGGATTTGAAATGCACCGCGCGCGGATTGCCGTCGAGGACGGCGGCGACATCGAGGAGGTCGATCGGCGCCTCGTGCACCTCGCACTCGCCCGCATCGGTGAGCTCACGCACAAAATTGCGCAGCCGGAATCGTTCGGTGTCGATCGCAGGCATGGATTCCTCGCCTCCCAAACTCGCTTATTCCGGCTGAGTTCGCGGGGGATTTAGCAACGGCCGCGCTTGGGTGTAAATGCCGTTGCGCGCGGGACCATTGGCACAGACACTCGCCGCGCGCATGACACCTAATTAGCATGACCTTTCCCGAAAACCGGTTCCACTTTTCGGGATCATGCTCCAGAGGAGGACGGGGATGCGGCCCACACTTCGGCTTTATGAGGATGTCCTGGCGAACGGCGCCGAGGCAACATTGCCGGCGCAGCCGCGCATGATCTTTGTGGTGCACGGCTCGGTGGCCATCGCTGACCGCAATCTTGGCGACGGTGAGACCTTCCATGGCGAGGCCGCCATTGCGCTCAAGGCTGGAATCGCCGGCGCAACGGTGTGGCGCTTCGAACTGACCGCAGTGGAAACCGGCGCCCCGCTCTCGGGGCCCGGCGTAGTCTCGCGCGAGAAACTTAGTGCGCGACTGGAAACCCTGCCGCAAGGCGCGCTGATCCTCCGCGGAGACAGCGTCGCCTTCCCGCCCGGCGGCTGCGCCTATCTGCATCGGCATCAGGGGCCGGGCATCCGCTGCCTGCTCGAAGGCGGCATTCGCATCGACACCCACGGCCGCTCCACGTCCTATGGCCCCGGCGGCGCCTGGTACGAGACCGGCCCGGACGGCGTCTTCGCCCAAGCCGCCGACCGGCCGACGCGCTTCATCCGCGTCATGATCCTGCCGGCGTCCTATCTGGGCAAAAGCTCGGTCGAATATTTGAACGAGGAAGACATGGCCAAGCCGAAGTCGCAGAGCTATAAGATTTTTGCCGATATGCCGCTGAGCTAGCCGTCACATCGGCTTGTAACCGCGTTCCATATCGACATCGATCAACATCGCTTTGCCGTCTTTCAGCGCCTTGCCGATCAAGTCCGTCGCGTCCTTCACATTTGAGGCGCGCGCGCCGTCGATGCCGAGCGAACGGGCAAGCCCGACGAAATCGATCGCCGGATCGTTGAGCTCCATGCCGACGAAGGTATCGGCCTGTTCGGCAAGCCCGCGCAGCATGACAAGGCGCTGCTTGAGGATGCGGTAGCTCGTATTGTTGAAGATCACCCAGACGATCGGCAGCCGGTAGCGCGCCGCGGTCCACAAGGCCTGCACCGTGTACATGGCGCTGCCGTCACCGACGAGCGCCACCACCGGCCGGTCCGGCAGCGCGAGTTTTGCGCCGATCGCCGCCGGCAGGCCCCAGCCGATGCCGCCGCCGCGCAGGCCAAAGAAGCTCTGCTCGTCATCCGAATTGATCAGCGAGCGCGCGCCCGGCGCCGACGATAAAATTTCTTCGATCACCACGGCGTCCTTCGGCAGCACGGCGCCGATCGCTTCCAGAAGCGCGAGCGGCTGCACCGGCGTCTTGCCGGCGAGCGCGCGGGCCTTGGCGCGGAACGCCTCGCGGTCTTTTTTGATGCTGTTGGTCAGCGACGTGAGCCGCGCCGCCGCGGCGGTCTTGGCGCTCGCGGTCATCCGCGCGCCGACGCTTGAAGTGATCTCCGGCAACGTCGCCTTCGGATCGCCGAGGATCGCGACCTGCGCCGGATAGTTCTTGCCGATCTGCCACGGATCAGTGTCGAGATGAATGAGCGGCAGACCCGGCGGCCACGGATCGACGGGCGACGGCAGCGACCAGGTGAACAGGTCGCCGCCGACCGAGAACAGAAGGTCATGCTGGTCGAGCACTTCGCGCACACCCGCCTGCGAGCGGGTCATCATGCCACGATAGAGCGGATGCGATGCGGGGAACGAAGCCGTGTTGGGGATGAACTCGACATAGACGGGCGCGCCGATGGCCTCCGCAAGCGCGATGAGTTCTTTGTGCGCCCGGCTCTGCGCTACAGCATCGCCGGCGATGATGACGGGCCGCTCGGCCTTGGCGAGGAGTTCGGCGGCGCTCGCAATTGCATCGGCGTCGCCGCGAACGCGCGGCGCGACACGGGTCGGTTCAAGCAGATCGATATCGGCGTCGGTCTTAAGAATATCGCCCGGCAATGCGAGGAACACCGGTCCGGTCGGCGGCGCCAGCGCCGTCTTCACCGCGCGGTGAACGTAACGCGGCAGGTCCTCGAGGCGATGCACCTCGGCCGCCCATTTGACAAAGGGCCGCGCCAGCGTCGGCAGATCGGCCGTCAGCACCGGCTCGGTGACGATATATTCGAGGTCCTGCTGGCCGGCGGTGACCAGCACCGGGGCGTTGGCCTTCATGGCGTCGTAGAGCATGCCCATGGCATTGCCGAGGCCCGGCGCGACATGGAGATTGAGCACCGCAAGCCCGCCGGAGGCCTGCGCATAGCCGTCGGCCATCGCCATCAGGGCGGCTTCCTGGAGACCGAGGATGTAGCGGATGTCATGCTCCCCCGCGAAGGCGTCCATCAGCGGCAATTCGGTGGTGCCCGGATTGCCGAACATCACCGTGACGCCCTCCTGCTTGAGCAGATCGAGGAAGGCGCGCTTTCCGGACATCACGGGCAAGTTTCTCTCCCATCGTTTTTCGTCCCAGGCGCGCCAAGGCGCGAGCCCGGAATCCGCGGTCACGATATTCGCAGTTTTGCGATGGGGAGAATATGCCCGCGTTCGCCATTTGTGATGATGAAGGCTCGGCTCGCCAAGCCGCAGAAAGCGGTGCGAGATCCGCCTTCGCCCAAGTGGGCTTCGCCGCGACAGCCTTCGCGGCGCTCGGCTTGCGAAGGCTGGTGCCGCGGAAGGGATTCGAACCCCTGACCCCCGCATTACGAATGCGGTGCTCTACCAGCTGAGCTACCGCGGCACGCCTTCACGGAGAAGGCGTCCTAGTAATACCCGGAAAACGTAAACGCAAGGCAAGTTGCAGCCACAATAGCCCGTGCGGCGGACCTCCTTGAACCGCCCAGTCGCGGGTAATACGCTCCACCCAATATAAAAATACGTGGACCGGCACCTCTGCGCGACGCCAGGCCCGAATTTTATCCGACCCGGGGAGGAATCATGCGGATAAGAGCGCTTTTGATCGCTTCGGTGGCCTGCCTGACGGTCGGCACCGTAATGCCGGCCTCGGCGCAGAACGCAGCCGCCCTCTCGGGCGAGGTCTCCTCCGCCAAAGATGGCCCCATGGAGGGCGTCGTCGTCAGCGCCAGGAAAGACGGCTCGACCATTACCGTCTCGGTCGTCAGCGACGACAAAGGCCACTTCAGCTTTCCGGCCTCGCGCCTTGATGCCGGCCATTATGCGATCGGCATTCGGGCCACCGGCTACGATCTCGATGGGCCTGCCGACGCCACCCTGGCGGCAGGTCAGGAAGACAAACTCGATATCAAGCTCAAGCCGACGCGCAATCTCGGCGCGCAACTCACCAATGCCGAGTGGCTCATGAGCATGCCCGGCACCGACGATCAAAAACGGTTAGTGCTCGACTGCAACAGCTGCCACACGCTGGAACGCATCGTGCGCTCGACCCACGATGCCGATGAGTTCAAGCAAGTCTTCCTGCGCATGGCCGGTTATTACCCGGGCAGCACGCCGTCAAAGCCGCAAAGGCTGGTCGGCGAGGCGGCGCGCCGGCTGATCTCAGCCGAGGAAGCGCCCGGCGCCGCGGAATGGCTCGCCAGCGTAAACTTAAGCCGGCAGGATACCTGGTCGTGGCCGCTGAAGACTCTGCCGCGGCTCACCGGCAAATCGACCCATGTCATCATCACCGAATACGACATGCCGAACCGGCTGATCGAGCCGCACGACGTCGTGCTCGATCACGAAGGCAACGTCTGGTACTCGGATTTCGGCCAGATGTTCATCGGCGAGATGGATCCGAAGACCGGCCAGGTCACGCAATTCCCGATCCCGGTGACCAAGCCCGGCTACTCGCTCGGCACGCTCGATCTCGAGATCGACAAGGACGATAATCCTTGGATCGGCGTGATGTATCAAAGCGCGATCGCCAAGCTCGACCGCAAGTCCGGCAAGTTCGAGATGTGGTCGACGCCCAAGGAATGGGACTCAGACGCCGGGCAGCTCGGCCATCTGGCGGTCGAGGGCACGCCCACCGACGACAAAGTGTGGATCAAGAATTCCGCCGGCGGTCATATCTACCGGCTCGATCTGAAGTCCAACGGCTTCGAGGACGTCGGCGTGCCGAAGGATCCGCGCACCGGCAAGCGCATCGGCACCTACGGCATCCATGCGGACGCGGAGAACAACCTCTATCTGCTCGATTTCTCGGCCGGCAATATCGTGCGGCTCGACGCCAAGACCAAGGAGCCGACGGTGTTCCTCACGCCGACGCCGAATTCGCATCCTCGGCGCGGGCGCGTCGACGCCGAAGGCCGGCTGTGGTTCGCCGAATATTTCGGCAATGCCATCGGCATGCTCGATCCCGAGACCGGCAAAATTCAAGAATGGAAAGTGCCGACGCCGTGGTCATCGCCCTATGACACGGTCGAGGACAAGAACGGCAATGCCTGGACGGCGTCGATGAACACCGACCGTGTATCGCGGCTCGATATCAAGAGCGGCCAGTACACCGAATATCCGCTGCCGCGGCCGACCAATATCCGCCGCGTCTTCGTCGACGATACCAAGAACCCCGGCACGCTGTGGGTCGGCAGCAATCATGGCGCCTCGATCGTCAAGGTCGAGCCGTTGGATTGACCGTGTCCTCGCCATGTCCGCTACGGGGTCCCGTAGCAGATAGCGAAGCCGCCCAGCAGACCCGGACTCTAGCCGTTGAGGAGTTGTGCGATCTTTTCCAAGAGCAAGTGGGCGGATACCGGCTTCTTGTAATGGACCGCATCAGGGCATTGGCGTTTCAAGTCCGGTGGCGGAT
Source organism: Xanthobacteraceae bacterium (assembly GCA_049282655.1). Lineage (GTDB taxonomy): Bacteria > Pseudomonadota > Alphaproteobacteria > Rhizobiales > Xanthobacteraceae > BOG-931. Next base: position 243,304 of record JBAPUM010000044.1, read on the forward strand.
TGACGCCACTTTGAAAGACCATTGGGATTCCACGCGCGGCGAGAGCCGCTGCCACCGGTGTGACATTGCCGTCGCTTAGTTGGACATCGAGGACGGCGGCCGCAACGACATCTGTCTGCAAGAGTTCAAGCGCAGCCTGAACGCTTCCCACCGGGCCAACGACTTTACCCCCGGCTTCTTCGATTGACGCCTTGAGTTCGAGCGCAATGAAGGGCTCGTCTTCGACGATCAAAATGGGAGCGAACCCGAGCAAGTGAAATGCCTCACATTTCTGCGCAGAACGCCAACTGTCTCAATGACTTAATCGTTCCGTCGGAAGAGTAACCTCCACCGCAAGACCCTTCGCATTCCATTTGCGGGAAATGGTGCCCCCGAAATGTTCACGGACGCTGTGATTGGAAAGCACCGTCCCGAAGCCCTCTGATTGAGGTGGCCCACTCAGTGTGGGACCGCCGCTCTCCTCCCACTTCATCACCAGGATCTTGTCGGAGCGCTGCCATGTTATTCGAAGGCTTCCTTCCTCTACCGACAACGCTCCATATTTTGCGGCGTTTGTTGCCAGTTCATGCAGAACGAGAGCGAAGGTGGTAACGGTGCGCGCACCCAGCGGCACGGCAGGCCCATCCAAAACAAGGCGAGCGTTCTGATTTTCCGACTGCATGTCTGCGTAGGGGGATAAAATCTTCCGCAGCAAAATCTCCAAAGTGGTGGGTTCGGCGACTGGGCCCGCGTCGTTACTCGCGCCTGGGAGAACCAGATCGTGGGCTGATGCCAGCGCCTGCAACCTGCCCTGAATGTTAGTTGCATATTCTTTGGGCGTAGCCGCCGAGCGCGCGCTAAGCGATATCATTCCGCTCGTTATCGCAAACAGGTTTTTGATCCGGTGGCTTAGTTCTCGGACCAATAGACTCTGCTGCTCGTGCGCAAACCTTCGCTCAGTGATGTCGATAAACGTGCAGACCGCACCTTGGCGCTTTCCATCTCGAACGACGGGGCCGACCCAATATTCTACCGGGAAGCTCTTGCCGTCGAGGCGATAGAATAATTCATACTCGACATGTGCGGAGCCGCCGTCTTTGGCTGTCCGGTAGATCGGACATTCTTCTTTAGGATAATGCGAGCCGTCGGGATGCGTATGATGGATGACATCATGGAGTTTTCGGCCTACCGCATCTTGCTCCCGCTCGAAGCCGAGCATGTTGAGAAAGGCCGCGTTGCACATTGTCGTGACGCCGTCGGTATCGACGCAATACACTCCGTCGGTTGCCGAATCGAGAACAAGCCGGAGATCGGCCTCCTTGCTGCGCAAACTGGCTTCGGCGGTTTTGCGCTCGGTAATATCCTGCGCCACACCGATCAATTGCTGCCGCGTCCCATCCGCGCTTCGCATCAGTGATACGTTGACGCTGACCCAGACTTCCGATCCATCGGGCCGCAGGTAGCGCTTTTCGACAAAGAACGGAACCCCGTCAGCAACCAGGAGCCGCCGTAGGCCCGTATCGTTTTCCCGATCATCGGGATGCGTGATGTCAGGCACGCAGAGCTTCAAAAGCTCGTCTGCGGTGCGACCGACGATCTCGCAAAACCGTCTATTGACCAGGAGGAAGCGACCATCCAATTCGCATTGAATGACGCCGACCCCCGTCTGCTCGAAGATGCGGGCGAAACGCTCCTCGCTGGCGCGCAGAGCCTCCTCGTTCCGGACACGATCGGTCGTTTCGACGACGGTAACAAGCACGCCGCCGACACCCGTTGGGGCGGTGTCGTCTGGAACGGGGCTGTAACTGACGGTGAAGCGCGCATCTTCCCATTCGGGACTGCCGCGCCGCTGCACTTTTATGAGCATGTCTTCGGCAAAGTATGCGCCGCTCGTTCCTGTCAGAATGGCCTCATGCAGAGGTCGTAGTTGAGACTGTACTTCCGGCCACGCCTCATGAAACGGCAGGCCAAAAGCCGCCGGATGTCTATCGCCGAGGATGGAGCGATAGCCGTCATTATAGATCATCGCGAATTCGGGACCCCAACGGACGCACATGGGAAAGCCCGAAGCCAGCATGACGTTTACGATGAGTTTCAGGCTTTGCGGCCAATTCTCCGCCGCTCCTAAGACGGTCTTGGACCAATCCTTGGAACGTACCAACGCAGCCATTTCCGGCGGATCGGGAATATCCGAATGCCGGGATCCTATCGTGGCTTTCAAAAACCAGCTCTTCGGTGAATGTCAGACCGCGCGCATAGCTCGGCTCGCCTGACGTCAACCATAACAGACTTCCCGAGTTAAGCTTCCGGTTTTAAGTGGCCGCTTTCATACATGTCAAAAGACATATAGGGCCCGACCTTCCTCGCGTGCTGTGACGAGGGGCAGGCACTACTTCGCTTCAGCCTCGGCTCTCAGCTTGAAACGCTGAATCTTCCCGGTCGCGGTCTTCGGCAGTTCGCTGCGGAACTCGATCCAGCGCGGGTATTTGTAGACCGCAAGCTTCGTCCGGCATTCGTCCTGCAGCATCTCGGCGAACGCGCCGTTCGCCTTTTCGGGCACTTTGAGCACCACGAAAGCCTTGGGTTTGATGAGCTTGTCGATGTCCGGCCAGCCGACCACGGCGGCTTCCAGCACATCGGGATGACTTTGCAGCACGCCTTCGACCTCGAACGGCGACACATACATGCCGGAGACCTTCAGCATGTCGTCGCGGCGGCCGCAGTAGACAAAATAGCCGTCGTCGTCCTCGACATATTTGTCGCCGGACCGCGTCCATTCGCCCAAGAAGGTCGAGCGCGACTGCTCGCGGTTGTTCCAATACATGATGGCGCTGGTCGGCCCGCGTACCTGCAGCTCGCCCATGTCGCCGCGCTTCTTGATCGGCTCGCCATCATCGTCGATCAGGCGAATATCGTAGCCCGGCACCGGCTTGCCGGTGGTGCCGTATTTGACGTCGCCGGGCCGGTTCGAGAGAAAAATATGCAGCATCTCGGTCGAACCGAGACCATCGAGAATGTCGGTGCCGTAGCGCTCGCTCCAGCGCCGGCCGATGTCGGGCGGCAGCGCTTCGCCCGCGGAGATGCAGCGGCGCAATTGCAACTCGCGTCGCTCCGGCGCCGCGGGACTGGCGAGAAACGCCGCATAGAAGGTCGGCACCGCATAGAACACGGTGACCTGGTGCTGCCTCAGAATATCGGCGACGAGGTCCGGCGTCGGCCGCTGCGGCAGCAGCACGGTGGCTGCGCCCGCCGACATCGGAAACGTCAGCGCATTGCCGAGCCCATAGGCGAAGAACAATTTCGCCACCGAATAACAGACGTCGTTCTCGGTGATGCCGAGGATCGGTCCGGCATAGAGAGCGTCGGTGAGTTTGAGATCGGCATGCGTATGCACCGCGCCCTTCGGCCGTCCCGTCGAGCCAGAGGTGTAGAGCCAGAAACAGATGTCGTCGCAAGTCGTCGCCGCTGTCCTGTCTTCGCTCTTGGCGCTGCCCAGCAACTGATCGAACGACAGATGCGCGTGGGCATCGCCACGCGAGACGATGACGTGCTCGAGGTCGGCAGCCTCGCCGAGCGCATCGGCAAATTTTGAATATAAACTCTCGGACACGATCAGGAGCCGGGCCCGGCTGTCCTTGAGCATGAAGCGATAGTCGGCTTCCGTCATCAGCGTGTTCACCGGCACGGCGACCACGCCGGCCTTGATGGCGCCGAGGAACGCGGTCGGCCAGTCGATGGTGTCGGTGAGACAGATCAGCGCGCGCTCCTCGCTGCGCATGCCGAGCGAGCGCAGCACATTGGCAAAGCGCGCCACGCGCCCGGCGAGGTCGCCATAGGTGTAGGTGCCGCGGTCGTCGATAAAGGCGACTTTGTCGGCTCGCCCGGCATCGATATTGCGTTTGAGGATATCGGCGGCGAAATTGTAGTCGCGCGGCACGGCGGTCGACGGCCGGATCGGGCTCGGCGGAACGTTACTCATGGCGGCGTTCTCCCGGGCCGCGGGACTTCGCCCACTTATGCCCACCACAAAGCATTATGCCGACGCGGAAATTCGGCCGCAATCTATTCGAGATGCCGGGTCCCGGAATCGTCATGCCCGGCCTTGTGCCGGGCATCCACGGCTTTACAACATGGCCGCGCAAAGACGTGGATGGCCGGAACAAGTCCGGCCATGACGAGTGGAGCCCGCCCGATGATTTTGAGCCGTGACCGCATTCTCACCACCCATGTCGGCAGCCTGCCGCGCAATGAGGTCTTGAGCGACCTTCTGATCGCGCAGGAGGAGGGCAAGAGCCTCGACCCAAAACTGCTGGCCGACGAAATGGACAAGGCTGTCCGCCATGTCGTGCAAAAGCAGATGGAGGCCGGCATCGACGTCGGCAATGACGGCGAGCAGCGCCGCATCGGCTTTCAGACCTATGTGCCGCAGCGGGTGTCGGGCTTCGCTGGCGTATCGAAACGCCGCCGCGGCCGCGAGTTCGAGGAATTCCCCGACCTTGTCAGCTATCTGATGCGGCGCTTTCCCAATCCGCCGAAGAGCCAGCACGGCGCGCCCGAGGCGCAGGCCGACATCAAATACCGCGATCTCAAGCCGATCAGCGACGAAACCGCGGGCCTCAACCGGATCGCCGACGAGCTGCACGCGTTCTCCGAACGCTTCATGACGGCGGCGTCCCCCGGCATCATCTCGACCACCATGCTGAATGCCTTCTACGAGTCGCACGACGCCTATCTGGACGCCATCGCGCGCGAGATGAAGAACGAATACCAGGCCATCCACAAAGCCGGCCTGGTGTTGCAGATCGACGCGCCCGATCTCGCCATGGACCGCACCATGATGTACCGCGATCTCACGGACGCCGAATTCGTCAAGCGCTGCGAACGCCACGTCGAAGCCATCAACAAAGGCATCGAGGGCATTCCGCGCGATCGCGTGCGGTTGCATATTTGTTATGGAAACTGGGAAGGCCCGCACATCCACGACATCGCGCTGGAAAAAATCCTGCCCGCGCTTTACCAGGCCAAGGTCGGCGCGCTGTCGATCGAATTTTCCAATCCGCGCCACGCCCATGAATATTCGGCGCTCAAGCGCGTGCCGCTGCCGAAGGACATGATCCTGATCCCTGGCGTGGTCGAAACCACATCGAATTTCGTCGAGCATCCCGAAGTCGTTGCGCGGCGCATCGAGGAAGCGGTGTCGGTGGTTGGCGACCGCGAGCGCGTCATTGCCTCGAGCGATTGCGGCTTCGGCACCTTCACCCGGCGCGAATGGGTGATTGAGCCCGTGGTGTGGCTCAAGCTCAAGGCGATCCGCGACGGCGCCGATATCGCTTCGGGTAGGCTTTGGGGTAAAAAGGCCGCATGAGCGAGCTTATCCTCTACGATTTCGGCAATTCGGTCTGCTGCCAGAAGGTCCGTATCACGCTGCGAGCCAAGCAATTGGAGTGGCGAGCGATCCGGGTCGACCTCTTCAAGGCCGAGCAATACGACCCGCATTACCGCAAGCTCAATCCAAAAGGCGTCGTCCCGACGCTGGTTCATGACGGCAAGCCGGTCATCGAGTCGACTTTGATCTGCGAGTATATCGATCAAACCTTCCCACAGACGCCGCGGCTTATTCCCGCCGATCCATGGCAGCAAAGCCGGATGCGGCTGTGGAGCAAGATGGTCGACGACGGGTTGTTTGAGGGCGTCACCGAGATCAGCTTTTCGGCGATGTTTCGCGAGCGAATGAAGAATATGCCGGAGGAAATTCGCCAGGCGCGCTTCCGCAATGTCGGCGATCCGCGCCGCACTGACCGTTTCAAGTCCACTTACGAGCATGGGGCGCAGTCGCCGTTCGTGGTGCATGCCATCGCGGCCTACGAACGTGCGTTCAAAATGCTGGAAGAGACGCTGGCAGAGAACGGCCCCTGGATCCTAGGCGCTGAGCCGAGCCTCGCCGACATCAACCTGATGCCGCTCGTCGCGCGGCTCGACTATCTCGGGCTACTCGATCTGTGGACGACCGGACGCCCGCGTGCTCAAAACTGGTGGAACCATGCGCGGGCATGGCCGTACTTCAAGTCCGGTCTGAGCGATCTTATTTCAGAGGCGGAGTTCGCGGAAATGAGAATGCATGGACCCAAAATCCGCGATGCCGTCGCGGCTCATCTCGCTACGCTGCGTCTGAACGACACCAATGCCTTGGGGCAGAGTGCGGCTTAGGCGCCAGACAAGTTTCATCTTAGAACCAGATAGGAATACAACCGTGATCGATCTCTACACCTGGACGACGCCGAACGGCCGCAAGGCTTCCATCGCGCTCGAAGAACTGGGGCTGCCCTATACGGTGCATCCGGTCGACATCAGCAAGGACGAGCAGTTCAAGCCGGAATTCTTGAAGATCTCGCCGAACAACCGCATCCCGGCGATCGTCGACCGCGACAACGGCCTGAGCTTGATGGAGTCGGGCGCGATCCTGATCTATCTCGCCGACAAGACCGGCAAGCTCCTGCCGAAGTCCGGCGACGGCCGCTACAAGGTCATCGAATGGCTGATGTGGCAGATGGGCGGTCCGGGCCCGATGCTCGGCCAGGTGCATCACTTCGTGAAATACAATCCGGGCAAGGCGCCCTATGCGGAGGAGCGTTACCTCAAGGAAGCGCACCGGCTTTACGGCGTGCTCGACAAGCAGCTTTCCGCCCATGACTATGTGGCCGGCGATTATTCGATCGCCGATATCGCGATCTGGCCGTGGATCTCACGCTACGAATGGCAGACCGTCGATCTCAACAAGTACCCGAACGTCAAGCGCTGGTACCTCGCGATCGCCGACCGGCCGGCGGTGCAGAAGGGCTACAAAGTGCCGAAGGACATGGGGCCTATCCCGATACCGTGACGCTTCGGGAGCCGGTATAAAACGCCGCGCGGATTAGCTAGAATACGAGCGACAATTGCAGTAGCCGATTATCCTTTCGAGGCTCGCTTCGATCGCGCTTCGGGATGACGGACGAGAGGAAGGGAGCCTGCCATGGACGACATCACCCGCGATCCGACGATCATCCGCGCCGAGGACATCAACCCGCGGTATAATTGGGGCCGCCATTTGCCGGTGCTCGGCACCATGGGGGTCGATTTCGAGGAGCGCGTCGACTACCGGCGCATGCACCGTTACCGGCTCGCCCGCGCGCAAGCGGCGCTTGAAGCCTCCGACCTCGGCGCGCTGTTGTTGTTCGACGACAACAATATCCGCTACGTCACCTCGACCAAGATCGGCGAATGGGCGCGCGACAAGCTCTCGCGCTGGGCGCTCTTGGTGCGCGGCGGCGAACCCATCCTGTGGGACTTCGGCTCGGCCGCGATGCATCACAAGCTTTATTCACCGTGGCTCAAGCCGGAGAACTGCAAAGCAGGCCTCGTCGGCCTGCGCGGCACGGTCGATCCGGCGTTTGGATTGATGAAGCGCCACGCCGACGAAATGGCCGCGATCCTGCGCGAGGCCGGCGTCGCCAAAATGCCGATCGGCGTCGACATCATCGAGCCGCCGATGATGTTCGAACTGGAAAAGGCCGGCCTGAAGATCAAGGATGGCCAGCAGGTGATGCTGAGCGCGCGCGAGGTGAAATCCGCCGACGAGATCGCGCTCCTCAACCGCGCCGCCGCCATGGTCGATGGCGCCTACGACGTCGTCAACCAGATGCTGCGTCCCGGGATCCGCGAGAACGACATCGTCGCCGAGGTCAACAAGTTCCTCTACACCCATGGCTCCGACGACGTGGAGGCGGTCAATGCCATCTCGGGCGAGCGCTGCAGCCCGCACCCGCATAATTTTACCGACCGCATGATCCGCCCCGGCGACCAGGCCTTCTTCGACATCCTGCAAAGCTTCATGGGCTACCGGACCTGCTACTACCGCACCTTCAATGTCTGCCGCGCCACGCCGGCGCAGCACGACGCCTACAGGATGGCACGCGAATGGCTCGACAATGCCATCGAGCGCATCAAGCCCGGTGCCTCGACGGCGCATATCTGCGAGGTGTTCCCGAAAGCGGAGGAGTTCGGCTTCCCGGACGAAATGTCGGCCTTCGGCCTGCAATTCGCCCACGGCCTTGGGCTGAACCTGCACGAGCGGCCGATCATCTCGCGGGTGGTGTCAATGGATCACCCGACCGAGATCGTCGAAGGCATGGTGTTTGCGATCGAAACCTACTGCCCGGCGACGGACGGCTATTCGGCCGCGCGCATCGAGGAGGAGGTCGTGGTCACCGACAAAGGCTGCCGCCTGATCTCGCTGTTCCCGGCGGAGGAGCTGCCGATCTCGGCGAAGTATTGAGAAGAGTTTGGCGCGCAAATAATCGCACCTTGTCATGCCCGGCCTTGCGCCGGGCATCCACGACTTAGCTGCGCATATCCAAAGACGTGGATGGCCGAGACAAGCCCGGCCACGACGTTCTACAGGCACTGAGCCCCATGACCTCCAACGATCTTCCCAAAATCGCCGTCGCCGAAACTCTCGTGCAAAAAATCTGCGCGCTCGACGTGACGCAGTTGCCGCCGGCGGTGCGGGCGAAGTGCGTCGAGCTTCTGATCGACGTGGTCGGCCTCGCCGTCACCGCGCGCAACGAGGATTACGTCAAGCGCGTGCTCGAAGCCTGCGACGACGACGGGCCCTGTACCGCGATCGGACACGCGCGCACGCTCTCCGCCGCGGCCGCGGCGATCGTCAACGGCACCGCGATCCACGGCGAGGATTTTGACGACACTTTCGAAGGCGGTCCGATCCATGCCGGCGCGGTGGTGGTGCCGGCCGTGTTGGCGGCGTGCGAGCGGCACAATCTCGACGGCCGTGCGGCGCTGCTCGGCATCGCGGTCGGCGTCGAAACCATGTGCCGGCTGTCGACGGTGGCGCCGACGCTGACGCACAAAGCAGGCTTTCATCCGACCGCAGTGTTCGGCGCCATGGGCGCCGCGGCGGGCGTCGGCGCCGCGTTCAAGCTTACACCGCGGCAGATGATCGACGCGCTCGGCACCGTGGGCTCGATGGCGTCGGGCATCATCGAGTATCTCGCCGAAGGCGCCTGGACCAAGCGGCTGCATGCCGGCTGGGCGGCGCAATCCGGCATACGCGCAGCCCTCCTTGGCCGCGCGGGTTTTCTCGGGCCGCGCACGGTGTTCGAAGGCGTGCACGGATTCTTCCATGGCTTCGCCAACACCACTAAGGGCGATTTCGACGCGCTGATCGGCGATTTCGGCACCCGCTGGGTCACAGAAACGCTGGCGTTCAAACCTTATCCGTGCGGGACCATGACGCATCCCTATATCGACTGCGCGCGAAGGCTCGCCAAGCGCATCAAGGCAGACGACGTCGTCGAGATGGTCTGCGAGGTCGGCGAGGGCACCGTGCATCGCCTCTGGGATCCGCTCCCGGCGAAACAGCATCCGGCAAACGGCTACGCCGGCAAATTCTCCTCGCCTTATTGCATCGCCACGGGCTTCGTGCGCGGCAATGTCGGCCTGAGCGATTTCTCCGATGCGGCGGTGCGCGATCCGGCGGTGATCGCGCTTGCGGCAAAAGTGCGCTACCAGATCGATCCGCAAAATCCCTATCCGAAGAATTTCACCGGCCATATCCGCGCCACGCTGCGCGACGGCACGGTGGTCGAGGAGCGCCAGCCCTATATGCGCGGCGGGGCGCATGAGCCGCTCAGCCGCGCCGATATCGAGGACAAGTTTTTGCTCAATGCGAGGCACGGCGGCTGGAGCGACGCACGCGCCGCATCAGCGTTGAAGCTGTGCGGTGCGCTGTTCGACGGGCCGGTCGATCTTGCGGCGTTGCGGGGATAGCAAATTTAACTCTCCCCCGCTGCGCGACGCTGCGCGAGGAGAGGGAAAATGCACTCCGCACACTACGTCTTGTTGAGGAGATTATTTTTCTGCGGGAGACTCACTTTTTGGTGGCAAGTTCCGAATTGCAGTGTCTCTGAGAGATTGGGCCTGAGGTAAATTCAAAATCGTCTTTATTTCCGGGGCCGGAACGATGAAGCTGATGCCCGTATTCAGGGCATTGCCTTCGATCACGTCCGAATTGAGTATGGTGCCTTTCCAAGCATTTAGAAAGCTCCCAGAAAGGATACCCAGCAATCTCAGGTTCATCCCCAAAGACAACGTACGCTTAGGAAAATTATCAAAGGTGAGAGAGTGCGTCTCACAACGTTGACCAACGTTTGTGAGGCAGTGGGAGTTAAGCAGGAGGAGGGAATCGATCGAAGGCCAGAAACAGCAAACAGCGAGCATGGCGCATATGCCCTGCATCACTATGAGAGCTACCTCGGTGAATTCTATGCCTACCGACGAAGTTTTACGTTTCCTGGCACGATCATTCGATCGCTTTATCGCATCACATGGAGTGAAGAGCGCGAGTGTCTAATCTTCGATGAAGATCAAAAGTATCACTCCACTCGATTGCAGCGAGATGTTGACCACAGCCAATCCGGAGAAATCTACATCAGCAATGTCACTAGCTTGTTGCACCTGTTGACCAAGTTCGAAGGCGCGCTGCGGCTAGTTACCCTCGCGAGGTTAGACCCCGAAAAAAGGACCATGGGGGGAATTGTGCTTACGCAAGCGAAGGAGCCGTTCTATTACAAACCATCGGTTTCTCCAATTTGCCTTAGAAAGATCGATCAACCAAACGAGCCTTTGGCGGATGGAATACGCGGTGCCCCGAAGACTATGACTCCTAATGATCCCGATTATGCCGAAGCATCCCAATTGCTCATCGAAGTCGAGCAAACGGTTGCGGGCTTCGCACTCAGGGGGCTACCGCCAATCCAAGAATCTTCCGGCGAAAATGGGTCACTGTGATGGTGACGCTGGCTGACAGTCGTCCCCGTTTCAGCTACATATGCCCCGAATCTCGCTCACAAGGACGCCGCCAGGGAGGGTACTCCCCGGGGGTCGGAGCGAGTGCGGTGCCTGCGGGCGGGGCCATACACTCCGTTCTCGGGCGGCTCGGGCATCAACCTGCCGGCACTATGACCGGTGCGCGAGGTGCTCGCTGGACTGGGACAGGCCGGGGCGGGTGCAAAAAACCCGCTTAAACTGCGCGAGGTCAGCGCCCCCCGGTTGGGGCGAGCTTACCGACCAGACGCTCCGGCCAAGTCGCAGGAAGCCTTGGCCCGTAGCCGCGCCTCTGGGACGATAACTCCCTTAGGCAAGAGCCGTGGTGGGACGCCGACAGGCGAGCCCCCCTCCGTGCCTCCCGCGTAGGCGCGAGAGGTTCGGAGGGGGGAGCCGCATCGAAGGATGCGGCAATTGTACCCGCGTCTGTCGGCGTCCCGCTTCCTTGATTTATTTGGCGAAGAGGGTGAGGCGAACCGGAAAACAGAGACCCACCGCTCTGTTTTGGTTCGCGAGCCTGAGATTCGCGCTTCACGTGGCTGGAATTTGAACACTCGGACGCGCAGGCGTGTCCGAGAACGGACGAAGTTTGCTTAATTGCAGGAAGGTAACCAATGACCCAATTAGGACGACGCTTCGGCTTGTCCGACATACCCGGGAGCGGAATCTTCTGCGGCGAAAATGGAGCGTTTGTCGCCGACGTGCCGCTACGGGAGCAGTGTCACGGCCCTAATGGTCCCAAGCAATGGCTGCCGCGCCCAGTGAACGATCTGAATGGCGATCTCAGCCAGCGCTATGGGCTACCAGTTGAAATCAATGCGAAAATTGCCGGTCTGATGTCGATAGCCCGAGCGCTTGATCGTGGCGATCTTTTCCACGCACGGATAGCGACGCTGCATCTGCAAATTCCCGATCCGCCCCCGCTTACAAAATCCGCAAAGACCAGAAGTGAGATCGTCGATCTTGCCCGCCGACTACAATGCAGCGGCCTCCTTAAAGCGGGCTGGAACCCTGCGAAGCATCCCCGCTGGCCAGCCGGAAGTCCGGGTAGCATTGGCGGAGAATTCGCACCCGCCGGCAGTCCAACGGGCAGTTCCCTGACTGGGGAGTCGAATCCACCGCTCATACCGGCCGAACTTACAATTCCGGTACCGTTCGAAGTTCCAGGCGGAATTCTGTTTCCATCAGAAATCTTGCCTCCGCCGGTTCTGACACCGAATATCAGTCCCCTTACCATTCCGAGAAACCCTTACCCGGGGCGGCCAAAATGCGTGAAGGAATGGGCTGAAGCGACCCAAGACTGTTTGGACTTATGGGCGGATGGCCAGTTGGGAAGGGGTGCCAGTCGGGGGATGGGCAAAACTCTCCACCAATGCATTATGGGCCGCGTCTCGGAGGACTGCGGCGGCAACCGTCTGGACGCGTAATCGCTCATTAGAGATAGGGACACGGATGATGCAGGAACCAAACTCCCCTGAGGAAGTGTTCGCGCTTCACAAGCTCCGCCGCGCGGATCCGCAGCGTTTTCTTGAGATCGTGAACGAATGGCTCCGAGACAACCCGCGAAATTTCCGCGCGTATTTTAGGCGGCATTTTGCGTGGGCAGACATGGGTGAGCCGCAGCTGGCTCTTGACGATCTGAACAAGGTCGTCGAACTCGCCCCGACGCCCGCAGCATTTTGTGCGCGCGGAGCGGTCTATCGCGATCTCGGCGAATATGAGAATGCGTTGGCGGACTTTCGCCGCGGTGAGGCAATGAATCCGACGGAGTGGGAGGACGCGGCGATTACGCTGCTCTACCAGGCGGACGTTCACGCACGATTGGGCAATGAGGCCGCCGCGCTATCCTGTTGCGCCCGTCTGCCGGATGGCTTTTGGACTCCTGGCCTTAATGGTGCTCCCAGTGGCGGCAAAGCGGATATTGCCGACATGTTGCGTCGCATAGCTGCGGATGCCCGGCGCAGGCAGGTATGAATGCTCCGACCCGATTGGTTAATCGGGTCTTAACCTCGTCCTACCTATGCTATGGGGACCGGCGATGCGGCGGGTGGTCCCGCTGTTGATGATGTACAGGATGACCCGCGAGTCTCTTTCCAGTTCCGGGAGCGCCAGTTCCGAAGGCGCCAAAGCCGATCGCGCGCAGAAAGCGCGCTCGCCGTTCGTGCGCCTGCGCGAGCTGCTTGCCGACGTCGAGCCGGGCAAGCCGTCGATCAGCCTCGCGGTCGGCGAGCCGCAGCATGCCGTTCCGCCGTTCGTCGCGCCGGTGATCGCGGCGCATGTCGCCGAATTCGGCCGCTATCCGATGAACAAGGGCCTCGATGCCTTCGGCGAGGCCGTGGCTCTTTGGCTCGGCCGCCGCTACAGCCTGCCGCGCCCGGTCGATCCGGCCACCGAAGTGCTGGTGCTCAACGGTACCCGCGAGGGACTGTTTCTCGCTGCCCTTGCCGCCAAGAACTACGTGCCGCCCCGCGCCGGCCGCCCAGCGGTGTTGGTGCCCAATCCGTTCTATGCGGCCTATTCGGCGGGCGCCATGGCGGCCGATTGCGAGCCGGTCTATCTGCCGGCGACCGTGGCGTCGGGCTTTCTGCCGGACCTCGACGCGCTCGGCGATGAACTATTGGCGCGCACCGTTGCGTTCTATCTGGCATCTCCGTCCAATCCGCAGGGCGCCGTCGCCAGTCGCGCTTATCTCGACAAGCTCACCGCGCTGGCGCGGAAGTTCGGTTTTCTCATCCTCGCCGACGAATGCTACTGCGAAATCTACAGCGAGCGCGCGCCGCCCGGCATGCTCGAATCTGCGGGCCGGGATTTCCAGAACGTGGTCGTGTTCCACTCGCTGTCGAAGCGCTCGAATTTGCCGGGACTGCGCATCGGCTTCGCCGCCGGCGACCGCAAATTCCTCGCCAGCTATCTGGAATTGCGCAATGTCGCGGCGCCGCAAGTGCCGACCCCGATGCAGCATGTCGCCATCGCGGCCTATAATGACGAGCAACACGTCGAAGAAAACCGCCGGCTCTATCGTGAGAAATTCGATCTCGCCGATCAGATCATCGGCGATCGATATGGCTATCGCCGGCCCGCCGGCGGGTTCTTCCTCTGGCTCGACGTTTCCGCGCAAGGCGGCAGCGAAACGGCGACGCAACTCCTTTGGCGCGAAGCCGGCCTGCGGGTCGTCCCCGGCCGTTATCTCGCGCGCGAACAAGCGGACGGCAGCAATCCGGGCGCGGATTATATCCGCGTCGCCATGGTGCAGAACAAAGAGATCACCGCGGAGGCGATGCATCGCCTGGTCGCGGTTTTAGGTTAGAGCATGATCCCGAAAAGTGGATACCGGTTTTCGGACAAGATCATGCGCAAAGGAAGCATGATCCCGAAAAGTGGATACCGGTTTTCGGATCAGATCATGCTCAAGCAAAGAGTTTTCTAAACGATGTCGATGATCGACCGCAGCCTCGACGGAATGGCCGCTCTCTCCGGCCAGCTCGGCGTCATGCTGCGGCGACGCTTGCGCGAGGTCGGCGGCATCGCGCTGATCAGTCTCGCCATGATGGCGGCGCTCGCACTCGCCAGTTGGTCGGTGCAGGACCCGTCGCTCAGTCACGCGACCGATGCGCCGGTGCATAATCTGCTCGGCCTGCCGGGTGCGGTCATGGCCGACCTGTTGATGCAGCTTTTCGGCCTCGGCGCGCTGGCGCTGCTGTTGCCGATCGCGGTGTGGGGCTATCGGCTGCTCGGTCACCGCCAGCTCAGCCGCGAGCGCTTGCGCGTCGTGTTTTGGCTGATCGGCGCGGTGCTGGCCGCCGCGTTCGCCTCGTGCCTGCCGCGCACACAGCATTGGCCGCTGCCGTCGGGGCTCGGCGGCGTCATCGGTGACGCCATGCTGCGGCTGCCGGATCAGCTGTTCCATGCGCCGCTCCTCGGTTCCTATCGCTACGCTGCGGCCGTCATCCTTGGCGCCGCGGCGCTGATCACCTTCGCGGGAGCCTCGGGCGCGATCTGGCGCGACGCCATCGACCAAGAGCCGTTCGAAGAAGAGGACGACGAGCCGAGCGAGGACAATGAGGACGATAGCGGCTGGATTTCGCTCGGCCTGATCACCCACTATATTTTAAATTACCGCGCCCGGCTCGCTTGGCTGTTCGGCCGCCGGCCGTCGTCGCCGGCGGTGCTGCGCGATGACGCCGCCATGTCGCGGCGGCGCATCGAGCCGCGTTTCGACCAAGCGGCGGATCGCGCTATCCCCGATGATGACGAAGACGATGCGATCGAAGCCGTGCCGCGCGCCCGCAAGCCGCGCGCGCCGCCCAAACCGGCACGCCGCTCCTCGGGCGGCTATGCGCTACCCTCGCTCAACCTGCTGACTGCGCCGCGCGCCAGTGAACGCACCACGCTGAGTCAGGACGTGATCCAGGAAAACGCCACCGCGCTCGAAGGCGTGCTCGGCGATTTCGGCGTGCGCGGCGAAATCATCAATGCGCGGCCGGGCCCGGTGGTCACGCTCTACGAGCTCGAGCCGGCGCCGGGAATCAAATCGTCGCGCGTCATCAGCCTTGCCGACGATATCGCGCGCTCGATGAGCGCACTCTCGGCGCGTGTCGCCGTGGTGTCGGGCCGGAACGCCATCGGCATCGAATTGCCCAATCCGACGCGCGAGAAAGTCTATCTGCGCGAGCTTTTGGCGTCGGAGGATTATGCCGAGAGTACGGCCCGGCTGCCGCTCTGCCTCGGCAAGGCGATCGGCGGCGAAGCAGTGCTGGTCGATCTCGCCCGCATGCCGCATCTGCTCATCGCCGGCACCACCGGGTCCGGCAAGTCGGTCGCCATCAACACCATGATCCTGAGCCTGGTCTATCGGCTGCAGCCGGACCAGTGCCGGCTGATCATGGTCGATCCGAAAATGCTCGAGCTTTCCGTCTATGACGGCATTCCTCATTTGCTGACGCCTGTCGTCACCGATCCCAAGAAGGCGGTGGTGGCGTTGAAATGGGCGGTGCGCGAAATGGAGGAACGCTACAAGAAAATGTCGAAGCTCGGCGTGCGCAATATCGACGGCTACAATGCGCGCGTCGTTGAAGCCAATCGGAAGGGCGAAAAGCTCAGCCGCACGGTCCACACCGGCTATGATCGCGAAAGCGGCCAGGCGATCTACGAGAACGAGGAACTCGATCTCGAGACGCTGCCCTATATCGTCGTCATCGTCGATGAGATGGCGGACCTGATGATGGTCGCCGGCAAAGACATCGAAGGCGCGGTGCAGCGGCTGGCGCAAATGGCGCGCGCCGCGGGCCTGCACGTGATCCTGGCGACGCAGCGGCCCTCGGTCGATGTCATCACCGGCACCATCAAGGCCAATTTCCCGACCCGCATTTCGTTTCAGGTCACCTCGAAGATCGACAGCCGCACCATTTTGGGCGAGCAGGGCGCCGAGCAGCTCCTCGGTCAAGGCGACATGCTCTATATGGCCGGCGGCGGCCGCATCAGCCGCGTGCATGGCCCCTTCGTTTCCGACGAGGAGGTCGAGAAAGTCGTGCGCCATCTCAAGGCGCAGGGCACGCCCGAATATCTCGAGGAGGTCACCGCCGAAGAGCCGACCGATGCGGACGGCAATCCGATCTTCGATGCGACCGCGATGGGCGGCGCGGAGGGTGGCGATCTCTATCAGCAGGCGGTGCAGATCGTGACCCGCGATCGCAAGGCTTCGACGAGCTACATTCAGCGCCGGCTGCAGATCGGCTACAACCGTGCCGCCTCATTGATCGAGCGCATGGAGCAGGAGGGCGTCGTCGGCCAGCCCAATCACGCGGGCAAGCGCGAAATCCTGGTCGAAGGGGCGCAGGACGAGGCTTTTTAAAAAAGGCGAGGCTTTCTAAGCAAGATGCTGTTTTCTACGCAGGACGTGGCTTTCTCAAAATGACGGCGCCTATTGAGAATCAAGTATCCGGGTTTTATGGCAGGTGAGTAGCCGCGAATTCGCCATATCGTGCGATTAGCGGATGGGTCGGCCGGGCGTGCGTCGGGACGGGTCAGCGGGAGAGGGGAAATGGCGGTATCGAGCCGAGTTCACGGCGCAGTGAGGCTTTGTCCGACGGCACTTCTCGCAGTCATCCTCGGCGCGTTGATCTTTGGCGGTTTGGCATCCACCGCCGTATTCGCCGAGAACGTGCCGCTGCCGACGCCGGCGCCGCTGCCGAAGTCCGGCGCCTCGGCTGCGCCCGCACCCGCGAATAGCGCGCCACCGGACACCAGCCAGCATAAGGGTTTCTTCCCGTTCTCGCTGCCGTCCTTGGGCTCGGGCCTGTCGCCACAGGCGACGGCCTTCGACCCGAAGCAGCGCGCCTTGCTCGACCGGGTCAGTCAATATCTGTCGAGCATGCAGACTATGGTGGGCAATTTCGTCCAGATCGGTCCCGACGGCGGCCGAACCGAGGGCACGTTCTACATCCAAAAGCCCGGCCGGGTGCGCTTCGAATACAATCCGCCGAGCCCGATCGATATCATCGCCGACGGCTCGTCGGTGGTGGTGCGCGACCGCAAACTGGCGACGCAGGATCTGTTCCCGCTATCGCAGACGCCGCTGCGCTATCTCCTCGCCGACCGCATCGACATCTTGCGCGACACCGACGTCGTCAGCGTCTCGTCCGACGATACGTTCGTCAACGTGACGATCGAGGAAAAGGAATTGATGATCGGCACCAGTCGCCTGTTGATGATGTTCGACGCCAAGGACCTGACGCTGAAGCAATGGACGGTGACCGATCCGCAAGGCTTCGATACGACCGTCGCGGTGTTCAATCTCGACTCGACGAAGAAGCCGGATCCCAATCTGTTCGTCATCAATTACGAGCGGAACACGGGAATCAGTAACCAGTAGGCGAGGCGTCTGCGATCGGGAATTCAGTGGCAATTCGGTCGGTCGATATTTACATTGGCCGCGAATTCATTGTTGATGCCTGACCGCCGCATTCCTGATTCCCGATGCAACTGACCCTCACGACTTGGAACATCAATTCGGTGCGGCTGCGCATCGATCTGGTCGCCAAATTCATCAAATCGGTCCGGCCCGACATTCTTTGCCTGCAAGAGACGAAGTGCCCGGACGACGCTTTTCCGCTCAAGCGCTTCAAACGGCTCGGTTACGAGCATGTCGCGCTCAATGGCCAGAAGGGCTATCACGGCGTCGTCGTCTTATCGCGACTGCCGTTCGAGAGCTTCAACGTCCAGATCTTCTGCGGCAAGAAGGATTGCCGCCACGTTTCCGCAGTGTTCGGCGAGCGCGCAGGCCTTCGCGATCCGATCACGGTGCATAATTTCTACGTGCCGGCCGGCGGCGATATTCCGGATCCGGCGCTCAATCCCAAATTCGCCCATAAGCTTTCCTTCCTCGACGAGATGCGGGAAGCGGCGATCTTGCGGCCGGCAAAATCGGAACGCGCCATCCTGGTCGGCGACCTCAATGTCGCGCCGCTCGAGCACGACGTCTGGAGCCACAAACAGATGCTGCGCGTCGTCTCGCATACGCCGATCGAAGTCGAGAAGCTCACTTCGGCGCGCAATGCCGGCGGCTGGATCGACAGCATGCGCGAGCTCACGCCGGAGCCGACCAAGCTTTACACATGGTGGAGCTATCGCGCCGCCGATAACTGGGAAGCAGCCGACCGCGGCCGCCGCCTCGATCACGTCTGGACCTCGCCGCAGCTTGCCGACCGAGTCGGCAAGATAGCCGTCGCCAAAAACTATCGTGGCGCGATGCGTCCCTCGGACCACGTGCCGGTGACGGCGACCATCGAAGTGTAGGCACCGTCATTGCGAGAAGCGCAGCGACGAAGCAATCCCGATCCTGCGTGCGGCACTGGATTGCTTCGCTTCGCTCGCAATGACGCGGTGTCGGCGCTCAGCAACCGGCGCCGCTGCAATCCGCAAGGGCCGGCTGCGGGTGAACGGTCATCGCCGTCACAGTGCCAACGACCAAAGCCAAGGCCAGCGCGGCAAGGACGAGAAGCTTTTTCATGGACATACCCCTCTTTTCACAGTTTTAATTTGCCAGGGTTTACGGCGGGGGAATGTGACTGCAATCACCGAATTGCCGATTGCTGCGGGCTTGCGTTATTGCGGCCCTGTCCCGCGGGCGAGCGCGGCGCGGACCTTGTCCATGTCGCTCGCCCATTGCTCGGCGCGCGCCACGATCAATTCGCGCAACCGTTGCGCCGCGTCGGGATAGCTTTCGAGCATCTTGAGGAACATCGCACGCGAGATCCGCATCACTGTCGAATCCTGCAGCGCGGTCGCGGTCACCGGACGCAGCGTCTCCGACAGCAAGGCGGTTTCGCCAAGCAAGGTTCCCGGCTCCGAGACGACGGCGCCGTCGCCGGATCGCTCCGGCCGAAGATCGAAGGCGCCATACTGCAGCACATAGGCGCAATCGGCGATCTCGCCGGCGGCGAACAATAGCTGGCCGGCTTCGAGCGTGTAGCTTTCGGCGCCGATAGCGAGAATGCGCAGCGCGCCGGTGCCGAGCCGTTGCAGTATAGGCACCCGCTCAAGGAACGCGATGTCGTCCTCTATCGTCATGACGATCCGGGGTCACGGCACAAGTTTGTAACCGCCGGCCTCGGTGACCAGGATCGCGGGGGCGGCTGCGTCCTTTTCGATCTTCTGCCGTAATCGATAAATGTGCGTTTCCAGTGTGTGCGTGGTGACGCCGGAATTGTAGCCCCAGACTTCTTGCAGGAGCGTCTCTCGCGACACCGGCCGCTGGCCGGCGCGGTACAGATAGCGCAGAATCGAGGTTTCCTTCTCGGTCAGCCGGACTTTGCTGCCCTTGGGGTTGAGCAGAAGTTTCGAGCTCGGCCGAAAAGTGTAGGGGCCGATAGTGAAGACCGCGTCCTCGCTCGCCTCGTGCTGGCGCAATTGCGCCCGGATGCGCGCCAGCAGCACGGCGAAACGGAACGGCTTGGTCACGTAATCATTGGCGCCCGATTCGAGACCGAGGATGGTGTCGGAATCGGTGTCGTGGCCGGTCAGCATGATGATCGGCGCCTTGAAGCCGTTCTTGCGCAGGATGCGGACCGCTTCGCGGCCGTCGATGTCGGGCAAGCCGACATCCATGATGACGAGGTCGATCTGTCCCGCCTTGGCGGTCTGCACGCCCTTGCTGCCGGTATCGACCGCAATGGCCTCGAATTCCTCGTGCAGCGACAATTGCTCGGTCAGCGCCTCACGCAGGTCGTTATCGTCGTCGACGATCAGAATTTTCCGCGTATTCGGCATGTAACTGCGAGCCCCGCCGCCGCTTTGCCGCGCCGTCTGGCGCGAAGTAGAACGAGCAAGGATACAAGAGCTTGCGGCGATTGGGAATCGGGGCAATCGGGGCAATCGGGCGATGCGGCGGTCTTCACTGCGGGTGATCCGGATCGGCCCTCGTCCCGGGCAGCCCGCCCAGGGCCTCATCATTGCCGGGCCCCGCGCCATACGGGTTGCGCTCGGCCGCAGCGGCATCAAGGCGAACAAGCGCGAGGGCGACGGCGGGACCCCGGCCGGACGGTTTCATCCGGTCCGGCTGTGGTGGCGGGCCGACCGCCTGCTACGGCCCCGCACCGCCTTGCCGGCGCGGCGGATCACGCCGGATCTCGCTTGGTGCGAGGATCCTTTGGATCGGCGCTATAATCGGCCTTTCAGGCGGTCGGCCAGTGAACCAGGCGACCGCCTGCGCCGCGCCGACGCTCTCTACGATCTGATCGTCGAGATCGACCATAACAGTCGGCCTCGAATCGCCGGCCGCGGCAGTGCCGTGTTCATTCATATTGCCCGGCAGGGCTTTGCTCCGACGCAGGGCTGTGTCGCGCTCGCACGCTCGGACCTCCAGAGGCTGCTGGCAAGGATTGGTCGAAAGACAGTAATTAATATTCACTTCTAGGCTAGATTAGACGCGCGGGCGCCGAAAATGGCAGTGCCGACGCGCACATGGGTGGCGCCAAAGGCAATCGCGATGGCGAAATCGGCGCTCATTCCCATCGACAGCAATTTCAGGCCGTTGCGGCGTGCGATTTTCGCGGTCAGCGCGAAATGCGGCGCCGGCGCTTCGTCGTGCGGCGGAATGCACATCAGTCCGGAAATGCGCAAGCCATATTGGTCGCGGCAAGCTGCAAGAAACCCGTCGGCGTGTTCGGGCAGTACCCCCGCCTTCTGCGGCTCGGCGCCGGTATTGATCTCCACGAAGAGGATCGGGTGGCGGCCTTGTTTGGCGATCTCCTTGCCAAGCGCCTCGGCGAGGCTTGCCCGATCGACAGAATGGATCGCGTCGAACAGCGCGACCGCCTCCTTGGCCTTGTTCGACTGCAGCGCCCCGACAAGATGCAACTCTAGCCCGGCATGGCGCGCCACGAGCGGCGGCCATTTGGCCTTTGCTTCCTGGACGCGGTTCTCACCGAAGACGCGTTGGCCGGCGGCTATGACCGGCTCGATGGCCTCCGCCGCGATGGTTTTTGATATCGCGACGAGCGTAACCGAGGCCGCGTCGCGCCCGGCCTCGCGACAGGCGCGCGCGATCTCCTCGCGCACTGCAGTCAGTCCTGTCGTTTTTGCGGTGCTTTCCATTCGGTCTGCAGCCAGAGACGGTAGAGTTCCGGAACGCTCAAATTTTAACGACGGTACGAAGCCCCCTTTTACGCATCTCCGCTAGGTTGGGGAACCTGGGTGGGACTGCGGGATGTCGAGCTGCCACGTCAAATCGCAACAGCCGCGGAACCTGCGTAAGCCGGTCCTGAGCATTCGGGCGCGGCTCATTGTTCTGGCATTGCTGGCGATCGCTCCGCTAGTGATCGAGCGTGTCCATGGCCTCGAGAAAGCGCGCGTCGAGCGCATGGAGCGCGCCCATAACGAAGTGATGGAACTGGCGTGGCGCGGCGTCGATGCGCAGCGCGAAATCGTCTACTCGGTTCGCGCGCTGGTCCAGATCGTGTCGCGTGTTTACGTCAAAGCACCGCTCGAGGCGCCCGGCTGCAACCAATATCTGACCGACCTGACGGCCAATATCCCGTGGATCCGCGATGTGTCGGTGGCCGCGACCGATGGCCGGATCAAGTGCTCCACCGAGCCTCTGGCGGTCGGCCTGAATGTCTCGGATCGACCGCACTTTCAGGAGGCGCTGAAGTCGCGCGAATTCGGGCTGAGCACTTATCTGATCAATCACATGCATCAGGCGCCGAGCGTCGTTGCGACATTCCCCGTCATCAGTGAGGACGGCTCGCCCAAGGGCGTCGTTCTGGCCGTGATCAATTTGCAATGGATCGGCGATCTTGCGGCGACGGCCGCGCAGCACTCGGGTGCCTCGGTGCTGATGCTCGACGGCGGCGGCACCGTCATCGCCGGTTCGGCCGACGAGCAGAACTTCGTCGGCAAGCGCTTTGCCGGGCATGAATTGACCGAAGCGATGCTCAAAGAGGATGAGGGCTCGATCACGACCAAAGGTTTCGACGGCGTCAGTCGCATCTTCGCCTATGTGCGCGTGCCGTGGACGCAAGCCAGATTGGCGGTCGGTTTGGACGAGAGCGCCGTGCACAGCGGCATCGACCACGAGATCGATTTCGCCTACCTGCAACTGGTCGTCGTTGGCCTGTTCGTGCTCATCGTGGTGTGGTTCGGCGGCGAGCAGCTCGTGGTCCGCCCGATCAGGTCGCTGGTCCGCACCGCAACGCGCTTTGGCCGCGGCGACCTCCATGTTCGCGCCGCGCAGGAGCCGTGGGTCGCCGAGTTCGCGCCGCTTGCGGCGGCGCTCGACGACATGGCGGCCAAGCTCGCGATGCGCGAGGAAGAGTTGCGCATCGCCAACGAGCATCTCGAGGAATTGGCCAGTCTCGATGGTCTCACCGGTCTCGCCAATCGCCGCGCCTTCGATCGCCAGATCGACCATGATTGGCAACGCGCGCGCGAACATCGCGAGCCGGTGGCGCTTATGATGATCGACATCGATCACTTCAAGCTGTTCAACGACCGTTACGGCCACGTCGCCGGCGATACCTGCCTGCGTGCAGTCGGCGAAACCTTGTCCCTGGTCACGCTCGGAGAAGCGGTGCTGGTCGCTCGCTATGGCGGCGAAGAATTCGCCTTGCTGCTGCCGGGGCTCGATATCGAACGCGCATCGACGCTCGCCGACGAAGCCCGCCGGGCCATCGAAGACCTCTGCATCAACCACTCCGAATCGCCGTGCGGCTACGTCACCGTCAGCATCGGAGTGGAATCCATCGTGCCGGATCGTTACCAGGAGCCGGCCGCGCTGATCGAAGCGGCCGACATCGCGCTCTATGAGGCCAAACGGCGCGGCCGCAACGCCGTGGTCGCCCGTGTCCGCGCTCTCCTCCGGGCGGCCTCCTGAGTCCGTAACCCGCTTCGGCGCTTCCTGCCGCCTTTGTGAAACTCTTCCTCGCCGCTTGCGCGACGCCGCGTTCCGTTATCCAACCCGCATTATTCAGCCTGCCCTCAGGCGTGGGACAGCCGGGTTGCCCAGGCACCGGCTGTCGCAGTAGAGAATAGCGGGGAAAACGCCATGCCGAGTACGTTGTTCGACAAGATCTGGGATTTCCACTGCGCTGGCCAGCGCGCCGACGGCCGCGATCTCATTTATATCGATCGGCATGTGCTGCACGAATTGCATGCCCATCACGCCTTCGCGCAATTGCGCAAGCAGGGCCGCGGCGTCCACCGTGCCGACCTGACCTTCGCGGTGCAGGATCATACCGTCGCGACCAAGCCCGGCCGCGGTGACGACACCAATCCATCGGGCACGGCCTTTATTAAAGCGATGCGCGAGGGCTGCCGCGAATTCGGTATCAGGCTGTTCGACGTCGACGACCCCGATCAGGGCATCTCGCATGTCGTCGCGCCGGAGCTCGGAATCGTGCTGCCGGGCGCGACGCATGCGGTTCCCGACAGTCACGCCTCTACGGTTGGCGGCGTGGGGGCGCTCGCCTTCGGCTGCGGAACCAGCGAACTCGCGCACATCCTCGCCACGCAGGTGATGGCGCTCAAGCGCCCGAAGCGCATGCGGGTGCGGCTCGACGGCCGGCTGGGCGCCCATGTCAGCGCCAAGGACGTGGCGTTACGGCTGATCGCCGATCTCGGCGTCGCCGGCGCCCGCGGTTACGTCGTCGAATATGGCGGGCCGGCAGTCGCCGCGATGCCGATCGAGCAGCGCATGACGCTGTGCAACCTCAATATCGAGATGGGCGGGCGCTCGGGCTTCACCGCCCCGGACGATTCGACCTTCGAGTGGCTCAGCGGGCGGCCCTACGTGCCGCAGGGCGCGATGTGGGATCGCGCGCTCGGTCATTGGCGGACGCTCGCGACCGACGCGGACGCGGTGTTCGATCGCGAGGTGACGCTCGATTGCGCCGCGCTCGAACCGCAGATCACTTGGGGCACCGATCCGAGCCAAGTCGTCGGCATCTCGGGCCGCGTTCCCGAGCCGGGTGCAGTCGAACCGAACCGCCGTGCCGCGGCCGAGAGCGCCTTCGCCTATATGGGTCTCGCCCCCGGAACGCCGCTCGCCGGCCTGCCGGTCGGCCGCGTCTTCATCGGCTCCTGCACCAATGCGCGGCTACCCGATTTGCAGGTTGCAGCCGCGGTGGTGCGCGGCCGGCGCGTCGCCGATGGCGTCTTCGCCATGGTCGTGCCTGGATCGTCGACCGTGAAGCGCGAGGCGGAAGCCGCGGGGCTTGACCGCGTCTTCCGCGACGCCGGCTTCTTCTGGGGCGAATCCGGCTGCTCGATGTGTGCCGGGGGCAATGGCGATCGCGGCGAACCGGGTGAGCGTTGCGTCTCGACGACCAACCGCAATTTCGAAAACCGTCAGGGCGTCAAAGTGCGGACCCATCTGGCGAGCCCGGCGACCGCTGCCGCGACCGCCATCGCCGGCCGTATCGCCGACGTGCGGCAACTCGTGGCGGGAGCCGCATGATGCAGCCATTCATCAGACATAGCGGTATCGCCGCGCCGCTCCTCGTCGATGACATGAATACCGATCAGATCGCGCCGGTCCTGCATTCGCGCGGCCTGAAGGACGATTATCAGGCGATGCTGTTTCATCGCGCGCGGCGGCGCGACGACGGCAGCGAAAATCCGGATTTTGTCCTCAACAAGCCGCAGTTCCGCGGCGCCGGTATCCTTGTCACGGGCCAGAATTTCGGCGCCGGCTCGTCGCGCGAATCCGCCGTCTGGAGCATGCTGGCGAACAATATCCGGGCTATCGTGGCGAAGAGCTTTGCCGATATCTATCGCGAGAATTGCCTGCAGAACGGGCTGTTGCCGGTGACGCTCGCGCCCCATGATGCGGACGCCTTCATCGCGCGTGTCGTTGCCGTGGATGGCGCGGCGCCATTCACGGTCGATCTCGTAACGCAGCGCATCAGCGGGCCGGGCGGCCCCGACATCGCGTTCGAAATCCCAGGCCCCGATCGCACGCGGCTGCTCGAAGGCCTCGACGACATCGGCCTGACGCTCAAGCACAAGGACGCAGTCGTGAATTGGGAGCGCCGCGCCGCCGCAGCACAACCCTGGCTGCAGACGGCGCAGGACAGCCGGCGATGATGGTCTTGCTCTCGCCGCGCCGAGCGGACGGGCGAAGCGTTTTACATGGAGGAGACGCGCGATGAGCGTGCGAAAGAAACTACGGGCGATCATGGCCGGCAAGCGGCTCGTTCTCATGCCCGGCGCCTATGACGGCTTGTCGGCTCGCATCATGGAAGCCGAGGGTTTTGAGGCGCTGTGCGCCGGCGGCTATGCGGCCATCGGCTCGATGCTGGCGCAGGCCGATATGGGCCAGTCCAATATGCGCGACTACGCCGATCACTACGCGCGCATCTGCGGGGCGGTCGATATCCCTGTCTATGTCGACGCCGACACCGGGTTCGGCGGCGTCAACAATGTGCGGCAGATGGTGCGCGCCTTCGAGGCGGCGGGCGTCGCCGGCGTCTTCATCAGCGATCAGGTTTTTCCCAATCGCTGCGGCTATCTGCCGGGCAAGCAGGTGGTTCCGGTCGAGCAAATGCTGGCCAAGATCAAGGCCGCGCTCGATGCGCGCCGCGACCCCGACTTCTTCATCGCCGGCCGCACCGACGCCGCGGGCGTCGAAGGCCTCAACGCCGCCATCGAGCGCAGCCAGCTGTTCATGGAAGCAGGCGCCGACATGGCAAAGCCCATGGGCGTCGACACCATTGAGGATATCAAACGCGTCATCCGCGAGGTGGGCGGTCCGCACATGGCGACGCTGTCGCAGGCGGCGGGCCTCAAGCGGCGCAGCCTCGAAGACCTCGACGCCGCCGGCGTGGTCGCGGCGACGTTCCCGTCGATCGCGCTCTTTGCCGCCGCCAACGCCGTGCGCAACGTGCTGCGCATTCTCAAGCGCGAGAACTCGCTCACCGCGACGTTCGATCACCTGCTGCCGCTCGATGACTATTACGATCTGGTCGGCTTGAAGGATCAGCTCACGCGTGAGGAAAGCTATGATCGGGCAGCCGCAGCCTTGGTGCAAAAGCGAGCGGCCGAATAGCGAGGACTTTGATTCGTTGGCGCACCGAAGCGGTTCGGACGCGGCCGAACCGTGCGCGCCGGCTTCGGCTTAGATAATCAACATGCTGTCGCCGAACAGATCGAAGCGATATTTCTTCCTGACCAGCTCGCGATAAACCTTCAAGGTGAGTTCTTTTCCGGCGAAGGCTGAAACCAGCATCAAATGGCTCGACCGCGGCTGATGCAGATTGGTCAGCATCACGTCGACGATTTTGTAGCGATAGCCCGGATAAATGTAGAGGTCGGTCCAGCCCTCGCCGGCACGGATTGTGGCCGCCGCTTGCCGTTGCGCGATCGTCTCCAGCGTTCGGATTACCGTGGTGCCGACGGCAACGATACGGCCACCGCGCCGGCGCGCGCGGTTGATTGCCGCCGCCGCCGGGCGCGTAACCCGGAACCACTCCGATCCCACCTTGTGATCCTCGACATTTCGCGTGCTGACGTGGCGGTATTTCTCCGACAGCCCGATATGCAAGGTGATGGGAACGATCTCCACCCCCATTTCTTCGATCTGGCGCAAGATCTCAGTCGTGAAATGCAGACCGGCGGATGGGACCTCCAGCGATCCCGGCTCGGTCGCATAGACATTGTTGTAGGATTCCGCGCGCTTGCTCAGGCGCTCGAGCCCTGCAGCTTGGTGTTTGCCGTGCAGCTTGAGTTGCTCGTAAAGACCCTCGGCGGGTTCGAAACGCACGATCCACATGCCGTCGGCGCTCGGCCGCAGCAACACGGCGCGCAACGCACCGCCGCCGATTCGCACCACGCTGCCGCGCCGGACGCGCTCGGCCGGAGTAACCTCTGCGTGCCAGCCGCCCTTATGATGTCCATAAAGGATCAGCGTCACCGGACGCTCCGCGCAGCGCCCTTTCAACCGATCTCTGATGACTGCGCTGTTGTTGACGACCAGCACATCGCCCGGCCGCAAATAGGATTTGAGGTCGCAAAAATGGGCATCGTCGATGCGGTGGTCGGCCCGGTGCAGAACGGCCAAGCGGGCGTCATCCCGGCGCCGGCCCCGCAACTCCAGAGGAAGCACGGGCTGTAGGCGGTCGGGCACGCGAAACCCGAAGTCCGCAGTTTTCATCGCGTCTTTCGTCCGCTCCAGGCAGCACTTCACCGGCGGCCGCGCAGTATTGCACAGCGAAAAAGTCTCGCAACTGCTGGTTTACGACGATGGGGATCGAAGGAAGCCGGATGGCATGGGCACAACGGCTCAACGCCGTTCGATCGTCGCGTGCCGACCGCGAATCACGCGACAGCGCCGAAGCAATGCGCCGCGCGGCTAATCTCAATGCCAAGAAAAAGGGCCGCCAAAAAGAAAGGGGCCGGCACAAGGCCGGCCCTTCCCCATAAAGTGCCTTGCGGCACTTACCCCTTTGTAACGACCGGCGGCGGGGCCTTACCCTTACCGGTTTGCGCACAGCCTGCGATGCTCAGGAGAGCCAACACCGCCGCCGTCGCCAAAACAAACTTTTTCATGGAACTCTCCCTCGTCATGACAAGATTAACCATACAGACGGGGGCATGAGTCCTCTAGTGCAGAAAAGCCACAGTCTCGAACCGATTGCATTCCACGGAAAGTTCCATGATCGGTCGAGTTAAGCACTGATTAGTAAATGAAGCCAATGGCTTGGTGCGACTGGTCCAATGGCGGAGTTACGGCGAAGCTGTTCAAAACGGTACTCGGCAACCCACTCTCGCGAATCGATGTTTGTGCGCGGGCGTTGCAAATTTGCCGCATCGCGAAAAATCCACAATCCATGCCGAACATTTGCCATTAGGCGGCGGCCAATTATTGGTACCATTGTGGCACTGACGACGGTGACCCGAGTCTATCCGCGGCGGGCGAGCGCGATCCGGCAAGGTCATTTAGTCAATCGGCTACCTCGATGGATCGGCGCGGTCACTCGGAGGGCATTATGCGGCACAAGCTGAGCAGCCATTTTCGCCTTGCCTCCTTGGCGGGGCTGTTCGCCTTGGTGGGATTGGGGCTCGCTCCGGCGAGCGCGCAAAACAGCCCCAAGCCGGTGATTCGTCCCGCCAGCAGCAATGCGCCGCTCGTTACCAGCGGTTCCGGTCCGTATTACATCGAGTTTCGGTCGCGCTACGCGTGGGACTACGGCCACACCTATCTGGTGCATGGCCGTGTCGGCGAAACGCCGACCAAGGACAGTGTCGCCGGGCTCTCGCCGGTGGGCGATGACGCGACCGCCTGGGTGATAGGACATTATGTGCCGGTCCCTGCGGAGACCGGATGGACCGACGGCGATCTCGAGGACAAATACGTCACCGCGCGGTATCGCGTGCTGATGAGCAAAGACGAATATGATCGCGACATGGCCTATATCAGGGATTTGCAATCGCATTCGCACACCTGGAGCGCGGAACTTTACAATTGCAATGCCTTCGTGGGCGACGTGGCAAAATATATGGGCCTCCAGGTGCCGTCCTCGACGCTGATCTATCCGAAGATTTTCGTTACCCATCTGCGCTTGATCAATACCGGCCATCCGGAAGCGGCGGAGACGCTGGTCAGCGACAATGTCAAGGAAATGAGCAATCCGAAGCGCGACGGCCGTGCGATGATCAACAACCACGTCTATAAGCTCGGTCCGGACGGCACGCCGATATCGACGGTCGTGGCGGCGGCGCCGACTGCGGCCCCCAAGGTCACCATCGGGACCGTCCAGGTGTCGAGTAAGTCGTCGAACTCGGGTACCAAGCCCGCTCCTTCGAACTAGCGACAGATAAACCGTGCAAGCATCAAAATTGAAGCTGATTGCCGCACTGGCGGCGGGTTCGGCGTTTGCCGGTCTCGCGCTTGCCGGCTGCGCCACGAACCCGACCGGCGATAGCGTCGCGGTATCCAGCAATGCCACCACTGCCGCTCCCGCCGGCGTCGCGCAACGCGATCTCACGCCGCAAGAGAAAAAGGCGATTGTCGATTCGGTTGCGCCGTCGCTGCGCGACCCGGGGTCGGCAAAATACAAGTGGGCCAAGTTTCCCACCATCGTCACCGACCAGTCGGTCAATTATTGCGCGACGGTGGATGCGAAGAGTCCTTATCCCGCCTATAGCGGTCATCAGGCCTATATCGTCGAGGCCCACATGTCGGGCAACAGGGTGACGTCGTCCGTCATGGGCCTGATTGCCGGCGGCAAGGATTTTGCGATCGTCACCAATATGTGCGCCAAATACGGCCTCGATCCGAAGACCGCGAACTGAAATTAGCCATCGAAGCGTCAGGTGAGAGAACGCTACGAATGCGGCGTCCATTCCTCGACGCTGGCGCCGGCAAGCGATTGCACGCGCGCTTCGTCGGCGGCGAGCTCACGCGCCGGACCCGAATAGACCACGTGCCCGTCGTCGAGCACATAAGCGTGGTCGGCCACTTCCAGACTCATGCGGACATTCTGCTCGACCAATAAGACCGAGATCCCTTCCGCTCGCATTTTGGTCACGATACGGAAGACTTCGCGCACGATCAGCGGCGCCAATCCCTGCGACGGCTCGTCGAGGATGAGGAGCTTCGGATTGAGCAATAGCGCCCGCCCGATCGACAGCATTTCCTGTTCGCCGCCGGAGAGCTGACGGCCGCGATTCGACCGGCGCTCTTCAAGCCTCGGGAACAGCTGATAGATGGAAGCGATCGTCCAGGGACCGGGCCTCTCCAACGGCACCATGAGGTTCTCTTCCACGGTGAGATTGGGGAAGATCTTCCGGCCCTCCGGGACGTAGCCGACGCCGAGGGCGGCGACGCGGAACGGCGGCCAGCCCGTGGTCGGGGCGCCGAAGATCGTGACCTTGCCGTCGCGCGGCGGGGTCAGACCCATCAGGCTGCGCAGGGTCGTGGTCTTGCCGGCACCGTTGCGGCCGAGCAAGGCCGTCACCTGACCTTCGCCGGCTTCGAGGCTCACGCCGTGCAGGATGTGGCTCTTGCCGTAGAAAGTGTGGAGCCCTTCGGCGATCAGCGCTGCGGTCATGCGGCTTCACTCATGCGGCTTTACTCACGCGGCTTTACTCTTGCGGCGTTCTTCACGCCGCCTGGCCCAAATAGGCAGTCTGCACCGCCTGGTTGGCGGCGATTTCCGGCGGCGTGCCCTCGGCCAGGAACTTTCCCTGATCGAGCACCATGATGCGGTCGGCCAGATGAAAGACGACCCGCATATCGTGCTCGATCAGCACGATGGTCAGCTTGGCCTCTTTGTGCAGGCGGCGGATGAGCTGGGTGATGTCGTAAGTCTCCTGGTCGCCCATTCCGGCGGTCGGTTCGTCGAGCAGGAGGAGCCGCGGATTGAGCGCCAGCGCCATCATGATCTCGGTTGCGCGCTGGTCGCCATGCGACAGCTCACCCACTTGGCGCCCGGCTTTGTCGGTGAGCCCGCCCATGTCGAGAAGCTCCGCGACCCGATCGCGGATCTTGACGTCGTCCGGCGCGGAGAGCCACGGCCGCAGCCGAAGCCCGGAAGCGACTTCGACCGGAATCCGCAAATTCTCCCGAACCGACAGTTCCGGAAACACTTCAGTGACCTGAAAGGTGCGCGCCATGCCGAGCCAGACCCGGCGCGCCGGCAACAGCCCGCTGATGTCGTGGCCGTCGAAAAGAATGCGGCCGGATGTGGGACTGAAAAACCCCGTGATCAGGTTGAAGAAGGTGGTCTTGCCGGCGCCGTTCGGACCGATGATCGCACGCAGCTCACCCGGCTCGACCGTCATCGAAATATCGTTGACGGCAATCAGGCTGCCGAAATGCTTGGAGACGTTTTCGATCTGTAACAGACTCACGATGCCGCCTTTCGCCGGATGATGCCGAGCACGCCCCGTGGGAAGAACAACACCACCAGCACGAAGATAAGTCCCACAAAGGACTGCCAGTTTTCGGTGTGACTCGATATGTAGTCGCGCAGCACGATGAAGATGGCCGCGCCCACCAGGGGGCCCCAGAAACTGCGCATGCCGCCGAGCACTGTCATGATCACGAAGGTGCCGGACTGGTCCCAGCGCAGCGCGCGCGGATCGACGAAATCGTTGAGCAGCGCATAAAGCGCGCCGGCAAGGCTCACCATGGTGCACGAGATCACCCATGACAGCCAGATATGGCGGTCGACCGGAATGCCGAGGAACCGCGCCCGGCGCTCGTTCTCGCGGATTGCCAACAGCGTGCGGCCGAACGGGGAGCGGAGCAAAAACGCCATGAAGCCGACTGCCAGCGCGAAAACCGCCAGCGTCAGATAGTAGAATGCCTTGTTGCTGTTGAGGATATCGAGCTGGGCAAAACCGAAATCGATCGGCATGCGATGCCAGGCCGAAAGCCCGTCGTCGCCGCCGGTGACATCGCGCCATTGGAAGGCGATGAAATAGAACACCTGGCCGAAGGCGATGGTGCACATCGCGAAATAGACGCCGCGCAGGCGAACGATCAGCGGTCCGATGATCGCCGCCGCCACCGCGCCGACCGCGGTGCCGATCAGGATCGCAAGCGGCGTGCTCTCGACCAGATATTTCATGGTCATGGCCGTGCCGTAGGCGCCAAGCCCGAAATAAGCGGCATGACCGAACGACAGCACGCCGGTGTAACCGAGCAGAAAATTGAGCGCCATGGCGGCCAGCGCGAAGACCACGACTTCGCTGCCGAGCTCGATATAGCCGCCCATCAGCGGCAGCCAAAAGGGCGCGCTCAAGAGCAGCAGCCAAACGATGATGTCGCCGGAGCGAAGGTTGAGCTTGTCCATCAGAACCGCCCTTCCTCGCCGAACAGCCCGCGCGGGCGGACCATGAGCACCGCGGCCATCATCACGTACATGACCGCCTCGCTCGCGGCCGGCAGATAGACCGTGGTGACACCGGAGGCGACGCCGATCAACAGACCGCCGATGAGCGTGCCCGGCAAGCTCCCCAGCCCGCCGACGATGATGGCAATGAAGCTCGGCATGATGAGCGAGTCGCCGATATTCGGCTGCAGCCCGAGCATTCCCGCGGCCAGCACGCCGGCGAGACCGGCCATGTAGATGCCGAGGCCGAAATTGAGATTGCGCAGGATGCGTACATTGACGCCGAGCACCGACACAGTTTCAAGATCGAGCGTACCGGCGCGAATGCGCAAGCCGAGCCGGGTGTAGTTGAGGATGAAAAACAAGGCGCCGACCATGACGGCGACCATCCCCACCATGAAGACCCGATAGCCGGTGAGGAAGAACATCTGATTGCTCAGCGGGCTCTGCAGCCAGGACGGAATTTGGTACTGCAGTCCTTGCGCGCCCCAGATGAACCGGGTGCCGTCTTCGATGATGAAGGCGAGCCCGAAGGTCAACAGCAGGCTGTAGAGCGGATCGCGTCCATAGAGCCTGCGGATCAGAACCCGCTCGACGATCAGGCCGATGCCCGCGGTCAGGATCGGCGCCGCCACGAGCGCGCCCCAGAAGCCCACATAGGGGATCAGCATGTAGGCGATGTAGGCACCGATCGCCAAAAACCCGCCATGGGCGAAATTAATCACACCGGACAGGTTGAGGATCAGCGACAGGCCAAGCGCCATCAGGGCGTAGAACGCGCCGATGATGAGGCCGTTGAAGACGTTGAAAAACAGCAACTGCGACATTGGCGAACTGTCGTCCCCCCAATACCCCGGATTCGCCGGTTTATTGTTTGCCTTAATTTCCTGTTGTGCCCCGATCACAACAAGGTGGCCCGTCCGTCGGCGGGCGGGCCGCTCTCGTCAAACGACGTTATTATGAAACCGCGCCTCAAGCAAAGCGCCGAGCGCGGCGATCCGCGCCCGGCGTTCTGTATGGTTAGCTCGGCCAAACCATCTTGCAGCCGGTCTGCTCGACCGACAGCGCCGCTTCGTCGCCCTTTACCAACTGGGTGACTTCGACCAAGTCTTCAGGATCGCCGCCCTTCGGCGACGGCCGCGAGTGGCCGACGAACAGCGTCGGCATCAACTGGTTGTCGCCGATCCGGTAATACGGATTGTTCGGCATCAGCGCCACTTCCGGCGGCAGGACGAGGCCCTGCATGGCCTTGGCTAGCGCCACCGCATCGAGCGACTTTGCCTTCTCGGCGGCGAGCTTGCAGGTCCAGGTCGCCGCATAGCCGAACCAAGTGCGCGCCGTCGGCACATGGCCGCCGCTCTTCTTGCGGACGTCGGCGACGAACTGCTCGACAAACGGCACGCCGGGCTGTTTCCAGTACCATTCGAACACCCAGTCGCCGAGCAGCGCCTCGGGCGGCAGCGCCAGATTGACTTCCATCTCCTGCTGCGCGCCCGCGATATGGGTCTTCTTGTCGAGCCCGAACTGCACCGCCTGCTTCAGACAATTGACCATGTCGTCGCCGGCCAACAACAGAATGATCGCGTCCGGATTGGTCGACTGCGCCTTGATCAGATTGGCGGAGAAGTCGGTCGTGCCGAGCGGGGTGTAATCGGCGCCAAGCTCGGTGCCATCCGCGACTTTCAGGCTGGCTTCGAAGCCTTGTTGCAGGGTGCGGCCGAAGGCGTAATCGGTGGTGATGAAGTACCACTTCTTGCCATAGCTGCTGAGCAAGAGCTTGGACACCGAATTGGTTTCCATGCGCGTCGTGTTGCAGACGCGGAACACGTTCCAGTGACACTGCGTGCCGGTTACCGAATCGGTATGGCCGCCCGGCACGATGTGAAACACTTTCTTTTCGAAGCTGACATTCGCCATCGCCTGCGCCAGCGCCGAATTGATGTTGCCGAGCAGGAAGTTCACCTGATCGCGCTCGATCAGTTTGTTGGCCTTCTGCACCGCGACCGCAGCCTCGCCGCTGGTGGAGTCTTCGACCAGGAGGTCGACTTGGCGCCCGAGGATGCCGCCCTTGGCGTTGATCTGCTCGACCGCGAGTTGGCAGCCGATCAATTCGTTCTTGCCGACGGCGGCGAACGGGCCCGTCAGAGGGTTGTCGAGGCCGATCTTGATGTTGGCCTCGCCGCGCGCCGTGATGATCGCCGGAGCCGCGATTTGGGCGAGACCGGCGACCGCCGTTG
This sequence comes from Xanthobacteraceae bacterium, assembly GCA_049282655.1. Lineage (GTDB taxonomy): Bacteria > Pseudomonadota > Alphaproteobacteria > Rhizobiales > Xanthobacteraceae > BOG-931. The sequence continues at coordinate 277,733 of JBAPUM010000044.1, forward strand.
CTTTCAGCAACGTACGGCGGTCCAGACCGCCAGAAGCTTGACGCTTAACCATTTTTTCCTCCCAAAGAGCTTGTTTCTTGGTGACGTGAACGCGGTCGCATGGTTGCAACCTGAGTAGATAGCCGAGTTTTATTTGACGGCACAGGGGGACGGCAAGGGTGTGACCATAAGCGGCACGCGGATGGGGCCCGATTTTGTCCACAACAACACATGCTACTTTCGGCTAAGGGCGTTGCCGAGGTCGTTACCGCGCCAAGGTGTCATTGCGCCGCGTACATGGCTTTAGCGTCGGCGGTGAAGGCCTTGCGCGATTCCGGATCGAGATAAAACATGTGCCCGCCGCGATAGAGCTTCAGCACGGCCCGGCCCGGATCATCGAGGGCGGGCAGGTGATTAAGCACATAACGAGAATCCGCAAAGGGCGTGACCATATCGCTGTAGCCATGGCCGATCATGAGCCGAAATGTCGGCGACAGCGTCAGCAAAACGCGCAGATCGTCGGCAACGCTGGCCGTTGAGCGGCCCGAACCCCAGTCCCATTTCTCTGCAATGTCGGCGGCGAGCAGCGTGTAGGACATCTCGGTTTTGAAGCCGAGCTCGTCGCGCGCATAACCGACAAAGGCGCCCCCATAGGCACGGATAAAGCCGTCGAGAATGGGATCGGGGCCGTGCGCCACCGGCGATTCGGGGTAAGGATCGGCGGAAGCAAAAGTAGCATCATAATGGCTGACGATCTTGTGCGTGCCGGCGTACAGGTCTTTGACATAGGCGTCGCGGACGAAACCACGGGTTTCGGCGACGGCGTCGGGCGGAATTCCGGTCATTTCGGCGACCCGGCCGTAGAATTTTTTGGCGGCGTCGCCTTGCAGCGGCGCGCCGGCGAGCGTCGAGAGATAGTCCGTGAGCGCAAAGTGCTCGGCTTGCGCCAGCGCGTCCTTGGTGAACGTCCCCTTGCGTTCGAGCTCGGCCGCGGCGAGCGAGGGCAGCTGCAGCGCCGCCCCGAGCGCGAAGCGGTCGCCGCCGAATTGAAATGAACCCTCGAGCAGCGGCGACAGCATCAGGATACCGGAAACGACGATGCCCTGGTCGTTCTGCAGAACGCGCGCGACCTTGGCGGCGCGAAAGCCGCCGTAGCTTTCACCGACAATGAATTTCGGCGAACTGACGCGACCGTTCTTTGCCACATAGAGCGAGATGACTTTCGCCATGGCTTCGGCGTCGGTGTGCACGTCCCAAAAATTGTGGCCGCCGTCGGGCTTCGCCGCACGGCTCCAGCCGGTGCCGACCGGATCGATCAACACCAGGTCGGTGAAGGCGAGCCAGGTCTGCGGATTATCGATCAGATGCACGTTCGACCCATCGCGGCCGCTCGCGCCGAATTCGGCGATGCGCGGTCCCACCAGGCCGAGATTGAGGAATGCCGATGCCGCGCCGGGCCCGCCGTTGAAAACGAAAGTGACCGGCCGCGGCCCGGGATTCGCGGATTTCGCCACGAAGGCCGTGTAGAAAATCGCGGCCGAGCGTTCGCCGGATTGATCGAACAGCGAGAACGTGCCGGCGGTCGCCGTATAGTCGAGCTTGCCCGATGGCAGGTCGAGGCTGTGCTCGGTCACCGCGTCGGCCGGCAACAGCGAAAGCACTCCCGGGCCGGTCGGACGCGCGCTCTCCTGACTGTTTTGCTCCTGGCGGCCGGGTGAGCCTCCGCCATGCCCGGGATGATCCTGAGCCATCGCCGTCGTCGCGACGGGGGCAAAGAGAAGCGCGATCAGCAGACGGCGTGAAAAGAACATCATGTTTTCCCGGCAAGTAACGCGAACACGTGGAACAGGCATTTCATTCGAGCTCGATGGCGCCTTCGATATCGACGTTGAGCGCGATGGCCTCGATCGTGAGCACGATTTTGGCGGGCAGCGCCTCGTTGCCTTTCAGTTGGCGGGCGGCGATCGCGGCGCGCACCGCTTGCTCGATCTCGCGCTGCGAGGTGATGCCGACCTTTTTGAGGAATTTACGCAGGCTCACATTGAATGCATCTTCGTTCATGATCGCCTCCCGAAAGTGCCGGAAAGATGTCCGTGCGCCGTCACTTTACCGGATCGCCGCGGCCGGAACGATGGGCGCGCCGCGGCCGGCCCCGGTGGACAAGGCGGGGCAGATCGGGGAAGTTCTCCCCCCTCCCGGCCCGTCGATTTGAGCGTTTGGCCGGCAAGAGTTGAACCGGTGTAAGCCGGACCTTGAGACGGCCCTTAAAGCTGGACTTGAGGACGCACTTGGAGACGCCCATGCCCTTTCCCCGCGCTTCGAAAGCTCTCGCACGCTTCACGGTCCTCGATCTCACCCGCGTGCGGTCGGGACCGACCTGCGTGCGCCAATTGGCCGACTGGGGCGCCAATGTCATCAAGATCGAAACCCCACCTGGCGTCGAGGAGCCGATGGGCGGCCCTCGCGAGGGCTCCGACTTCCAGAATCTGCACCGCAACAAGCGGAGCATAACGCTCAATCTCAAGGCGCCGGAAGGGCTTGCCGCTTTCAAACGCATGGTCAAAAAAGCCGACGTCGTGGTCGAGAATTTCCGGCCCGACGTGAAAAAGCGGCTTGGCATCGACTACAAGACGCTGGCCAAGATCAATCCGCGCATCGTCTATGCCAGCATCTCGGGCTTCGGCCAGGATGGCCCCTATGCCGGCCGGCCGGGGTTCGACCAGATCGCCCAAGGCATGGGCGGCTTGATGTCGGTTACGGGACTGCCCGGCCAGGGCCCGGTTCGCGTCGGTGTTCCGATCGCCGATCTGACCGCGGGCATGTTCGCCGCGCTCGGCATCATGGTCGCCCTCTTGGAGCGCGAGAAATCGAAAAAGGGCCAGCACATCGAGACGTCGCTCCTGCAGGCGCAGATCTTCATGCTCGACTTCCAGGCCGCGCGTTACCTCGTCGAGGGCGAGGTGGCGAAGCAGGCCGGCAACAATCATCCGACCAGCATTCCGACCGGCGTGTTCAAGACCAAAGACGGCTACATCAACATCGCCACCACCGGGCAACGGATCTGGCAACGCTTCTGCGAAGCCGCCGACGCGACCGCGCTGACGAAAAAACCCGAATATGAAAACGCCGCGGTGCGCTCCAAAAACCGCGATGCGCTCAATGCCGAGATCGACACTTATCTGACCGGCCGCACCAGCGCCGAGTGGGTCGAGCGTTTCAACGAGGCCGGCGTGCCGTGCGGGCCGATCTACAACATCGATCAGATGTTCGCCGATCCGCAGGTGCAGCATCTCGGCATCGCGCAAAGCGTGACCAAGAAGGACAAGAGCAAGATGCGGCTCGTCGGCCAGCCGGTCACGCTGTCGCGCACGCCGTCGCGGCTCGCGGCACGGCCGCCGGAGCTCGGCGAGCATACCGATGCGGTGCTCAAGGAATTCGGCTTCAGCAAGCGTGACATCGCGACTTTGCACAAGGCCAAAGCGGTGTGAGCGACGGATGATTTTCGCGATTAAGAAGGAATAACATGACTCAAACCGACAAGATGCTCTCGCGCAAAGAAGGCGGCGTCGGCATCGTCACCTTCAACAATCCGGAACGCCACAACGCCGTGTCGCTCGACATGTGGGAGGCGACCCGGCATATCCTCGACGAATTCGCGGCCGACAACGATATTCGCGTCGTGGTGTTGAAGGGCGCGGGCGACAAGGCTTTCGTCTCCGGCGCCGATATCTCGAAATTCGCCAGCGAGCGTGCCACGCTCGAGGCGTCGCGCGCCTACGGCGTGAAGTCCGACGCCGCCTATTCGGCCATCGCCGATTTCCCGAAGCCCACCATCGCCATGATCCGCGGCTATTGCATCGGCGGCGGGCTCGGGCTCGCCACCTGCTGCGACCTGCGCATTTGCTCCGACAATTCGCGTTTTGCGGTGCCCGCGGCGAAGCTCGGCGTCGGCTATGGCTATAAGGGGCTCAAGCGCCTCGTCGACATCGTGGGACCGGCCTTTGCCAAGGAGATTTTCTACACCGCGCGCCAGTTCGATGCCGCGGAGGCGCTCGTCATGGGGCTCGTCAATCGCTCGGTGCCGGCAGCGGAGCTCGAGAGCACCGTCAAGGCCATCACCGACATGATCTGCGCCAATGCGCCGCTCACCATCAAGGCGGTGAAATTCACGGTCGGAGAAATTCTCAAGGACGAAAGCACCCGCGACGTCGCCCGCACGGTGGACATGGTCGAGCAATGCTTCGGCAGCCGGGATTTTACCGAAGGCCGCACCGCCTTCATGGAAAAGCGCAAGCCGGTCTTCAGCGGCACCTGAGATTTTTCGCGCGCGATGAAGATTGCCCACTTCTGCCCATTGTCGCCATGCGCGTGGGACGCCCGCAGACATGCGCGTTATTTGCTTCTCATTGTCCGGCCTGACTTGCTAAGCTTGCGAACATGGCCGGCGGCATAAAGTCCGGTGCTAAATTTCCGATTCGGGGAGGCGACCAAAATGTATCGGGCTACCAAAGACATTAAGCTGCCGACGACCATCACCGGCTCGCTGCCGCGGCCGAGCTGGTACACCGAGAATCTCGGCACCCGGCATTTTCTCGAAGCCATGGTGAGCCGCCGCTTCCGCGAGCAATACGAAGACGCGGTGACCTGTTACCTGCGCGATCAGGAGCTCGCCGGCCTCGATATCGTCACCGACGGCGACGCGCATTTCGACGACGATGTCGGCGGCCAGAGCTGGACCGCCTATCCGCCGAACCATATGAGCGGTCTCGACATCGAGCACCCGGTGGCGACGCCGGCGGGCCGCGGCGGCATCTGGTTTCCGCGCGGCCATATTCTGCACGACTATCTGGAATCCCGCGTCATGCCGATCATCACCGGGCCGGTGGGTCGCGGCAATCTGCAATACACCGCGATGTGGAAGGCGGCGCAGCGCTTCACCGAGAAGCCGGTGAAGTTCGGCGCGGTGTCGGCTGAAATCGTCGCCTTCGCGCTGCAGGACAAATACTACAAGAGCGTGCCGGACCGCATGTTCGCGATCGCCGACGCCTTCAACGAGGAATATACCGAATTGGCCGACGCCGGCTGCCCGGTCATTCAGATCGAGGAGCCGCAGATCCATCTTATCGCGGTACGCAAGATCCAGGACAAGGTGATCACGCCGCAATTGATGGTCGAGGTGTTCAATCGCACCGTGCGCGGCTTGCGCGCCAAGACCGAAGTGTGGGCGCATTCCTGCTGGGGCAATCCGTCGCAACAGCGCATGTTTGCGCAAGTGCAGAGCTACAAGCTCGCGCTCGAGACCTACAACACGGTCGATGCCGACGTGATCACGTTCGAATCGTCGAGCTCCGGCGGCATCGATCTCGAAGCGATCGGCAAGACCATCACTGAGAAGAAGATCGCCATCGGCGTCATCGATCATCACACCCTGCAGGTGGAAACACCGGACGAAGTGGCGGAGAAAATCCGCGCCGCGCTGAAATATATTCCGGCGGAGCGGCTGGCGATCTCGACCGATTGCGGCATGGGCCGTGAAGGCATGAGCCGCCGCCACGCCTTCTACAAGATCGTCTCGCTCGTGCTCGGCACCAATATCGTGCGCAAGGAGCACGGTTTCCCGGAGGCGAAGTGTCTCGCCGCGGACGAGCGCTACTCGCTTGTGGTGCCGACGAAATAAATCCGGCGGGCTATAGTCCCGCCGGGTGGTCCTGCAACCGGGAGAACGGTGTCATGGCGCAAGCGCAAGGCGAGCCTAAACTTCTGCTGCCGTTCCTGCGGCCGTTCTATGATGCCGCCATTCCATTATCGTGGCTGATCATCCGGGTCGCGGTGGGCTGGAATCTCGTCGTCCACGGCTGGGGCAAGATCATGATCGGGCCGACGCCGGGCTTCCTCAAGGGTTTCGCCGATCTCGGCTTCACCCCGCCGGAGCTTTGGTTTTGGAGCTCGTTCCTGATCGAAATGCTCGGCGGCATATCGCTCATTCTCGGCCTGTTCACGCGGTTCTTCGCGGCCGCGGCGGCGATCGAAATGCTGGTTATCGCCGTAAACTATTGGGACAGCGGCAACGGCTTCTCGTGGCTCAAGCGCGGCTATGAATATGTGCTGCTGTGGGGACTGGTGAGTTTCGCGATCGCGCTGCGCGGCGGCGGGCCGTATTCGCTCGATCGCAAATTGGGGCACGAATTGTAGCGGGCGATCGGCCGGTCTTGTTTCCGCTCCATGGCCCCGCTACATACTGCGCCGCGACGCTCAGGCTCCCATGCATTTCGGAGAGGTGGCTGAGTGGTTGAAAGCACCGCACTCGAAATGCGGCATACGGGCAACCGTATCGGGGGTTCGAATCCCTCCCTCTCCGCCAATAATTTCACGTAACTATATGACTCAGTTGGAAAGTATTGTAATTCAGTATGGTCGGTCCCCAAAGTGGTCCCCAAGGCGTGCGGGATTGAGGCGCTTTAGGGCGGGCGCTGTCACCCAATGACGGTGAAGCGAACTATTGCGGTCAGCACCCCAGAGGGTTGCCGTCGTTTGGCATAAGCTACACGCCTCGCAGCATTTGATCGCACGTCTCACGGCCACGTTCGAGGCCGCGCCCAAGGCGTCGGGACCCAGCGCAAAAATGTTTGAAGGAGGCCGCGCCTTGCGCCGCCGCATAAAAAATTGCGCTGGCATGCGGCGAGCTGGCAATCCCCCGAATAGAAGCTAAAATGCAAATCGGCCCGGACTGCCATCCGAGCCGACTAAATTGATAGGACCGCTGCACGATCCGGTGACGAAGATAACCGGAGTGCTGTGGCATGTCCATTATTGAAATTGTTGTGCCCGAAAACGTCGTACTTCTGAAGTCTGATAAACCAATTCGGATTTGCAATGAGGGCATGGGATGGGACGGCCTTCTAACCGGACGGTTAGAACGCCATTCTCGTCAAGCATCTCCGGCTCGATCCGAGAAATTAGAATTGTCCGACCGCAAGTCGGATTCCGACAGTTGACTCCCGTCCATTCCTCACCGGGCTTGACTGTGATTTTTGCAATAACCATTTAATTCGCTCCTAGTCGGTTGGCACCGCTAGGATAGCGAATGAGGGGGCGGGCGTCCTTCCCGTCCCCTCACTCACTTTCGTCCTTGACCGCACGCCTCACGTCAGAATTCGAGGTTTCGCGCGCCCAGGGTGTCGGGACGCAGCGTGATAAAATTCGAGGCAGGTCACGCCTTCCGCTGCCCCGGAAAAAATTGCATTTTGTTGTCATTTCGCCGAAAATAGACAGATGGTGGATACAGGCAATTCGACGACTTTGATTATCAGGAACGAGATCACCCCTTCGATGATCGTTGCTGGCGCCTGCGTTTTGGATGGTTGGATGGAAGGCGATTCTGAGTTGCGTCAGCAGGTAACGAACTTGAATGACTTGGCGTGCCTCGTCTACGCCGTGATGCGCCGTGCACAGTGTCAGGTTCACTGCCAATAGAAATCAGATCGTAGTTGAGCACCGCAACCTTGTAAGTGATAAAATCAATACCGTGCTTATCAATTTCCCACGCTGATGATTTAGGATTGGCACGAGAAAATACTTTTATCTTGTTTTGTTTCGCGCCGCGCCATTCGATCCGTCCATGCGTGAGTTTGTGTCGCTGGCCTGCAATGCTGCCGGCACGTTCGATAATCAACAGAACGTCAGCGGAATAATTAGCATCAATCGAGCCGGCTTGCGTCGCAAGTGATTTCCATGCACGCAAACGTTTCCGAAAAGAATCGCTCTTGGCCTCCTCTGGAACGGACGAGCCCAAAGAGCGGGCCATCATTTGTGAATGCTTAAAAATCAAATATTCAAGAAAAGCCCACTGCGCTGTGAGGCGACCAAGGGCTGTCATTTCTCCCTTGCTGAGTTCAAGATCGACATACCACTTACCTTCAAAGCCGCGTTTGGTTAGCCGCAGAATTTCCACCATTAGAGATTCTCCAAAGAGAATGCCAAAAAGTGTCCCTGCGATATAGCAAGGTCGCGAGGCTTGGGCATTATCCTGCAGCGGAGACCAGCGATGATCTACAATCCAGCCAACCGCAAAATTTATTGCGTTCGGGATTTTCTCTTTAGAGGTAATTTTAGCAGATCGGCAGGCTCAACTTCGAGCACTTTGGCGAGCTTCCCGATAATCTCTAACCCTGGGTAGCTCGCGCCCTTTTCGAGCTTGCTCATATAGGTGCGGTTCACGCCCGCCTCGTGGGCCAAACCCTCTTGGGATAGCTCGCGTTTATGGCGGAGCCGACGTAAGTTGGCGGCAAAAACTTGGCGCAAATCCATGCGCCAAGCCAAGCCGGTTGTCGTCTATTGACCCACCGCTTTAAACCGACAAAAATAACTATGGGGATAGGGCAAGCATGACCGAACTGGCCAATTCCGCACGCGTAAAACGCGGCTTCCATCGCGTTGGCCTTGCGCTTTCGATTTTGCTCGGGGCGCTCACTCTCGTGGGCGGTGCCATGTTCTCGTGGGATAGTGCGAATTCGCAACGAGAGCAATTTTTGGCGCGACGATGCATCGTCAACGAAATGAATAAGAGTTCGCCCGGAAACAAGTGGACTGGAGAGGTAGTCGAAATAGAGTGTCACTCCACTTTTCCAGGGTGGGACTCCGCGAAGGAGTTGGAGAAGTTGAAGCAGTCGGTAAACAGCGGTTTTAGCTACATTGCGACGCTAGCAAGCTACCTTGCGGTGACTGCATTAATAGCGAGCCTTGTCGGCTTAGTTGCCTATTTTTCAGTTGCAGCTTTCTCGTGGATCGTGCGCGGGTTTATGCGCGGTTGAGATAGGCCCCACGGTGAGGAGGGCGGTCAATTGTCAAACGCCATTAAGCGTCTGTGGAAATGGGTGGTTTGCCTCGCGGTCATCGGTGTGCTGATCGCGCCTGTCCGATACGTCCCCGTCTCAAACAAACTTATTACGGTAGCTTTCGCCGTTGTCCTTCTCGTGCTGTGGCTGAAAGGCGCGTTCGTCCGATGGATCAAGAGCGACGACAAAGCTCCCTACTGGGACGAAATCAAATCTGTTCCACCCATCATTCCAGAGCCGCCGTTGAAAGCTAGCGGGCCGATCGGTCGCGCAATCGGGGACTTCATTGCAAAATGGACTTTGAAATGGCTCGGGAAGAACAAAGATGTGAACAGGCGTGGAATAAGGACCCCGTTTTCGGGGTGATC
>JBAPUM010000045.1:0-2626 GCA_049282655.1 Xanthobacteraceae bacterium
ACAGCTTGCCGGTGACCAGCGTTTCGGAATTGAAGGGTACGTAGCCCACGGTGCGCCGCGCGCCGTAGAAATGCGAGGTGAAGGTCAATCCGTACACGCAGCATGCCGAACCCGACAACACGGTCGCGGTGCGGCGCATTCGCAGTCCCACGCGCAGCGAGCCGAAGGCCGGACACATGCTCTGCGGCTGATCGTGCGGTCCGGCAGGATAGTCGGCGGCATATTGCGCCAGCGTTTCGGTCTTGCCTGCAGCCGCGGCCGCACGGCGCATCTGATCCTTTCCGGCGTGGCAGCCCAATCCGTCGGTCTGGATGGCTGCCTGGTTGATGATTGGTGTCGCGCTCATGGGTCAGACGGTGTCGTAGACGATCTCGAGCGTGGCCTTCTCCACGAGCGAACTTCCGCACATGTCTTCGTGGGACGCAGGTTCGAGCACGACGTTGCGGCCGACCGCCTCGCTCTTGAACAATCCGAGCAGCGCATCCTGGGAGAGCGGCTTCGGGCGAAGGGGCGGGGCGTCGGCCACATTGGCCGCGAGCTCCTCGAACAGCGGGCCCCAGGCGCTGCCGGGCCGGCCGACGATGTCGTAGTTAGCGCTCTTGCGGCGAATGTCCTCATTGGCGGGAATCGCGGCCAAAATCGGGATTCCGGCGGCCTCGGCAAAGGCCTGCGCCTCGCCGGTGCCGTCGTCCTTGTTGATGACGAGCCCGGCAATTCCTACGTTGCCTCCGAGCTTGCGAAAGTACTCGACGGCCGAACAGACGTTGTTGGCGACATACAGCGACTGAAGATCGTTCGAGCCGACGACGATCACCTTCTGGCACATGTCGCGCGCGATCGGCAGCCCGAATCCGCCGCAGACCACGTCTCCCAGGAAATCGAGGAGCACGTAGTCGAATCCCCACTCATGGAAGCCGAGCTTTTCCAGCAATTCGAAGCCGTGAATGATGCCCCTGCCGCCGCACCCGCGGCCCACCTCGGGGCCGCCGAGCTCCATCGCGAACACGCCGTCGCGTTTGAAGCACACGTCGCCGATTTTGACCGGTTCGCCCGCGAGCTTCTTCTTGGCCGACGTTTCGATGATGGTCGGACAAGCGCGGCCGCCGAACAGCAGCGAGGTGGTGTCGCTCTTCGGATCGCAACCGATCAACAGCACCTTCTTGCCTTGCTGGGCCATCATGTAAGAGAGGTTCGCCAAGGCGAAGCTCTTGCCGATCCCCCCCTTTCCGTAGATGGCGATCACCTGTGTTTTCTTGGTCGGCGCAGCGGTGGCCACGGCGTCCGGTTCGACCGCGGCCTCGTCGCGCAGCGACTGCAGCCTGGCTTGCTCGGACCGCAACGCAGCCGTGGAGGCGGGTGAGGTGCTCATGAATGCGATCTCCAGTCCAAGATCATTTTCAAACACGAGGGATCGTCGAACGCCGTACGGTAGGCTTGCGCCGCGTCGGTGGCCTCTTGCCGATGAGTGATGAGGCCGCCCAAATCGAGCCTCCCTGAGTCGATCAGGGTCTTCACGGCGGCGATGTCCGCCTCGCGCCATTCCGCGGCCACCCGGATCCTCGCTTCCCGCATGAAGGCCGCCGGAAACGAGAAGGACAGCGGATCACTGTAAAAGCCCGCGAGCACGATCTCTCCGCCCGGACCGAGATGACCGATGAGCGCATCCAGGATCCGGCTGTCGCCACTCACATCGCAGATCGATCGATAATCGCGGCGGGGGTCGGTTTCGGGGGAGATCACGCTGTAGCCGGCGGCGCCCGCCACCCGATTGGGATTGTGTTCCCAGACCACCGGCGGGCGATCCGCAAGCGCCGTCACCAGGCGGGCGATCAACCGGCCGAGCACGCCGTGGCCGACGATAAGGTCGGGATAAGCGGAGCCCTTCGCCGCCACCGCGTGGTACGCCGTGGCCGCCAGCGCCAACAGCACGCCTTCCTCGCGGAGATTCTCGCCGATCGTGGTCACGCGCGTTCCCGGCACGACCACCTTGGCAGCCGCACCGCCAAACAAGCCGCGGACCTCGCCGTAGCATTTGGCGCCCGGAACGAAGACTCGCTCGCCGATTTGCCGTCCGCTGCATGCGCCGGCTTCCACGATGCGCCCCACCGATTCGTAACCGGGGACCAACGGATAGCCCAACCCCGGAAACGGCGGCATGCGGCCGGTCCACAACAGCCGCTCGGTCCCGGTACTGATGCCGGTCCACTCGATGTCGACGACCACATCCCCTTCGCCGGGGGCAGCCAGAGCCAGTCGGCTGAGCACCAGGTGCTCAGGCTTCTCCAATACGACTGCCAGAGTGTTGGCGTGTGCGTTCATGGGGCGACGAAATTGGACGGATGGCTCATGCGGTCCATAGTGTCAGGATACGCTGACTATTAAAGTTGTCAATTTGATAGAACACTTTCCCGGGCGGCATTTTTCCGGGCCACGATGAGGCGGCTTTGCAGCGGCTGGCGCGTCGGCACGAGATGCGTCTCGGCGAAGCCCGCCGCCTGCAGCATCTGCTGCAAGGTTTCCGGCCTGCGTGGGCGTCCCTGCCCCATCGCAAGCAAATAAAATCCGAAATAGGCGTCCGCCACCGGTTCGGCGCCCGGCGTACCCATCATGGGCTCGGCCAGCAGCA
>JBAPUM010000046.1:0-3246 GCA_049282655.1 Xanthobacteraceae bacterium
CTGGCTGTTCCTGACTCTATTGCCGGCGCTCGTACTGCTCGGGTGGCCGTCAGTGGACGGCGACCTCACATCTACGTTGGTCGAGCGGAATCCGTTATTTCGTGAGGTACTTGCAAAACGACGCGCACGCCCGGGGTTTTCGATTTTTCTGTGGATTTTCAATGGCCGCGAACCGCTGGCGGCCGGTTTCTGGTATGGTTGATTGTTCGACGACCAACCAGCTGAAAGCCAGGAACCACCAGCGATGTCGCTACGAGATACTCTATCCTCATATTGGCAGAAGTTTCAAGGCGAACTCTTTCCGTTTCTCGAAGAAACATTGGGTTTCCTGACCGAGTCGCATAAAACTCTGGTCACAGTCCTGGATATGACACGGCTCGAGGCCTTCATCCCGCACTGGCATGGGCTTCCCGGCCGCCCCTTGGCCGAGCGGGCCGCGTTGGCGAGGGCCTTCGTTGCCAAGGCGGTTCTCAACTTGCCAACCACGCGAATGTTGATCGAACGCGTCGAGGCCGACAAGACGCTTCGGCGTCTCTGTGGTTGGTCGCGGCTTTCAGAGGTTCCCAGCGAGTCGACGTTCTCGCGCGCCTTCGCCGAATTCGCTCAGAGCGAACTGCCTTCGCGCGTGCACGAAGCCTTGATCCGGCAGACCCACGCGGAGCGATTGGTTGGTCACATCGCCCGCGATTCGACGGCGATCGATGGCCATGAAAAGCCGCAATGCGCCGAACAGCCAGTGCCGGTGGCGCCGAAGCCGGCGCCCCGAAAGCGCGGCCGTCCGCGCAAGGGCGAGGCGCCCCCGCCCAAGCCGCAAACGCGCATGGAACGGCAAGCCGGAATGTCCCTGAGCCAGATGCTCGCCGACTTGCCTCGGCATTGCGACGTCGGCGGCAAACGCAACGCCAAAGGACATCAGGAGACATGGATCGGCTATAAACTTCACATCGACACGGCGGACGGCGACATTCCCGTCAGTTGCGTTCTCACTTCGGCTTCTGTCCACGACAGCCAGGTCGCCATCCCGCTGGCGACGATGACAGCGGGTCGCCTCGTCAATCTCTACGATCTCATGGACAGCGCTTACGACGCGGCCGAGATCAAGGCGCACAGCCGCACGCTCGGCCACGTGCCGATCATCGACGTCAATCCGCGCCGCGACGCCGCCCTCAAAGAGGAAAAGGCGATGAAAGCAAAACGCCGGGCGTCGTCGGGCCATCGCACGGCCGAGGAGATCCGCTACAACGAACGCAGCAGCGCCGAACGTGTCAACGCCAACCTGAAGGACAATCACGGCGGCCGAACCGTCCAGGTGCGTGGCCCCGCGAAGGTGATGTGTCATCTGATGTTCGGGGTTTTGGTCATCGCCACTACCCAGATCATCCGCCTCGTCACTTAGCCGCCCACGTCGCGCGGAATAGACAACGTCCGTCGCCTCCCAGAATATCGGGAGGTCGCAGAACTATGGCCTGAACGCACTCGGAAATGCCGCTTTCGCGAAAAAATCGTAACTCCCAAGCGGTCGGCTATGCGATGAGGGCGCGCATGAGCTGGGTTGGGCTGGCGGCCAGGGTTTGGAGGATATTGCAGGCCTGCTTTCTCGCTGTCGAAACGACAGATCGGAGTTGCGCGAAGATTTGCGCGCCTTCGAGGGTTCGGAAGCACCCCGAGATTTTCATTTTGACCTTCATCATTCGCAGGTCCTGCTCGGCCAGATTGTTGGTGAAGGGCACGTCGAAGTCGGCCATGAACCGCAGGGTTTCGGTTTTGAACGTCTTCAGCCTATCGAGCAGATTGTGGCCTGGGCGCTGTTTGGGGCGTCGGCGCGAGCGTGATTTCGTCTCCAGTTTGGGCAATTGGCGATGGAAGGCCAGACCGAGCCGAACCGCGGCCCAATAGCGCTCGACGAAGGCCGCGATCGTCTCGGGCGGCAGCGTCGTGGCGCCGGCCTCGCGCGCCTTGTCGACGGCGGCGTTGGCGTCAAGGAGCGTGGCGCGCATGAGGTCGGCCCATGGCTCCTTTTCGATGTCGATGAGAGCTTGGAGTTCGCGCAGGATGTGCGCGTTACAGAAGGCGTGATCGACCTTGTCCATCCCGCGATAGGGCAGGAAGTGGTCGTGGACGACGACGCCCCCTTGCAAATCCTTCGGGATGTCGCCGCGCTTTTCGCCCGCGCGGTAGAAGGTGAAAGCCAGGCTCGACGTCGTGTGCAGCCAGTGCAGCTTGCCGGCGATGCGATAGCCGGTTTCGTCGAGGTGGCGAACGCCGGCCTCGGCCACGCGCTGGCCGATGGCCTCATAGACTTGGCCCAACTCTCGCGACTTCTTTCCCACCCAGGCCACGAGGCTGGCCGGACAGATCAGAGGCGCGCCGAACAGATCGCTCAGCGCTTGCGCGGCGCGATCCTCGGGGATCAGTTGTTGGACGTTGAGATAGATCGCCGCGGCCTTGATGCGCTCGCCATATTGGGTCGGCGAGACCACCCCTTCGGGAAAAGCCGCTCTCGTTTCGCCGCGACAATTCGAGCAACAATGGATCGCAGCGCGGTGTTCGGTCACCTCGATCATGCGCTCGGGAAGGTCGAACACTTGCCGCTTTTCCGCGCCAACCACTGAACCCGCGTCGAGCGCAGCACAACAATGGCGGCAGACGGTCGCGGCGTGCTCGACGGTCCGGTCGGGGTTGGCGACTTGGCGAAGCGTATCGCCCCGGTGGCCCTTTTGACCGCCGCTCGGTTTGCCCGAGCGCGTGCGCAGGCTGCCAAAAATGCGTGGCTTCTTCTTCAATCCGTCGCTCGACGGCGGTTTTGAGCTGTTGGAGCTGTCCAACCCCAGCCGTCGCCGAAGCTCCGCATTCTCCGCGCGAAGCGCTTCGATCTCGCGCTTCAGCGAGGCAATCAGCTCTTCGACTTCGGGCGGAAAACTCATTTCACCCTTGAGTCAGAAAACCCCCGCCCCGTCGCCCGGAATCTTGCCGCTCCATCAAATTTCCATCCGACTGTGGCTTTTCGGACTCACCACGGCTTGGGAGTTACGTAATTATTGATAATTCGCAACTTCTTGATGCTTTTTTGTCACGGTCGGGGTCGACGCCTCTAGAGTTTGCGCGCCGGCCGCGAGCCGAGCTTCGCGCCGCGGCGGATGGGGGACGAGATATGGCCAACAATCTGCAGCGAGCGCCAGACCCCTACCGCGGCGACCCGCCGATGGACTCCAACCTGCTCGAGCTCATAGAAAACCTCCCGTTGCC
>JBAPUM010000047.1:0-1868 GCA_049282655.1 Xanthobacteraceae bacterium
GTCTCCTTGCAGACGCCTTGATAGCCATCATCTGGCCGCCACCGACCCTGGCGCAGATCGCCGCGATCTGCGCCCGAAAATGTCGACAACTCTTCGAACGTCCAAGACGACGAAAACTGCAAGCCATCCCCACCCTCCGCTTAACTTAGCGCCTATGGGGCTTGTCCCGGCCATCCACGCGGCTCCGCTTGGACGTAGACAGAAAGTGAAGACGCGAACCCTGTCGGCTTTGCGCATAGCGTTGTTTTTGCTTGGATAACGATGTTACTGGCATAACCGCGTGGATGGCCGGGACAAGCCCCATAGGCGCTAAGTTAAGCGGAGGGTGGGGATGGCTTGCAGTTTTCGTCGTCTTGGAAGTTCGAAGAGTTGTCGACATTTTCGGGCGCAGATCGCGGCGATCTGCGCCAGGGTCGGTGGCGGCCAGATGATGGCTATCAAGGCGTCTGCAAGGAGACATGTGCGTCGCCAAAGGGCGGGCGCTGGGACGCAGGCGGCGAGGGGCGTTTCAGGGTCGGCAGGGGGGAAAAGCGGCCGTTTCGGCCGCGGTGTCTTCGATCAGGAGCGCGAAGAGAACATGCGCGGCGATCCAGGCTCGGGCGAGCCCGGGATCTTTGGCGGGCAGCCGGTCGAGACTGAGGATCGATTTCAATCGTTTGAAGGCCAATTCGATCTGCCAGCGAACGCGATAGAGCCAGACGAGGGTTTGCGGCGTGCAGGTGAGAGCGTCGAGCGAGGGGATCGAGATCATGTACCCGGCGGCCTTCAAGGTGCGCGGATCGACGCCGTGTTGGTCCTTGCGGGCATTATGGCGGGCGACGTCGCGGGCGCGCTCGGCGTTGTCGGGCGGCTTGGGGGTGATGACGAGGCGCATGGGCAGCGGCTCGAAGCGCCCGCGCGCCTTGTGGACCGCGACGAGCATGTCGACCTGACCCGCGGCGTCGGCCTTGGCGAAGACATCGAGCCAATCGATGGGTTTGCCGGAGCCGTCGCGCAGGTTCAGGCTGTTCCACGTCAGTCGAACGAGGAGATCGGCGCCGCCGTCGCGAACGGCGCGCATGGCTCTGGGCTGGGGATAGCCGCGGTCGGCGATGACGATGTCGCCCGTTCCGACGCGCACGCGATCCAGCGTTTCGCCCTTGTCGAGCGGGGTGATTGCAAAATCGGCGATCCGCTGACCCACGACATCGTAACACAGGTGCAAGCGAAAGCAGGTCTTGCCGGGTCCTTCGATGCGCGAGCCGTCGATGATGCGGACCCGATGTTGGCGCGGGGCCTCGCCCTCAGGCGCCACGCGGCTCGGCAGCAGGTTTTCGCACAGCGCGACGAGCCAATCGCCACAGCCGCGAAACCGTTCGAGCAGGGCGACGTCGGAAACATCGATGACTCCGGCCGCGGCGGCTTCCGCGGCCAACTTGCGCAGGGAGCGCCCGCCGGGCGCATAGGCCAGAATCAAACGAAGCAAGTCCACAGCGCTCTTGACATGGCGCGCGCGGTGAAACGCGCCATGCCGCCGCGCCAGAGCGTCGACCGCCTCGGCGCCGCCCAGTCGAGAAACAATGCCCTCGAACGTCTCGATAGAGGCCGAATCAGCCAAGGAAAAAAGTTGCATTCCAAGCTTGAATCGGAATCGACGAGTCTCGTGAAGATCACGCCGAATATTCGAGTCAATATGTCGCACCGAACTGCGCGCGAAACACACTACAAAAATCACGCATTCACCGCGCTAAACCTTAGAGGGACTTGCAAAACGTTTGAGAGCGTTGGGTTGCGTATGATCAGCCGTGCGCTCTCAGGTTGTTTTTGGAGCGCAGCCGATCTTTTCAGGGACCGTTTGGGCTGATTTTTTCGCGAAAGCGGCATTTCCG
>JBAPUM010000048.1:0-2081 GCA_049282655.1 Xanthobacteraceae bacterium
GCAGGAACTCGCGCTTCAACTCGACGCGCTGCGCGCCGCGGGCTGTGACCGGATTTTCGAGGATCGAGCTTCGGGCGCGAAGGCGGATCGCCCTGGCCTGGCGCAAGCCCTCGCCTTCCTGCGGGAGGGCGACGTTCTCGTCATCTGGAAGCTCGACCGCTTGGCGCGCTCGCTTCCGCACCTCATCGAAACGGTGAACCAGCTGGAAATAGCGGGCGCGGGCTTGCAGTCGCTGACGGAGGCGGTCGACACCACGACGCCCGGCGGCCGTCTCGTCTTTCACCTGTTCGGCGCCCTGGCCCAGTTCGAGCGCGACCTCATTCGCGAGCGCACACGAGCCGGCCTCTCCGCTGCGGCGTCACGTGGCCGCCACGGTGGGCGAAAACCTGTCGTCACCGCGGAAAAGCTCATCCGCGCCAAGGCGCTCATCGCCAAGGGCCTGACGGTGAGGGAAGCCGCGACACGATTGAAGATCGGCAAGACCGCGCTCTACGACGCGCTCACGCCGAAAGCCGCAACGAGCGCGGAAGCCTGAGTTCTTGGTTCGTCCCACTTACCGTACAACGCTTTTATCAACGAAAGACAGCTATGCCTTGCTGAATCAATTGCATTCTGCGATTCTGAGTGCATCTCAGCAGCCTTGAGGAATTGCGATGTCGGAAGCGGTTCGCGCGGTGCTTTCCGGAATTCGGACGGTCAAAGACATGGTCGCGGCTTTCAGCGATGAGCAACAATGCCGGCGTCTGCTCGAAGCAATGGTCTGGCAGAATGGACGAATCTGTCCGACTTGTGGGTATAAGAAATCGATAGCCATTGCGGGCCGCGACATGGGAAGACAAAGGGCAAGGCCCGGTCTCTACCAATGCTCCAGCGGCGATTGCCGGTTTCAGTTTACTGCGACGACGCATACGCCGCTGCATTCCACCAAGTTGCCGTTGAGCACGTGGCTCAAGGCTCTGTGGCTGATCCTGCAATCGGACAAAGGCCTCTCCTCGGTGCGGTTGGCCGAGGCGGTCGGCGTAAGTCAGCCAACGGCTTGGCGGATGGGTCACGCCCTGCGGTTGATGTTGGCGCGCGAGACGCCGCTCGGCGGCACGGTCGAAATCGACGAGTTCTATCTCGGCGGACGGCCAAAGAAGCAGGCCGATACTCCGCCGCCGGGACGCGGCCGCAAGGGTCAGCCTCGAACTACGAAGACTCCCGTATTGGCGGTGGTGCAGAGGCCTGGCGCCATTATTATCGGCGCACCCGCGGGGGATGCGCGCGCAGCAGTCGTAGACGATCTCTCGGTACGCGAGGCCGAACGAGTCCTCGAGAAGGAGGTCGAACCAGAAGCGCATCTCATGAGCGATGAATGGAAAGCCTTCATCGCTGTCGGCCAAGCGTTCGCTGCGCATGATACGGTTCAACACTCGAAGCAAGAATATGTTCGTGGCTCGATTCATGCCAATTCCGCCGAGGGTTTCAATTCAAGGGTTAGGCGCACAATTGCGGGCGTCTTCCACCACATCAGTCCGGAGCATGCCGATCTCTATTTCCATGAGATCGGCTTCCGATGGTCCCAGCGCGTTGTCACAGGACAGACTACGCGGCGCACTCGGCACGGACAGGAAAAAGTCAGACCCCTCTGGTCGCGCGTGCCGCCAGCGCTGCAATTACCAAAGGTCCTTCAGACTGCAACGGGTCGCCAAATGCGTCGAACTCGCGAGGGTGGCATCTCCATCAAGTCGTCCGTCGCTGTCTTTCGTTGATAAAAGCGCCGTACAAAAAATCACAAACCTTGAGCTGACCTCAGTTAGCGTGCAGAGCCGTAACCGGCGACATATTGCAGCCCGGCTAAGCGCCGGGCTCATGGCGAGGATTGGCCCCCTACGGCCCCCTTCCTCGTGCTCCTTACCCCACCCCGGCGCCTTTCAGGCGCCAGCCTCGCGCTGGCAAGGCGCTGCAATTCGTTCACTCATTTATTCGTTCACTCATTTATTCGTGAAACTCAAAACTCGTGTTCGACGTGCGAGACCACATGTTTTCAAATTTGCGATTGAACGATTCTACCGCAACTTTATCCGTGATAACCAGAATGT
>JBAPUM010000049.1:0-18744 GCA_049282655.1 Xanthobacteraceae bacterium
GCCCCGCTCTTTGATCAGACGCACAGCCTCAAGCTTGAACTCCCGCGTAAACTTCCGTCGCTCCATGACACACCTCCGGTTCCTTCAAAACACCTAACTCGGTGTCTGTGAAACCGGGTGCAGGCCACTCCATCAGGATCAATCTCATTGAGATGATTCAAAAGCTTGCCGACATAGCCGGCGTAGTCGCCTTCTTCTACGCCCGCAGCACCGCGTAATGCCGTCAACGCGTTCCACAACTTCATTACGGCATGGTGGTCCGTACTGGCAGAGCGATCACCAAGAAACTCCTGGTACTCCTTAATCGCATATTTCAGCCAAAGCTCGATCGAGTGCCGCGCCAGAAAACACATCGGTTGAGCGATGTAGTCCTTCTTCGGCCAATCGTTCAGCCCCGCTACAGCGAACTCCTCAAATGCGCGGCCATAGGCATAAGCCATGTAGCTCATCGTCATCATGACTTGCCCATCGAAGTCGCCTTCCTGAGCTTTCGTGAAGAAGGGCTTTAGACCCTGCGGAACGTGATTCAGTTCGGCCTGCATGAGTTCGTCAAGCTTGCCCTGCATGGGTGTTGCCTCCGTTGCGGGCGTAGAATATCTGCGCCTGCAATCGCGCACTACGCTAATCGTGCGAGAAAAGGCACCCGCAGGAGCGTCATCGCACTGCATCGCCCGTGCTTCGGAGACAACGCCCGTACCCGCCCGCCAGGAGGCTTTGGATTAGGCAGCGAGCGGTCCTTCGTCGCTGTCATCGCTATGATAAGCCGCCTTGCGCGGCGCGCTGGCGTGGCGGTCCCGCCCAACAGTGTGCCGTACAGGCCGTTTGTGGCGACCGTATCAGCGGCTCATCGTCCAATGAGAGAATCATTAACGACTTGTGCATAACCTGCTCAGGGGTTCTACGCATCATTTCGACTTCGCCAAGGCCTACATGCCCGTTCCGCCTGCCGATCCAGCCGTCGACTCAACGACTTTCGAGCTTGCGCCGGTCTCGCTCTGGATCGAGGACTATAGCGGCATCAAGGCGCTGTTCGACGAGTGGCGTGCGGCGGGCGTGAGCGATATCAAGGCTTTTCTCGCCGCCAGGCACGACCGCGTGCGGCAGTGCTCCGAGCGCATCCACATCCTCGACGTCAACCGCAAGAGCTTGTCGCTGTTCGGCGCCCGCGATCTGGCGCATCTGATGGCCAATCTCGGGGAGGTGTTGCGCGACGACACCTTTAAGAGCCTGATCGAGGAACTCGCCCAGCTCTGGGACGGGCAGCTGAGTTTCTCGAGTCACACGGTGAACTATACGCTCTCTGGCGACCGTCTCGATATCCAGCTCCACGGCACCGTTCTTCCCGGCCACGAACAAAGCTGGGACCGCGTCATGATCGCGATCGAGAACGTGACTGAGCGGGAAAACGCCCGGCGCCGGCTTATCGACAGCGAGAACTATGCCGCGGGCCTGTTCGCGCATTCGCCGGTGTCGCTGTGGGTCGAGGATTTCAGCGGGGTGAAACGCCTGATCGACGACGTCCGCGTCCGCGGCGTCGAAGATTTTCGGGTCTTCACCGATGTGCACGAGGAGTTCGTGCAGCGCTGCATGAGCGAAATTCGCGTCATCGACGTCAACAAGCGGACGCTCGAACTGTTCGGGGCGCCCGACAAGGAGACCTTGCTGCGCAATCTCCCCGCGGTGTTTCGCGACGACATGGAGCCGCATTTCCGCGAGCAATTGATCGATCTCTGGGACCACAAGCTGTTCCAGCAGCGCGAGGTGGTGAACTACGCGCTTGACGGCACCAAGCTCCATCTTTTGCTGCAGTTCTCGGTGCTGCCCGGCCACGAACGCGACTGGTCGCTGGTGCAGGTCGCCCTCACCGACATCTCCGCGCGCAAGAAGGCGGAAGCCTATCTCGAATATCTCGGCACCCATGACGTGCTGACGCGCACCTTGAACCGCTCGTTCTTTGTCGACGAACTCAACCGGCTCGAACGCAAGGGGCCAAAGCCCGTCACCATCATCATCGCCGACGTCAACGGGCTGAAGGCCGCGAACGACGACCTCGGCCATGGCGCCGGCGACGCGCTGTTGCGCCGGGCGGGCGAAGTGTTCGTGTCGCTGGTCGAGAAACCGGCCTCGGTGGCGCGTATCGGCGGCGACGAGTTCGCGGTCCTGTTGCCCGGCACCGACGCCGCCGCGGGCGAAGCCGTTCTTGCCTCGCTTGCGGAGCTTGTCGAACTCAACAATCAGTATTATCCGGACCTGCCGCTCAGCATCTCGGCCGGCGTCGCCACCAGCCGGCCCGGCGACCGGCTGGAAGTGGTGGTCAAGCGTGCCGATCTAAAAATGCTTCACGCCAAGCGGCTGTACTACATCCAGACCAATCGGGACCGGCGCCAAACAGACGTCGCGTGAGCCGTCCAATAAATTGCAACTGAGCGCCCGGTCGGCGCCATCACGCCGCTATTCAAATTGGACGGTGATTTCGTCGAGTGGAATACCGGAGACTCTCGCCGTCCAGCTTTCGCCGGCGCTGACCGGCATGGCGAGCGTCAAAGTTCCGGTCGAAATGATTTCGCCCGCGCTTAGTGGCGGATTGTGCGGGTCGTTGGCGAGCAGTTCGACGAGGTAGCGCAGCGCGATCAGCGGGCTATCGAGTACGGCTGAGCCACCGCCACGCTGGCTCAGTTTGCCGTCGTCATAAAGCTCGACTTCGAACGTCGCCAGTTCACGCGACCATTCCGCCTTGCGCGGCGCGATGGCATGGCGGGTCCCGATCAAGAATGCGCCGTGCAGGCCATTGGCGGCGACCGTATCGGCGGCGGCGAATTTCCAGCCGGGATAGATCGACTGCACGATCTCATAGCCGAGCGCCACCCATTCGATGCAATCGAGCAGCGCCGCTTCGTTCATGCCGGGCGATGGCGCCGATTGCAGGCCGAACATGATTTCCGGCTCGATGCGCGGCTCGGCAAAATCCTTCACGCGTTGCAGCTTTGTCTGCGCGAGATCGCGCGTAGTGCGGTCGGTGGCATAGCCCCAGATCGGCGCGTCGACGCCGTACGGCTTCCACATGGCGCGGTTGGTGAAGCCGATCTTGCGGCCGGTGATTGTTTCGCCGCGGGCCTCGAAGGCGGCGCGCAGCAAGGGGGTGACGCGATAGGCATCGGCGAGCGCCAAGCCGCCGGGCCGCGCCGAGAAGGTCGGAATTTGAACATGGCTCGCCAAAGCAGCCTCGACCTCGCCCGCAACGGCTTTGAGATCGAGTGCTTCGGTCGGTGCAGGCATATGTCCACTTTAGTTGTAGTAATAGACGGCACAAGGGGCGGTCAAAATGGAGGCAACCCATGTCACGGTCGATCAGCGGTCTGATCAATACCGTCAGAGCTATACGGCCCTTCGTTCCGGCGAAAGACTTCGAGACCAGCAAGCGGTTCTACGCCGATATCGGCTTTCACGTCGAACCACTGGGGGATGAGCTCGCGGCCATGCACCTCGGACCGCATTCTTTCCTGCTGCAGAACTATTATGTCGAAGACTGGGCTGGGAATTTCATGATGCACATGATGGTCAATGATCTCGACGCCTGGTGGGAACATTTGACCGCGTTGAATTTGGCTTCCCGCTATGGGGTGAAAAGTCCACGCGCGCCGAAGCTGGAAAGCTGGGGTTTGAACGTGACCTATCTGACCGACCCGGCCGGCGTGCTTTGGCACATTGCCGCGGTACCGGCAAAGACCGCGATCTAGAAAGCGGACGGCGACGCAACCTGTGCGGCCGATTGCCATTGCGCAAGGAATTTGCCAATGAGAACGGTAGTGCAAGTGAAGTGACGGTACGGGAAAAACCCCCTGCTGGCCGGCAACGTCCGGGGCGCGGAAAGTCAGGAAACGTTTGAGTTCGATGCCGCGCGACAGTTCCCCCACGCACCGCTTGCGCCTCGCCGCCGATATCGGCGGCACCTTCACCGATGTCGCGGCCTTCGACGAGACCGGCAAGCGCCTCCTCCTCGGCAAGAGCCTGTCGACGCCGCGCGCCATGGTCGAAGGCATCGAGGCGGGCGTCACCAAGGCCGGCACGCATTTTTCCGCCGCAGACCTCTTCCTGCACGGCTCGACCGTCGCCATCAACACCATGCTCGAGCGCACCGGCGCCAAGACCGCGCTCGTTACCACCCGTGGTTTTCGCGACGTCTATGAAATCGGACGCATCAACCGGCCGAATGCCTACGATCTGTTTTTCCAGAAGCATGTGCCGCTGGTGCCGCGCGAATATTGTTTCGAGGTGACTGAGCGGCTTTACGCCGACGGCGAGGTCTGCACGCCGCTCGACGAGGCCGAACTGCTCGCCGTCGCCGAGGTGCTGGAGCGGGAGAAGATCGAAGCCATCGCCATCCTGTTCCTGCATTGCTACCGCAATCCGGCGCACGAATTACGCGCCAAGGAGATTTTGCAAAAGCGGCTGCCCAAGGTTTTCGTCTCGGCCTCGCACGAGCTGTCGCAGGAATATCGCGAGTTCGAGCGCTGCTCGACGGTGGTCGCCAATGCCTTCATCGGCCCGCGCGTCGATCGTTACCTCGCCGAAATCGGCGAACGCATCACCGGCGAAGGCTTTGGCGGCACATTCCTCGTGGTGCAGTCGACCGGCGGGTTGTTCGAGCTCGAGAAGGCCCGCCGCGAATGCATCCGCATTCTGGAATCCGGGCCGGCCTCGGGCGTGATCGGCACCCAGGCGCTGTGCCATGCGCTCGGCATGGATAACGCCATCGCCTTCGACATGGGCGGCACCACCGCCAAAGCCGGCGTCATTCTCGACGGACGCGTGCTGACCACCGGTCATACGCTGATCGGCAGCTACGACCGCGCCCTCCCGATCCAGGTCCCGACCATCGACATCTTTGAAGTCGGCACCGGCGGCGGCTCGATCGCGCGCGTCGAGCACGGCGGCGCGCTCCATGTCGGCCCGCGCAGCGCCGGCGCCGAGCCGGGACCGGCCTGCTATGGACGCGGCGGCACCGAACCGACCATCACGGATGCGAATTTGCTGCTCGGCCGGCTCGGCGCCGACCGTTTCCTCGGCGGCGAGATGCGGCTCGACGTGCCGGCCGCCGAACGCGCGATGACCGAGCGCGCAGCGACGCCGCTCGGCTTGAGCGTAACCGAAGCCGCGACCGGCATCCTGCGCATCGCCGCGACCAAGATGTCGTACGCGGTCAAAGGCGTCACCACCGAGCGCGGGCTCGATGCCGGAAGCTTTGCGCTCGTTGCCTATGGGGGCGCGGGCCCCTTGCACGCAACCGCGGTGGCGCGGGAAATCGGCATCCGCAAAGTCATCATTCCGCGCGCGCCCGGCCATTTCTCCGCCTTCGGCATGCTGTTCTCCGACCTGCGCTACGATTTCGTGCGCACCTGGTTCACCTCGCTCGACAAGCTCGATTTCGCGGCGTTCGAAGCGGTTTATCGGGAGCTCGAGCAGGAAGGCCGCGACGCCATCGCGAAATCCGCCATCGCGGCGAGCGACATCGTGGTGCGGCGCGCGCTCGACATGCGTTACATCGGCCAGGAGCATACCGTCACGGTTGATATTCCGATCGAGCATTTCGCGGCGGCGGACCGCAAAGCCGTCAAAACCCAATTCGATGCCGTGCATGCGCAACGCTACGGCACCTCGGCGCCAGGAGAGCCCGCCGAAATCGCAAGCCTGCGCACGACCGTCACCGGCATCGTCGAGAAGCCCGGTCTTGAGGAGATCGCGCGCGGCGGCGCAACCCCGCCGAACGAGGCGCGGACCGGCAGCCGCAAGGCCTATTTCGACGGCGGCTATGTCGATACGCCCACCTTTGCGCGCCCTGCTTTGCTGGCGGGCAACCGCATTGTGGGCCCAGCCCTGATCGAGGAATATGCCTCGACGACCGTGGTGCTTCCCGGCGACAGTGCCGAGGTCGACGCCATCGGCAATCTCGTCATCACCATATCCGGGTCGAACGCATGACCGAACACACAAAGGAGCAAAAGAGCGATCCGGTCCTGGTCGAGATCGTGCGCAATGGCGTGATGGCGGTGACTGAGGAAATGAAGACGAACCTCATGCGCACCGCTTACAACATGATCATCTACGAGGCGCTCGACTTCACGGTCGGCATTTTCACCAAAGACGGCGACACCGTCTCGATCGGGCTCGGCCTGCCGATGTTCATCCGCGGCATGTCGGAGACCGTCAAAGCCAAGATCAGACATTTCGGTGCGGAAGGTTTTGCGCCCGGCGACATCTTGCTGACCAATGACGCCTACACGACCGGCAGCCATCTCAATCACTTCACCTTCACGCTGCCGCTTTTCCACGACAACGAGCTTGTCGGCTTTTCCTGCTGCATGGCGCATTGGCCCGATGTCGGCGGCTCGCTCGGCGGCGTCACCACCGACATCTTTTCCGAAGGCTTGCAAATCCCGATCGTGAAATATGCGCGCGCCGGCGTCGTGAGCCAGGACATTCACGACATCATCCGCATGAATGTGCGCCTGCCGGAGCGGGCGATGGGCGATCTGCGCGCGCAGATTACGGCCATCAAGACCGGCGAGCGGCGCTTCCTCGAATTGCTCGACCGCTACGGTCAGAAGCCGGTTCTCGATTGCATCAGCGTGCTGATGGATCACGCCGAATTAGCCGCGCGCGAGCGCACGCGCGCCATTCCGGACGGCGTCTATGAAGCAGAATCCTTCATGGACGACGACGCCGTCGATATCGCCAAGCGCGTGCCGATCAAGGTCAAGGTGATCGTCTCCGGCGACGAGATGACGGTCGACCTGACCGATGTCGCCAAGCAGGTACGTGGCTTTTACAATTCCGGACCGACCACCGGCACCGCTTGCGCCCAGGTCGCCTTCAAATGCGTCACCTCGCCGACCGATTATCCGATCAATGACGGCTCGTTCCGCAACCTGAAAGTCATTTTGCCGCCCGGCCGGATCGTCAGCGCGGTGCGGCCGGCGCCGATGCGCTGGTGGATGACATTTCCCATGACGGTGGTCGACACCATCTTCAAAGCCCTGGCAAAGGCCATTCCGGATCAGATCATCGCCGGCCATCACGCCGATCTTTGCGTAGCGACGCTCGACGGCTTCCACCCCGACACCCAGAGGCTCTTTATCACCAGCTTCGGTCCGCTGGGCGGCGGCTGGGGCGCCAAGCGCAGCGAGGACGGCGTCGCCGCCACCGTCTGCATCAATGACGGCGACACCCATAACAGCCCGAATGAGCAGATGGAGGCGAAATTCCCGGTGCTGGTCGAAAGCCTGTCCTTACGAGCGGATTCCGGCGGGCCGGGCCGGCACCGCGGCGGGCTCGGCGTCGAAACCATCGTGCGGGCGCGCAACGACTTCAACGTCAATACCAGCATCGAGCGCGCGGTGTGTCTGCCTTGGGGTTTGGAGGGCGGCCTCGAAGGCGCCGGCAATGAAATGCTGATGCGGCGCGATGACGTCGTCAACGACGACGTGCCCAATGCTAAGGTCTACCGCGCCAGAGTGAAAGCGGGCGACGCCTTCATTCTGCGCTCCGGCGGCGGCGGCGGCTTCGGTTCGCCGCTCGAGCGGCCGCCGCAGGATGTCCAGCACGACGTGCGCCAGGGCTATGTCACGCTCAAAGCAGCGAACGATTATTATGGGGTGGTTCTCGCCCCTGAGACGCTCGCGATCGACGTCGCCGCCACGGATGACGAGCGCCGGCAACTG
This sequence comes from Xanthobacteraceae bacterium, assembly GCA_049282655.1. GTDB lineage: Bacteria > Pseudomonadota > Alphaproteobacteria > Rhizobiales > Xanthobacteraceae > BOG-931. The sequence goes on from JBAPUM010000049.1 coordinate 7,719, forward strand.
GTCGAGGTGCATCGCCGGCGCGTCGCGGAGCAAAGCGAGCCGCCGCGCAAGATCGACCGCAAGACGCTCGACACCATGCCGGCCGGGCATCTCGCCATCCGGTGCCTGTTGCCCTCGTGCTGCGGGCGCTGGCACATGCCTTCCGGCTTTGAAGCGGTGGAGGTTCAGTAGATAAGAAAGCGACTGGCACAAGCCGGCGACCGTTCAATAACAAAAGGGGGGGAAGCAATGTCCGCTGCTGAAATCGTCGAGTCTGGGGCGTCGCCGGAAGAAGTGGTCGCCCGCATCGAGCGGCTGCCGGTGTCATGGTGGCACGTCAGGACGCGCGTGATCATCGGCACGGCGACATTCTTCGATGCGTTCGACTCGCTCGCCATCGCTGCCGTTCTTCCCGCACTGGTGCCGATGTGGAAACTGACCCCGCCGCAGATCGGCTTACTGATCTCGTCGGGCTTTCTCGGGCAGTTGCTCGGCGCGCTGTTCTTCGGCTGGATCGCCGAGCGTTACGGCCGCATCACCGGCATGGTCTGGTCGATCGCGACTTTCGCCATCATGAGTCTGGTCTGCGCGCTTGCCTGGAATTACGAATCGTTTTTCGTCTTCCGGCTGATCCAGGGCTTTGGCCTCGGCGGCGAAGTGCCGATCGCCGCGGTCTATATCAGCGAACTCGCCAAATCGAATACCCGCGGCCGCTTCGTCTTGCTCTACGAATTGATCTTCCCGGTCGGCATCGTCGCCTCGAGCCTGCTCGGGCTGTGGATCGTGCCGACGCTCGGCTGGCAATACATGTTCGTGTTCGGCGCCATCCCGGCCGTACTGATCCTCTTCCTGCGGCGCGTGCTGCCGGAATCGCCGCGCTGGCTCGCCACCGCCGGCCGGTTTGCCGAGGCCGAGACCGCGCTCGCCGAAATCGAGCGACAGACCGAGAAGGCGACCGGACAACCCTTGCCGCCGCCGCAAGCCGCCGTCACGGTCGAGGCCAAGCGCGCCTCGCTCGCCGATCTGTTCGGTCCGGTCTATTTGCGGCGCACGCTCGTCGTCTGGCTGATCTGGTTCACCTCTTACCTCGTGAATTACGGGCTCGCGATCTGGATGCCGACGGTCTATCGCACGGTATTCAAACTGCCGCTCGATGTCTCGCTGCGCTACGGCCTCATCACCACGGCGATCGGCTTTATCGGTTCGGCGACCGCCGCTTTCACCATCGACTATATCGGACGAAGGACATTGTTCGCCGTGGCCTTCGCGGGCGCGGCAGCCGCACTGTTGATGCTGTCGACGATCAGCAATCCGACATCCGAACAGGTTCTGATCTACATCACGATTGCGTATTTCTTTGTCACCACGATCAATCTCGCCGTCTATCTCTACACGCCGGAGCTTTACCCGACGCGGGTGCGCGCACTCGCCGTCGGCACCGCGACGGCCTGGCTGCGGCTGGCGTCAATGATCGGCCCGACCACGGTCGGATACCTCATCGCGTCCGGGCTGCAATCGGTGTTCCTGTCGTTCGGCTTGATCGTGCTGGTCACGGCGATCATCACCGCCTTGTTCGCGGTCGAGACCAAGAAACGCCTTTTGGAACAGCTGTCGCCCTGACGGACGGCGGCCGCCTGGAACGACGATGCAACGAGGCTCGGGGCCCCTGCCCCGAAGTCCCGAGCCCTTGCCTATGGGTCCGCCGCCTGCGGCTGTGCCGGCGCGGCCAACCGTCAGCCGAAATGTCTAAAAGGCCGCACTAGCCCCTTTCCCGTTATGAGAGTATGTTTTCTTCCACGCCAGCGAAGACCAATAAAAATATGGCGCCGAGTTGTAGAGGACACGTCCTGGGAGGGAACACGATGACCAACTCAACGCTACCCGTCCGTTCGCCGACGCGCCGCCAGATTCTCAAATCCGCGGCGCTCGGTTCCGCTGCCGCCATCACCGCCCCTTACGTCAAAGGCGCCTATGCGGCAGGCTCCTTGTCGCTCGGCGTATGGGACCACTGGGTTCCAGGCGCCAATGCCGCGCTGACCAAGCTCTGCAACGAATGGGGCGCCAAGAACAGTTGCGAAGTGAAGATCGACTACATCACCTCGCAAGGTGAAAAGGACAAGCTGACCGCGGCCGCCGAAGCCCAAGCCGGCACCGGCCACGACATCATGTCCCACCGCGACTGGAACGTCCGTATCCACCAGAACAATCTCGAGCCGCTCGACGATGTGGTCGGAGGCTTGATCAAGCAATACGGCCCAATCAGCCCGGTCGCCGAATACCTCGCCAAGATCAAAGGCACCTGGCGCGGCGTGCCGACCGCGGTCGGCAGCCAGGTAAAGCCGTGCTGCTCGCGCTTCGATCTCTACCAGCAGCATGCGGGAATCGACGTGCGCGACCTGTTCCCGGCCGACGAGGCAAAATGGGACAAGGCCAAGACCGACACCTGGACCTGGGATACCTACCTCGCCTCGGCCGAAAAGCTGCACAAGGCTGGCTTCCCGGTCGGACTGCCGATGGGACAGTCGAGCGACGCCGTCGACTGGGTCGGCGCGCTCTATAATTCCTTCGGCGTGGTCATGGTCGACGCCAAGGACAACATCAAGGTCAATTCCGACGAGACCCGAATGGCCTTGGAATACATGAAGAAGCTGATGGCGGTGAACCCGCCGGAAGTCTACGCCTGGGACGACGCCGGCAATAACCGCTGGCTCATTTCCGGCAAGGGCTCGAGCATCATGAACCCGCCGAGCGCTTGGGCGGTCGCCAAGCGCGACAATCCGAGCGTGGCGGCGAATTGCTGGACGCATCCGATGCCGAAAGGCCCGAAGGGCCGCTTCGTCGGGCAATTGCCGCAGTTCTACGGCGTGTGGGCCTTCTCCAAGAACAAGCCGGCGGCAAAGGAGCTTCTGACCTACATCTCGCAGAAGGAATCGGTGGCGCAACTCGTACAGGCCTCGTTCGGCTACGACCTGCCGTCGTTCAAGACCATGTACGACCTCGACACTTGGAAGACCGTCGAGCCGCCGGTCGGAACCGTCTACGGCTATCCGCCGCGCGGCGACGAGCAGACCTCGATCGCCGGCGCGCCGGCGCGCTCCGAAGTCGGCGCCCAGATCTACAATCAGGCTATCAACACAGTCATGGTCGCCAAGGTCACGCAGGGCAACGAGAAGATCGACGACGTGATCAAGTGGGCCGAAAACGAACTCGAAGGAACGTTGCGCGCGTAAACGCCCCCTCCCTGCCCTCCCGCGCAAGCGGGGGAGGAAGGTGGGGGGTTGGCGAGACAGCATGCCGGCTGGGGGGCCGACATGCGTTCAACGCGATGGGAGGCTGATCCGAAAGGGTCAGCGGCGTGAATATGGCCGATACCGTCCAGACATGGTCGCCTAAAGAGAATTGGTCGCCGGCGCTTTCAGGCGTCAGCCTACAGCCGTCCGCCAGTCACAACCTGAGGCTATTCCTGCGTCGGCGATCGACCATCGCCTTCCTGATGTGCCTGCCACTCCTGATCATCATCGTCGGGCTCGTGGTCTATCCGGCGTTCTATTCGATCTATCTGTCGATGCTGAACAAGGCGCAGACCCGCTTCATCGGGCTCGGCAATTTCAGCTTTCTCTTGTCGCGGGACGTGTTCCGCCAGGTGATGGAACAGACGGCGATCTTTGCGCTCTCGGCGGTGTTCTTCAAAGCGCTGATCGGGCTCATCACCGCGCATCTGATCAACAATCTGCCGGTCAAGGGCCAGCGCAAATGGCGCGGCATGATGCTGGTGCCCTGGGTCATTCCGCTCGCGCTGTCCTCACTCGGCTGGTGGTGGCTGTTCGATCCGACCCATTCCGCCTTCAACTACGTCCTTTCCAGCATGGGGTTCGACGAAATCGGCTGGCTGAGCAGTCCCTATTGGGCGCGCTTTTCCGTCATCCTGGTCAATGTCTGGTACGGCGCGCCGTTCTTTCTGATCATGTATCTCGCGGCGCTCAAATCGGTGCCCGAGCAGCTCTATGAAGCCGCCATGATCGACGGCGCCAATGCCTGGCAGAAATTCGTCCACATCACGCTGCCGATGATGCGCAATATCATCGCCATCACCGTCTTGTTCTCGCTGATCGTGACCTTTGCCAATTTCGATATCGTGCAGATCATGACCGCGGGCGGCCCGCGCAACATGACGCACGTGTTCGCGACCTACGCCTTCATGCTCGGCATTCGCTCCGGCGACCTGCCGCTCGGCGCGGCGACGTCGCTGTTCATGTTCCCGATTCTCGCGCTGGCGGCGGTCTTCATCCTGCGCGGGGTCCGTAAACGCGGCCGGGAGATCGGATGAGTACGGCCGCCATCGCCGCCCGCTCGTCGTCAGGGTTCAGTGTCCGCTCAAGCCTGAGCCGCAACCGGCGCTGGGCGCTGATCACGTCCTACGTGTTCCTGGTGATTTTTGCGATCTTCTTTCTGATCCCGCCCTATTACATGGTGGTCACCGCGCTCAAGAGCGACGCCGAAGTGGCGCGCATGGCCACCAATCCCTGGCTCATCGCCGACGGCGTGACACTGGATCAGTTCAAGATCCTCCTGACCCAGACCGACTTTCTGATCTTTTTCAAGAACACCATCATCGTGACGGTCTGCACGGTCGCCATCACCATGGTGGTCAGCGTCTTCGCCGCCTTTTCGCTCGGCCGCATGAAATTCTGGGGCTCGGGCATTCTGGCGACCGGCATTTTTCTCACTTATCTGGTGCCCGACACGCTGTTGTTCATTCCGCTGTTCCAGATCGTCAAGGCGCTGGGGCTGCTCAATTCCTATTGGGGCATGGTGCTCGTCTATCCGACGCTGACGGTGCCGTTCTGCACCTGGATCATGATCGGCTATTTCCAGTCGATCCCGAAGGAACTCGACGAGGCGGCCCTGATCGACGGCGCCGGCCACCTGCAGATGCTCACCAAGATCTTCATTCCGGTGGCGCTGCCCGGCATCATCGCGGCGATGATATTCGCCTTTACAGTGTCGTGGGCGGCCTTCGTCTATCCGATGACGTTTCTTTATTCGGCGGATCAGCAGGTGCTGACCGTCGGCACGGTGACGAGCCTCATCCGCGGCGATGTTTACAAGTGGGGCATGCTGATGGCCGGCGCGCTCTTGGCGGCCGCTCCCCCGCTCGTGATCTACGCCTTCCTGATGGACTACTACATCGCCGGTCTCACCGCGGGCGCCACCAAGGGCTGAGGAGTTTTTGTAAGATGGCCGAAGTCGCGTTGCGCAATGTCGTCAAGCGGTTCGACAATGTCGAAGTGGTCCGCAGTATCAGCCTAGATATTCCCGACAATGAATTCGTCGTCCTGGTCGGCCCGTCGGGTTGCGGCAAGTCGACGACGCTGCGCATGATCGCCGGCCTCGAGGAGGTCACCGCAGGTGACATCTATATCGGCGGCGAAGTCGTCAACGACCTGCCGCCGAAGGATCGCGATATCGCGATGGTGTTTCAGAACTATGCGCTCTATCCGCACATGTCTGTATTTGAGAACATGTCCTTCGGGCTGAAACTGCGCAAATTCCCCAAGGACGAGATCAAGAAGCGCGTCGATCATGCGGCGCGCATTCTCGACATCACCGAGCTCCTCGACCGCAAGCCGAAGGCGCTCTCCGGTGGCCAGCGCCAGCGTGTGGCGATGGGGCGGGCCATCGTACGCAATCCGAAGGTGTTTCTGTTCGACGAGCCGCTGTCTAACCTCGACGCCAAGCTGCGCGTGCAGATGCGCACTGAGATCAAACGCGTGCACCAGATGGTGAAGACCACGACGGTCTATGTCACCCACGATCAGGTCGAGGCGATGACGCTCGCCGACCGCGTCGTCGTCATGAATGGCGGCTTGATCGAACAGATCGCAACCCCGCAGGATCTTTATCATCATCCGCGGACGCGTTTCGTCGCCGGCTTCATCGGCTCGCCGGCGATGAATTTTCTGCGCTGCCGGGTCGAGCAAAACGGCGGCGGACAGCGGCTGCGCATCTCCGACACGATTAGCCTGCCGATACCGGCTGCGCGTGCGCCGCGCTTTCAGACGCTCACCGGCAAGGAACTGATTTTCGGGCTGCGCCCGGAACACATCACCGAGCCGCGGCGCAGCGACCGCGATCCATTGACCGAGTTTACAGCGACGCTCGATGTCGTCGAGCCGATGGGCATGGAGACGATGGTCTATTTCACCGTTGACGGCCAGGAGGTCTGCGGCCGCGTCGATCCGGGCAGCGCCACGGGCCCGGGCGAAGCCATGCAGCTCTCCGCCAATATGAACCACATGCACCTGATCGACCCCGATACCGGGCTGGTGCTTTAGCGCCGCAGAAATTGGACGCGGCTCCCCTCACCCATAATGCCCCGGCAATGACAAAAGCCCGGCTCCGAAGTCATCGGATCCGGGCTTTTGCAGAAGTGCGGCCGCGGGGCCGCTGCTAATGCGGGTCCCTCGGCGGCTAATGGTTGCGCTTAGTCCTCGCTATAAGCGTCGTCCGAGATGTCTTTTCCGGTATAGTCCGGCATCATCGCGGTCGCGATCAGGCTGAGCACCGCAAGCACCGCGATATAGACGGCAATCGCGTAGCCGGTGTGGTAAGTGGCGAACAAGGCCGTGGCGATGAGCGGTGCCGGACCGCCCGCAATGATCGACGCCAGCTGATAGCCGAGCGATGCGCCGCTATAACGTAGCCGCGGCGTGAACGATTCCGCAATCAACGCCGCTTGCGGCCCGTACTGCATATCGTGCGGAATAAGCGACAGCACGATCGCGATAAAGACCAGCGCCGGGATCGCCGTATCCACCATGCCGAAATACAGGAACCCGAATAGGCCCATGGTGACGACGCCGATCATGTACATGTTCTTGCGCCCGATCCGGTCGGAGAGATGACCGGCGATCGGAATGGTAAAGAAGGAGACGCAGGCCGCGACCGTCACCGCGATGAGAATGAAATTCCGTGACATATGCATCATGCCGACGGCGTAGGAATAAACGAAGGCGGTGAAGACGTAGAACGGTGCCTGCTCCGACAACCGCAACAGCGCCGAGAGAATGATCTCTTTCGGTTGCTTTTTGATCACTTCCAGGATCGGCGCCTTTTCGATCTTGTTGGAATCGAGGAGTTGTTGGAACACCGGCGTCTCGAGAATGCCGAGCCGGATCCACAGGCCGATGCCAACAAGGACGATCGACAGCGCAAATGGCAGTCGCCAGCCCCAGGTCAGGAACTCATCGCCCGACCAGGCGCTGAACAAGTAGACCGCGCCGGTCGACAGCAAAAGTCCGCAGGGGACGCCAAATTGCGGCCATGCAGCGACCAGTCCGCGCTGGCCGCGCGTCCGTGACCACTCCATCGCCAGCAGCACCGAGCCGCCCCATTCGCCGCCGACGCCGATGCCTTGGATCGCGCGCAGCACCGTCAAGAGCACCGCACCCCAGACGCCGATCGACGCATAGGTCGGCACAAAGGCGATGGCGAAAGTCGCCAGCCCCATGCACATCAGGGTCGCGATCAGCGTCGCCTTGCGGCCGATGCGATCGCCGTAATGGCCGAAGATCGCGGCGCCCACAGGGCGCGCGGCAAAGCCGACGAAATAGGTGCCGAAGGCAGCGAGCGTGCCGGCCAGCGGCTCCGAATTCGGGAAGTAGAGCTTGCCGAAGACAAGGCCCGCCATGGTGCCGTAGAGAAAGAAATCGTACCACTCGATCGCCGTGCCGACCGTCGATGCGATGACGGCTTTGCGCAATTGCGCACTGTGTTCGGCCTCGGGCAGCGTCCCTAAGGTCGTCGTTGCCATAGCCATGGCGTCCCTCCCCCTTTGCTCGTTCCCGTGGAGCGGGTGTCCCCCCGCTTCCTTCGACGACGATACTTCGGAGAATGACGAAAGGCTATAGCGATAGCTGCAACCGCGATTGTGCAGTGCAAAATTTCGGCGCGGTGCGCGACTACTAGTCGCTCGCTTTGCTCGACGCCATCACGGTGACCGGGGTCTCACGATAATAGTCGGGAAATAGCTTTTTCAGATTGTCGACCTTCGGCAGGTCGTTGAAGACGATGTAGGGATAGTTCGGATGCAGGACCAGGAAGTCCTGGTGATAATCCTCGGCCGGATAGAAGCCTGAAAACGCTTCCAGCTTGGTGACGATCGGCGAACTGAAGACATGCGCCTTCTGAAGCTCGTCGATATAGGCCGTGGCGACGCGCTTCTGGTCGTCATTGGCGTAGAAAATCGCCGAGCGATACTGGGTACCCTCGTCCGGGCCTTGAAAATTCAGCTCGGTCGGATTGTGCGCCACCGAGAAATAGATCTGCAGGATCTTGCCGTAGGTAACGACGCGCGGATCGAAGGTCACCGAAATCGACTCGGCATGACCGGTGCGGCCGGTGCCGACCATCTGGTAATGCGCAGTGTCCTTTTGTCCGCCCGCATATCCCGAGACCGCCTGGGTCACGCCTTTAGTGTGCTGATAGACGCCCTGCATGCCCCAGAAGCAGCCGCCAGCCAATACGGCCGTCTGCATTTCGCCGCTGGCGGGTGCCTGCTCATCCACTGCCGGAGGAGGAATCGTAACCGCCGGTTCGGCAGCCTGGAGCGGGCTCACGCTGAAGCCGATTAACGGGATCAGCATCAAGGCGCCGACAATAGGCGCCACCAAAAAACTGCGATTGCCATCCGTCATGTCGGTTCTCCGCCCGTTTCCACCGCGCAAGCTAAGAGCCTTTACGCCAACCTAAAGGGTCGGCGCCAATCACAATCGCAGCCAAATCGGCGCATGCCGCGGTCACGAGATCGTGTAAGGCACAAGCTCGCGCGGCTACTGCGAGCGTGCGCTTCCCAACAGCGGAATATCGCTGACGGCTTTCGGCTGCGGCAGCGACTGCAGATAGGCATAGATATCTTCGAGCTCGCCGTCGCTGAGCACCGGCAATCGGTAGGGCGGCATCGGGCCGTCGCTCGTGCGCACGAATGTTTTGAACGCATCGAGCGGCAGCGCGGTGCGGGCGATCACCCGGCCGTTGCTGGTCGCTATCGAGCCCTGGCCATTGAAATCGTGACATTGCCAGCAGCCATGCTGAATAAAGGCCGTCTTGCCATTTTCGGCCGAGGCCGCAACGGCGACCTGCGGCGCGGCGGCGATCACGGCGAGCGCCAGCAGTGCCGGCGCGGCGTAAACACGAACGAATTGCATGAATTCTCTCCTCAGCGCGGCTGCGTCACGACATTGACCAGCGCCGGCTGGCCGGATTTGACCACAGCGACTGCTTCCTTGATCGCCGGGCCGAGATCGGCCGGATCGGTGATCGGGCCTTTCGCCCACCATCCCATCGATTCCGCGAGCTTGTGATACTCGATGTCCGGATTCATGATGCTGGTGCCGATCGGTCCCAGGTCCTTGCCGATATTGGCGACCCGGTTGCGGAAATTGGACAGCCGCTGCACGTGCATGACCTCCTGGTGGTAGCCGCGATTATTGTGCATCACCGCGAGTAACGGAATTTTGTGCCGCGCCGCGGTCCACAGCACGCCCGGCGCAAACATCAGATCGCCGTCGGACTGGATCGAAACCGAGAAGCGGCCCTGGTCGCGGTTGCCGAGAGCGGCGCCCACCGATGCCGGCGCGCCATAGCCGATACCGTAGCCCCCCGATGCGCCGAGCCACTGATAATGCTTGTCGATCGGCCACAGCCGATTGGCCCAATTGCTGGTGTTTCCGGATGTCGACACCAGCGACCAGTCCAGATCCTTGATTTGCCCGAAAGTCTCCATCACCAGCCGCGCGGTTGAAATCGGGCTCGCATCCCAGGCGATGGCGGCGGCTTGTTTGGTGGCGTCGACACCCTTGGCGTGAGCTTGGCGGATGGTATCGCCGCGCTTTGCTATCGCATCCTTGCGATCATTGCCGATCGCCGACTTCACCGCATCGATCAGCGACGGCAGCGTCGCCTCGGCATCGCCCGGCATCGACACATCGATGCTCTGGAAACGCTGAAAATCCTGATAGTTCGATTTGGTGAGGAGATCGACGGAGCTGATGCTGATCAGCTTGGTCCCGGGCTTGAGCTTGGGGATGTTCTGACCGAAGCCGTTGTTGTCGTTATCGACGAAGGTGTTCACCGTCCCCCAATAGTCCGACAGCTCCATGCCGATGATGACGTCGGCCTGGCCGATGACGTTCGGCGGCCGGCTGAGATAGTGGGTATTGGGAAAATTCATCCGGTTGCCCTGGTCGACCACCGGCGCCTGGAGCAATTCGGCAAGCTCGATCAAAAGACTGACGCCGTTCGGCGTACGCGCGACACGGTCCACCACGATGACCGGCCGTTCGGCGCCGGCGAGCAGTCGCGCGGCCTCCCGGACCGCGGCGAGATCGCCCTGCGGCGGAGCGCTCGCGAAAAACTTCGGGATGTAGAGCGGCTCGCCGAAATCCCGCGCCGGCTCCATCTGCAGGCCGCCGTCGAGCGCCATCATCACCGGGCCGTAGGGCGGCGTGGTGGCGATCTTGTACATGCGCACGAAGCTCTGCGCGAAATGCTGCAGCGAGACCGGGTTGTCGTCCCACTTGGTGTAGTCGCGCACGATCGCGTTGATGTCCTGCCCGGAATGGAAGGTCGGAACGCCCGGCGCCCGATGGGCGGCGTCGAGATCGTTGCCGCCGACGATGAGAACGGGCACGCGGTCGCACCAGGCGTTATAGACCGCCATGGCGGCATGCTGCAGACCGACGACGCCGTGCACCAGCGTCATCAGCGGCTTGCCGGTCGCTTTGTAGTAGCCGTGGCACATGGCGACACCGGATTCCTCGTGCATGCAGGTGAGGAATTCCGGCATCGTGTTCTTGCCGTAATTGATCAGCGACTCGTGGATGCCGCGGTAGCTCGACGCCGGATTGGCCGGGACGTATTTGATGTCGAGCGTCTTGATGACGTCGACCATGAAGTCGGAACCCGGCACGCCGTTCGCGCTCGAGGGCAATTCCGCGCCGCCGGTCTCGGCTGCGGCAACGCGGGCGCTCGGCGGCAACGCCGCCGG
>JBAPUM010000050.1:0-21131 GCA_049282655.1 Xanthobacteraceae bacterium
GATGCTGGCCCATGCCGAGATAGTCGTTCGAGCACCAGATCGCGACCGGCTTCGGCCCTTCCGGCGAATGCCACACCGCATGCGGAAACCGCCCGGCAATGCGCTCCAAATCGGCAAACACCCGATAGCGCCGCTCGTCATGCAGCCGCGACAGCGCGCCGGTGAAGTAGCCGCGGTAATTAATGTCCGGACGGTCGGCGAGATAGTTTTTCGGATAGGTCATTGGCGCGATACACAATGGGGCCGTTGCGACGCCCCAGTCGAAGGTTCAAGAGCCCTTTTCTAGGAGCGATCCAGGGTGCTTGTCGAGGACCTATGGCAACCTATGGCAAGAGCCCACGGCGGGCCCCGAAATCGGGCGACCCGCGCGGCTCCACATATAATGTCATCAGGCTTTGACGATTATAGGCAGTCGGGAGGCGCCGCGCCTTCCGAGCCTGCATCGCACCCTAAATCTTGGTGTATGGGCTTGGCGGCTGCGGCAAGCCTTGGTCACGCGTTCGAGCCGCGGCTGAGGAATTCAGCGAGGCTGTTCGGAGCGCGGCCGAGCAGCCAATGCAGGGTATTTGAATTTCCGATCAGGCCATGGGCGGCATAATAGCGAAACATCGCGGCGAGCGTCGCCGCCTCGTAGTCGCCCATTCCGGCGGCACGAACGCGTGCTTCCCAGGCCTCGATTGTTTCTACCTCGACACCAATATCTTTATTCAATGCCGCGCCGATGATGGCGGCAACTTCGCTTTGGCTCAACGGCGCGGTGCCGGCCAATTCATAGGTCGCGCCGCCATGGCCTTCGCTCGTTAGCACGATCGCCGCGGCTGCTGCGACGTCGTCGAGATCGACGAGAGCGAGCCGCGTCTCCGCCGGATAGGGAATCCGGAACACGCCCGCCTCGACGATGCCGCGCCAGGCGCCGAAAAGATTTTGCATATAGGCGGTGGGTTGCAGGATGGTGAGGTCGAGGTCGAAGGCGAACAGCATCTGTTCGGAGCGCATTTTCTGCCAGTGATGCGGCATCGCCTGGATCTGCGGATGCAAAACCGAGTGATAGACAAAGCGTGTGACGCCGCGCGCCCGCGCGGCGGCCGCGACAACGCGCGCATAGTCGAATTCGCTCGGACTGACATTCGGACAGATGTGATAGATCGCCTGCGTGCCCGCGACCGCATCCGCAACGGCGGCGGCATCCTCAAAGCTGCCGATGCTGACTTCCGCGGCGCCGATTTGTTTGAGCGCATCGACGTGGTCCGGCCGCCGCACCAAAGCCCGCACCGCCGCGCCCTTCGCCGCCAAGGCCTTGACGATCGCCCGGCCGGTCTTGCCCGCGGCGCCGGTGACCAGGATCATTGTGGCTTGTTCGGCGATGCCGTCGTCAATTCAAACAGACGGTTTGGGCTGAGCGGAATTTCCAGAAGCTCGATTTTCTTCCCGGCTAGCCCGAGCGCATCCTCGATCGCCTGCGCAAACAGCGGCCCGACCGGGATGGCGCCCGCTTCGCCCGCGCCCTTGATGCCGAGCGGATTGAGCGGCGACGGCGTCACCGTATGGGCGAGTTCCATGTGCGGCACTTCGAGCGCGGTCGGCAACAAATAATCGGCGAGCGACGCGTTGAGCAATTGGCCGTCCTCGTCGAAGACCAGTTGCTCGTAATAGGCATTGCCGATGCCCTGCGCGACGCCGCCGTGGATTTGCCCAGCGAGGATCAGCGGATTGATCACCGTGCCGCAGTCATGCACCACGACGTATTTGAGTACCTTGAGCATGAAAGTCTGCGGGTCGACCTCGACGATCATGGCATGCACGCCGCTCGCCGTGGCGCCGCTCGGCGGGCCGAAATATTGCGTCGATTCGAGCCCAGGCTCGGTGCCCGGTTGCACCGCGCCGCGCATCGGATTGGCCTTGAGCGCCAGCGCGCCGAGCTTGATCGCCTGGCCGGGAACTCCGACGACCGATACCTCGCCATTGGCGATTTCAAGATCCTCCTCGGCGCATTCGAAATGATCGGCGGCGAGCTTTAAAATCTTCTTTCGCACCGCGATCGAGGCTTCGTTGACGGCATTGCCGGCGACCACGGCGCCGCGGCTCGCGAAAGTGCCGGCGCCCCAATAAAACTGGTCGGTGTCGCCGGTGACGATATCGACGTCGGTCACTTCGACGCCGAGTTGATCTGCGGCGATCTGGGCGAACACCGTAAAATGCCCCTGCCCTTGCGTGCCGATGCCGGTCGCGACACTGACCCTGCCATTCGACTGAACCTGAACTTTTGCGCCCTCATAGGGACCGATGCCGGTGCCCTCGACATAGCAAGCAAGACCGATGCCGACGTGGCGGCCCGCGGCGCGCAACCGCGGCTGCTCCTCGGCGAGGAAATTCTTGTAGGCGATCAGTTCCAGCGCCTTGTCGAGGATCGGCTCGTAATTGCCGCTGTCGTAGGAGAGCTGGGTAAAATCCTGATAGATGATCTCGTTGTTGTAGGGAAAAGCATCCGGCGGGATCAGATTACGCCGGCGGATTTCGGCGCGGTCGATGTTCAGTTCGTTGGCCGCGATATCGAGCAGCCGCTCGATGACGAAGACGCCATGCTGGCGGCCGGCGCCGCGATAGGGCGTGACGATCGGCTTGTTGGTGAAGACCGCCGTAAAGGTGCTGTCGTAGTTCGGGATCACATAAGGGCCGAGCAAGGTGCACTGGCTGTTGATCGGCACTGTCAGCCCATAGGGATTATAGGCGCCGGTATCGTGCAGGAACACGTCCTTGACGCCGAGGATACGGCCGTCCGCCGTCAGCGCGATTTCAGCGTCATGAGTCTGGCCGCGCTCATGCGTGGTGGCGAAAAAATGCTCGAGCCGGTCCTCGATCCATTTCACCGGGCGGTTGAGCTTTTTCGCCACCCACGGGATCACCACCTCTTCGGGATAGAACAACATGATCTTCGGCCCAAAACCGCCGCCGACGAACGGCGCGATGACCCGGACCTGCCGCTCGCTCAGGCCCAGCATCGCGGCGAGCCCGTTGCGCAAGAACACCGGCGCCTGCGTGGTATCCCAGATCGTGAGCTGGTTGGCGCGTGCGTCCCATCGGGCGACGATGCCGCGGGTTTCGATCGGCGACGACGCACCGTGATCGTAGGAAAAACGCCGGGCGATGACGTGGCTGGCCTGGGCACGGGCAGCCGCGTAATGGCCCCTGCTCTGCCGGACATGCGCCGCGACATTGCTGCCGACATCGTCATGGACCGAAGCGGCGGTGCCGGCGACCGCCTTTTCCAGATCGACGACAGCCGGCAATGGCTCGATATCGACGACGATATCGGCCAAAGCGTCCTCGGCGAGATAGCGGCTTTCGGCGAGCACAACGGCGAGCGGCTCGCCGACGTGGCGGACCTTGTCCTTGGCGAGCGGCACCTGGGTGCGTTCGTTGAACGTGATGCCGGCGATCGGCGGCGGCGGCACCAGCAGCGGTCCGGGCGCCCAGTAGTCGCCGAGATCGACCGCCGTATAGACCGCGACCACGCCCGTGCGCGTACGCGCAGCGGCTACGTCGATCGAACGGATGCGGCCGTGCGCGACATTGCTGCGCAGAAACGCCGCGTGCAGCAGGCCCGGCAGTTCGACGTCATCGACGAACAAAGCCTGCCCGTTCAACAAACGAGCGTCCTCGTTGCGCCGGATCGGAGCGCCGAATTTGCGCGTCGTCACGGCGAGGCCTTTCCTAAGCGCGTCGCGGCAAGCTGTACGGCTTCGACGATGTGCTGATAGCCGGTGCAACGGCACAGATTGCCGGAGAGCGCTTCGCGGATTTGCGCCTCGTCGGGCGCCGGCGTTTCGTCGAGAAACGCTTTCATGGTCATCAGCACGCCGGGCGTGCAGTAACCGCACTGCAAGCCGTGACATTCGCGCATGGCCTCCTGCAGCGGGTGAAGCTCGTCCGGTCCGCGCGCCAGCCCTTCCACCGTCATGATGGCGTGGCCATCGGCCTGCGCCGCCAGCATCAAACAAGAGCGGACCGCGACGCCGTCGAAGATCACCGTGCAGGCGCCGCAAACCCCGTGCTCACAACCGACATGGGTGCCGGCCAGCAGAAGATCGTGGCGCAGGAAGTCGCTCAGCAGCAGTCGCGATTCGACAGTGCGCCGGTAGTCGACGCCGTTCACGGTGACGGCGACGTCGTGCCTGTCGGGTGCCGGGCTGTCAGTGGACATGATGCGCCCGCTCGTTGGCCGCGGTCAGGGCGCGCCTGGTCAAAACGCCGGCGAGATGTCGCTGAAAATCCTTGCTGGCATGGATACTGCCGCCGGGATCGATGGCGGTCTGCACAAGATCCGCGGCCTCCTCGATCGCAGCGCCGCCGACCGGCCTGCCCTGGAGCGAGCGGCCGGCTTCGTCGGCGAGGATCGGCGTCTCACCGGCGTTGCACAGCGCAACACGCGCGCGCGCGCAGTTTCCGTCGGCATCGAGCTCTATCGTGCAGGCGACGCCGATCAGCGCAAAATCGCCGCGTCGCCGCGACACTTCCATAAAGGAGCTTCCGGATCGGGGTCCGGCGGCGGGTAATTCCACATCCATCAGCATCTCGTCGGGTCGAAGCGCCGTGCTGAGCGCGCCGGCAAAGAAATCCGCCGCCGCGATCCAGCGCGCCGCCTTTTGCGACCGCGCCCGCAGCCTCCCCGCCAGCGCCAGCACGATGGCGGGCATTTCGGAGGCCGGATCCGCGTGCGCGAGATTGCCGCCGATGGTGCCGCGGTTACGGATTTGCGGATGCGCAATTTGCGGCAACGCCTCGTGCATAAGGGGCAGGCTTTTCGCGATGGCCGGATCGCGCTCAAGCTTCCCGTAGCGCGTGAGAGCGCCGATCAGGACAGTATTACTGTCCGAGTTTTTCACAAAGGCGCAGTCGGTCAGCGGATTGATGTCGATCAGAACCGCCGGTTGTGTCAGCCGGAAATTGAGTGTCGGCACCAGACTCTGGCCGCCGGCGAGAAAATGCGCGTCGCCGCCGTGTTCAGCTTTGAGCGCCAAGGCCTGCTCGATCGAACGTGCGACGATGTATTTGAAAGGAGCGGGTTTCATGCCGTGGGGACGGTTGCCAAAGGACGATGCAGAGATCGGACAAAGTATGAGGAGGATTGCCTTGAGGAGTCAAAATTTTGTCCGTCAGGTCGAGGAACTTGGCACATTTGCATTGTATCACCGCGCTTTCTTGCACAATATTCCCTCAGACTTCGCCCAAATCTTGGGCGCGGAATCCATGTGAAGGTCTGTCATATTTTGCTTTGATCCCTCGGACAGCAAGGTGGTCGAGGCCGAAGTGGCAAAGCACGGCTTTTGCATCGGCATGGCTCGGCCCATTGCGCCTGGAAGAAAGTATGCGAGCACCTGATCCCGGAAGTTTTGTCGGTCAGCCTGCAGCCGCAGCGCTCGCCGTCAAGGCCATGGCTGTAAAAGCACTGGACGTCTCGCTGACCTTCGAGACATCGGACGGCGAGGTGCAGGCACTCGCCAACGTCAACCTTGAGATCGCCGATGGCGATTTCGTCTCCTTCATCGGCCCATCGGGCTGCGGCAAGACCACGCTGATGCGGGTGATCGCCGATCTCGAGCGGCCCACGGCGGGGACGATCCTGGTCAACGGCGTCACCCCCGAACAGGCGCGGCTGGAACGTCACTACGGCTATGTGTTTCAGGCGCCCGCGCTCTATCCCTGGCGTACGATCGAACGCAACGTGGCGCTGCCCTTGGAGATCATGGGACTCAGTCCGGCGCTGCGCCGGGAGCGCGTCGAGCATTACCTCAAGCTCGTCAACCTGTCGGGCTTCGAGCGCAAATATCCCTGGCAGCTTTCCGGCGGCATGCAGCAGCGCGCCTCGATCGCGCGCGCGCTTTCGTTCGAGCCCAAGCTCCTGTTGATGGACGAACCGTTTGGCGCGCTCGATGAAATCGTGCGCGATCACCTCAATGAACAACTGCTGCGGCTGTGGAATCAAACCGGTAAGACCGTCGTGTTCGTCACCCATTCGATTCCCGAGGCGGTGTTTCTGTCGACCAAGATCGTGGTGATGTCGCCGCGACCGGGACGGATCATCGACGTCATCGCCTGCGATTTTCCGCGCGACCGAACGCTCGAGTTTCGCGAGACACCGGAGTTTTTGAAGATTGCGCAGCGGGTGCGCGCCGGGCTGCGTTCTGGACATTCCTACGATGAGTGACATCTATGCGGTAGCGCGGCCGGCCGCGATCCGATGGCATCCCGCCGTCGTTCGTGCTGCCCCCGTCACCGCGGTCGTCGCTGCACTGGTCGTGATTTGGTATATCGGCGCGGTGCTGATGAACTGGAATATCGTACGCAGCCAGTTCGAGCGCGACGAGACGCCTTACACGACGGGAGAATTGATCGCGGGCACGCTCAGCGCCGAACGGCCGCTGTTGCCGGCGCCGCATCAGATCGTCGCGACCTTCGCCGACGACGTATTCGGCTGGCCGGTGACGTCGCCGCGCAGTCTCGTCTATCACAGCTGGGTCACGCTCTCGGCGACCTTCATCGGCTTTCTGCTCGGCGCATCGTTCGGGGTTTTTCTCGCCGTGCTGATCGTGCACGCGCGAACATTGCAGAAAAGCCTGCTGCCATGGATCATCTGCTCGCAGATGGTGCCGATCTTGGCGGTCGCGCCCATCGTCATCGTCGTGCTGGGCTCGATCGGGCTTCGCGGCTTGCTGCCGAAGGCGATCATCTCGGCCTATTTGTGCTTTTTCCCGGTCACTATCGGCGTGGTGAAGGGATTGAACTCGCCCGATCCGATCCAGCTCGATCTGATGCGAACCTGGTCGGCGACGCCGGCGCAGATTTTCTGGAAGCTGCGCTGGCCGTCGGCGGTGCCGTTTCTTTTCACGAGCCTCAAGGTCTCGATCACGATCTCGCTCATTGGCGCCATCGTCGCCGAACTGCCGACCGGCGCCCAGGCCGGCATCGGCGCGCGGCTCCTCGCCGGTTCCTATTACGGGCAGACCATTCAGATCTGGGCGGCGCTCGTCGCCGCGTCGGTGGTCGCCGTAGGCCTGATCGGCCTCGTCGATCTGATCCAGCGCTGGGTCGGGCAGCTGATGGGAGCGCGCGCGTGAACGTGAACTGGCGGCGCGCTGTCTACGTGATCGCCGTGATCGGCCTGCTCGCCGCCTTGGTCGCACCGCTGTCGAGCCAACCGACGGCGGCGCTTTCCGCCCGGCCTACCCTCCTTGCGGCGACGCTGCTCACGGGAGTGTTCTACGTCGGCGCAGCGTTCACGACCGGATGGTGGTCGATTGCTCTGACATTTATCGGCGTCGTGCGCGGCTGTTGGATAACGTTCGTGCTGTTGCGCGACCCGGCGATCGCCGGCTTCGCGGCATTGGGCTTTTGGCTCGTCGTCCTTTCGAACTGGATCGCGGCCTGGTGTGGCGTTGCCGGGCTTGCCGGCGTCAGGCCGCACAACAAGACCCTATCCCGCGCGGTCGCACTCGCGATTCCGCTCTCGTTCGGCGCGTTCCTGTTCTATCTGTGGGAGGTGACCGTCCGCGGCTTCGGCGTGCCGACCGTCCTGTTTCCGCCGCCGAGCATGATCGCCGTGCGGTTTTTCGGCTCGCTGTGGACGCTGTGGCAGGATTTCTTCCAGACTTTCATCCTCGGCGTGCTGACCGGCTATGTCATCGGCTGCGGTACGGGCTTTCTCGTCGCCATCGTCGCGCACCGCTACACCTTCCTCGGTCGCGGACTGCTGCCGCTCGGCAATTTCGTCTCCGCGCTGCCGATCGTCGGCGTCGCCCCCATCATGGTGATGTGGTTCGGATTCGATTGGCCGTCGAAAGCGGCCGTCGTCGTCGTCATCACTTTTTTCCCGATGCTGGTGAACACGCTCGCCGGCCTCGATGCCGCCGGACACATCGAGCGCGATCTGATGCGCTCCTATGGCGCGGGCCAGGGTCAGACGCTGCAAAAGCTCTATCTGCCCGCCGCCATGCCGTTCATCTTCAACGCGCTGAAGATCAATTCGACGCTCGCCTTCATCGGCGCGATCGTCGCGGAATTCTTCGGCACCCCGACACAGGGAATAGGTTTTCGTATCTCGATCGAGGCCGGCCGCATGGCGCTCGACATGGTGTGGGCGGAGATCGCGCTGGCGGCGCTTGCCGGCATGGCTTTCTACGGAATTGTCGCGCTAGCTGAGCGCGCGACGACCTTCTGGCATCCATCCTATCGGACCTGACTCGGCGGTTCGCATTTCGTCTGGAGTACGATGATGAGAAAAATGACGATGGTTGCGGCAGCCGGCGCGCTCGCGTTTTCGGTTGCCGGTGCTCAAGCTGCCGATCCGGTGACGATCCAGCTCAAATGGGTGGCGCAGGCCCAATTCGCCGGCTATTTCGTCGCCAAGGAAAAGGGCTTCTACAAGGACGCCGGTCTCGACGTGACGATCAATCCCGGCGGTCCGGACGTCGCTCCACCCCAGGTGATCGCCGGCGGCGGCGCCGACGTGGTGGTCGACTGGATGCCGTCCGCGCTCGCTTCCCGCGAAAAGGGCGTGGCGCTGGTCAATATCTCGCAGACCTTCAAGCATTCAGGCCTGGAACTCGTCTGCCGCAAGGACACCGGCATCAAGACGCCGGAGGACTTCAAAGGCAAGACCATCGGCATCTGGTATGGCGGCAACGAATATCCGTTTCTGAACTGGATGTCGAAGCTCGGTATCAAGACCGACGGCTCTCCGGGTGGGATAAAGGTCCTCAAGCAGGGCTTCAACGTCGACCCGATCCTGCAGAAGCAGGCCGATTGCGTCTCGGCGATGACCTACAATGAATATTGGCAGGTGATCGACGGCGGCTATAAGCCGAGCGACCTTGTCGTCTTCAATTACGAGAAGGAAGGCGTGAGCACGCTCGAGGACGGTCTGTGGGCCATGGAGCCGAAGCTCAAGGATCCGGCCTTCGTCGCCAAGATGGCGAAGTTCGTCAAGGCATCGGTCAAAGGCTGGGACTATGCCAAGGCTCACGGGGACGAGGCGGTGAAGATCATCCTCGCCACCGACACCACCGGTTCGAAGACCGAAAAGGACCAGAAGCGGATGATGGGCGAGATCGGCAAGCTGCTCGATACCGGCAACATGGAACTGGACCCGAAGGACTACGATCGTACCGTCGGCATCCTGATGAGCGGCAAGTCCGATCCGGTCATCACCAAGAAGCCGGAAGGTGCCTGGACCCATGCGGTCTATGAAGCCATGAAATAACGCTGCCAAATAAGGTTGCCACGTCGGCAGCGTGGCGAGCGCCGGCCGTCTTGCGACGGCCGGCTTTCGTCGTTTACTTGATAGTCGGAGAGCGTCGGCGACGATGCTCTTTGTTAAGGCGTAAACAATGACCGGGCGATCTCCTCAACTGCGTATCGGCATCGATACCGGCGGCACTTTCACCGATATCGTCTGCGTCGATTCAGCGTCGGGCGCGATGCGCGTTACCAAGGTGGCGAGCACGCCTCAGAATCCGGCGATCGGGCTCGTCCGCGGCGTCAAATCGATCCTCGCCGACGCCTCGCTGGACGACCTCGCCGGTCTCGCCCACGGCACGACGGTTGCTACCAACGCCCTTCTCCAAGGCGAAATCGCGGGCCTGGGCCTGATCGTCACCGAAGGGTTTCGGCATATTCTCGAAATCGCGCGGCAAGCAGTGCCCGACGGCTACGGCAATTCCTATTTCTGGGTCAAGCCGGAACGCCTCGTGCCGCTGCGCTACGTTCGCGAGGTCGGCGGCCGGATGAATTTTCGCGGCGAAGAGCTGCGGCCGCTCGACGAGGCCTCCATCCGAACCGCGGCGCGCTATTTTCGCGACCAGGGCATCAAGGCCATCGGCGTCTGTCTGTTGCATTCCTACGCCAATGCGGCGCACGAGCGCCGCGTCGGCGAAATCCTCGCCGAGGAATTTCCCGGCAGCGTCGTGTCGCTGTCCGGCGACGTGCTGCCGGAATATCGCGAATACGAGCGCGCGGTCACCACACTGGTCGATGCTTTCGTCAAGCCGCATATGGGCCGCTATCTGCAACGCATCCGCGAGGAGCTCGGTCCGGGCCTGCGCGACAAGCCGTTTCTGGTGATGCAGTCGAGCGGCGGAGTAGCAAGCCCCGATCAGGTGATGCGCAAGCCCATCACCACCGCCCTGTCGGGACCGGCCGCCGGTGCCATCGGCTGCGCCGTCATCGCCGAAATCGCCGGCTATCCTGATCTCGTGACGCTCGACGCCGGAGGCACCTCGACCGATTTGTGTCTGATCGAGAACCTAAAGCCGAGCATCACCAATGGCGGCGCGGTCGGACGGTTTCCGGTGCGCGTGCCGATGATCGATATCAAGACCATCGGCACCGGCGGCGGCTCGATCGCCTGGATCACGCGCGAGGGACATCTCAAAGTCGGACCGCGCAGCGCCGGCGCCGAGCCGGGGCCGATGTGTTACCCGAACGGCGGCAAGGAGCCGACCATCACCGACGCCAATCTCGTGCTGGGGCGAATACCGCCGGCGCTGATCGGCGGCGGCATCCGATTGAACGCCGAACGGGCGCGCGCGGGCATCGCCGAACTCGCCACGCGGCTTGCCGGTAACATGTCGCCCGAGCAACTCGCCGAGGGCATCATCGAGATCGCCAATTGGGACCAGGCCAACGCCATCCGGCAAATGACCATTCAGCGCGGCATCGATCCGCGGCAATTTGCGCTGCTCTCGTTCGGCGGCTCGGGACCGGCGCAATCGCCGGCGGTGATGGACCTCATCGGCATGAAGGCCTGCATCGTGCCGCCCAATCCCGGAAATCTATCGGCGTTCGGCCTTCTCGCCGTCGATTGGCGCACCGATCAGATCGTGACCAAGGTCACCCATGAGGAAGCCGTCGATCCGGGAGCGATCGCCGCGATTTACCACGCTCTGGAGAACGAAGCGGTCGCGCGGCTTGAAGAAGACGGCATCGAACGCTCGCGCATTCGTCTCGTTCGCGAAGCCGATGTGCGTTACGCCGGACAATCCATGGAAGTCCGCGTCAGCGCGCCGGCGGGCCTGATCGACACGGCCTTCATTAGGGCGACGATTGGCGCGTTTCACGCAGCCCATCTGAAGGCCTTCGGCTACAATTATGCCGGCCGGCAAAAGGTCGAGCTCGTCAATTTCTGCGTATCGGGCTTCGGCATGATCGACCGTCCGACGATTCCGAAACTTGCTACCGCCAAACCCGCCGAGCCTTGCGGCATGCGTCCGGTCTATTTCGGCGGCGCCTTTCGCCAGACGCCGATCTACGATCGGTCCGCATTGCCTGCCGGTTTCCACTTGGAGGGGCCCGCCGTGATCGAGGAATTCGGCTCGACGACGGTGGTATTTCCGGGCCAGCAGGTCGATGTCGACCAGCATGGTATTTTGATCGTGCAGCGGGGCGGCGCAGCGGACGAGGCGAGCCGATGAATGTGCAGCCGCAAACCTGGCCGTGGCCGACCGCGCCCCGATCGCTGCCGCGCGACATCGATCCGATCGTGCTGCAGATCGTCGAAGGCACGCTCAATTCCATCGAGGCCGAAATCGAATATGCCATCGAGCGCACTGCGCGATCGCCGATGATCCGCGAGGCGCATGATTACCGCGTCGGACTGTTCGACCGCTATTGCCGAAAGCTCACCGGCCGATCCTATTCGGCGATGCCGAACGCCGTGGTGCGCGATTTTCCGCAGCAGACGATGCGGCCCGGCGACGTGTTCCTGATGAACGACACCTATCTCACCGAAGGCTCGATCGGCCACCTGCCCGATCTCTGCAGCACGGTTCCGGTATTCCACGGCGGCGAGGTGGTCGCCTATATTCAGGCCTTCGGCCATCACGACGATATCGGCGGCCGGGTGCCGGGCTCGATGCCGGGCACCGCGGCGACGGTGTTCGAGGAAGGCCTTGCCGTACCCCCGATCAAACTATTCAGCGAGGGCGTCCGCAACGATGCCGTCTTCACCATCATCAAGCGCAATACCCGCGTGCCAGAAATGCTCGCGGCCGATCTCGACAGCGAAGTGCAGGCCTGCATCATGGGCGCAAGCCGCATGGCCGAATTGTTCGAGCGCTTCGGCCGCGACATGGTGGAGGCGTGCTTCCAGGCCATCCTCGACAAATGCCGCGACACATTCCGGCGCGAGCTTTTGCCGAAGATCGCCGACGGCGAATACGCCTGGGAAGACTATGTCGAGCACGACGGCTTGACCGATCCCAAGCTGCACAAGCTCGCGATTACCATGCGCAAGACCGCGGATCGCATCACGCTCGATTTCACCGGCACCGATCCGCAATCTTTGGGTCCGATCAACTGGCCCGCCGACTATGCGGGCGGCGCCTTCCTGATCAAATGGATCGCGCCGATTTTGCGCAATCTCGCCGACACGCCCGAACGCGCCGCCGAAATCCATGTCAACGAAGGCGTCTGCGAGGTTTTCGATATCGTCTTTCCGCCCAAGGGCACCCTGATCACGCCCGAGTGGCCGGCCGCCACCAATGCTCGCTCGTTTGTGCTGCTGCGCTGCCTCGGCCTTCTCGCCGGCGTCGTTGCGCAAGCCGTCGACGGCCGCATGCCGGCCGACCAGGAAACCATCCGCTACACCGGCTTCTACGGCACGGACAAGAACGGAAAAACCTTTCTGTCGCGCGAAGTGTTGGGCGGCGGCTCCGGCGGCCGTTATTATGCCGACGGCAGCGACGCCATCCACATCGTGCCGGATTCGCGCAATCAGCCGGCCGAATTCACCGAGACACGGTTTCCGATCCTGGTCGAGAAGCTCGCCCTGCGCACCGACTCAGGTGGCGCCGGCAAGCGCCGCGGCGGGCTCGGCTACGAAAAGTATTACCGCGCGCTGGTCGACTGCCGCACCATCGTCACCGCCGATCGCGTGCGGCTCGGCTGCTACGGTGTCAATGGCGGCAAGGCCGGCATGCCGTTCTGCGTCACCATCGATATCGAAGGCGCGCCGCGCGACCTCGGCGGGCTGGTCGACGGCGAACCGGTGCTGGCGGGTCAGATCGTGCGGGTTCGCACCACCGGCGGCGGCGGCTGGGGCGATCCGCTCGAACGTGAGCCGGAACTCGTGCTACAGGACGTGATCGACGGCAAAGTGTCGGCCGAGGCCGCGCGCGACGATTACGGCGTGGTCTTGGCAGCCGGTAATGACGGCGAAACGCCGAGCGTCGACGAAGCGGCAACCAAACAACTTCGCGACAAACGGCGCGGCGATCGAAGCGGCAAACTTGCCATCATCGATCGCGGCGAAGGCTTTGAAAAAATGCTGCGCGGCGAAATCAAACCGTGGGTTCGCTCCGCTTGAGTAACAGATGAGGATTGATCGGCATGGCTATTGAAGTCGCGAAGGTCGAATTGAAGACGGTGCAGGACGCCTCCGGCGTCGAGGAATGTATCAAACAGGGTCAGTTCACCGCCGATCAGGTCATTGCCGTGATCGGCAAGACCGAGGGCAATGGCGGGGTCAACGATTTCACCCGCATCCTCGCCGACCAGGCGTTCCGCCGCGTGCTTCTGAAACACGGCCACCGCTCGGAAGCCGATATCGCGCAAATCCCGATGGTGTGGTCCGGCGGCTGCGACGGCGTGATCACGCCGCATGCGACGGTATTCGCGCGCAACGACAAGACCGGGCCGGCGTCGAAACCGCGTCTCGCCATCGGCACCGCGATGAGCGCCGAGTTGTTGCCCGAAGATATCGGCCGGCCGGCCATGGTGCAGAAAGTAGCCGAGGGCGTGAGGGCCGCGATGCGCGATGCCGGCATCGATGACCCGGCGGATGTGCACTACGTGCAGACCAAGACGCCGCTCCTCACGATCGAGTCGGTGCGCGACGCGCTATCGCGCGGCAAAGACGTCGCCTGCGAGGTCCATATGTCGATGGGCGTGTCGAACGGCACCACCGGGCTCGGCATCGCGGTCGCGCTCGGCGAGATCGGCATGCCGAAGGCGGAAGAAATCTGCCACAACCTCGATCTTTATTCGTCGGTGGCGTCGTGCTCATCGGGCGTCGAACTGACCCAGGCGCAGATCGTGCTGCTCGGCAACAAGCCCGGCGCCGGCGGCCGCTACCGCATCGGCCATTCGGTGATGAAGGACGCGCTCGACATCGACGGCATCTATGACTCGATCCGCAATGCCGGCCTCGACTTGCCGGAACGGCCGCGCGCCGAGGATCTCGGCGGCCGCGTCGTCAACTGTTTCATGAAATGCGAGGCCGACCGGCGCGGCACGCTGCGCGGCCGGCGCCAGATCATGATGGACGATTCCGACGTACCCTGGCACCGTCATATCAAGGCCGCGGTCGGCGGCGTCGCCGCGACCGCGATCGGGGACGCAGCCGTATTCGTGTCCGTCGACGCCATGCATCAGGGTCCGCAAGGCGGTGGGCCGTGCATCGCGATCATCGATGCCGGCGAGTGATGGCGGCATAAGTCTTGCACCAAATCAGCCGCGCGGCCGGGGCGACCGAGCCGGGGCAAAAACCGGAGTAAGTCCATGAAGAAACGTCAGATTCAAAGTTTCCGCGCCATGCTCTGCGGCCTCGTTTTGACCGCCGCCTGCATGATGGCTTGGACGCCGGCGCACGCCGATCCGGACAAGGTCAAGGTCGGCGTCTTCCCGATCAGCTCGTCGCTGCCTTATTTCGTCGCGATCAATCTCGGCTACTTCAAGGACCTCAATATCGAGCCCGAGACCACGACGCTGATGGGCGGGCCGCCGAATGTCGCGGCCCTGATGACCAATCAGATCGAAGTCTCGGCGGTGCTGGTCACGCTCGAAGGCCTCAATGCCGACGCGAAGAAGCCCGGCGTCGCCATGTATGTCGCCATGCACAGCCAGAACACGACCTATAAGATGGAGCAATTCGTCGTGCGTTCCGGCCTCGCCGACAAGGTCAAGACGCTCGCGGATTTCAAGGGTCTCAAACTGATGTCGGCGCCCGGGCCGGCGAACGTCAACACCGCCAAAGGTATCCTCGCCAAAGTCGGCTTGAAGGACGGCGACTACACCATCGATCAGCTCGACATGGGCCAGCACGTCAATGCCATGAAAGCCGGCACCTTCGACGGCGGCTATACGCTCGAGCCGAGCGCCACCATCATGCACAATCTCGGCGTCGCCGACACCGTCGAGGCCGGCGTCATCGCCAAATACATCTTGGGTAGCCCGGACGCCGACGCTTACGCCGCCGGCTGCGCCTTCACGACCGAATTCATCAACAGCCGTCCCGACGTCGCCAAGCGCTTCGCGCAGGCCTGGGGCAAGGCGATCGACTACATCCACGCCAATCCGGAAGCGGCGCGCAAATATCTCGCTAAGAACACGTTGACGCCCGACAACCTCGTCGATTCGGTGCCGATGCTCGGCTACATCATGGTCAAGGACATGAACGCCAAGCAGCTCGGCTATCTGCAGGAGTTCGCCGACTTCGGCCAGCAGATCGGCGTCGTTCCGGAAAAGATCGACGTGAAGCAGGATCTCAAATCGTTTTGATGCGCAGAGCCGCAATGAGTGAAAGCTGATGAGCGCCACGCCGCACGCCCTTCGATCGCAATCGACGGGCGTGCTGTCGCCTTATCAGGACGCCGCGGCCAAGAAGCGCCCGCATGTCACGATCCGCGGCTTGAGCAAGCGCTTCGGCACCACCGTCATCTACGACAAGTTCGATCTCGATCTGCCGCGCGGCGAGCTGATCTCGGTGTTCGGACCGAACGGCTGCGGCAAGAGCACTTTGATCAACATGATCGCCGGCCTCACGCCGCCCGATGCCGGCCAGATCCTGTTCGACGGCATGCGGCTCGACGAGATCAAGTTCGGCTACGTGTTCCAGAACTACCGCGAGGCCTTGTTCCCTTGGCTGCGGGCGTTCGACAATATCGCCTATCCGCTCAAACTGATGCGGGTGCCGCATGGCGAGCGCCGCGCCCGCACCGAGCGTCTGGTCGCGCATCTCGGCATCAAGCTCGACCTCAACCTTTATCCCTATCAGATGTCCGGCGGCCAGCAGCAGTTGGTCTCGATCATGCGCGCGCTGATCGTCGAACCGGAGATCCTGTTTCTCGACGAGCCGTTCTCGGCGCTCGATTATGAGATGACGCTGTTCATGCGCGAGCAATTGCAGCGCATCTTCATGGAGACCGGCACCACGACCGTGCTGGTGTCGCACGATCTCGAAGAGGCGGTGTTTCTCGCCGACCGGGTTTTACTGCTGTCGCGGCATCCGGCGCTGGTCGCGGACTTTCCCAAGGTCGCGGCGCCGCGGCCGCGCACCGATGCGACGCTGTCCGATCCGGAATTCATACGCATCAAGGCGCACTGCCTCGAAGTATTCCAACGCGAGGTCAGGCGCACATGAAGGCGGAAAGTTTCAAGCCGTTGCTGCCGATCATCGGCGTCGTCGGTCTCGTCGCCGTCTGGTCGCTCGTGACCTGGCGGCAATGGGTCGACCCGGTGCTCCTGCCGTCACCGATTGCGACCGCGAAGGCGCTATGGAAGGGCATGGACGGCGGCGCGCTCGGCTTCGACTTCGTCAAGACCGTGTACCGCACCGCGGCCGCGACCGCGATCGCCGCGGTGATCGCAATCCCGCTCGGCATCGTGCTCGGCGCCTCCGAAAAGGTTTACCGCTCGCTCGAATTCGTCATCGATTTTTTCCGCTCGACTCCGGCCTCGGCCATGTTTCCTTTATTCCTCATTCTGTTCGGCGTCGGCGACGAGACCAAGATTTCGGTTGCCGCCTTCGGCGCGGTTCTGGTGATCGTCTTCAACGTCGCCTACGGCGTGATGAATGCGCGCAAGACGCGGCTCTTGGCGGCCAAGGTGATGGGCGCGTCGCGGCTGCGCGTCCTCATCGATGTGATGCTGCTGGAGTCGCTGCCGCAGACTTTTGTCGGCTTGCGTAACGGCGTTTCGCTTGCTTTGGTCATCATCGTCGTTGCCGAGATGTTCATCGGCTCGCAGGACGGGCTCGGCCACAGCGTGTTCGAGGCGCAGCAGCTGTTCGAAATGCCGCGCATGTATGCGGCGATCTTCGCCGCGGGCGTGCTCGGCTATGGCCTCAACCTGCTGTTCCTCCTGATCGAGCGCCGCTTCGTGCACTGGTCCGGTAAATAATTTTCCGTTAGACCTGCGGCATGACCGACGTAACGCTTACCCGCCAATCCGCGCGCGAACTGGCGCGACTGATCCGCGACCGCGCGGTGAGCCCGGTCGAACTTCTCGATGCCCATCTTGCAGCGATCGAGGCGGTCAATCCGAAGCTCAATGCCATTGTTACGCTCGTCGCCGAGCAGGCGCGGGATGCCGCGCGCGCCGCCGAACAGGCGGTCATGAAAGGCGAGCCGCTCGGGCTGCTGCACGGCCTGCCGGTCGCGATCAAGGACATCACGCTCACCGCCGGTATTCGCACCACCTATGCGTCGCCGATCTACAAGGACTTCGTACCGAGCGAAGACGCCGAGGTGGTGCGCCGGCTCAAGGCCGCAGGCGCCATCGTTATCGGCAAGACCAACACGCCGGAATTCGCCGCCGGCGCCAATACGGTCAATGCGCTGTTCGGCGCCACCCGCAATCCGTGGAATCCGGCGCTGAGCGCCGCGGGCTCGTCCGGCGGCTCGGCGGTTGCGGTCGCGACCGGCATGGTGCCGATCGCGCAAGGCACCGATTTCGGTGGCTCGGTGCGCGTGCCGGCGGCCTTCTGCGGCATCGTCGGATTGCGGCCGACGCCGGGGCTCATTCCAAGCTACCCGCAGCCGCTCGCCTGGGATTTCGGCCAGACCAACGGGCCAATGACGCGCGACGCCGAGGACGCAGCCTTGATGCTCGACGCCATGACCGGATTCAGCCGGCTCACACCGACATCGGTCGTGCCGCCGTGGCAAAGCGCGCTTACCGAAATGCAGCGCCGGCCCGACGCCAAGGGGCTGCGCGTCGCCTACGTCTCCGACATCGCCGGGATCGGCGTCGATCCCGAGATCGACGCGATTTCCCGCGCCGCGGCCGTGCGCCTCAAAGACGCGGGCGCCGCGGTCGAAGAGATCGCCTTCGATGCCGGCGACGGCCGCGCACCCTATCAAACCTGGCGCGGCTTCTGGATGGTCGGCCAGCAATACGATCGCCTGAAAATGATCGAACAGTTCGGCCCGAACCTGAAAGGCAATGTCGAAGCCGGTCTCAAGCTCGCAGTGCTCGATTTCGCCGCAGCAGAGCAAAAGCGGCAGGAGGTGTTTCATCGCTTCCGAAAACTGTTCGACCGCTTCGATATCCTGCTCACGCCCACGGCGCCGGTAAAACCGTTCCCGGTCGAGAAGAACTATCCGGACGACATCAACGGCAAGAAGCTCGACAGCTACATCGACTGGATCTCACCGACATTCCTGATCACGCTGGTCAGCCTCCCCGCCGCCAGCGCGCCGGCCGGGCTCACCCGCGATGGTCTGCCGGTGGGGCTACAGATCGTGGCGCCGCGGTTCGAGGAGCCGGCGATCCTGAGCGTCGCCAATCTTATTCACCGGCAGAGCAAAGTCGGCTGGCCTGCCGCTCACGGGGCATAAACCCACGTCTCCATCATCACCGTTGCGGCAGGCACCGGCAGCGGTCCCGGCACCCCCACCGCGGAAAACGGCAGCGGGCTGCCGCTGAGCCTGCGCTCCCAGACTTTGTAGACTGCGTAGAACTCGCCGAGGTCGGTGAAGAACAACAATACGCGCACCACATTGGCGAGCGTCGTCCCGGCGGCCGCGCAAAGCCGCTCGATATTGTCGATGACCGCTTCGGCCTGCGCCTCGGACGACGAGGAGAAATAGGGCTGCCGCGGATCAACGGCGGCGGTTGGCAAGAGACCATCGCGGTCGGCCGCCATCAGCGCCGGGATGAACAGAAGATCGCCCGCCTTCACCGCCTGCGGCTGGTGCCGGAAGGCGGTGGCGACGCCGGCGTCGATATGACGCCTTGAGGCGGCGCTGCCGGGCTTCGCCGCAATGACGTTGATCTCGATCTTGCCGTCATAAGGCGCAAGCCCGTGCTCGAGGCAGGGAATGATCGACACGCTCGGGCCGTTGTCGCCGAAATGCCGCGTCCACGTCTCGTTGAAGGCCGAGTAGTCGTCGCGGTCGGCGAGATAGACTTGCGCATGGACGACGTCGTCGAGGCTCGCACCGGCAAGCGCCAGTGAGGCCGTCATGCGCTTTCGGATGATGAAATCCGTCTCGAGCTTGATCGGCTGGCCGCCCCATTGCGCGCCTTCGGCCATCAGCGCCGCCGCGGCGACGCCGTTGCGGCGCGGCTCGTCGCCGACCGCGAGCGAAGTGATGCCGGGAAGGAAAATAAAATCGCCGACCGTGACGGCGGGCGAATAGCCGGAGGTCGGCCGCCCGGCGAGCTGCGCGTGCTTGAGGTGCTCGACCGCGAAGCCGTGGCCGGGGATGATGCCCATCGCCTGGATGTTCATGTCGGCGCCCGGCAGCAGCAGACCTTGCTGGGCGATCGAGGTCGAGGGCGGGATGCGGCCCTTGAGAAATTCGCGCCGCACTTGCTGATAGGGCGGCACCGCCTTCACGGTCGTATAGTATTGATCGGTGCGGACGAGATTGCTGCGATCGGTGCCGGCCGCGCGCAGCACGGCATCGAGATTCTCAAAGATGCGCAGCGCCTCCTTCTCGCGCTTAGGTAGGCCCGCATGCGGCGCGCGTTCCGCCAGCACGTCCGGCGCGATGCCGTTGACAAAATCCTGCGCCATCAGCCCGGTGGCGAAGACCCACCGCCCGGCCTTCACGCCCTGCGCGAATTTTATCTTGCCGGAGCCGAACTCGACGGGAAAGAGCGGCTCTACGGCGCAGGTCGCGCTCTTGGTCATTGGGCCTTCCTTGCTATGATGACGCGGACCGGGAAGAGCGCGGACTTTGGCATTGCGGCGCGGCGCTGAAAAGGTGCGCGCCCGGGAGTGACACGTGAACGGAAGATTACGGCTTCATCTCGTTGCATTCGGCGCGCTCGTCGCCGGCGCGCTGCTTTCGGCGCAAGCCTCCGCGCAAAACTATCCCAATCACCCGATCACCATGATCGTGCCGTTCGCGGCCGGCGGCTTGACCGACGTTCCGGCGCGCGTCCTTGCCGGGATGCTGCAGGATCGCATCGGCCAGACCATCATCGTCGAGAACAAGCCGGGCGGTTCCGGCACGCTGGGCGGGGCCTATGCGGCGCGCGCGGCGCCGGACGGCTACACGCTGTTCGCCAATTCGATCGCCGATGCGCAGAACCTGTGGTTCATTCCGGTGCCCTATAAGGCGATCGACGATTTTGAGATGATCGGCACGATCGTCGACGGACCGCCGCTGGTGCTGATCGTCGACGCGACGCTGCCCTACAAGTCGCTCACCGAACTGCTCGCCGACGCGAGGGCCAACCCGGCCAAGATCAGCTTCGGCACGTCGGGGCCGGCTACGTCGCCCGCGATGGCGCTGGCGCAGCTCAATGCGCTCGCCAAGACCGCGATCGCCGGCGTGCCCTATGCGGGCTCGGGCGAGGCGGCGCGCAACGTGTCGCCAAGCGGCGTTCAGGGCGCGTTTGCGTTTTACGCTCAGGCCAAGCCGCTTGCCGACGGCGGCAAAGTGCGCGCGCTCGCGATCGCGCGGCCGGAGCGGATCGCGACCTGGTCCGACGTGCCGACCATGCAGGAACTGGGCTTTCCGAATTTCGATTACAGCGGCTTCGTCGGCCTCGCGGCACCCGCCAAGACGCCCGCCCCGATCATCGCCTTCCTCAACAAAGCGCTCAACGACGTCGTTCAGTCACCGGAGTTTCGCAACCGCATGGCAGCGCTCGGCATGACGGTGCCGGCCGACAACACGCCGGAGCGCCTTGCCGACACTTTGCGCCGGGAGACCAAGCGGCAGGGCGAGTTGGCGGCGCTGACGGGCATCAAGATGGAGACGCCGAAGTGACCGCCGGGCCTAGAGCATGGCTGATTTTTTCTGAATCGAAGGGGATTCCCGATCCAGCGCGAATATGATTCAAGATGCTGGCTGGAATGGAGGCCAGCATCGGATGGCCCGAGCTTATTCCCTTGATCTGCGCGA
>JBAPUM010000051.1:0-21461 GCA_049282655.1 Xanthobacteraceae bacterium
TCACTTGATCGCCAGCGGATTGGTCGGCGAGCCGACCGCGCCGGTGATCGGGATGGCGGGCGCGACGAACATGAATTCGTAAACGCCGTCCTTGGCGCAATCCTCGGCGAGGTCTTTGAGATAGAAAATCTCGCCCATGGTCATGCCCATGATCGGGATGGTGATCCAGTGCCAGGGCTGATTGATGCCGCCTTCGGTATTGTTCGGCCGCACCTCGCAGCCCCAGGTATCGCTGGCAAGCGCGGCCAATTCGGTCTTGGCCACGAATTCCAGCGTCTCGAAGGCAAAGCCCGGCGCGTCGCCGCCCGGATAGCCGTCCCAGCTGCCGGCCTTGAGACAGCGCTCCATCTGGCCGGTGCGCACGACGATGTAATCGCCGCGCTTGAACGTGATTTTTTGCTTCTTCGCGGTGAGATCGAGATCCTCGCAGGTGATGCCGTAGCCGTCGTCGAGGCAGTCCTTGCCGAGCGCCCGCGCCACGTCGAGGAACACACCGCGGCCGACCATCTTGCTCTTGGTTTTCTCGATGCCGCATTTCGCGGCGCCGAATGACGACACTTCGCGGCAGTCGTAGCCGTTCCACATATTGTTCTCGTAGAACACGTGGCCGAGCCCGTCCCATTGCGTGCCGCATTGCAGCGGCATCACCACCATGTCGTCGGCGGCGCGGATGCCGCGCTTGTCGAGCACGCCTGAATAGGCGTCGGTGCCGGTGCGCAGCATGGTGTGCAGCGGATTGATGCGGCCGAGCACCGGGTAATTGGTCTTGCCGCCCTGCGGGCCGTTATTGTCGAAATTGAGCGCGAGCGAGATCACCTTGCCCTTTTTCACGAGTTGGGCGGCTGCGACGATGTCTTCCGGCGAGGTGTAATTCAGCGTGCCGATCTCGTCGTCGGGACCCCATTTGCCCCAGTTTTTGTATTTTTCCGCAGCCTCGCGAAGGTCGTCGCGCGTCACTTTACGCCCAGCCATTGGTTTTCCTCTTCCTGCAATTTGATTGTCGCCAGCGGTAGCCGAAAACAAATTGTCGCGCATGCTCCCCGGCGCGGCCGCGCGATGATAGCATCGTCGGCAAAATCAGGGAGGGTGTTATGAGAGCCACGAGGGGATGGGCTGGGCTGGCCGCGCTATGCTTAGCCTTCGCCTGGGCCGGATCGAGTTTCGCCGCCGGCACCTATCCGGACCACAAGATACGCATGATCGTGCCGTTCACGCCGGGCGGCCCGACCGATGTCATCGGCCGGCTGGTGGCGGAGCGGCTTACCGATGTGCTCGGCCAGCAGGTCTATGTCGAAAATCTCCCCGGCGCCGGCGGCAATCTCGGCGTCGAAACCGCCAAGCGCTCCGATCCCGACGGCTACACCGTGCTCGCGGTCTCAACCGGCTTCATCATCAATCCGAGCATGTATTCGAAGATCGGCTACGACCCGATCAAGGATTTCGCCCCGGTGTCCCTGGTCGCGGCCTCGCCCAATGTGGTGATGGTGCATCCCTCGGTGCCGGCAAAAAACCTCAAGGAGCTGATCGACCTCGTCAAAGCCAATCCCGGCAAATACAGTTTCGCCCAGCCGGCAACCGGGTCGACGCCGCATCTCGTGGGCGAGCTCATCAAGCAGAAATTCAATCTCGACATGGTGATGGTGCCGTTCAACGGCGCGCCGCTCGCCGTCAATTCCGCGATGGGCAATCACACGCCGATCGCCTTTTCGGCGCTGCCGCCGGCGCTCGGCAATATCCGGGACGGCAGCGTGCGCGGCATCGCCATCTTCGCCAAAGCGCGCGTGGCGTCGCTGCCGGACCTGCCGACCAGTGAGGAAGAAGGCGTGCCGGGTCTTGAAAGCGACACGCTGACCGGGATCGTATTTCCGGCCGGCACGCCGCAGGCGATCGTCGACCGCTGGCACGAGGCCATCGTCAAGATGGCGGCGGATCCTGCGATCAAACAGAAACTCGATACGCTCGGCTTCATCCCGGTCGCCAATACGCCCGCCGAATTCTCCGAGCGCATCAAGACCGAAGCGGCGAAATGGGATGCGGTGATCAAGAGGGCCGAAATTCACGTCGATTGAGCGCGGCCGGTAGCAACAAATAAAGCAGAGGGGACATTATGAGAGCGACGAAAGTTTGGGCCGTTGCGGCCGCCTTGGGCGCAAGCGTGGTTGTGACGGGCGCGTGCTGGGCGGGCTCCTATCCGGACCATCCCGTAAAAATCATCGCGCCGTTCACGGCCGGCGGGCCGACCGATCTGGTGGCGCGGCTGTTGGCCGACAAGCTTTCGCAAAGCCTCAAGCAACAATTTTATGTCGAAAACCATCCGGGCGCCGGCGGCAATATCGGCATGACGCAGGTCGCGCGCTCCGCGCCCGACGGCTACACC
Organism: Xanthobacteraceae bacterium; assembly: GCA_049282655.1. Classification (GTDB taxonomy): domain Bacteria; phylum Pseudomonadota; class Alphaproteobacteria; order Rhizobiales; family Xanthobacteraceae; genus BOG-931. Next base: position 2,378 of record JBAPUM010000051.1, read on the forward strand.
ATCCTGGTGGCGAGCTCGAGCTATGTGGTCAATCCGAGCCTCTACGCCAGCAAGCCCTACGATCCGTTCACGGATTTCGCGCCGGTGTCGCTGGCGGCGGCGTCGCCGAATATTCTCGTGGTGCATCCGTCGCTGCCGGCGAAGAACGTCAAGGAGCTGGTGGCGCTGTTGCAGGCCAATCCCGGCAAATACGCCATCGCCAATCCGGGCTTCGGCACCACGCCGCAGCTCGCGGCCGAATTGTTCAAGCTCGACTTCAAGCTCGACCAGCCGAGCGTGCCTTACGCCGGCGGCGCGCCGGCCATTCAGGCAACCGTCGCGGGACAGACCCAGATCGGCTTTGCCAATTCGACGCCGGCGGAGCCGCAAATTTCCGGCGGCACGCTGCGCGGCCTGGCACTGACGGCGCTGAAGCGGTCGCCGGCGCTGCCGGACGTGCCGACCATGCTTGAACAAGGCGTCAAGGGCCAGGAATCCGAAACCATGCAGGGCGTGCTGGTCCCGGTCGGAACGCCCAAGGAGATCATCGATCTCCTCAACCGCGAGGTCGTCAAGGCGATGCACGAGCCCGACGTGCAGGAGAAATGCGCCAAGCTCGGCCTCGACATCGTCGCCGACACGCCCGCCGAGTTCGCCACCTATATCAAGAACGACGTCGCGAAGTGGCACAAGGTCATTACCGACGCCAAGATTCCGCAGATCCAGTGAAAGCGTAAAATCCCCGCATGCGCATCGTCGACATCCGCGAAACCGCGGTCCCGCTCAATTCGACGCTCGCCAATTCGAGCATCGATTTTTCCGAAATGACGACCTCGGTGGTCGCGGTGATCACCGACGTCATGCGCGATGGCAAGCCGGTCTGCGGCTTCACCTTCAATTCCACCGGGCGCTATGCCTGCGGCGCGCAGATGCGGGCGCGCTTCATCCCGCGCGTGCTGAAGGCTGATCCGGCGTCGCTCCTCGACGACGCCGGCGACAATTTGGCGCCGGAAAAAATTCTCGCCGCGATGATGCGGAACGAGAAATCCGGCGGCCATAGCGAGCGCTCGGTCGGCATCGGCACCATCGAGGTCGCGGTGTGGGACGCCGTCGCCAAGATCGCCGAGAAGCCGCTGCATCGCCTGCTCGCCGAGCGCTACAACGGCGGCAAAGTGGCCGACAAGGTGTTCTGTTATGTGGGCGGCGGCTGGTACGCGCCCGGCAAGACGACGCGCGACCTGCAGGACGAGATGCGGCGCCATCTCGACGCCGGCTACACCATGGTGAAGATGAAGGTCGGCGGCATGCCGCTCAAGGACGACCTGCATCGCGTCGAAGCGGTGAAATCGATCCTGCCGCCGGGCGGCCAGCTCGCGGTCGACGCCAATTCGAAATTTTTTCGCGACGAGGCGCTTTCGTATGCGCGCGGCTTGGCGCCGTTCGGCCTGCGCTGGTTCGAGGAGCCGTGCGACCCGCTCGATTTCGCGCTATTGGCGGAGATCGCGGGCGTCTATGACGCGCCGCTCTCCACCGGCGAGAATTTGTTCTCAACGCAAGACGTCGAAAATCTGGTGCGTTTCGGCGGGCTCAGGCCGCTGCGCCACGACGTCATCCAGGTCGATCCGCCGCAAGCCTACGGCATCGTGCAATACGCCCGCACGCTCGACATGCTGGCGCGGCATCAATGGCCGCGCAGCCTGTTGTTCCCGCACGGCGGCAATCAGATGTCGCTTGCCATCGCCGCCGGCTTCGGGCTCGGCGGCGCGGAATCCTATCCGGGCGTGTTCGGCGATTTCGGCGGCTTTGCCGACGATGCCAGGCTCGACGGCGGTTATCTGACGCTGTCGGAGCGGCCCGGCATCGGCTTCGAAGGCCAGGCGCGGCTTTACAGGATCATGCGCGAACTCGCGGCCTAATCACTGTGCCATTCGAAAGCGGCCGGTGCCTGCATTGGGAGGCAATGTAACAAGACCTGAGAAAATTGCGGCTAGTCGACCGATTGCCAGGCCGGGTGAGAGAACAAGCCGCCGAGGTCACTTCCACCGAATAGCAAAAAACGGCGGCGGCGATCCACCGGCAGGTCTAGGAGGGACGGACCGTAGGACTGCTCAATCCATTGGCGATCAAATCCCATCGCCACCAATAAAGTCGGAAAAATATCAAAATGCGTCGCTTTATTCGGCGCCCGCGCGGCATTGGCGCGAAGTGTCTTCGCCAACGGCTCCATCGTCGTGGCGGCCAGCATCGGTACCAATCCTTCTCCGGTTTGAGCCTTGGTTTGGGAGCAATGAGACTGTTTTTGACCGCCGTCGAGCAAGCTCTGGCCATGGTCGGAAGTGTATATAACGAATGCATTTGAAAGGTCAGTCGATGAGAGGAGAGCTTGAAAGAATCTGTCGACCGACCAACTTATTGCGTTGTTATAGGTTCGCCGCATCTCCGTCCGAGCATTCTGGTCGGCTTCATCGGCTATTTTTGGAAACGGATCGAAGTCCGAGGGATAGTTGGCTTCATAGGGAAAATGAACGCCGGATTTGTTCACGTAAATGAATGATGGCCGACTGTCTTTCAGTAGCTCGATGACTTTTTCAGCGATAACAGCGTCGCGCTGGGCGCGCGGAGGATCCGTTAAATCGATATATTCGTCTATCGCCGGCCATTCCCCGCCGTTCAAATAGGTCGTCTTGTCACGAAACGGATCGATCAGAATAGTGCGATATCCCGCACGATGAGCGTAGCTCCAGATCGACGGCCGTGTGTAGCCCGTGGAAGAGAGTGTGTCGACGTCATTGGGACGAACGCCGAACCTCAGCATCGGCCTGGACACGATCGAGCAATTCGCACCGGCCACCGCCACGCCGAAATTTATAAACTGATCCTGGTGCCTCGACAGGAACGGCGTGTTGTCGGGCGTTGCTCCGTTGAAGCCAAGGACGTCGCCGCGAACACTCTCGTCAATAATAAATACAACGTGATCGGCGTTCGCTTTAATGTCGCCCAGATAACTTACCTTAACTCGCGCGGCCGCCGCCGCGGGGTCAGATATCGCATACGCGATTGCGAACTTGACCGGCACGCCTATGGCTGCGGGAAAGCTTTGTAGACGTCCCTGCGAATGCAGAATGGTCGCCGCAACAAGACCAAAGGTGCATGCCGGGACCAGTGCGCACCACGCACTCACAGAGTAGCGCAGCGGGGGACGGAGAGCAAAAATGAATGCGACTGGAAGAAGCCACCACGAGCTGCGGATCAATAGCGGAAAATAAAGTGAAAAGCTGTCTAATGCGGTGCCGCGCAGCAACCAAACCGCTTGCGCCATGGCAACATTTAAAACTTGATCCGTAGCGGCGAAGTAAGTCGCCTCGATAATATAGGACACGATAAACAAGATCGTGAGCGGAATACGAATTACGTCCGCTCGTATGAACGGTACGACGCATATGCTCAGCGCCGCCATGAGAGTGGAAGCAAATTGAAGGATCGCATTGCCGTAGAGGCCGTTGTGAACCATCTGAAGGACGACGAGATAAGTGTGCCGTCTCAGTACTCCCGGGGTCATCACCAAAAGAATGATGACGCAAACGATCTTCACGACTGCCGCCGCATGATCGGAAATGGTCTTGGAGTCGCGGGTCATGTCTGCACGAAGGCTATCAGGGCGGCTAAACGAAAAACCAAATTGGGATCCCGATGCCCGGCCCCAACAAGATAGCATGATGCCGGCTGCAACATGGGCGAAGGATATCACCTACCAACCGGAAGGTCTCCCGCCGACTCCACAGCGGCCTGTAGCGACACTCAAGCGGTGATCGATGGATACCCCGGCGGACGCGGTCCGGTGTTCAAGCCGCGCCGAACCAGTTCGCGCCACGCGTCCTCGGCGTCCTCCGCATAAGAGAACAGGTCGAGATCGGCGGCATCGATCATGGCTTCCTCGACCAGAGCCGGAAAATTGATGATCTTGGTCCAATACGCGTTCTCGACCAGAATGACCGGGATAGCGGGCGTCTTGGCGGTCTGAATGAGCGTCAGCAGTTCGAACAATTCGTCGAGGGTGCCGAAGCCGCCGGGAAAGACGACCAGCGCGTTGGCCCGCATGGCGAGATGAAATTTGCGCACCGCGAAATAGTGAAACTGAAACGTCAATTCCGGGGTCGTATAAGGGTTGGGCTGTTGCTCACGCGGCAGCCCGATATTGAAGCCGATGGAGAGCGCGCCGGCGTCGGCGGCGCCGCGGTTGGCCGCCTCCATGATGCCCGGACCGCCGCCGGTCGCGATCACATTGTCGCGGAGGCCATCGCGTGGCGTGAGCGCGCCGCCGCGTTCGGACGCGATACGTCCGAAGCGCCGCGCCTCCTCGTAGCGGCGCGCCGATCGGCCGCCGGACTGCGGCTTAGCCCGCGCGCTGCCGAACACCACGATGGTCGAGCGCACGCCGCTGGCGCGCAGCCGTTCCTCGGCTTTTTGGTATTCGATGTGCAGCCGCTCGCCGCGCATCGAATCGCCGAGCAGGAAATCGCTGTCGAGAGCAGCCAGCCGATAGGCGGATGAGTTTTTCTGCGCTGAATTTTCGTCCATCACGGACTCCAATAAATTCGCATTACTCGCCTTTGAGTCCTTTTTCCCGGACCACCGCGCTCCAATAGGCGATTTGCTGGCGCAGATAGTCGCCGAACTCTTCCGGCGAGCTCGGCGCCGGCGTGGTGCCGATATCATGCAGGCGCTCGCGCAATTCCGGATCGTTCAGGGCCGCAACGAGTGCAGCGTTGAATTTCTTGATGGCGGACTGCGGCGTCGCGGCCGGCGCCAGCACGCCCGCCCAATTGTCGCCGACGGTGCCGGCAAATCCCTGCTCGACGAAGGTCGGCACATTCGGGAAAATATCGGAGCGTTGCTCGGAGGTCGTGGCGAGCGCCTTGAGCCGGCCGGTCTTGACCTGCGACATCACGGTCGGCACGTCGCCGACGAGACCATCGAGATGACCGGCAAGAATATCGGTAATGGCCTGCGCGGCGCCCCGATAGGGGATCGATTGCAATTGGATGCCGGCGGAAGCCTCGAACAATTGCAGCCCGAGATCGGACATCGCGCCGCGGCCGGTGATGCCGATGGTGATGGCGCCCGGCTTTTTGCGCGCCAGCGCGGCAAGCTCCTGCGCCGAATTGGCTTTCATCTCGGCGTTCACGACCAGCATGGGCGAGTTGATCGCGGCTTTGCCGACCGGCGCAAAATCCTTCAACGGATCGTAAGTGAGATCGCTGCGGAAGGCGGGATTGATGGCGACGGCGCCGACCGTCGTGAAGAACAGCGTGTAACCGTCGGCATCTGACTGCGCCACATATTGGGCGGCGATGGCGCCGTTGGCGCCCGGCTTGTTCTCGATCGCGATCGGCGCGCCGAGGATATGCTGCATTTTGTCGGCAATCAGCCGCGCCGTGGTGTCGGTGGTGCCGCCGGGCGTAAAGGCAACGATCAGCCGCACCGGACGGCTCGGATAATCCTCGGCCCGCGCGGCAGCGACCGCGCAGCAGACGACCAGTGAAGCAAACAGGATCCCGACCCGCATGACCGGGACAGCATAGCCGCAGACAGGGCTAGCCCGAAATCCGCTCGATCGCCGCACCGCAGCGGCCGAGCTTTTCTTCCAGCCGCTCGAAGCCGCGGTCGAGATGATAGACGCGGTTGACGGTGGTCTCGCCCTCGGCGGCAAGCGCCGCGATGACGAGCGACACCGAGGCGCGCAGGTCGGTCGCCATCACCGGCGCGCCTTTGAGCGTCTCGACACCCTCGATGGTGGCGCGCTCGCCGTCGAGATGGATGCGGGCGCCGAGCCGGGCCAATTCGCCGACATGCATGAAGCGGTTCTCGAAGATGGTCTCGGTGATGTGCGAGGTGCCGCCCGCCCGCGTCATCAGCGCCATCAGTTGCGCCTGCAGATCGGTCGGGAATTCGGGAAACGGCGCGGTCGTCACATCGACGGGCAGAAGCCCGGCGCCGTTGCGGGCGATGCGGATGCCCTGATTGGTCGGCGTCACGGTGACGCCAACCTGTGTCAGCACGTCGAGCGCCGCCTGCAGCAATTCCGGCCGCGCGTTCTGTAAGAGCACGTCGCCGCCCGCCATGGCGGCCGCCATCGCATAGGTGCCGGTCTCGATGCGGTCGGGCAGCACGGCGTGCCGCGCGCCGTGCAGCTTGGCCACGCCCTCGACAATGATGCGGCTCGTGCCGGCGCCGGTGATGCGCGCGCCCATTTTGGTGAGACAATCGGCGAGGTCGGCGATCTCGGGCTCGCGCGCGGCGTTCTCGATCACGCTCGTGCCGTTGGCGAGCGATGCCGCCATCAGCGCCGTATGGGTGCCGCCGACGGTGACTTTGGGGAAGACGATCTCGGCGCCGTGCAGCCCGTGCGGTGCGCGCGCTACCACATAGCCGCCTTCGATCTCTATCGCCGCGCCAAGCCGCGCGATCGCCATGATCAAAAGATCGACCGGACGCGTGCCGATGGCGCAGCCGCCGGGCATCGAGACCCGCGCCTCGCCCATGCGCGCGACCAGCGGCGCCAGCACCCAAAAACTCGCCCGCATCCGCGAAACGAGTTCGTAAGGCGCTGTGGTGTCGACGATACGGGCGGCCGAAATATGCAGCGTCTGGCCATGATCGGCGGTTTCGCCGGGGCGCTTGCCGCTCACCATGATGTCGACGCCGTGATTGTTCAAAATGCGCTCGAGCTGCGCCACGTCGGCGAGCCGCGGCACGTTGTCGAGGATCAGCGTCTCGTCGGTCAAAAGGCTCGCGATCATCAGGGGGAGCGTCGCGTTCTTCGCCCCCGAGATCGGAATGGTGCCGTTGAGCGGCCGCCCGCCGACAATACGAATTCGGTCCATAATGACTTTTACCCCCAGCCCCGTCGGGGCCGATCCTAAGCCCCGCCCTAATGCGGGCCGCGATTGCGGCGAAAGTCGGGAGCTTCCGCTTCCGCGGCATCTTTGGCGGGAGTTTCCGGCTCCCGCAAGCCTGAGCCGGCCCGGCCGCGCGCCTGCTCCTTGCGGCGCTTGAGGTTTTCCCGCAAGGCGGCCGACAACCGCTCGCTCCGCGCCGCCGATTTCTGTGCTTTGCCGGGTTTGCTCATGTCCCCGCCGCCCCGTCTTGGGTCGCCTTAGCTCTACTTGGCTCGTCTTGGCGGCAAATTTCTTGCGCCCAAATGCCCGCTATGGCAAGGATCGCCCCGCTTTCCCGCCCTAACGGCGGCGGCTGCCGTAGCTCAGTGGTAGAGCACTCCCTTGGTAAGGGAGAGGTCCTCAGTTCAATCCTGAGCGGCAGCACCAGAATCTATCGAAAGATCAAACAGATTTTGGTCGAATTACCTCGGCTCGCGTTCGCGATCCTGGGCGCCGTGCACGACGGAAAGAACCACGGTTTCACCGCGTCCCTCAAATACCTTGTAGACGATGATGTAAGGATATTCGAGAAGCTCGCGGGTGTCTTCGACGAACCCAGGACGGCCCATGTGGGCGAGTTCGTCAGTTTCGAGAGAGTTGATGCGGTCACGAATTGACGCGACCATGCGAACCGCTGCCGCCTGACTGTCCCTTCTGATCCACTCGGCAATATGATCAAGGTCGGCTTCCGCCGATTCTCGAACAATGACCCTCATACGCCATAGCGACGGCGTAGGCGCTCATTGAACTCGGCGAGCGTTATCGTCTTCTCGCTGGGGTCAGCCAGGCGCCGACGCACCTCGGCGGCCTGAGCGTCGGAAAGCCGCAGTTCGCTCTTGTCCTGCTGCTCCATGACTTCCACCACGCGCACCACGTCAGCCTGCCGCTCCGGCGGCCACGTCAGCACCCGATCCAGAATGGCCTTTACCTGCTCTTTGGTCATGACATCAGTATAGCATAATCGCCCAATTTGAGAACGCCCCGAAACGCCTGCCTTTCGATCCTGATGCGCGCACCACGATCGTTCCCATTCGCCTCCCGCCACCAATCCGCTTGAACCCTCCCCCCATCCCGGCGATGATCCTCGCAAAAGCAAAAAGGGAGAAACGCCGTGCTCGCCCCCCACGCATCGATGAAGGACCGCCTTGCCATGTATAACGGCAATGCGCTGAAGATCGGGCTGTTCGGCGCCAATTGCTCGTCGGGGCGCTCGGCCACGAAGGTGCCGGAGCGCTGGTCGGCGAACTGGCCGGAATGTCTCGCTCTGGCGCGGCTCGCCGACGAGGCCGGGCTTGATTTCATGCTGCCGATCGCGCGCTGGAAGGGCTATGGCGGCGATACCGATTTCCACGGCCATTCGCTCGAAACCATCACCTGGGCGGTGGGGCTCCTCGGCGCGACGAAGCGCATCACCGTGTTCGGCACCGTGCATGCGCCGCTGTTTCATCCCCTGATTGCTGCCAAGGAATTCGTCACCGCCGACCACATCGGCGAGGGCCGCGTCGGCGTCAATATCGTGTGCGGCTGGAACGAAGGCGAGTTCGACATGTTCGGCGTCACGCTGCGCGAGCACGACCAGCGCTACGATTATGCCCAGGAATGGATCGACGTCGTCAAGGCGGCGTGGGAACGCGACGGCTCGTTCGATTACGCAGGCGAGTTTTTCAAACTCGACGTGGTGCGGGCCTATCCAAAACCCTATGGCGGCACCCGGCCGATGATGATGAATGCCGGCTCGTCGGGCGCAGGCCAGGCTTTCGCCTTGCGCAATTGCGACGCGTTTTTCGTCGCATCCCAAGGCACGCGGAAGTCGCTCGCCGGCAACGCCGTCAAGGTCAAGGAAGTCAAAGGCGCGGCGCAAGCCATCGGACGCGACATCGAAGTGTTTACCGTCGGCCAGGTGATCTGCCGGCCGACCCAGAAAGAAGCCGAGGACTATTATCAGCACGTCAATATCGAGAACGCCGATTGGGGCGCGATCGACGGCATGCTGGCGAACAAGTCCATCACGCCGCAGACCATTCCGCCGGAGGAATACGAAGCGAAGCGCCGCTATTTCGCCGCCACGTCGGTCGGCGGCTATCCGTTCGTCGGCACGCCCGATCGCATCGCTGAGGAATTGACCATCATCAGCCAGGCCGGCGTGCGCGGCATTGGCCTGTCCTTCGTCAATTACCTCGCCGAGGTGCCGTATTTCTGCGACGAAGTGCTGCCGCGCCTGCAGCGCGCCGGCGTGCGGGCGAGGAACTGAAGCCGCGCTGCGCCGTCACACCGCGACCTGATTGAGAAAGCCTTCGATCTCGGCACGCAGATTGCCGACCGATGAGTCGACCGAATTCGAGGCGTTGAGCACGGTCTCGGCGGCGCAGCGCGTGCCGGTCGCGGCCTCGGCGACCTTGCCGAGCACCGACACCACCAGATTGGTGCCGCGTGCCGCGTTGGCGGCGTTGCGGCTGATCTCGGAGGTGGCGGCGTTCTGCTCCAGGATCGAGGCCGCGGCGCTCGAGGCTCGGGTATCGATCTCGTGCATGCCTTGCTCGATGCCCTGCACGGCTTCGACCGCGCCGCCGGTCAGTTTCTGCACCGCGAGAATGTGACGCGCGATCTCTTCGGTCGCCTTCGCGGTTTCGACCGCGAGCGATTTCACCTCCGCGGCGACAACCGCGAAGCCGCGTCCCGCCTCGCCGGCCCGCGCGGCCTCGATAGTGGCGTTGAGCGCGAGCAGATTGGTCTGGCCGGCGATGTTGCGGATGAGCTTGACGACGTCGCCGATCTGCGCCGCCGCCTGCGCGAGCCCGGCATATTCGCCGCTCGAGGCCTTGGCCTTGGCCACCGCGCTCGCCACGAGGTCGGTGGTCTCGGCGAGTTGCTGATTGATCGCCGCGATCGAGGCCGAGAGCTGTTCGGCAGAGCCCGCGACCAGCGACACGTTCACCGAAGCCTCGTTCGATTCTCGCAAGGCGCCTTCGGCGTGCTGCGTCGTCTCCTGCGACGACAAAATGAGCGCGCTCGCGGTCGACTTCATCGCATTGGTGCTGCGCGAGACGATGCCGAGCATTTCCTCGACGCGGGCGCGGAACGACACGATGGCGCTCTCGGTCAACAGCCGGCGGCTCTCCTTCGCCCGCATGGTGTCACGCTCGCTCTCGAGCTGATGGCGCTCGGTGATGTCCTCGTGGGTCGCGACCCAGCCGCCGCCCGTCATCGGCTGCCGGGTGACGCGGATCAGGCGGCCGTCGGCAAGCTCGTCGATGCGGCTCGATATCTGCTGCGACGATAATTTATCGAGCGCGCCGAGCTTCTTGTCGACCGCGCCGGCGCTTTTTTCGCCCTTCAGGAGACCGTTCATGACGCGGTGGGCGATGATCGCTTCGTGCGTGGTGCCGACCCGCAACAGATCCGGCGGCAACCGATAGAGAGCCGCGTAACGGTCGTTACAGATGACCAGGCGTTTTTCGGCATCGAACATGCACAGCCCATGCGTCATGTTCTCGAGCGCGGTGTTGAAGCGGAGATTGGTCTGTTCGAGCGACAGTTGCCGGCGGATGCTGGCGATCATGGTGACGAATTGAATACTCGTCAGCACAATGACGACCGGAAGGAAGATTGCCTGCCGCTGTGCGGGCGAGGCCATCGTGCCGTGGTGGTCGGATAGCAGAAAAGCCAAGCCCAGCCACAGCATGGCGATGGTCGCCATGCCGAGCATCGGCGCCGGCCGCAACAAGGCGCGGATCCATGGAAAAAGGCGGTGGCTGGTCATCTAGGCCCGGTCTCAACCGGTATTTGTACCTATGTGGGGTTTGCGTTCGGTTAACTCTCTTAGCCGCCAAACCCAAAAAGCTCCTGTGGAATAATGTGCTGGCCGGGGTCGGCCGGTCGCCCCCAGGTCGGCGGATCCCCTTTCCCCGGGGCCGCATCGGCACCGGCGTCCGGCCGCGGGCGCGGGCGACCTGGACACTCGCTAGGTCCGGCATAGGATAGCCCGATGAGTAAGGCGCATAGGACGCCGCTCACGGGGAGGAAAACATGGGCAAGTGGAGACGCCGACGCGGCGCGCCATCGCTCGATGACGTCGCGGGAAATGGCCTGATCAATCGAAGAGCCCTGCTGGGAGGAGGCATCGCCATCGCGGGCGCGGCCGGCGCCGCCGGGAGTGTTACCGGCGCCGCCGCCGAGCCACTGAGCGATGCGCCGTGGAGCCTCGCCTTTGGCGAGATCACGCCGCCGTTGCAGACACCCTCGCCGTTCGAAAAGGACGTGGTGCGGGCGCTGAGCAATCCGAAAGGCGAATTCCGCAATTCGCATGCGCGCACGCCGCACCAACTCATCAACGGCACGGTGACGCCGAACAGTCTGCACTTCTCCATCAATCATTGCGGCATTCCGGACATCGACCCCGTCCAGCACAAGCTCGTGATCCACGGCATGGTGCGACAGCCGTTGGAGTTCACGTTGGAGACGCTGTCGCGCTACCCGCTGGTTACCCGCATGGCGTTCGTCGAATGCGCCGGCAATTCGGCGGGGATGTTCGCCAAGGATCCGCTGCAAACCACGGCGGGCCTCCTGCACGGCCTCGTCTCCAATTCGGAATGGACCGGCGTGCCGCTGTCGGTGCTGCTCGACGAAGCCGGCATCGATCCCGCCGCAAAATGGCTGATCGCCGAAGGCGCCGACGCGCAACATCTCGATCGCAGCGTGCCGGTGAAGAAAGCCTATGACGACGCGCTGGTCGCGATCTATCAGAACGGCGAGCACCTGATGCCCGGCAACGGCTATCCGATGCGGCTCCTTTTGCCCGGCTATCAGGGCAATATGAACGTGAAATTCCTGCGCCGGATCAAGGCCGTCAATCAGCCGGCCTACAGCTACTTCGAGACCAAGAACTATTCGCAGATCCTGCCGGGCGGCAAGACCTGGCGCTTCCACTTTGTCATGGAGGTGAAGAGCTTCATCACCCATCCATCGTTCGGGCAGAGCATCAAGGGCCCGGGCCTTTACGCGATTTCCGGTGTCGCCTATTCGGGCACCGGACGAATCTCGAAAGTCATGGTCTCGGCCGACGGCGGCAAAAGCTGGGGCGAGGCCGCGCTGCAGGGCCCGATCCACGAGAAGGCCTTCACGCGTTTTGTCATGCCGTGGCGCTGGGACGGCCAGCCGGCGGTGCTGCTAAGCCGCGCTTACGACGATGGCGGCAATGTGCAGCCGCTGCGCGCCGAATTCGTGGCGATGCGGGGCGAGGCGGTCAATCCGGTGACGACGCCGCTTGCGTTCCCCAATCAGCACTACAACAGCACCACCAGCTGGGCGGTCGACGGCAAAGGGGAGATCAAACATGTCTATGCATAAGCCGCTCGTGACGCTGGTATTGGCGTCTGCGTTTGCCCTCATGGTCCAGGCCGCGCCGGCTTGGGCGCAGAATAATAGCGGTCTCGGCAAGCCGATCGCGGAATCCGATATCAAACCCTGGGACATCGCCGTCCTGCCCGACGGCACCAATCTGCCGCCCGGCAGCGGCACGCCGGGCCAAGGCGCCAAGATTTTCGCGGAAAAATGTTCGGCGTGTCACGGCGATGCCGCCAAAGGCGGCGTCGCGCCCTACTATCCGGCCTTGGTCGGTGGGCTACCGCTGACGACTGGCATCGATACGGTCAAGACGATCGCCAATTATTACGCCTATGCGACCACGATCTTCGACTACACGCGCCGCGCCATGCCCTATAACATGCCGCACTCGCTGACCGACGACGAAGTCTATGCGTTGACGGCCTATATCCTCGCCCAGAACAAGCTGATCGGCGACAACGACGTGATGGATGCCAAAACGCTGCCGCAAGTAAAAATGCCGAACCGCGACAACTTCATCATGCCTTATCCGGATCGGCTCTAGAGCATGATCCCGAAATGTGGGAGCCGGTTTTCGGATAAGATCATGCTCCAATAATAATCTGGACAAAGTCCAACTCCGCAGACCTGCCGGCTACAACGAGGCCGGCAGGGATTTTCTTTGCTTCTGGCAACAGTCAGAAGTGCAACAGTCCTCGAGGTTCTTTGATGAATACGCAGATCCGTCCGCCGCGCATCGGCCCGCAGCCGTGGGATGTCGTTCGCGGCAAGCTCGATCAATCGCTGCCCTTCGCCAATATGCGCGACACGCCCTATTACCGCGACGCGGTGTGGGAGCAATTCTCGGAAGCCGAATACGCGCGCCGCTACACGGCGCTGCGGGCGAAGATGCGCGAGCACAAACTCGACGCCGTGATCGTCCCCGGCGGGCCGAGCCATTGGAGCTTTGGCGGCGGCATGCTGTGGCTCACCGGCCATTGGGAATGGCATGCGCTGGCAAGCTACGTGCTGGTGCCGCTCGATGGCGAACCGACCATGATCTATTCGATGGGCGGCACCCATGCCGAAGCGGTGCGCCGCCAGGTCGAGATCGCCGTCAAGGACGTGCGCCACAGCCGGAGCGGCCGCTATGCCGATGTTATGGTGGAGCGCCTGCGCGAGTTGAAACTCGAGCGCGGCCGCATCGGGCTGATGGAGATCGACCCGCGGCATGGCGATTACCTGCCGGTCAACCAGTACAACGTGCTGCGCGACAATCTTCCGGGCGCCGAACTGGTGTTCACGCAGGGCTTCTTGCACGAGCTGTTGTCGATCCATAGCGCCGAAGAACTCGACTGCGTGCGCAAGGCGGGCGTGCTGTGCCAGAACGCCATGGAGGCGATGGTCGCCCGCGCGAAGCCGGGCGTGAAGGAATACGAATTGCGGGCCGCCGCCGGCGCGGCCATCCTCGAAGGCGGCGGCGATATCGATTTTCTGATCATCGGCTCGACGCCAATGGACAATCCGGCGCTGATTTTTGGCAATCCGCGGCCCTCGGCGCGCGTGTTGCAAAAGGGCGACATCATCAATATGGAGCTCGCCGCCGGCTATCGCGGCTATACGGCACAGATCGGCTCGCCGATCTGTATCGGTGAGCCGACCGACATGGTGCGCAAATTCTGGGACGACGTCACGCTGCCCGGCTACAAGCGCATCATCGCCGAGATCGCACCGGGCAGACCCGCGGAAGCGATGCGGCAGGCCTCAAAATTCTTCCGTGACAACGGCTATCAGTCACGGCCGACGCAATGCCACGGCATCGATCTCGTCACCGACAAACCGCATGTCGTCGCCGAGCACGTGAGCGCGGAGAAATTCGAGGAAGTCTTAAAGCCCGGCATGGTCATCATGGCCGAGCCCAATCCGATCACCATGGATGGAATGTTCGGGATATTTCTGGGCCACACTTTCATCGTGACCGACAAAGGCCATGAGGTGGTCGACGATTTCCCGCTGGAAATCGCGGTGGCGCGAGGGTGACTAATTTTCCCGTCATTCCGGGGCGCGGCCGTAGGCCGCGAGCCCGGAATCCATAACCACGGGTCATGCAGGACGGGCGCTGAGATCTTCCCACCAAAACGGTGATTATGGATTCATGGCTCCTCGCTTCGCTCGGCCCCGGAATGACGAGTCACCGCGGCATCAGAAACTTGAAATCACACCCTTCGTCGGCGCCGAGGATTTGCTCGGCGAAGAGCTTTGCGTAGCCGCGTTCAGGCTGTTCAGCCGTGGGCCTTGTGACCGCGGCGCGCTTCTTCAGCTCGGCATCGTCGACCAGAAGCGAGATGCGGCGCTCCTTGACCGAAAGCCGGATGCGGTCGCCGCTTTTTACGAGCCCGAGCGGTCCGCCGGACGCGGCATCCGGCGTGATATGCAGCACGATGGTGCCGAACGCGGTGCCGCTCATGCGCGCGTCGGAAATGCGCACCATGTCCTTGACGCCACGCTGCGCGAGCTTTTTCGGGATTGGCAGGTAGCCGGCTTCCGGCATGCAGGCCGGCGCATGCGGCCCGGCATTCTGCAACACCAGAATGTCGGCCGCCTCGACATCGAGCGCCGGATCGTCGATTCTCGCAGCCAGGTCTGCAAGCGAGGAGAACACGACTGCGCGGCCCTCGTGCTCGAACAGATTGGCGTCGGCCGCCGAGCGCTTGAGGATCGCGCCCTGCGGCGCGAGATTGCCGAACAAAGCGACGAGGCCGCCCTCCGGTTCGAGCGGCTTCGCGCGCTCGGCGATGATCGAGCGATCGACGTAGGCGTCGTCATCAGCGGCAAGCCGCTCGCCCAGCGTCTCGCCGGTCACCGTCATGCAGTCGAGATGAAGGAGCGGCTTCAGCTCGCGCAGCAGCGCGCCCATGCCGCCCGCCGAACAAAAATCTTCCATATAGCCGTTGCCAACCGGCTTGAGATTGACCAGGACGGGCGTCGTGTCCGACAGCGTATTGAGTTGCTCGAGCGAAATCTTTATTCCCGCGCGTCCCGCGATGGCGGTCAGGTGGATGACCGCATTGGTCGAGCCGCCGAGCGCCAGTAGCGCGCGCAGCGCGTTCTCGACCGACTTTGCGTTGACGAGCCGCGACGGGTTGAGTTTTGAGCCGATCAGCTTCACGGCGGCAGCTCCAGTCGCCTCGGCGGCGCGCAGCCGGTCGGCATGCACGGCGGGGATCGCCGCCGTGCCCGGCAGGCACAGACCCAGCGCTTCGACCAGACAAGCCATGGTCGAGGCCGTTCCCATCACCGCGCAGGTGCCTGCGGTCACGGCGAGCTTGCCCTCGACCTCGGAGATTTCTTCGGCGTCGATGCCGCCGGCGCGGTAGCGCGCCCAGAACCGCCGGCAATCGGTGCAGGCGCCGAGCCGCTCGCCGCGATGCCGGCCGGTCATCATCGGTCCGGCAATGAGCGAAATCGCCGGCCGGTCGGCGGAGACCGCACCCATCAGTTGCGCCGGCACGGTCTTGTCGCAACCGCCCATCAGTATCACCGCATCCATCGGTTGCGCGCGGATCATCTCCTCAGTGTCCATCGCCATCAGGTTGCGGTATTTCAGGCTCGTCGGCGTCAAGAAAACTTCACCGAGCGAAATGGTGGGAAATTCGAGCGGCAACGCGCCGGCCGCGAGCACGCCGCGTTTCACTGCCGCCAGTAGTTCCGGAAAATGGCGGTGACAATTGTTGAAGTCCGAACCCGTATAGGCGATGCCGATCACCGGCTTGTCCAACATCGCGCGCGAATAACCCATCGACAGAGCGAAGGAGCGGCGCAGATAGCGCGAGAAGTCGCGATCGCCGTAATCGGTGAGGTCATGATCCAGTCCGACAATGGCTTCCGACATTTTTTTGTTATTCCTTCCGATATTAGTTACGTGCCGACGATCCGCTGCATGGCGCATCGATGATGCGCATAGATTTTAAGCGAGCTGCCGACAATTCGTGCGTTGCAGTGCAGCATTAAGAAACGTTTTGGTAATCGAATATGCGCAATTTCTCTCATGTTCTCCAGGATTTTTCCCATCCTTCGCGACGCTCAGCCGAAAATGGCCGCCGATCCGCACAAAAACCAATTGCCCGCCTGGATCGTTTTGCCGCCGTTGTCCGCCTGCGTCGTGGCGGTGCTGGCGACGTGGGGATCGGGCAGCCTCGCTCTCGGACTGGCAACGGCGCTTGTCGGCACCGCCGCAGCAGCATGGTGGTGCGAGCGCACACTGCGCGCCGTGGTCATGCCGATCGCCCAGATCGCCGGCGGCGATCGCTATGCGGCGCTGCCGGCGCGGATCGGCGGCGGCGCTCTCGCCACCGGAGCGGCGGCGGCCGAAACCATGCGGCAGGCGCTGATCGATGCCGATGCGCTCGCCGTCGATCATCGTAGCCGCGAGGCCGAGACCCGGCTGCGGCATGCCAATCGCGGCTTCTTCACCCAGCGCTTTCGCGGCACCATCGACGAGCTTACCGTCACGTTCCAATCCGCCGGCGAGGAAATCCGCGTCACCACCGCCAATCTCGGCGCCCGCAACAAGGACATGTCGCGGCGCACGACGCAGGCGGTCGATGCCGCCTCGGTCGCCAGCCGCGACGTCGGCGCGGTCGCCGAAGCCGCGCGCGGATTGCTGACGCTGATCGTAAAATGCACGACCGAGGCTGCGGCCGCCAAGGACGCGACCGAGCGCACCATCGCCGATCTCGGCCATACCGATTTCACGGTGCGCAGTCTCGCCGCCGCCGCCGAGCGCATCGGCGCCGTGGTCAAGCTGATCGAGGCGATCGCGTCGCAGACATCGCTTCTGGCGCTGAACGCCACGATCGAAGCGGCGCGCGCCGGCGCCGCCGGCCGCGGCTTTGCGGTCGTCGCCTCCGAGGTCAAGACGCTGGCGCAGCAGACCGCGAAGGCGACCGGCGAAATCAGCGCCCAGGTCCATGACATCCAGCACGCCGTGAACGAGACGGTCGAAGCCATCGCCAGCGTCTCGTCGAGCGTCTCGATCATGAGCGGCGTCAACCGGCAACTGACCGGAATCCTCGATCACCAGGCCGAGGAGATCAATCGCATCGGCAATCGCGCCGAGCAGGTCGCCGGCAAGGTCGCGGGCGTGCTGCCGGAGATTTCGACCATCGCCACGAGCGTCGAAGAGGCCGGCAACGGCGTGATGGCCACCGCCGAGGACCTGCTCGGCCGCTCGCAATGGCTGGTCGATGCGGTGACGCGCTATTTCGCCGACCTCGAATTCGGTTCGATCCGGATCGGCATCCTGCATTCGCTGTCCGGCACCATGACGGCAAGCGAACGGCCGCTGCAGGAACTCCTGGTCATGATGATCGAGCAGCAGAACGCGCGGGGCGGATTGCTGGGGCGTCCGCTCGAGCCGGTGATCGTCAATCCGCACTCCGATCCCAAGGCCACGGCGGAACTCGCGAAAAAGCTGATCACCGAAGACAAGGTCGCGGCGATTTTCGGCTGCTGGAGCTCGGCGTCGCGCAAGGAAGTGCTGCCGATCGTCGAACGCGAAAACGCGCTGTTGTTCTATCCGAGCCAATACGAGGGCGAAGAATCCTCGCGCAACATTTTCTATACCGGGGCGACGCCGCCGCAGCAGGCGATACCGGCGGTCAATTTCCTGCGCGGCCAAGGCATCCGCCGCTTCTTTCTGGTCGGCACGGATTACATCTACCCGCGCACCACCAATGCGGTGCTCAAGGGCTATCTGACGAGCGAAGGCGTGACGGCTTGCGCGGAACGCTATACCGCGATCGGCGAAACCGACTGGCGCGAGGTGGTGGAGGAAATCCGCCGCTTCGCGCGCGGCGGCCGCACCGCTATCGTGGCCACCATCTCGGGCGACGCCAACGTGCATTTCTTCCGCGAACTGGCGAAGGAGGAGATCCTCGCCACCGACATTCCGGTGATGTCGCTGTCGATCAACGAGGCCGAATTGCCCGCGCTCAAGCGTTCCAATGTCAGCGGGCACTTCGTGGCCTGGAACTATCTGCATGCGTTCGAGACCCCGGAGAACCGCGCCTTCATTTCGGAATGGCGCCGCTTCACCGGCAATCGCGAGGCCATGACCAATGACCCGATGGAGGCGACCTGGATCGGCTTCAAGCTGTGGGCGGCGTCGGTCGAAGCCGCCGGCACGACCGATGTCGATAAAGTACGCTTGGCTCTTGCCGACCGCCGCATTACCGCGCCAAGCGGCTTCTCGGTACGGATGGATGCCAAGACCCACCACCTCTACAAGCCGGTCATGATCGGCCGCATCACCGACGAGGGCCGCATTCTGCCGGTCTCGGTGACCGAGGGTCTGGTGCCGCCGGAGCCTTGGAGTCCCTGGCTGAAAGGAAAGACCGCCGCCCACATTCACGACGCGGCCGGAGCGGTGCCTAAATTGGCCAAGGCCGTCTAGCTAAGTTACCGGCCGAATAGCGCTTTTGATAAATTTGACCGGGATCAATACCCGGACACCGCACCGCGGCTATAGGTCCTCGACAAAGGGGCCGGGACGCTTTTAGAACTACTCCGGTCTGGTTGCCGTATGGCTCAATTCCGGCTTGGCGCCGGGGGACGCTTGCCAATGACCTATCCGAAAAACTATCCCGCCGACCGTCCGGACATTAATTACCACGGCTACTTCACCGGCGCGCTGTCGCGGCTGCATGACGAGCGGCGTTATCGGGTGTTTGCCGATTTGGAGCGCATTGCCGGGCGGTTTCCGCATGCGGTGTGGCATTCGCCGGAAGGGCCGAAGCCGGTCGCGATCTGGTGCTCGAACGACTATCTCGGCATGGGCCAGCATC
>JBAPUM010000052.1:0-65074 GCA_049282655.1 Xanthobacteraceae bacterium
TGCTCCCCACGCTTTCGCACCTCAGCGTCAGTACCGGGCCAGTGAGCCGCCTTCGCCACTGGTGTTCTTGCGAATATCTACGAATTTCACCTCTACACTCGCAGTTCCACTCACCTCTCCCGGACTCAAGCTCCTCAGTATCAAAGGCAGTTCTGGAGTTGAGCTCCAGGATTTCACCTCTGACTTAAAAAGCCGCCTACGTGCGCTTTACGCCCAGTGATTCCGAGCAACGCTAGCCCCCTTCGTATTACCGCGGCTGCTGGCACGAAGTTAGCCGGGGCTTCTTCTACGGGTACCGTCATTATCTTCCCCGTCGAAAGGACTTTACAACCCTAGGGCCTTCATCATCCACGCGGCATGGCTGGATCAGGCTTGCGCCCATTGTCCAATATTCCCCACTGCTGCCTCCCGTAGGAGTCTGGGCCGTGTCTCAGTCCCAGTGAGGCTGATCATCCTCTCAGACCAGCTACTGATCGTAGCCTTGGTGAGCCGTTACCTCACCAACTAGCTAATCAGACGCGGGCCGATCCTTTGGCGATAAATCTTTCCCCGTAAGGGCTTATCCGGTATTAGCACAAGTTTCCCTGTGTTGTTCCGAACCAAAGGGCACGTTCCCACGTGTTACTCTCCCGTCTGCCGCTCCCCTTGCGGGGCGCTCGACTTGCATGTGTTAGGCCTGCCGCCAGCGTTCGCTCTGAGCCAGGATCAAACTCTCAAGTTGGAGGAGATTTGATTCTGGCAGATCACACGTTTGACGAGGTCCACCACTCCGTCCGATTTCGCATCCGGGCTTGCGCCCGAAAACTCAAACGGCCGGTGCGATGTACCTTAAAACGTCGACCGCCAAAGTCTCTTCCATGACCGTCCCTGTTACAGATAAAGCCGAAGCCCTCTCCGTTCGAGGAAGCGGTCCGCAAGGACTCCGCCGTCCACGTTTCTCTTTCTTCCGATTCACTTGTCAAACAGCCCGGAACCTCGCGGCTCCGTCGTCAAGACCTCTCCGGCCTGAGCCGGAGAAACTAAAACCCTCTCATCCGACGCGGCGACGCGAACATGGCCATTAAGAGCATGGCCGGATGCTCGGTCACCGTGTGAACAGTGAGGGGCTTCGCGGACGCGACATCGCGCCAGGCGGCGGCGCGTCCAGAGCGGCGTATATAGTCCCCACGTGTTGGCCTTGTCAACCATTCGCTCGACAACAATTGCGCTGTGAACAAGAGCCAAATACCGGCAATTTTTACCGGGCTTTAAGCCCCGCATCCGCAAAGGCGAATGGCGATTTGCGCCGCACTGCGGCCACATTCCTCCGTCGTTCTTTGCGCAGTCGCGGGGGCATACCGACAAGGGGTAAGCGACAGCACTTCTTACGTTTTATTGCCTTGGGTCTTATAGCCTTGGGTCGCCGTCGCGTTGACGCTTTCGAACGGCCGGGGCATCGTGTTCGAGGGACTGAAAACCTGCCGCAGAGTTGGGCACTCCGGGCAGGTGACCAAAAAACTGGCGTGCGCGATCGCGGGTGCGGGACATCTCGTACGGAAACGGGGTCAGGGGACACCATCTTGGACCAGGCGAAGCTCCGCGGCGCGAGAGAAGTGCATCACCGGAGGTTTTCCGCCGATGTGATCGATCTCGGCCACGAGCCGCCGCTCTCGGTGGACGGCGGCGGCGGCCTCGTCGATCGGCGCCGGCTCTCGGTCCAATGGTTTAGCGGAACGATCCTGACCGGACTGTGCGGCGCGGCCCTCATGGGCGGCGCCGTTTTTGCGTCGCTTGACGGCGAGACCAATTTCGCCAGCGCCCCCGAGCGCGTCGAGAGCGCGTTGCGCGGCGCCATTTCGAGCATCGGCGACCATTTGAGCGGGCTGCGCAAGACCGACCGGCTGCCGGCGCTCAGCGAACCGAGCGTCTCCCGCGCCACGCTGCGCGTCCCAACCTCCACGCATGTTCGCAATCGCGAACTCGTCCGCGTGCGGTCTTATGTGCGCGTCAGCGGCAATCTTTCACTGACCGTCACCGATCTGTCCGCCAATATTCCGCCGTTCAATCCGCAAAAGCTTCTTTCCGACAGCGTCGTCGGCGACGATCAGGCGCCGGCCGCCGAACCGGACGCCGAGGTTACTTTCGTCACCTGCGATCTCGCGCCGGCGGCGCCGCGCGGCAAGGTGGCACCGGCGGGATGCGACCTCAATTCGCTCTTGCCCAAGGTCAAACAATCGACGCAGCTGCCGCTCGATGCTGTCCTCGATCGCGTGCGCGACGTGGCGTCGCGCGCCGGCGCCGGCCCGTCGCTGACCATGAACGCCGACGGCACGCCCAACCTCAAGCTCAGCTACGCCGCCGAAGGCGATACCGGGGCCTTCTTCAATTTCCAGCCACACGTCGTGCCGGAGAACGTCACGCTGTTGCCGAAGACGAGCCAGATCGCTCCCGCCGACTGGAGCGAGCGGATGATCCCGGTCAAAAAGGGCGAGACGGTCGGCTCGATCCTGCGCGAGCTCGGCGCCGCGCCCGATGAGATCAAGGCCATCATCGCGGTCATCGGACCGGCGGCGCTCGAAGGCGGCCTCAAAGAAAGCCAAAAACTACGCGTGTTGATGACGCCCGCAGGACTCGGTCACGTGCAGCCGCTGCGCGTCATCATCGCGGGCGATTCCGGCATCACGGCCGCGGTCGCGCTGTCCGACCTCGGCCAATACGTGCCGGTCGATATCCGCAATATCGATACCGATATCGCCGACACCGGCGAGGACCAGCCCGGCGACGACGATAGTGGCGGCGTGCGGCTTTATCAGAGCATCTATGAGACCGCGCTGCGCAACAACGTGCCGAATTCGGTGATCGAGGAGTTGATCCGCATCTATTCCTACGACGTCGATTTCCAGCGCAAGGTCCAGCCCGGCGACTCGTTCGACGTGCTCTATTCGGATGACGAGAACGGCGACGCCAAAGGCGATGCAAAGGACGAAGTCCGCTACGCGGCGCTGACCGTCGGCGGCGACAGCAAGAAATACTATCGCTTCCAGACCGCCGACGACGGCGTTTACGACTACTATGACGAAGACGGCGTCAGCGCCAAAAAATTCCTGGTGCGCAAGCCCGTCGCCAACGGCATGGTGACGTCGGGCTTCGGCTGGCGTACCCATCCGCTGTTGCACGTCAGCGAGTTGCACAGCGGCGTCGACTGGGGCGCGCCGTTCGGCACCCCGATCTTCGCCGCCGGCAATGGCGATGTCGAAGAGGCCGGGCTGAAGGGCGGCTACGGCAAATATGTCCGCCTCCGCCACGCCAACGGCTACGAAACCGCCTACGGCCACATGACCGCCTTCGCGCGCGGCCTCAATGTCGGCAGCCATGTGCGCCAGGGCCAGATCATCGGCTTTGTCGGCTCGTCCGGCATGTCGACCGGCTCGCATGTGCATTTCGAAATCATCGTCAACGATCGCTTTGTCGATCCGATGCGGATCAAGCTGCCGCGCGGCCGCGTGCTCGATGGCGCGACGCTCGCCGCCTTCGACAAGGATCGCGACCAGCTCGATGCGGTGCTGTCGCACACGCCGTCTCCCCACGTCGCGCAACGCTGATCGGAAATCATGGCCGCCGATGATTGCCTCGAGGTACGTTCGAGCCGGCTGTGGGCGCTGTTCCACTTCAGCTTGACGCGGCTGTTCTTCCCGGCCGGCATGATCGCCGACCATATCGGCATCTCCACCAGCAACGTCACGTTCTGGCTGACGCCGTGGCGGCGCACCGACGAACATTTGCCGATGGCGCATGTGGCCGAAGTCTCGCACACACGCGGTTTCTTCTGGGACACCATCAGCGTCGAAAGCTCAGGCGGGCTCGACCCGCTGGTGGTCGCAGGTCTGCCGAAAGGGCCGGCCCGCTATTTCGTCGAGCACGTGCGCGAGCGCCTGAACCAGGCGGTAGTTACGCCGCGCTGAAATTCCGCTCATTCCCGAGATATCATTATCAGTCGTACAGCGGGACTGCCGGGTCCCCGCTTCCGCGGTGACGCTCGTCAGCACTCGTGCGGGAGGCGCTGCAGGAAAGAGCCGAGAGCCGAAGCCCAAACAGCAGGGTGCGCGAGATTCATGTGACCGCCAGAGTCTTGCCATCGCCAAATACGAAGTCGTGGAGCCCGACAAAGGTATCGTTAGGTTTGGGCTACGATTTAGCCGCCGGGGCGGAGTGCAGCTCGGCGTGCGAGGATGCGCTGATGACCACAGTTTTCGCCATGAGCTTTCCTTACATAAATAGTCGGCGTGCGTCCTTCAGATAAAGACGCTCGCCAAAATAAAGGGCTGGAACGCAATCCCGCCGGCAAATCCGATTCAATTCAATCGGATCACGCTATCGCCGAGAGAACAGCGGGGGTGGTGAGATCGGCGTCGACCAGGCCCAGGCGGAATATTCTGTTGCTTGTCTTCCAGAACACGAGGTCGCGGTCGGCCGCGCTCGAAAGCACGTCTTCGACGATCTGCACATGCTCTTTGATCCCGTATGGTACCGGACCGAAGTCGGTGCCGAACACCACTCGGTCCACACCGCACATCTCAATAGCGGCGCGCACTCCAATCGCATTGAACCCCATGGTGTCGACCAGGATGTTGGTCTTGAAATAGTCGAACGGCGACCGCTTGTTCGTGTACGGCTTGCCCACCGGCGGGTTCTTGATCCCGTTGTAGTTGAGATGCCAATTGAATTCGAGGCGTCCAACAATCGACGCGAGTCCGCCGCCCATGTGGACGATCAGCACCTGCAGCTTCGGGTAGCGATCGAACACGCCGGAGGCGATCATTCGAGCGCCGTTAACGGTCGAGTCGAAGGGGCGTCCAACGGCCTCGTTGAGGCGGTACTGCATGAGCGACTCATGCCCGATCGACTGCATCGGTGGATGGATGTGCACTACGATGTCATTCGCTGCCGCAAACTCCCACAGCCATTCAGCCTTGGGGCTGTCGAGGAAGACGCGATCCGCGCCGTCGCCATAGCTGGACGCCACTGCAATTGCCTTGGCGCCGCCCTGGCGGATCATCTCCTCAACAACTGGCCGACAGGCCTCTTCGAGTGCGTGTGCGTTGGCCGTCGGTGCGAACTCGCCGGGATAGCGATCCATGATATCCACGTATTCGTCGTTAAAGAACTTGAGACCCTCGACTGTGCTGCCTTGGAGCAGATCCCGCGCAAGCCACTCCACCTCGCCGCCATTGGTCATCAGGCTGAGGGTGATGCCGCCCTCGCGCTGGATAGGGATGGCGTAGTCCAGATCGAAAACCTCCCGATAGGCCATCAAGTCCAGGGCGTTGGTCTGCGGGAATCCTTGTTTCGGGTCGAGCAGGCCTCGCTCCTCTATTTTGGACTGCATTTTTTGTCCCCACGGGTGACGGTGGGTATCGACGATTGCTCGATGTTCCGTTCCGTGTGCGCCCTTTTCGCGGCGAATAGGCTGAACAACGTTCATTGCGATCTCCTAATTCCCCGAATAATCAATAAAATTCTCCTCCATCGATTACTGAGCAGAACTGCTCACATATATTCCGCTGACATTGAAATTGATTTTGGAGGAGACGCGGCCAGCGATCAGCCGCGTCGATCCTGGTTCGACTTCCGCTGATGGACCTTCGCGTGGCGCTAAAAATCCGCTCATTCCCGCGCAAGCGGGAATCCAGCGATATATCATCGATCTTGACCTTCTCGCCGTCCTTGATGCGGCCGGAGAGAATGAGCTCGGCGAGCGGATCCTGCACCGACTTCTGGATCGTGCGCTTGAGCGGCCGCGTCCCGTAGGCCGGGTCGTAACCCTTTTCGGCGAGCCATTCGCGCGGCCTCGCGGCGCTTACCCCTTCAAAGCCAAAATACACTCGGTATATTTTGTGAATAGCGGAACGATTAAGTGGTGCGTCGGCTTGAATTAGGTTCGCCTCAGAAAGGGATTTTTTTAGTACGCAGGAATTCTACCATCCATAGAACCACATTCGTGTCCGCGCTCACTCTGACGCCGGGTGTTTCGGAACCGCCTTAGCAGTTTTGGCCATCAAGTAGCTCACGACTGATCTGAAAAAGGCCGGATCCACTGAAGCCGACGTCATCGCAGATGCCTTCCTGGTCCAGGCCAAAACCAAAGATAGCAATCCGTTAGCTGTGATTGCTAACCACGACGACGCGACGCCTGTGATGGAGCATGCATGGCCACAGACTCAAAATTAGCTTTGCTGCCCGCGAAACCCGGGGATCCGCCGGGCGCGAGACTTAAGGCGCGACAAGAACACCCGGAGCAGAGAGCAGAGGCGCCAGCTCCGAGACCCGATGCGCCGCAAAAGCAACCGGAGCAGCCGGCCGAGACGGTCGCCACGCCCGAGAAGGCACCGGATCTTTTAAGCCGGCCCTGGGTCCGGTGGGTATTGTATCTGGTGCTGCCGCTCGTGCTGATTGGCGGCGGCTATTGGTACGTCACGGGTGGCCAAGTGATGTCGACGGACAACGCATACATTAACGCCGAAACGGTCGGCGTCTCGACCGACGTCTCGGGCATCGTCAAAGAAATCGGCGTCACCGACAACCAGCGCGTCGAGGCTGGCCAGGTTCTTTACCGTCTCGATTCCCGGCAGTTCCGGATCGCCCTCGACAATGCAACGGCCAACCTCACCCAGACCGCGCTGACCATCGACTCGATGAAGGAGGACTACCGGCGCATGCTGAGCGATGCGGATGCGCAACAAGGGCAAGTTGATCTCGATCAGTTGACCTATAATCGCGACGCGTCGCTCTTGCCCAACGGCACCACCTCCAAGGCCACCTACGACCAGGCGAATTCCTCGCTCTCAGTCGATAAGAACAAGCTCAAATCTCTGCGTCAGCAAGCCGCGGTGCAGCTCGCAAAGCTCGCCGGCAACCCGGATATTCCGTCGACGCAGCACCCGCAATATTTGGAGGCGCAAGCGCAGGTGGACGAGGCGCAGCGCCAGCTTGATGACACCGTCGTCAAAGCGCCGTTTGGCGGCGTGGTGACGGGCGTGCCTTCGATCGCGCCCGGTAAGTACCTCGCGGCATCGACGACCGCGTTTTATCTCGTCGATATGGATCACCTCTGGGGCGACGCGACCCCAAAAGAGACGGAGTTGACCTACGTACGGCTTGGACAATCCGTAACGGTGAAGGTCGATACGTACCCGAACGCCGAATGGCATGGCGTCGTTGAGAGCATCAGCCCAGCGGCAGCACAACAGTTCGCGCTGCTGCCGGCACAGAACACCAGCGGCAACTGGGTGAAGGTCGTGCAGCGGATCGCGATGCGCGTACGCATCGATACGAGTGATAAGAATTTGCCGCCGCTGCGCGCCGGAATGAGTCTCGCAATCGCAGTCGACACCGGTCACGCGCGGGGTTTCCCGCACTTCGTGACCGCGCTGTTCGATCGTTTGTAGTTAGACAGTGATGCCTACGCAGCCCGAGGCAGCTGGCAGCAACCGGGCGGCGCTTACCGTCTGCGTAATGGCTGCCACACTCATGCAAGCGCTCGACACAACCATCGCCAATGTCGCGCTGCCTTATATGCAAGGCAGCGTCTCGGCGAGTCAGGACCAGATTGACTGGGTGCTGACCTCGTACCTCGCCGCCGCCGCGATCATGACGCCGCCGACAGGCTTTCTTGCCGCGCGGTTCGGAGCCAAGCGCCTGTTCCTTGTCTCCGTCGCCGGCTTCACCGTGGCCTCGATGCTGTGCGGCATGTCGCAGTCACTCACGCAAATCGTGCTGTTCCGCATCCTCCAAGGCGCATTCGGCGCTGCGACCGTCCCCCTCGCGCAATCCGTGCTGCTGAGCATCAACCCGCCGGAACGGCAAGGATCGGCGATGGCGATTTGGGGCGTCGGATTGATGGCCGGCCCCGTGCTCGGCCCAGTGCTCGGCGGCTGGCTGACCTATAACTACAGCTGGCGCTACGTCTTCTACATCAATGTGCCGATCGGCATTCTCTGTTTCCTCGGCTTGAAGGTCTTTCTGACCGAGACCGCACGCAATGCCACGGCGAAATTGGCTTGGTTTGGCTTCGGTACGCTCAGCCTGGCGATCGGCGCCCTGCAAGTTCTGCTCGACCGCGGCGAGCAACTCGATTGGTTAGACTCCGGTGAGATCATAATCGAAGCGATCGTCGCCGCCTCGGCGTTCTATCTATTCCTCGTCCACACCTTTACGGCGAAGGAACCCTTCGTGAGGCCCGCGCTGTTCCGCAACCGCAATTTCACGGCCGGCACGCTATTCGTCGCGATCGTTGGCCTCACTTACTACGCCTCGCTGGCGTTACAGCCGCCCTATTTGCAGGACCTCATGAATTATCCGGTCGTCACCGCCGGCCTGGTGATGGGACCTCGCGGCATCGGCACCATGGGTGCCATGCTGATTGTCGGGACGCTGATCGGCCGCGTCGATACGCGCCTCTTGCTTGGCGTCGGGCTCGGCCTCACGGTCTGGCCGTTCTACTTGATGACCGGCTGGACGCCGGACATTTCACAATGGACATTTATCTGGATCGGCGTGGTCCAGGGCATCGGACTTGGCTTTCTTTTCGTGCCATTGAGCGTGGTGGCACTGTCCACGCTATCTCCCGGGCAGCAGACCGAGGGCGCTGGTTTCTATAATCTCTCGCGCAACATCGGCTCCAGCGCCGGAATCTCAGTAGTAAACGCTCTGCTGACACGCAATACGCAGGCCAATCACGCCGACATCGCGCAGCATGTCACGGCGGTGAACCGGGTGTTCGAGAGCCCGGCGGTCACGCGCTTCTGGAATCCGCTGTCTGCCGCCGGACGCGCCGCGCTCGACGCCACGATTACCCAACAGGCGCAGATCATTGCTTACATCGATGATTACAAGCTGTTGATGATCGCGACGCTTGTCGCCATCCCATTGCTGATTGTTTTCAAGAAAACGTCAGCGGTGGCGGAGCGCGGGCCAGTTCATGCTTAGCCCCCCTTATCCAGCACACCTACCCGCGGCAGACGCTCAAAGCCTCGACTCGTAATAGGCTTTGAGCGACGCCATATCGACAAGCGTTCGCTTGCCGTCCTTTCGTGCGGCGACCTTGAGCGAGCTGGTGAGGCACGACGTTGTGCGCTTGCTGATCGAAAGGGATAGTGGGGCGTATCATCAGTCGCACGGCGGAGACTGCTCGGTCCCCGCTTTCGCGGGGACGAGCGGATCACAGGTTTACGCCGCCGCCTTCACTTCCGCACCGTTGAAGACAAGCCCGTCGCGCCCAGCCGAGATCTTGACCTTCTCGCCGTCCTTGATGCGGCCGGAGAGAATGAGCTCGGCGAGCGGATCCTGCACCGACTTCTGGATCGTGCGCTTGAGCGGCCGCGCCCCGTAAGCCGGGTCGTAGCCCTTCTCGGCGAGCCATTCGCGCGCCTTGGCATCGAGCGCGACGGTGATCTTGCGATCTTCCAGGAGCTTCTGCAGCCGCTCGATCTGGATATCGACGATGCGGCCCATATGCTCGCGCTTGAGCCTATGGAACAGAATGATCTCGTCGACCCGGTTCAAGAATTCCGGCCGGAAATGCGCCCGCACGTCGGCCATGACCTGGCCGCGCACCGCTTCGATGTCCTCGCCTTCGGCCTGGGCGACCAGATATTCGGAGCCGAGATTGGAGGTCATCACGATCAGCGTGTTGCGGAAGTCGACGGTGCGGCCCTGGCCGTCGGTCAGGCGGCCGTCGTCGAGCACCTGCAACAGCACATTGAAGACGTCGGGATGCGCTTTCTCGACCTCGTCGAACAGCACCACCTGATAGGGCCGCCGCCGCACCGCTTCGGTCAGCGCGCCGCCTTCGTCATAGCCGACATAGCCGGGCGGCGCACCGATCAGGCGGGCGACCGAATGCTTTTCCATGAACTCCGACATGTCGATGCGCACCAGCGCATGCTCGTCGTCGAACAGATATTGCGCCAAAGCCTTGGTCAGTTCGGTCTTGCCGACGCCCGTGGGCCCGAGGAACATGAACGAACCGATCGGCCGGTTCGGATCCTGCAAGCCCGCGCGGGCGCGCCGCACCGCGGTCGACACCGCGTGCACGGCCTCGGTCTGGCCGACCACGCGCTTGCCGAGCGCGTCTTCCATTTTCAGAAGTTTTTCGCGCTCGCCTTCGAGCATGCGGTCGACCGGAATGCCGGTCCAGCGTGACACCACCTGCGCCACGTGATTGGCGGTCACCGCCTCCTCGGCCAAAGTCGAGGTGCCGGCGCCGGCGGCTGCGCCGTCGCTCGCCTTCAGCTTGGCTTCGAGCTGCGGGATGGTCGCATATTGCAATTCTCCGGCGCGCTGATAGTCGCCGCGGCGGATGGCGTCGGCGAGATCGTTCTTGGCCTTGTCGAGCTCTTTCTGCCATTCGGCGGCCGACGACAGCTTGTCCTTCTCGGACTTCCATTTCGCGGTGAGCGCGTCGGCCTTTTCCTGCAGGCTCGCGAGATCCTTTTCGAGCCGCTTCAGCCGGTCCTTCGAGCCCGGATCGCTTTCTTTCTTGAGCGCCTCCTGCTCGATCTTGAGCCGCACGATTTCGCGGTCGAGATTGTCGAGCTCCTCGGGCTTGGAATCGATCTGCATGCGCAGGCGTGCCGCCGCCTCGTCGATGAGGTCGATCGCCTTGTCGGGCAGGAAGCGATCGGCGATGTAGCGATGCGACAGCGTCGCCGCCGCGACAAGGGCCGCGTCGGTGATGCGCACTTTGTGATGGGCTTCGTATTTTTCCTTCAGGCCGCGCAGAATCGAAATAGTGTCCTCGACGGTCGGCTCATTGACATAGACCGGCTGGAAGCGCCGCGCCAAAGCGGCGTCCTTCTCGACATGCTTTTTGTATTCGTCGAGCGTGGTGGCGCCGATGCAATGCAATTCGCCGCGCGCGAGCGCGGGCTTGAGCAGGTTCGAGGCATCCATCGCGCCGTCGGCCTTGCCGGCGCCGATGATGGTGTGCATCTCGTCGATGAAGAGGATATAGGCGCCGGCCGAGCCGACGACCTCCTGCAGGATGGCTTTCAGCCGCTCCTCGAATTCGCCGCGATATTTGGCGCCGGCGATCAGCGCGCCCATGTCGAGCGAAAGGAGCTTCTTGTCCTGAAGACTTTCCGGCACGTCGCCGTTGACGATGCGCAGCGCCAGACCCTCGACGATCGCGGTCTTGCCGACGCCGGGCTCGCCGATCAGCACGGGATTATTCTTGGTGCGCCGCGACAGCACCTGGATGGTGCGGCGGATTTCCTCGTCGCGGCCGATCACCGGATCGAGCTTGCCGTCGCGCGCGGCTTGCGTCAGATCGCGGGCATATTTCTTCAGCGCGTCGTAGGCATTTTCGGCCGAAGCTGAATCGGCAGTGCGGCCTTTGCGCAGCGCTTCGATCGCGGCATTCAGCGTCTGCGGCGTGACGCCGGCGGTGCCGAGGATCTTTCCGGCCTCGCTGCCCTTCTCCATGGCGAGCGCGAGCAGCAGGCGCTCGACGGTGACGAAACTGTCACCCGCCTTCTCGCCGGCCTTTTCGGCTGTGTCGAACACCCGCGCCAGGGCCGGATCGAGATAGACTTGGCCGGCGCCGCCGCCGGAAACCTTCGGCCGCTTGGCAAGCGCCGCTTCGGTCGCTTGCAGCGCCGCGCGCGAGTTGCCGCCGGCGCGGTCGATCAGCCCCGCGGCGAGCCCTTCCGGGTCGTCGAGCAGGACTTTCAACAGATGTTCGGGCGCGAACTGCTGGTGGCCCTCACGCTGCGCGAGCGACTGGGCGGACTGCACGAAACCGCGGCTGCGGTCGGTATATTTCTCAAAATTCATGGTTTTAGTCCCTCGGCCTATCCCGGCGCCCTTAAAGGCGCGGCCGGAATATCGTCACTGGGTTACACGGAGTTGCGGCGGGCGCCCCTGAGGCAAATCAAGGAACCCGTCGCCGATGAATCCCCCGAGAGGCGATCCATCGTCCCAAAATATGGGGGCTCGCGCGGCCGGGAAAAGAGGGCCGGATGGGCTTAAGAAAATTCCCCTCCCCTTTGTGGGAGAGGCAGGGGTGGGGATCGGGAGGTGGTAAACTCACGCAGATAAAGGTCGCAGCCGTCTTCGCCGCGAGCCACCTCCCGACCCCCACCCCACCCTCCCCACAAGGGGGAGGGAGAATAGAACGGCATGCCCCACATCCACTCCATCTACCGCTATCCCGTGAAAGGCCTCACCCCGGAACCGCTCCCGCGCATAGCCCTTTCGCCCGGCGAGACGCTGCCCGGCGACCGGCTCTATGCGATCGAGAACGGCCCGTCGGGCTTCGACCCCATCGCGCCGTGCTATCTATCGAAGACGCATTTTCTGATGCTGATGAAGAACGAGCGGCTCGCGAGCCTGCGCACGGCGTTCGATCAGGAGAGCCACACGCTGACGATCACTCCTCCCTCCCCCCACCCGGGCCGCGCTAGCGCGCGCCCGAGTGCAAGCTTGTCGGGGGAGGGGGGGCGGGAGGGGATGTCGGCTGCGTCGACGCCTGCAAAAATCCCTCCCGACCCCCACCCCTCCCCCTCCCCACAAGGGGGAGAGGAAAATGTAATCCGCGCCAATCTGCGCACCGCCGACGGCCGCGCCGCCGTCGAAGCTTTTTTCGCCGCCTACTGCGCCGATGAATTGCGCGGGCCGCCGAAGATTGTGCATGGCGGCGGGCACAGCTTTTCCGATGTCGCCAAAAAGGTGGTGTCGTTTATCAACCTCGCCTCGGTCGCCGCGATCGAGGACATGGTCGGGGCGGCGGTCGAGCCGCTGCGCTTCCGCGGCAACGTCTACGTCGAAGGCTGGCCGGCCTGGAGCGAGCTAGAACTTGTCGGCCAGACGCTCACCATCGGCAAGGCGCGCCTGAAAATCGTCAAGCGCATCGTCCGCTGCGCCGCCACCAATGTGGATCCCTCGACCGGGCTGCGCGATCTCGAAATTCCGCCGACGCTGTTGCGCCATCTCGGCCACGCCGACTGCGGGATTTATGCCGAAGTGATCGACGGCGGCGAGATCGCGCCGGGCGACCGGATAGAGATCGCCTGACTCTCCCTCACTGCATCTTCTTGATGCCGGCCTGGGTGAGGACGTCGCGGAACATGGCGATCTCGTTGGTCACCCGCGTCCAGGCGGCGTCCGCGCCGGCGACCCGCACCGCAAAGCCCGCCTGGAACATCCGCGTCTTCATCTCCGGCGTGCCGAGGACCTTTAGCGTCGCAGCCTCCAGCCATTTGACGTTCTCGCGCGGCGTCTTCGCCGGCGCCAACAGCACCGCGTCGACGGCGAGCACGAAATCCTTGTAGCCGACTTCTTCCATGGTCGGCACATCCGGCAGATCGGGCCAGCGGCTTTTCGCCAGCACCGCGAGACAGCGCAGCGTGCCGGCCCTGATATGCGGCATGGCGGGCGGAATCGAGCCCGCGGTCATCTGCACGGTGCCGTTGAGCACGGCTTCCATCGAATCGCCGCCGCCCTTGAACACCACGGAGACGAGCTTCGGGAGATTGGCGCGCACTTTCAGCAGCTCGGCCTGGATGCTGCCCGCGGTGCCGATCGGCGGCGTCGAAATGTTGAACTTGTCCGGATTGGCGCGCGCGAGCTCGATCGCGTCCTGCATGGTCTTCGCCGGCAGGTCCGCGCGCACGAAAAAACTCGATGGCGACGAGCCCAATTCGCTGACGCCGACGAAATCCTTCAACGGGTCGTAGGGAATTTTTTCGTAGAGCGTCGCATTGATCGAAAAAGCATTGGTAGCGAGCAGGATGGTGTAACCGTCGGGCTCGGCATGCGCCACATAGCCCATGCCGAGATTGCTGCCGGCGCCGCCGATATTCTCGATGATGAAAGTCTTGCCGGTCGATTGCCCGAGCGCGGCTGCTACAATGCGGCCGATCAGATCGGACGGGCCGCCCGGCGTATTGGCGACCACGATCTTGACCGGACGGTCCGGGTAATCCGCATAGGCTGCGCGAGTGCCGAGGATGGCCGGCGCGGCGATGCCGGCCGCGAGCGCGCCCGCGGTTTTCACGACACCGCGCCGCGTCAGCGAAAAAGAATCATGCGGCAATTCTGTTTTTGATTTCGTCATCGCGCTCCCTCCCCGTCGGCCCGGCGATTTTTATGCCGGTGCTTTGCCGATTATAGCGGGGGCACGATCCCATCCGATCTCGCCCATCCGCGGCACTTTCTCGCACGCTAGTTCTAACCCTGGCTTGCGGCAATGTCGTGGACGCACCAATATCCGCGCCGAGGAAGCGCCACACGAACTCGCAAAGCAAAGCAGGCAAACACAAAATGAAACGGAGCCACGATCGCATTCTCACCACCCACACCGGCAGCCTGCCGCGCACCGCCAAGGTGGTCGATGAACTGCTCGCCGAACAGAAAAATCCAGGCGCGCGCAAGAAAGAGCTAATGGCCGCGGTGCGCGAGGCGATCGCGCAGGTGGTCGAAAAACAGATCGAATGCGGCATCGATATCGTCAACGACGGCGAACAGGGCCGCACCGATTACACCGTGCATGTGCTCGACCGCCTCACCGGCTACGAAGGCGAAAGCTCGCCGCCGCTCGGCACCGGCGACGCCGAATTCCCGGAACTGGCGCAGCTCCTCACCCATTTCGCCTCGCCGTTCCAGCACCGCCCGTCCTGCACCGGCGATGTCGGCTGGAAGGATTTTTCAGCCGCGCTCGCCGATATCGAACTTTCGAAAGGCGCGATCGCGGCCGCCAAAGGCGCCGGCAAGGCCACTGAGCTTTTCATGACCTCGCCGTCGCCCGGCCAGATCGCGCGCTATCTGAAAAACAAGCACTACAAAACCGAAGAGGCTTACGTTTACGCGCTCGCAGACGTGATGAAGCGCGAATACCAGGCGATCGTCGATGCGGGCTTCATCCTGCAGCTCGATTGCCCCGACCTCGCCATGCTGCGCCACACCGTCTATCTCGACAAAAGCCTCGCCGAGTTCCGCAAGATCATCGCGGTGAATGTCGCGGCGCTCAATCACGCCGTCGCCGTCATTCCGGCCGACCGCATGCGCATGCATCTGTGCTGGGGCTCGACGGTGGCGCCGCATCACACCGACGTGCCGCTCAAAGACATCATCGACGTCGTGCTTGGCGCAAAACCCATGGCGGTGTCTTTTCCCGCGGCGAACGCCCGCCACGAGCACGAATGGAAAGTCTGGCGCGACGTAAAGCTGCCGCACGGCAAGATCATCGTGCCGGGCGTCATCGATTCGACGGTGAACACCGTCGAGCACCCCGAAGTCGTCGCCGACCGCATCCTCAATTTCGCCAACACCGTCGGCCGCGAGAACGTCATCGCCGGCGTCGACTGCGGCTTCGGCACTTTCGCGGGCCGCGTTCAGGTCGACACCAAGATCGTCTGGATGAAGCTTGCCTCGCTCGCGGAAGGCACGCGAAGGGCGTCGGAGATTTTGTGGAAGAAGGCGGCGTAGGGTTGCCTAAATCCTCCCCCGTTTACGGGGGAGGCGGCGACGATGAGGTGCGCTGCGTTGGCCCCCAGAGACGGTTCTGCACCTTCTGTGGCTATGGATTCCGGGCTCGCGCTACGCGCGCCCCGGAATGACGATCTATGCACCGGCGCGTTCTGCTCAAATTTACCGCACGCATTTTGGTTGCCTCGCTTTGCGGCAATCGGCTTCGTGTCATCTGTTTGTGATCTGCAACACATGCCGGTCGCGGCTGCCTGCGCGGCGTTTTTGGGTGAGCGAATGGAAAATATTTTCACTTTGATTTGAGGCAGCGATGAAAGCCCGCTGCGTTTTGCCCGTCATACGACGAGAAATGCATGACGCATGATGCAGGTGAAGCGATCATACCAATGGACACCTTGAATTATGCGCCGCGCATAGAGACATGCTGGACCGGGCGGCGGAGACCCGCGCGCTCGTGAACATTGCAACATTGGAATGCCGGAGTGACTGAAATGAAGAAGCAAGCAATCGTGACGGCTTTGGGCGTGCTGGTCGCGCTCGCCATGACCGCGCCGTCGTTCGCCGCCACCAGCAAGGCGCACACCAACCGGGCCAAGACGCCGTCGGCCTATACGGGCTACTACGACTCCGCCGTGCCCGAGGGCCATTACACCGGCTATGCGCCGAGCTATGCGACCGGCGGCCTGTCCGGATCGATGGGCGGCGTCGGCCGCTGATTGGCTGACACCCTCCCCTGCAGGGGGAGGGTCGCGGCCCGAAGGGACGCGGGGTGAGGTGCACTTTCGAACATTGCTGTTCGCCGTGCACTTCCCCCACCCGCCCGCCAGAGGCGGGCGGCCTCCCCCTGCAGGGGGAGGTCAAAGAGGTCACATCTTCAACAGCCGCTTGGCATTGCCGGAGAGGATCTTGGCTTTGTCTTCATCGCAGAGCGGCACGCTTTCCATCCATTGGGTCGCCGGCGGATTGGCGACGAACGGCCAGTCGACCGCGAACAGAATGCGGTCGATGCCCATTTCCATGACGCAGCAAAGAAGCGCCGGATTGGAGAAATTGCCGCTGGTGGTGACATAGAAGTGCTCGCAGAAGATATCGCGAAAGCTCATCGCCTTCTGCCCCGGCCGCGCCAGCGTGTGATCGACGCGCCAGACCAGAAACGGCAGCGTCTCGCCGAGATGGCCGAGGATGATTTTCAGTTTTGGATATTTCTCGAACACGCCGGAGAGGACGAGCCGGATGCCGAGCGTCGCGGTTTCCACCGTATAGCCCCAGGTGGCGCGCGTGATCATCGGAAAGTCCTTGACGTAATCGTCGTAATAGACCCGCCGCACGTCGGCCTGCGGCAGCGACGGATGCATGTAGATCGGCACGTCGAGGGCTTCGGCGCGCGCATAGATCGGCCAGAATTTCTTGTCGTCGAGGAAGGTGTCGTTCGAAAGCCCGTGCAGCATGGCGCCTTTGAAACCAAGCTTCACCGTGCGTTCGAGCTCGTCGGCGGCGGCGTCCGGCACCGCGGTCGGAAGCGCCGCGAAAGCTGCGAAGCGATCGGGATGTTTGGCGATCGCCGCATGCAGCCTATCGTTGACGCGGCGGGTGAGCGCTGCGGCCGTATCGGCGGGAAGCTTTTGCGTCGCCGGCGCGCCGTGCGAGATCACCTGGATGTCGATTTTCGCCTCGTCCATCTCCTTGATGCGGAGCGCGCCGAGATCGGTGAGCCGCGTCATCTGCTCGCCGGGCCGGCCGGCCTCGCCGCCGACGAAAGTCTTGGACAGCTCGTCGTCCCAATAATGCTCTTCGATCGCGATCACCGGACAATGCGGTTTCTTGAACATGATTTCCCCTGGGCTCCCTTTTTGCCAGCGCGTCGTAGCAAGGCGCGGCGCGTTAGTCACCCGTGATGGCGAGGGCCTTCGTCATTGCGAGCGCAGCGAAGCAATCCAGCTCGGCGCGCGCCTCCTGGATTGCTTCGTCGCTACGCTGCTCGCAATGACGAAATCGTGAGGAACTAGACGCCGAGCGCCGGTGTTGTTGGCCTCAGTGCCGGAAAACCAGAAATACGGAGAAGACAATGCGCGTGATTAAACTGTCCGCAACCATGGTGGCGGCCGGATTGGTGGCGGCGGCGTTCGGCGGATCGAGCGCGCAGGCGCAGTCGACCTCTAGCTACGCCTGGTGCCTGATGACCGGCCCGGCGCAGTCCTGTTATTACACCTCGATGCAGCAATGCATGGCGTCGCGCCGCGGCAATGTCGATTTCTGCGAGCCGAACAATACCTATGCGGGCCCCGCCGGACCGCGATCGATGCGCTCGATGCAATAGCGCGTATCAGGCCGCCACCGGATGGCGCCGGTAATAGTCGGCGTCTTCGGCGCTTTGGGTAAAGCCCGCGTGGCCGCGCCATTCGACATGGCGCGACGCCATGTCGGCGCCGTAACGGACGCGGAATAAAAGCGTGCGGTGCGGGCCGTTTGAGTATTCGTGCACTTCGCCGGGCGGATGAACCACAAAGCCGCCCGGCTTCACCTCGACGGTTTCATGGGGCGTGCGCATCATGCCGCCGCCTTCGAAGCAGAAATAGATCTCGGTCGCGTCGGGATGACAATGATAGGGGCTGATCTGCCCGGGCTCCCAGCACGCCACCGTGAAATCGCCGTGCTCGACCGTGCCGAGGATTTTCTCGACGTGTTTCTTCGGATCGAATTCGGCTTCCTGCACCACGCTGAACACCTGCATCGCGTTTTCCCTCCGGCTGTCTTTGTTCGGTCTTGGTGTGAGCGAATTTAGACGTGACGGCGCTCCTTGGCGACCGGGTTTGTGGGGAGGGGTTTATGTCGCGGTTATGCGTAGAGCCACGCAGTTCTCGCATTGCTGCTTTGCCGCGAATGCCAATACTGATACACTTGAGTCGTTGTTTAATAGTTTGATGGGAGGGGCGCTGACAGCGGGGGAAGATGTTCTGCCACGGAACGACCAAGGGGAAGACCCAAGGGGACGCTCATGCTCCATCTCGCCGGCAAGGCCCATATCGATAAAGCGACCATCGCCAAAGTGAATTCCGCCGTGATGCTCGGCGTCGTAGGTTTTGGCCTCGCGGCCTGCGCCTTCGGGGCGATCATCTTCGATTTCGGCCGGATGCTTGCGGTCTGGTGATCGCGCGCTTTGCGATTGTAAGGCGGCTTTGCGTCGCAGCTTGCTGTCAAGCCATTGAATTTACTCGTTTAGTTTACACGGCTCCGCAGGTAAGACGACTTTAATCAGCTTCGGCGTAAGCTTTCCGTAACCTCCTGTCGTTGGGGATTGCTATGGGCGAACGCCGTATTTCGAGACGGTCGAAGAGTTTCCTGCAGGGCTTCGTCTATGTCAGCCGCAAGCGCGGCGCGCTCGCCTGCCTGATCCGCGATCTGTCCGACAAGGGCGCGCGCATCATCTTCTCCGACACCATCACGCTGCCCGACATGCTCGAAATCTACATCCCGCAGCGCGAGCTGACGCTGCGCGCGCGCGTGACCTGGCGCAAGAACGACGAGATCGGGCTTGCCTTCGTGGCCGACGAACGTCCCGTCGCCGCCGGACCGAGCGCGACCGAAGTCGCCCATCGCGTCGCCATGCTCGAGGCCGAGATCGCCTCGCTGCGTTCGCTCCTCAAGCGCATGAAGGACGTGCAGGACGATCCCACGCTGAAGGAATTTTTGGTCGCCTAGAATTTCCTGCCTCGGCCGCCTCGCTTTTTGCAGCCGGCCTCTGATAATCTCCCGCCCGAACAAGGGAGGACTTCATGGCCAAGGCTTATTGGGTGGCGACTTATTTCTCGGTGTCCAATCCGGCAGCGCTCGCCGAATATGCCAAGCTCGCCGGTCCCGCCATCGCGGCCGGCGGCGGGCGCTTTCTCGCCCGCGGCACCGCCGCCAAGGCCTATGAGAAGGGCCTGCAGCAGCGCACGGTGCTGATCGAGTTCGACAGCGTCGACAAGGCGGCCGCCGCGCATGACAGCGAAGGCTATCAGGCCGCCCTGAAGGTTCTCGGTAATGCCGTAGAGCGCGACCTGCGCATCGTCGAAGGGCTTGCCTGACGCCGCCTCTCACGCCTGAGATTTGCGGCTCAAAATTGCGGGCCGCCAGATTTACGCTCACGGAGGTTTAGCAATGCCGAAAGCCTATTGGGTCACCTCCTACCGTTCGATTTCCGATCCGCAGAAGCTCGCCGCCTATGCGCTGCTCGCGCCGGGCGCGACCGCGCCGTTCGGCGGCCGCTATCTCGCGCGCGCCACCGCGGCGGCGGCTTTCGAAGCCGGCCAGAAGGAGCGCATCGTCATCACCGAATTCCCGAGCGTCGACCAAGCCATC
The DNA here is from genome assembly GCA_049282655.1 of Xanthobacteraceae bacterium. Classification (GTDB taxonomy): domain Bacteria; phylum Pseudomonadota; class Alphaproteobacteria; order Rhizobiales; family Xanthobacteraceae; genus BOG-931. The sequence goes on from JBAPUM010000052.1 coordinate 19,804, forward strand.
GCCGCCTATCAGTCACCGGGCTACCAATCAGCGCTCAAGGCGCTCGGCGACGGCGCGGTGCGCGACATCCGGATCGTCGAGGCCCTGGAATAGGTTAGCGGCCTCGGGCCGGAAGCCCGATTGCAAAATCGGGCGTACGCCATTATGTAGGCGCCATTCGCGATTTAGCCTGCCTTGCCGTCTCGCCTGCTACAACGGGCCTTTCTCAAGACCACGCAAAATCCGGATTGAAGACCGTGCGAATGGTTCGCACGGCCGCAAACGTGTTTTGCGACTCTGAGGAGACTATGATGGCTCAAGGTACCGTTAAGTTTTTCAACGCCCAAAAAGGCTACGGCTTTATCGTGCAGGATGCCGGCGGCCCGGATGTGTTCGTTCACATCTCGGCGGTCGAGCGCGCCGGCATGCGCTCGCTGGTCGAAGGCCAGAAGGTGTCGTTCGACATCGAAGCCGACCGGCGCAGCGGCAAGTCCGCCGCCGTTAACCTGCAAGCGGCGTAACTAAACGGTTCGATTATGGCACCGGCGCCATAATGGCGCCGGTGTTTTCATTTCTATCCCGCGTAACGGTGACAAGGAGAATAACAATGCCGAGAAAACCGGGACTGAATTCCGAATTCGTCATGTTCGACGTCATCTACGAAGATGGCACCCAGCGCTCGAACCGCAAAGTTCCGCGGGCCCTCTTGGGCGGCCTTGATGGCGACAAGCCGGCGCACGGCTTCCTGATCGAGCAGGACCGCGAGATCGCCGAGAAATCCGGCCGGCCGCTGGCAAAGATCCAGACCATCATGCGCTCGGGCGAAAAGAAGCGGGCGAAAGAGTACTCGTAAGGGCCGCGGCACTAGATTTCGCCGGCAAAATGCTTGCGCAACAGCGCGACATTGCGCCGGTTGGCGCGGAAGAATACGCCGAACGCGTCGCCCGCAAACGGCACGGCGCCGGCCGTTCCCTCGAGCAGCACATTGGCGATCATCCGTGCGAAGAGAAGACGCGGCACGCCGAGCCGATGCGCCTCGTAGAGCAAATAGCATGACAGCGCCGACGCGGCAGCATCGCCAATGCCGGGCACGAGCCGCAGCAGCGACTCCACGCCGAAGCGCACATTGGTGCCCGGCAGGATGAAAGCGGTGTCGAACAAGGTGGCGAGCCGATCAATGCGGTCGATAGCCGCGCGCCGCGAGTTGGCGTCATAACGTCCACCGCCCGTGGATTGGAACCCGGCGAAGGCTCTGTCACCGAAGGCTCTATCACCGAAGCCTCGGCCAAATCCGGCGCTACGAAAGTAGCTCATGCCGTCCATCTTTCTGCCCCGCTGCGAGAGATGGGAGCGCAGGCGCGATGCGCAAGGGCTCGCTTTGCTCATCCGGTCCGGCAAGCTAAGGTTCCGATCATCCTCACACCGGAGCCCGTGATGTCACCGCCGCAAATTCAAATCCTCAATCCCGAAAGTCTCGGCAAACCGCTCGGGCAGTATTCACAGATCACCCGCGTGAAAGCATCGGAGTTTCTGTTCATCGCCGGCCAAGTCGGCGCCGGCAAGGACGGCAAGGCGCCGGCCGATTTCGACGCGCAATGCGGGCTGGTCTTCGCCAATCTCGGCGCAGCGCTCGCCTCGCAGGGCGCGGGCTTCGCCAACATCGTCGAGTTCACGACTTATCTCGTGCACTCACAAGACATTCCGAAATTCATGACCTACCGCACCCGCGAGTTCCCAAAACTGTTCAAGAACGGCGCCTATCCGCCCAATACGCTGCTCATCATCGACCGGCTGGTGCAGGAGCAATTTCTGATCGAGGTGAGCGCGGTCGCGGCGCTGTAAGCCGCCAATTACGTTGGCCGGCCGTTATAAGGCTAGGCCATTTCGAACTGCGGCGACGAAGCGCGCAAACGCCGCACTATCGCCCGCGCGCGGCGGCGCAACGCCCCAAATCGGCTTCGGCCATAGCGGATCGTCCTTTCGCCGCGCGACGATGTGGACATGAAGCTGCGGCACGATATTGCCGATCGCCGCGATATTAAGTTTGTCGCAACCGGTGACGTGTTTGAGGGCGCGCGACACTTGGGCGATTTCGGCGGTCAATTGCACGGCGTCATCGGCGCCGAGATCGGCGATCTCGGTCACGCCCGTGCGCCGCGGCACCAGGATCAGCCACGGGAAGTCAGCATCGTTGATCGCAACGACCCGCGACAGGCCGAGGTCGCCAACCGGCATTGTGTCATGTTCAAGTTGAGGATGGAGCGACCAGCCGGAATCGGGCATTTAGTTTTTCCAAGAGCACGCTTCGCCTATGGGGAAGTTCATTCGCGCGATTCGCGGCTATGGAAGACGCGCAGCATGACTAGGCGTCCGCCGTCAAAGACATAGCGAAAGATGTATTTCGCGTTGGCTATTTCCAGCACAAGCTCCCGATATTCCGAACGTCCCTCGATCGGCCGGCCGATCTTGGGATGTTCCGAGAGGATGGCGGCCTTATGTTTGATTTCCGCTGCGATGATTTTTGCCAAACGCGGGTGTCGGTCGTGAAAGAAGGCGGCAAAACGATTGAGATCTGCCAGCGCAGTGGCGGACCACTCAAGTTTCATTGACCGTTCCAGGGCCCGAAGCGGGTCGTCCCCCAGGTATCAAGCCAACGGACAACGTCGTCGTGAGCGACCGTCGGCTCGCCAGCTTTGATCGCGGCCCATTGCCGATCCAACTCATTCATTTCGGCATCCGACAATTTGCTGGATGTGCCTTCCATGGCGATCATTTCCGCCAGAAGTTCAGGCACCGACAAACCGACCTCAGCGGCACGCGATTCCAGCGCGACTGCGGTTGCGTCGTCCACTTCGATTGTGCGCTTTCTGGCTGACATCAGCGGTCTCGCCCTCTCCCGCAAGGGGAGAGGCGAATTTTGCCTTAGTTATCCAAAAAGCTCCGCAGCTTCCGGCTTCGCGACGGATGCTTCAGTTTCCGCAGCGCTTTCGCCTCGATCTGGCGGATGCGCTCGCGCGTCACCGAGAACTGCTGGCCGACTTCTTCCAGCGTATGGTCGGTGTTCATGCCGATGCCGAAGCGCATGCGCAGCACGCGCTCTTCGCGCGGGGTGAGCGAGGCGAGCACGCGGGTCGTGGTTTCGCGCAGGTTCGACTGGATCGCGGCGTCGATCGGCAGGATCGCATTCTTGTCCTCGATGAAATCGCCGAGGTGCGAATCCTCCTCGTCGCCGATCGGAGTTTCGAGCGACAGAGGCTCCTTGGCGATTTTCAGAACCTTGCGCACTTTTTCGAGCGGCATGCCGAGCTTTTCGGCGAGCTCTTCCGGCGTCGGCTCGCGGCCGATCTCGTTGAGCATCTGTCGCGAGGTGCGCACGATCTTGTTGATGGTCTCGATCATATGCACCGGAATGCGGATGGTGCGTGCCTGGTCGGCGATCGAGCGCGTGATCGCCTGCCGGATCCACCACGTCGCATAGGTCGAGAATTTGTAGCCGCGGCGGTATTCGAACTTATCGACCGCCTTCATCAATCCGATATTGCCTTCCTGGATCAGATCGAGGAATTGCAGGCCGCGATTGGTGTATTTCTTGGCGATCGAGATGACGAGGCGAAGGTTGGCCTCGACCATCTCTTTCTTGGCCTGGCGCGCTTCGCGCTCGCCCTTCTGCACCATGTGGACGATCTTGCGGAACTCGCCGATTTCGAGACCGGTCTCGGTGGCGAGCGCATGGATATTGGTGCGCAGATCCTTGATGCGGTCCTTGTCGCGGGCGACGAAATTCTTCCAGCCCTTGGCCGAGAGTTTCGAGACTCGATTGAGCCAGCGCGGATCGAGCTCGGAGCCCTGATAATTCTTCAGGAATTCCTCGCGGGCGACGCCGTGGCTTTCGGCAAGGCGCATCAGCCGGCCTTCGTGGCCGACCAGCTGTTTGTTGATGCCGTAAAGCTGCTCGACCAGTGCATCGATGCGGGCCTGATTGAGCCGCAGCGACTTGACCTCCTGGATGATCTCTTCCTTGAGCTTCTTGTATTTGCGCTCCTGACTCGGCGTCAGCGATTCCGAGTGCAGCCGATTATGGATGTCCTGTTCCTGCAGCCGCCGCAGCCGCTTGAAGGAATCGGCGATCTTGTCGAACGTCTCGAGCACTTTGGGCTTGAGCTCGGCTTCGATGGCGGCGAGCGACATCGAATTTTCGAGATCGTCCTCGTCCATCTCGGCTTCGGAGATGGCGGCCTGTTCGGCGCCATCCTCGCCGTCGCCAGCGGGCGCCGGCTGCGGCTTGAACGGCGTGGCGCCGGGAGGCGCCGAGGGCGGCGAAACCGCCTGCACCGGTTGCGCGAAACCACCGCCGTTTGGCATGCCGTTCGGGCCGACCGGACCACCCATGACCGCGGGATCGCCGGGCGCGCCCGCCGGCGCCACCTGCTTGGCGTCGGGACCCGCATAGGTCGCTTCGAGATCGATGATGTCGCGCAGGAAGACTTTGCCTTCGTTCAATTCGTCACGCCAAATGATGACGGCTTGGAACGACAGCGGGCTCTCGCAGAGGCCCGCGATCATGGCCTCGCGGCCGGCTTCGATGCGCTTGGCGATGGCGATTTCGCCCTCGCGCGAGAGCAATTCCACCGAACCCATTTCGCGCAAATACATGCGCACCGGATCGTCGGTGCGCTCGGCCGGCTCCTTGGCCTCGGACTTGGCGGGGGTCTTCGGCGTGACCTCGACGAGGTCGCCGGACTCGGCCTCCTCCTCCTCAGGCTCCTCGCGGGCTTCCTCGCCTTCTTCGGCCTCGGCCTCTTCGGTCTCGACGACGTTGATGCCCATCTCGTTCATCATCGCCAGAATGTCTTCGATCTTCTCGGAGGTGACTTCTTCCGAGGGCATGACGGCGTTGAGCTGTTCGTAGGTGACGTAGCCGCGCTTCTTGGCCTGCTTGATCATCTTCTTGACGGCGGCGTCGGAGAGATCGAGCAGCGGCAGCGGTGCGTCCGGGGTTTCGGGGGTTTCCTTCTCCGGCGCGTCGGAATCCTTCGGCGCGGCCGCCTTGGCCTTGGTCGGGGGGATTTTGGTGGCCACGCTCTTACCTGCCATGTCTCGTCTCCAAGGGGCGCGCCGTGGTCCCCTACCCTATGGCGTGAGTCTCACACCCAAGGGAATACCGGGGAACCGGGCACTGCGACCTGGCGCCGGTGAGGGAACCGACGCCCTTTGGTCCTTTTTTGTTGGACCGCCGGCCTCAACCGACCCGGTTTGCACCGATATCGGCATCGCCAACGGCCGAAAAGGGCCGCGCCGGAGTGGAAACCCACCCTGGCACCGCCCGAATCGAGGTCCGATCCTTGCCGGAACTCAGTTAAGCTCCGACTAACCTTAAACAGCGAGGGCGACCTCTTAGTCCCTTGCCGCCGCAGGAGTCCAGCGATCCGCTGCCTAAATTTCAGCCCGGATACCGCCGTCTCCCAAGCCGTTCGCCGCCGTTCAAATCGACTTTGCTACCCGGCCTGATGAAGCACCGAACCCCTCGACCAGGGCCTCAGTTCCCTCGAGCGAGGACAGCCGGGCTTTGACATCACGTAACCGCGCGTAATTCGCTTCGGTATTGTCCTGGCCGAGCGCGGTCTCGGCGTCCCTCAGTTCCCTAGTTAGGGAATGCCACTGCCGATGCAAGGCGACAAGCTGCTTCCACGTCAGCAAAACATCGGCCGTGCCGGCGTCCGGCCGCGCGCCCCAGACCGACGGCGAAGTGATGGTGCGCGCGATCCGCTCGACAAGGTCGGCGAAGCCGCGCCGGGTAAGCTCCGCGGCAAGGGCGGCTGCCTCTTCGGAGTTTGCCGCTTCGCCGGCTTGGCCTGCGTCCTTACGGAAACCGTCCGCAAAGTGGTGCGCGAAGACATCGATCAGCGCCCCTTTGAGCTTCTGTGTATCGGCATGGCGGAACTCGGCCTCGGCGAGCTCCTCGAGATGCTCGTGCAAGAGCCAAGGGTGATTGAGCGCCGTCTGCAGGATCAGCGCTTCATTGCGCGGGATGGCCGCGCGATTGCCGCGATGGAGCGAGCTTGCCGTCAAATGCGGGCTCACCGCCACATAAGCCTGATCGCGGGCGAGCACAGCCGGCCGGGCAGAGCGGGCGCCGCCGCGCTCGCCAAAATTATTGCGGTCGAAGTTCTTGCCGTCGAAGTTCTTGCCGTCGAAGTTTTTGCGGTCGAAGCCGCGGCGGCCCGAATTATCGGCGGACGAGTACCGCTGCGGCGCGAACATCTGGCGCAAGCGCTCGGAAAAATCCTGGCGATAATAGCGGCGCACAGCCTCGTCGCCGATCGTCGCCGTGACCTCGGCAAGGCGCGCCTCAAGCGCTGCGCGCCGTTCCGGCGTATCGAAGGCTCCCGCCTCGCTCTCGCGCGTCCACAGCATATGCGCCAGCGGCCGCGCCGCCGACAGCACGCCCTCGATCGCCTCGCGGCCGCCCGAGCGCGCGAGATCGTCGGGGTCCTGGCCATTGGGCAAAGTCGCGATTTTCAGGCTCTTGCCGGCTTTCAGGAGCGGCAGCGCGACATCGAGCGCGCGATAGGCCGCGCGCCGGCCGGCCTCGTCGCCGTCGAAGCACAGCACCGGTTCGTCGGCCATGCGCCACAACAGCCCCATCTGGTCGGCGGTGAGCGCGGTGCCGAGCGGCGCGACCGTTGCCTCGAAGCCCGCCGTGACCATGGCGATGACATCGACATAGCCCTCGACCGCGATCACGCGGGCGCCTTCGTGGGCGGCCTTGCGGGCGGCAGCGATGTTGTAAAGCGTCGCGCCCTTATGAAAGAGCGGCGTCTCCGGCGAATTGAGGTATTTGGCCGACACCTCTTTATCGAGCGCGCGGCCGCCGAAGGCGATGACGCGGCCGCGCCAATCGCTGATCGGGAACATGACGCGGTCGCGGAAACGGTCATAAGGCACCGGTATGTCGTCGCCGGTGACGACAAGGCCTGCCTCCGCCATGTCCTCGACCGAGATCTTGGCGGCGCCGAGATGCTCTTTGAGCGCGTATTGGTCGGGGGGTGCATAGCCGAGGCGGAATTTGAGCTGGGTCGCGGGCGTAAGACCGCGGTCGAGCAGATAGCCGCGGCCGCGGGCGCCGTTTCGCGACGCCAAAGTCGCTTCGAAAAATTTCGCCGCCAGCTCGACGATATCGTTGAGGGTCTTGCGGCGCTCCTCGTGCTCGGCCGCCTCGCGCGTCACCACCGGCAGCGGCACGCCGGCCTGCGCGGCGAGCCGCTCGACGGCTTCGGGGAAGCTCACGCCCTCGGTCAGGATCAGAAAATCGAAGATGTTGCCGTTCTTGCCCGACGAAAAGTCGAACCACATCGCCTTCTGATCATTGACGAAAAACGACGGTGTCTTTTCCTTGTTGAAGGGCGACAGCCCTTTCCACTCCCGCCCCGCTTTGCGCAGCTTGACGCGGCGGCCGACGACTTCCGAAACCGGAAGCCGCGCACGCAGTTCGTCGAGGAATTGCGGGGTAAAGCGCATGGTGATTCGCCCAAGGGTAACGCAGAACCGGCGCGAAGATAGGGCAGGCGGCTCGGGTCACAAGGCCGGGCGGGCTTGTCCCGGTTATCCACAGTCGGATTAAGGCTGCGGCTCCAGCGCGGCGACCACGCCGGGCCGCGCTTTCCTCCACTACTTCATCTCATGCCCGTCGGCGGTGTAGCCGAACAGGCGCTGAACCCGATAGTAGCGCGGCGACCGCGGCTGGGTGATGCCCCACTGGTCGGAGCGGCCAGGCGCGTATTTCCAATAGGACGACGGACGCGGCTGGTAGCTGTCGTCGACCTGCTCGACCTCGGCGGTATATTCGAGCGGCACTTCGTCGGGCCCGCAGAAATAGGCGAACACGTTATTGCCCGGCCCATGACGGCCCGGGCCCCACTCGATCGGATAGCCGTTGTCCTTCATGCGCCCGATGCCGCGCATCACCGAATCGAAGTCGGGCACCTCGAAGGCGACATGATTGAGCGTCGGCAGATTGGTTTTCGCCAAGACGATCGAGCAATGATCGGTATTGGCGCAATGCAAAAACCACAACGGCGCATTGTCGTCGATGACGCGAAAGCCGAGCGCACCGGTGAAGAAGGCCAGCGTCGCATCGAAGTCCAAAGCATTGAGATTGACGTGGGCGATCTTGCGCGGCCGGTCGGGCCGGTCCGAGGTGTCGGCGTGATCGGCGGCCCCACAGACGAAACCGAGATTGCGGCCATCAGGATCCTTGCAGCCGAAGCCGTAACCGCCGCCGGCGGCGGTCAGCTCTGCCGGCGCCGTAGGCTTGGCGCCAGCCGCCATGATCGCGCGATGCAGCGTGTCGATGCCTTGTCGGTCGGCGACATCGAACACGATCCGCACGACGGCAGGCTTCGTCCCGTCGTGCAAACCGACGAGATGATGATAGGCGGCGGTGCCGCGGAAGTAGCGCGCATCGTTGCGCCCCTCGACCGGGGCAAGATTCCACACGCTTTCGTAAAAGCGCGCAGCTTCGTCGAGATTGGTGACGGCGAAGTCGACGCTGCGCACGCCGCGAATGAGACACGGCGGCATCGATGCTGGCATGACGGCTAACCCCCGAGAAGCTTCTTCACCTGCGCGCCGGCCTTGGCGAAGTCCATCCGCCCGGAAAAGCGCTGCTTGAGCGCCGCCATGGTGCGGCCCATGTCTTTGAGCGTCTCGGCCTCGATCTCCCGGATCAAGCCGGAAATCGCATGCGCGGCATCGACGTCCGACATCTTCTTCGGCAGATAGGCCGAAATGATCTCGATCTCTTCGCGTTCCTGGGCGGCGAGCTCGGCGCGGCCGGCCTTTTCATAGATCTCGAAGGATTCCTGGCGCTGCTTGACCATCTTGCCCATCACATCGACGATTTCGGCGTCGCTGAGCGAAACGCGCTCGGCGCCGCTGGTCTCGCGCGCCAGAATGGCGGCGTTGATCAGGCGGAGCGTCGAAACGCGCAGCGCCTGGCCTGATTTCATCGCCTCTTTGAGGGCGCTGTTGATATCGTCGCGCAACACGGCTAAGGCCTCTCGCAATTGGGCAGCGCACTGACTGCGCGCTTGATTTAGGCCCTTGCCGATGCAGACACAACCCAAAGCCCCGCAGTCCCACTGGGACGAACCCAGAGCGACCGCGCTATTGGTGCTCGCGGACGGCACCGTACTGGAAGGCACCGGCTTCGGCGCGGCCGGGCACGCGGTCGGCGAGGTCTGCTTCAATACCGCGATGACCGGCTATCAGGAGATCCTCACCGATCCGTCCTATGCGGGGCAGATCATCACCTTCACATTTCCGCATATCGGCAATGTCGGAACGAATGACGAGGACATCGAAACCGTCAATCTCGCGGCGACGCCCGGCGCCCGCGGCGTCGTGCTGCATTCCGCGATCACCCAGCCGTCGAATTATCGGGCGACGCGCGATCTTGATGCCTGGCTGAAAAGCCGCGGCGTCATCGGCCTTGCCGGCATCGACACCCGCGCGCTGACGTCGCTCATTCGCCAGAACGGCATGCCGAACGCCGTCATCGCGCACGAGCCTTCCGGAAACTTCGACGTCGAGACGCTCAAGCGCGACGCCAAAGCCTGGCCCGGTCTCGTCGGCATGGATCTCGTGCCGATGGTGACGTCGGGGCAGCGCTTTGTCTGGGAAGAGACGCCGTGGCAATGGGACAAAGGCTACGGCCGCGAGCAGCACGCGGAATTCAACGTCGTCGCCATCGATTACGGCATCAAGCGCAACATTCTGCGCCAGCTCGCAGGTCATGCCTGCAAGGTGACGGTGGTGCCGGCGACGACCTCGGCGGCCGATATCCTGGCGCTTCATCCCGACGGCATTTTCCTGTCCAACGGCCCGGGCGATCCGGCGGCGACCGGCGTCTATGCGGTGCCGGTGATCCGCGCGCTGATCGAGAAGAAGCCCGTCTTCGGCATCTGCCTCGGCCACCAGATGCTCGGTCTCGCGGTCGGCGCCAAGACCATGAAAATGCACCAGGGCCATCACGGCGCCAACCATCCGGTGAAGGACCTCGTCACCGGCAAGGTCGAGATCACCTCGATGAACCATGGTTTCGCCGTCGACTCTTCAACCCTGCCGGCAAACGCCAAGGAAACCCATGTTTCCCTGTTCGACGGCTCGAATTGCGGGCTGGCGCTGCAAGACCGTCCGGTATTCTCGGTGCAATACCATCCCGAAGCCTCGCCCGGCCCCACCGATAGCCATTATCTGTTCGACCGGTTTGTCGGGATGATGCGCCAATCGAAAGGCTCGTGAGCCAAAAGGGAGCCGCGGCCGATCGGCGTCAGACATTTTCAACCGAAGCTGCGTTAGATTTGCCGAAATCCTGGCCCGTCACAGACCGATGCCAAGTCCGATCACCTACAAATTCTCCGACGACGGCAGCATTCCGAACCACCCGGTCTGGCCGCTTATTCTCTATCGCGGCGGCATCGACCTGATCGGATCGCCCGATCCGGAAGACGTCATCGAGCACGTGTTCGCGTCGAACGGCTGGGGCCAGATGTGGCGCAACGGCATCTACCCCTATGTGCATTATCATTCGATGATTCATGAGGCGATGGGCATCGCCCGCGGCCGCGCCACGGTGCGCTTCGGCGGCGAGAACGGCGAAGAAATTGCGGTCGCTCCGGGCGACGTCGTCATCCTGCCGGCGGGCACCGGCCATCAATGCCTGGCGCAGGCGGCCGAGCTCATGGTGATCGGCGCCTACCCGCCGGCGGGCAAATACAATCTCTGCCGCGGCAGCAAGGCCGAGCACGCTGCGGCGCTGTTGACGATTCCAAATGTGCCGCCGCCCGCGGTCGATCCGGTCTATGGCGTGGAAGGACCGCTCGTTAAACTGTGGCGTCCCGCGTAATTATTATTGCTTAATCCGCAAATTAAACTCATCGACGACCTTGCTGTAGCGGTCGAGATCGCCCTGCATGAATTTTGCGTAGGCCGCGGTGCCGTTCTCGGCCATGTGGATGCCGAGTGTCTTCATCCGCTCGGCCATTTCCGGCTCGCGCAAGACCTTCGCCACCGCCGATTGCAGCTTGGCGACGATCGGCGCCGGCACGCCGGCGGAGGATTGCAGGCCCAGCATGGTGGCGACATCGAAGCCCTTATAGCCAAGCTCGGCGCAGGTCGGCACATCGGGGAGCGATACGTCGCGTTCCAAGACGCTGAGGCACAGCGCGCGCAATTTCCCGGTATTGATCAGGGCCAGTACATTGGAAATGCCGGACCATCCGGCATCCACTTCGCCGGTCAACAACGCGTTCACGAGCCCGGTGCCGCCCCGATAGGGCACATGCAGGAGCTGGATCCCCGCCTGCTGCTCAAAGATGATCATCGTGAGCTGATGAATCGACCCCGAGCCCGCCGAGCCGAAGCTCATGGCGCCGGGCTTCGATTTGGCGAGCGCCACGAACTCCGCGAGCGTATTGGCCGGGACCGCGGGCTTGATCACCAGAACCGTCGGCAGCGCCGCGAGCGCAGTGATCGGCGTAAAATCCTTCAGCGTGTAATTGGCCTCGGGATTCATCGCGATGCTGATCGCGAGCGCGCCCGAATCGTTGATCATCAGCGTGTAGCCGTCCGGCGATGCGGCGAGCGCTTGCTTGGCGGCAATCACGCCGCCGACGCCGGGCACGTCCTCGACGATGAAGGGATTGTTGAACATCTCGCCGAGCCGGCCGGCCAACAGCCGGCCCATCACGTCGGGGTTTCCGCCCGCCGCCGAAGCAGCGAGGATGCGGACCGGATGCGTCGGATAGGCTTGGTCCTCGGCGTAGGCAGCCGATGCCACAAGCGACAGCGCGAGGGCCGCGGTGGCTGAAACTCGTCCGATTGTTTTTGACGCAATTTTTAGCGCTGAGTTTGGCGTCATCTGTCTCCCCAGGATTTTATTATGTCTCGCCCCAAATATCGCGGGCGAGCTCGCAGACGAGTTCGAGCTTGCGCGCTTGCGTTTCCCCCGTCACCGGATTGCCGGTGTCGACGCTGGCAAAGCCGCATTGCGGACTGATGGCGAGCCGGTCCAAGTCAACGAGTTTCGCCGCCTCGTCGATCCGGCGTCGCAGCGCAGCCTTGTCCTCGAGCTCCGGCACTTTGGTCGAGACGAGACCGAGCACGACCGATTTGTGGCCCGGAACATAGCGCAGCGGCGTAAAATTGCCCGCTCGCGGGCTGTCGTATTCGAGGAAGTAGAAGGCGATATTCAGCGCATTGAACAGCCGCTCGGCGACTTCCTCATAGCTGCCTTCGGCATGCCAATGGCCGCCGCGATTGCCGCGGCACAGGTGCATGCCGATATGCATCTCGGTCGGCGCCGCGGCGAGCACCCGATTGGTCACCGCGATATATTTGTCGATCAACGCGCTCCACTCGTCACCGCGCGCGGCGAGCATGGCCTGCACGTCGGGATCGCCGAATTTGGCAAAAGCCGTCTCGTCGATCTGAACGTAATGGCAGCCGGCATCGGCGAGCGCCTTAAGCTCGCGCGTGAACGCTTCGACGATGTCCGACCAGAACAAATCGACGTCCGCATAGACGCTCGCGGTGATGGCCGCATCGCCGCCGCGGAAGTGGAGCGCGCATGGCCCCGGTATGGTGATCTTCGGCATCCGGTCCGAATTCGCCTTGAGGAAGGATACATCGGCTGAATTGATCGGATGGGTCCAGCGCACGCGGCTGCCGATCGCCGCCATGGGTTGGGTTCCGCGGCCGCCGCCCTCCTGTTCGCCTTGACCGGTTGCGATCGCGTCGGCGCCGCCAAGCCTGTCGATGCGGAGTTCCCCAAGTTCGCCGTAGAAAAAGCTGTGATAGGAGCGGCGGCGAAATTCGCCGTCGGTGACGAATTTGAAGCCGATGCGTTCCTGCAGAGCGATCGCGTCGCGAATGGCGGCGTCCTCGGCGAGAGTCAGTTCGGCCTGGCCGATCTCGCCCCGTGCGAAACGTGCGCGCTCGCGCAGCAATTGTGGCGGACGCAAAAGACTGCCGATATGCTCGGCGCGAAACGGCGGTTTCGACACCGGCTTGGCAACAGCCACATTGGCACGGACATTCACGGCGCCACGCTCCCTTAGCTTTATTTGTCGACAGACTGCCGACGGCCTCGGCGAGATGTCAATCCGAGGCTAGTCTGTGCCGGCCTGCCCACCTTTTCGCGGCCCGTATCCACCGGCCTGACCGCATGGGGCCGGTGTCCCTTCCCACCCCCTCGAATCTGGTCTAAGACCCGACCCGCGCGGGGCCGGGTCCCGGCGCCGACCCAAGGGACGCGCACGAAGCGCGCCCTTTTTTTGTGTCCCTATATACGGAAGCAATGCCCAAGCGGACCGACATCTCCTCGATCCTGATCATCGGCGCCGGCCCGATCGTCATCGGCCAGGCCTGCGAGTTCGATTATTCGGGCACCCAAGCCTGCAAGGCGCTCAAAGCCGAGGGCTATCGGGTCGTCCTGGTCAATTCCAATCCGGCGACGATCATGACCGATCCAGAGCTGGCGGATGCGACCTATATCGAGCCGATCACGCCGGAGATGGTCGCCAAGATCATCGCCAAGGAACGCTATGCCGTTCCGGGCGGCTTCGCGCTGTTGCCGACGATGGGCGGGCAGACCGCGCTCAATACCGCGCTGTCGCTGCGAAAGATGGGCGTGTTGGAAAAATTCGACGTCACCATGATCGGCGCCACCGCCGACGCCATCGACAAGGCCGAGGACCGCAAGCTGTTCCGCGAAGCGATGACCAAGATCGGCTTGGACACGCCGCGTTCGCAGCAGGTCAAGACGCTGATCCAGGCGCTCGAAGCGCTGGACGATATCGGGTTGCCCGCCATCATCCGCCCGTCTTTCACGCTCGGCGGCACCGGCGGCGGCATCGCCTACAACAAGGCGGAGTTCATCGACATCGTCGAACGCGGCATCGACGCCTCGCCGACCTCCGAAGTCCTGATCGAGGAATCGGTGCTCGGCTGGAAAGAGTTCGAGATGGAGGTGGTGCGCGACAAGAACGACAATTGCATCATCATCTGTTCGATCGAAAACATCGACCCGATGGGCGTGCATACCGGCGATTCGATCACCATTGCGCCGGCGCTGACGCTCACCGACAAAGAATATCAGATCATGCGCGACGCCTCGATCGCGGTATTGCGCGAGATCGGCGTCGAGACCGGCGGCTCCAATGTGCAGTTCGCGGTCAACCCGGCCGACGGGCGCATGATCGTGATCGAGATGAATCCGCGCGTGTCGCGCTCCTCGGCGCTGGCCTCCAAGGCGACCGGCTTTCCGATCGCGAAGGTCGCGGCGAAGCTCGCCGTCGGCTTCACGCTGGATGAGATCGCCAACGACATCACGGGCGGCGCGACGCCGGCGTCTTTCGAGCCCAGCATCGACTATGTCGTGACCAAGATTCCGCGCTTCGCCTTCGAGAAATTTCCCGGCGCCGAGCCCGTGCTCACCACGTCGATGAAATCGGTCGGCGAGGCGATGGCGATTGGACGCACTTTCGCGGAAAGCCTGCAAAAGGCCCTGCGCTCGCTCGAGACCGGGCTGACGGGTCTCGACGAAATCGCCATTCCGGGCCTCGGCCAGGGGGATGACAAGAACGCGATCCGCGCCGCGCTCGGCACGCCCTCGCCCGACGGCCTCCTCAAAGTGGCGCAGGCGATGCGGCTCGGCATGAGCGACACCGACATTCACAATGCCTGCCACATCGATCCGTGGTTTCTGGCGCAAATCCGCGGCATCATCGACACCGAAGCCGAAATCCGCGCCAAAGGCCTGCCCGCGACAGCCACGACCCTGCGCCGGCTCAAGGCCATGGGCTTTTCCGATGCACGGCTCGGCCAGCTGACCGGGCTCAGCGCCGAAGCGGTCGCGCAGCATCGCCACACTCTCGCGGTGCGGCCGATCTTCAAACGGATCGATACTTGTGCGGCCGAATTCGCCTCGCCGACGGCGTATATGTATTCGACCTACGAAATACCGTTCGCGGGCCGCATCGCCGACGAGGCCAAGCCATCGGACAAGAAAAAGGTCGTCATCCTCGGCGGCGGCCCGAACCGGATCGGCCAGGGCATCGAGTTCGATTATTGCTGCTGTCATGCCTGCTTCGCGCTGAAGGAAGCCGGCTATGAAACCATCATGATCAATTGCAATCCGGAAACGGTGTCGACCGACTACGACACCTCGGACCGGCTTTACTTCGAGCCGCTGACCGCCGAGGACGTCCTCGAGATCCTCGACACCGAGCGGAAGAATGGAACGCTGCACGGCGTCATCGTGCAATTCGGCGGCCAGACGCCGCTCAAGCTGGCGGAAGCGCTGGAAGCTGCCCATGTGCCGATCCTTGGCACCTCGCCCGACGCTATCGACCTCGCCGAGGATCGGGACCGCTTCAAACAATTGCTCGATCAGCTCAAACTGCGGCAGCCGAAGAGCGGTATCGCCACGAGCCCCGAGAAGGCGCGCGCCATCGCGGAATCGATCGGCTATCCGATCGTGATCCGCCCGTCATATGTGCTCGGCGGCCGCGCCATGGAGATCGTGCACGATTCGCTTCAGCTCGACCGCTACGTCGCGCGGCTCAATGCCGTTCTCGACCGGCCGTCGGAGCTTGCGGTATCGGACAAGCGCCCGCTCTTGATCGACCGTTATCTCACCGACGCCATCGAGGTCGATGTCGATTGTCTCGCCGACGGCAAGGACACCTATATCGCCGGCATCATGGAGCACATCGAGGAGGCCGGCATTCACTCCGGCGATTCCGCCTGCTCGCTGCCACCGCACAATCTGTCCGCCGCGATCATCGCCGAGCTCGACCGTCAGACCCGGGCGTTGGCGCTCGCGCTCAAGGTCGGCGGGTTGATGAACGTGCAATACGCCATCAAGGACGGCGATATTTATGTCCTTGAAGTCAATCCGCGCGCCTCGCGCACGGTGCCGTTCGTCGCCAAGGTGACCGGGATTGCGGCGGCGAAGATCGCGGCGCGCATCATGGCTGGGGAATCGCTGGCGAGCTTTGAGCTCAAGCCGCTGGACTTCGATCCGGCCACCGCGAGCCATGTCGGCGTCAAGGAAGCGGTGTTCCCGTTCGCGCGCTTCGGCGACAAGGTCGATACCGTGCTCGGGCCCGAGATGAAATCGACCGGCGAGGTGATGGGCATCGATCGCGACTTCAATGTCGCCTTCGCCAAAAGTCAGCTCGGCGGCGGCACGCGGGTGCCGAAAAGCGGCACGGTCTTCGTCTCGGTGCGCGACGCCGACAAATCGCGCGTTCTCGAATCGACCCGCTTGCTCGCGAGCCTCGGTTTCCGGGTTTTGGCGACGTCGGGAACGCAGCGCTACCTCGTCCAGAACGGCATTCCCGCGGTCAAGATCAACAAAGTCGCCGAAGGCCGGCCCCACATCGTCGACGCCATCAAAAACGGCGACGTACAGCTGGTTTTCAACACCACCGAGGGGGCGACCGCGCTCAACGACAGCCGTTCGCTCCGCCGCGCGGCCCTCTTGCATAAAGTCCCGTACTACACCACTCTTTCAGGGGCCGTCGCCGCAGCGCAGGGCATCAGGGCCTATCTCGGGGGCGACTTCGAGGTGTGTGCGCTGCAAGACTATTTCGGGGCCGGGTCTGATCGAGCATCGGGGCGGCCGCAGCGCCGGCACGTGTAGAGCCAGTCTTCCCGTCGCGTGGCCAAGCAATGCTTCGGCCCGCGACTGGAATTTTGTCTCTATGGCTATGGGAGGTTTGGAGACCGATGGACAAGATACCAATGACGGCAGCGGGGTATTCGGCGCTCGAAACCGAACTCAAGCACTGCCAACAGGTCGAACGGCCTCGGATCATTCAGCAGATCACCGAAGCGCGCACCCATGGCGACCTTTCGGAGAACGCCGAATATCATGCGGCAAAGGAATCCCAGTCGCTCAATGAGGGCCGCATCGCCGAGCTCGAGGACAAGCTCGCGCGCGCCGAAGTCATTGATGTTTCCAAGCTTTCCGGCGACACCATCACTTTTGGCGCGACCGTGACTTTGGTCGACGAGGACACCGACAAAAAGGCGGTCTGGCAAATCGTGGGCGAGCCCGAAGCCGACGCCAAGAAGGGCAAGATTTCCATCACCTCGCCGCTGGCGCGCGCGCTCGTCGGCAAGAAGAAGGGCGCCCAGGTCGAGGTGGTCGCGCCTGGCGGCGCCAAGGCCTACGAGGTCATGAAAGTGGAGTGGAAATAGCCCTCCGGCGGCCATTTTCGCGGCGAAAAGGGCATTTTCCCCCCATTATTGGACCTGTGGGTGCGCCGGGTTGCGTATCTTGCATGGCTCCATAGAATCTCTACATAGAATGGCTGGTCTTGCAGGGCATTCGGGCAGGCCGTTCCCGCCACATCTGCCGCAACAATCGAGTTAGCGCCGGTGTCGAATACTATTCACGCCAAGCTCGTGATTATTGGCTCCGGGCCGGCCGGTTACACGGCCGCGATCTATGCGGCGCGCGCCATGCTCGACCCGATCCTGATCCAGGGCATCGCGCCGGGCGGCCAGCTCACCGTCACCACCGACGTCGAAAACTACCCGGGCTTCGCCGACGTCATCCAGGGCCCCTGGCTCATGGAGCAGATGCAGAAGCAGGCGGCCCATGTCGGCACCAAAATGGTCGCCGACCATGTCAACAAAGTCGAGCTCGCCCGAAGGCCATTCCGGCTCGAATGTGATTCCGGCGATGTCTATGTCGCCGACACCCTTATTCTTGCGACCGGCGCGCAGGCGCGCTGGCTCGATCTGCCGGGCGAACAAAAATTCCGTGGCTATGGCGTATCGGCCTGCGCGACCTGCGACGGCTTCTTTTATCGCGGCAAGGAAGTTCTGGTGATCGGCGGCGGCAATACCGCGGTCGAGGAGGCGCTCTTTCTCACCAATTTCGCCGCCAAGGTGACGCTGGTGCACCGCCGCGATCATCTGCGCGCCGAGCGGATCCTGCAGGAGCGCCTGTACCAGAATCCGAAAATCTCGGTGCTCTGGAATGCCGTGCTGGAAGATGTGACTGGCGACGACAACCCGCTCAAGGTCAGGGGCGCGGTGTTGCGCAACGTCAAGACCGGCGAGGTGACCGAGCGACCCACCGACGGCATTTTCGTCGCCATCGGCCATTCGCCGGCGACCGAACTTGTTGCCGGCGCCGTCGAGATGAAGCCTTCGGGCTACATCAAGACCGCGCCGCATTCGACCGCGACCTCGGTGCCGGGCCTGTTCGCCGCCGGCGACGTCGCCGACGAGGTCTATCGCCAAGCGGTCACCGCGGCGGGCTTGGGCTGCATGGCGGCGCTCGAAGCGGAAAGATTCCTGGCCGCGCATGGCGAGGCCGAGCCTCGCCTCGCCGCGGAGTGAATTTTCATCTCTCCCGAAGCGGAGAGAGCAGAAAGTATCAGCAATGGATTGGGACAAGCTCAAAGTATTTCACGCCGCCGCCGAGGCGGGCAGTTTCACCCATGCGGGCGAGCAGCTTGGGCTGTCGCAATCGGCGGTGTCGCGCCAGGTGAGCGCGCTCGAGCAGGAATTGACGGTTTCGCTGTTTCACCGCCACGCCCGCGGTCTGATCCTGACCGAGCAAGGCGAATTGCTGTTTCGCACCGCGCACGACGTCTTCATGAAGCTCGAAGCCGCGCGCGCCAAACTCACCGACAGCCGGGAGCGGCCGAACGGCGATCTCCGCGTGACGACGACGCCGGGCATCGGCATTCATTGGCTCACCCCGCGGCTCGGTGAGTTTCTCGACCTTTACCCCGAGGTTCATATCACGCTGATCACCACCGACGAGGAGCTCGACCTCGCCATGCGCGAGGCCGACGTGGCGATCCGGCTGCGCCAGCCGACGCAGCCCGACCTCATCCAGCGCAAGCTGTTTTCGGTGCATTTCCACGTCTATGCCTCGCCCGAATATCTGAAGAAGTTCGGCACGCCGCGCACCTTCGAGGATCTCGACACCCACCGCGTGCTCGTGCTCGGCGGCAGCATACCCTCATACCTCCAGCGTTCGCGCTGGCTGGTCGAAGTCGCGCGCGACGGCAAGGGTCCGCGGGTGCCGCATCTCGTGATCAATAATATTCTCGGCATTTTGCGCGCCTGCCAGCGCGGGCTCGGTATCGCGATGCTGCCGGATTATCTGGTCGAGGAGAACGGCGGGCTCGTGCAGCTGTTCGGCGAGGCCGACGCCATCGCGCTCGACGCCTATTTCGTCTATCCGGAAGAGCTCAAATCCGTCGCGCGCGTGCAAGCATTCCGCGATTTTCTCGTCGCCAACGCGCAGCGCTGGAATTTTTAGCGCGTCATCGCGCGAGCGCCGTGCCGGGCGTAATCCGCATGCGACTCCGCGCAGATTATTTTTCCACGCGACATCGTGACGCGCAGTTGTCGCGCGATTGCTTGACCTCGAGTCGCACGCAACCCTGTTGATGCTCGCGAATTCGATGCTGCGGTGATGCCCGCCCACGCAGCTTGCGGGGACCGCATGGCTGTCATGTCGATCAACGCGTTGCCGGCGTGGATTGCCAAACGCATACTGAGCATCTGCTGCAAGGCGAGCGGTTGCGGTCAATCCTCCCAGATTAAGCAATCGTTCTGCCTGCAGCTGTTCCCCTCTGGAAGGTGTCGTCGGCGCCCCCACGCCGACGAACTAAACCGGGCCCGCAAGGGCCCGGTTTTCTTTTGCGGGCACGGGCGCAATCCTGCTTTCCCCAATTGACATATTGACATATCATTTGTATGTCTAGACATATGATTGAGCGAACCACGGTGCGATTGCCCAAGGACTTGCTGGTTCGCGCCAAGCGCAAAGCGCTGGCCGAGGATCGCACACTGACGTCTCTCATCGAAGAGGGGCTCAGATTGGTGGTGAACGACAAGCCCACGGCTACGAAAGCCAAGCGCATATTGCCGCGTCACAGTGATGCGAGCGGCCCGCCCTTTCCAGGCATCGATATTTCCAATTCGGCGGCGCTTCAGGAGATGGAAGACCTCGAATATGTTGAACGGCTGAAGAACGGCTTTAAATGATTTTGCCGGACGTCAACGTCCTCATTTACGCCTTCCGAAAGGACGTGCCGCAATACCCGATTTGCCGAAAGTGGCTCGACCGAGTTGTCCTCGGTGACGAACGTTTTGGCATATCGCCCTTGGCGCTTGCCGCCGTCGTCCGAGTTACTACCAATCCGCGCTCCTATCCCAATCCAAGCTCGCTTGCCGCAGCATTCGGATTCTGCGAAGACCTGCTGCGTCAGCCCCACTGCCAGATCGTCGAACCACGCGAGCGGCATTGGGACATTTTCAAGCGTTTGTGCATCGAAACAAACACGCGTGGCAACATCGTCACCGACGCCTGGTACGCGGCCCTTGCCATAGAATGGGGCTGCGAATGGATCACGCTTGATCGGGATTACGCCCGGTTTCCAGGTTTGCGTTGGCGCCTGCCGCAGGTTGAGCCAAGCTGAGGACGACGATTGATGAAAGTCTCCATTCTCGACGATTATTTCGACACGCTGCGTACGCTGCCGTGCTTTCGCAAGCTCGACGGCTACGACGTCACGATCTGGAACGATCACGTGCAGGAAGTCGACGCACTCGCCGAACGTCTGAAAGATACCGAGGTTTTGGTCCTGTTTCGCGAGCGCACGCAGATCCGCGCAGCCCTCCTCGAGCGCCTTCCCAAGCTAAAAATCATCAGCCAGCGCAGCGTCTACCCGCATATCGACGTCGACGCCTGCACGCGGCTCGGCATCATCCTGTCGTCGAGCCAGCATCCGGGAACGCCGTCGCGCGCGACATCCGAATTCACCTGGGGCCTCGTGCTGGCGGCGATGCGCCAGATCCCGCAGCAGGCGGCGGCGCTCAAAGGCGGCCGCTGGCAGAGCGGCGTCGGCACCACGCTCCATGGCAAGACGCTCGGCATCTACGGCTATGGCAGGATCGGCAGCGTCGTCGCCGGCTACGGCCGAGCCTTCGGCATGAATGTCCTGGTCTGGGCCCGGCCCGCCACGCTCGAGGCGGCGCGCGCCGACGGTTATGCGACCGCGCCCAGCAAGGAAGCCTTCTTTGCCGAATGCGATGTCATCTCGCTGCACATGCGGCTCGTGCCGGCGACGCGCCACATCGTCAAGGCCGCCGACCTCGCGCACATGAAACCGACCGCGCTCCTCGTCAATACCAGCCGGGCGCCGCTGATCGAACCGGACGCGCTCGTCGCGGCGCTGCGCGCGGGCCGTCCCGGCATGGCGGCCGTCGATGTTTTTGAGGAAGAGCCGCTTCTCGACAAGAGCCATCCGCTTCTCAACATGGACAATGTGATCTGCACCCCGCATATCGGCTATGTCACCCGCGACGAATACGAGACCCAGTTCATCGACATCTTCGATCAGATCAACGCTTATGCCGCGAGCGCACCGATCAACGTCATCAATCCGGAAGTCCTCACCAAAAAGCGTTGAGAAGGCTTCGGCGTTGCAGAAAAAAACCGTCACAGTCCACGACAAGATGCAGCGCGGCTATCGTTACGCGCTCACGGCGCCGCCCGGACGCAATTTCCATCCCGAATTCCGGCCGCAACTGACGCCGGCCGACATGCTGCGGCTCGGCGTGTTCTGCGGCAAGTACATGACCGATTGCCGCAAGGAGTTTCCCAAGAGCTGGTTTGCGCGCGCCAAGCTCGCCGGCAAGGAGCGCGATTGCGCGCTCAATTATTTCGGCGTCGGCGCGAGCCAGCCGCTGTCGGTCTGGCGCAAGAACGGCTGGATCTATCGCCATGACCCGCGCGGCTGGTTCCAGTGGTACTGCCGCTATTACATGGGTCGGCGCATCCCCGATGAGGACGCGCGCCAGATCAAACGCTGGAAGGCGATCCGTCGCCACGTGCGCCAAGTGGAGCGGCATTGCGAACCGGGCGACGTCACCTGCCGGCCGCGGCAGCGCCAGGCGCTGCTGCATTGGGCCTATGACAGCAGAAAGATCTAGAGCATGATCCCGAAAAGTGGAAACCGGCTTTCGGATAAGATCATGCTCAAGTGAAAAATCCAGACCCTGCTCCGATTCCATCCAATCGGATCAGGGGCCTAGCGCACGCGGCCGACAGAAATGCTCGGCGGTCGAACGGTCGGCCTGACCGGTCTCATTTCTATCTGAACGTGCGGCACCGTTATGGGCACGGGCCTCGGACGCGGCACGACACCGCCGCCGCCGCCGCAATCCGCCGTCGCAACTCTGACGACGGTCTTCGTTCGAGAGGCGTCGAGGCCGAGCGCGTCCGGCGCTTCGTTGCCCGACGCCGTGCCGATCCTGCCGCCGAGACGGTGCGCCGATGCGTGCAGATCATCGTTGTTGGGATAAAGCTTCAGGAAAGCCTGATATCCCGCCACGCTGTTGAGATTGACCGCATCGACCCAGGCCCACATTTCGACGCGGCGGCTGACGATGCCGCGCAGTTCCGCGGCGAACGGCGCATGCGGAAACAAGTCCAGAACCACTTGGTAGACGACCACCCGGTCCTCGCGCAGCGCAATCCGATGCGCCTCCTCGGCCGATAAGCCCTTGAGCTTATCGCGCCATAGCGTGGCGGACGGCTCGGATGGCGCTCCGGCTGTCTGAGCGCTCGTGGATGCCGCCGACTGGTTGTCGGCCGACAGGTTGCCCGATGACTTGGCTGATCGGTCCGACGCAGCCGCGGCTGTTTGCGTGCCCGCGGACGCGCTACTTGGCCCCGGTGCCGGGAAAAATGAGAACGGCTCGACCAGCGACGACACATCCCAGGGGATTTGCCGCCCCACGGTCTCAGCGTTCACAGCGACCCGCATATTTTTGATCGTCTCTTCGATCGATTCGCCCGGCTTCTTGCCGGCGGACAACAGCGCTTCGGTAAACGGACTATTGGCGCCGCTGCCGTCTTCGGCGGTGGCGCCGGGCGAGGTCGAATAGACAACGAGCGAATCCGCGGGCGCTGTGACGATTGCAAGCCCGTGCGGCGCGGCGGCGTCGCCGAACGGATTATCGCGGCAGGCATCGAGAAAGATGATCCGCGTCTTGTCGCCGATCTCTTCGAGCATGTTCATGATATCGGCGAAGCGGACGGCAGCGAGCGGAACATCCGCCGCGCCGGTTATCTTGGCATCGACCGGGACCAGATAGTTTTCGCCGTCGACCTGCACACCGTGGCCGGCGAAATACAGAAGCGCGGTGGTTTTTTGGTCGTCCTTGCCGGCGACGCGTTGCGCGAAGTCCTGCACGGCGCGGCGCATCCCGGCCTGATCGAGATCGAGCGCGGTCGTCACCTCGAAGCCCGCCGATTTCAGGAAATCGCCTACCGCGGCCGCATCGTGGACCGCATTCGGCAGTTGCCGCACCGCCTGATAATTCGAATTGCCGATGACGAGCGCAAAGCGATCCTGCGCCGATGCGCCGCCGGAACAGAAAACGACGGCGGCCGTCATCGCCGCCACGAACATCCAAGTCAGTGGACGCGTCATGTTGTCCTCCTGGTTGTCGTTGGTCGCATCACGGTCCGGGCGTCGTTGCGAGCAAAGCCGCAACATTGGCGATCGGATGCGCAAAACCTGGAGGCGCTTTAAGGCCTCAGCGCGGCCAAGGGCTGCGTCGCCACAAAATTGTTCCGATGGCGGCACGGACGCAATGGCCGGCTCGCGCCATCCAAACTTAGAGAAAATGGGACCTTAAGCGGGTTCCAGACCCTTCGCCTTGATCACGCTCTTCGCGGCGGGCGTCGTCAACAAATCGATAACGCCGCGGCCGGCTTGCGGATGGCTTGCACTGATCGGAATCGCGGCGGTGAACTCCGTCACGCTTTGCAATTCGGTCGGCAAGGGCCCGACCACGTCGATGCCGGCAACGGCCATAAGTTCCGCCATCTGCTGGATGCCGATGTCGGCCTCGCCGCGCAACACCACCAAGCCGGCGAGACCCGCGGCGCCGCCGGAGCCGTATTTCGCCTTGGCGGTCATCGCTTCGGCGATGCCCAGTTGCGCAAAGACCTTCGCCATGTGGGCGCCGCTGGCGCCGCCGCCCACCGGCTTGCTGACGGCGATCGATTTCGCCGCCAACAGCGCGCGCTTAAAATTCTCGGCGGTCGAGATGTCGGGTTTCGCCGCGCCCTTCGGCACCGCGATGCCGATCGACGACCGCGCCACAGCGACGAGGCTATCGGCCGCGATCTTGCCGCGCACGATCAGATCCTCGGCGCCTGCCCGGGCGAGGATCGCGACGTCGGCCGCCTCGCCTTCGGCAAGACGCTTCTCGAGCTGCGCCGATGGCCCGAGGATGACGTTGAGGCGGTTGCCGGTGTCGCGCTCGTAGCTCGGCGCCAGCGCCTCGAACACCATTTTCATCGCGGTCGTGCTCAAAACCTTGATCTCAATCGGCGCGGCCACGCGATCCTCCGTTGTGCAGCGATCGAAGCATAATGAGCCCCGGCCGCGCCGGATAGCCGGTCAAATCGGGCGCAACGCCGCCGGGCCCGAGCGGATTCGACATCACGACTGTGTGAGCTTTTGGCGTCACTTCATCAAATCAACTGCCGGCTTGTCACGAACTGCCGAAATTGCGCTACAAGATGGGCATCGATATTCGCGCCCGATATCTCCGCTAGCGTGCGCCGGAATGCGATCGAGGAGGAAACCATGCTCACCCGCAGACACGTCTTCTACGCCGGTGCATTAGGCTTGGCCGCATGGTCGATCGGGCGCGTGGCGCAGCCGCGCGCCGTCAACGCCGCGCCGCATCCTTATGAAGTCACCCATACGGACGAGGAATGGAAGAAGC
The DNA here is from genome assembly GCA_049282655.1 of Xanthobacteraceae bacterium. Classification (GTDB taxonomy): domain Bacteria; phylum Pseudomonadota; class Alphaproteobacteria; order Rhizobiales; family Xanthobacteraceae; genus BOG-931. The sequence continues at coordinate 44,632 of JBAPUM010000052.1, forward strand.
TCCTCACGCCCGCGCAATACGACGTGCTGCGCCAGGAAGGCACCGAGCGACCGTTCACCAGTGCGTTGCTCGACGAACATCGCAGCGGCACTTTCGCTTGCGCCGGTTGCGACCTGCCGTTGTTCTCCTCCAAGACCAAGTTCGAAAGCGGCACCGGCTGGCCGAGCTTCTGGGCGCCGCTCGACAACGCGGTCGACGAAGTCACCGACCATTCCTTCGGCATGAGCCGCACAGCGGTTTCGTGTCATCGCTGCGGCGGCCATCTCGGCCATGTCTTCACCGACGGCCCGAAGCCGACCGGATTGCGCTACTGCATGAATGGCGTCGCTTTGAAATTCGCGCCGGCGCCTGGATCGAACTCGTAACCGGCCGGATCGCCGCCCTCGCCTTGCGGACGCGTCGTTTTGCGCAAAGTCGCGACTTTGGAAAATGTGCTAACGACGTGGCGCGCCGCAGCTAGCGCATCAGACCGGCAGTCAAGCCGGACGATCGGCGGGAGGAATGGATGGTTCGGGGATGGAACGTGGCAGTTGCCGCCGCGGTTTTGGCACTGGCGGGCCTCGCGACAGCACCAGCTTTTGCCCAGCTCAACCCCAGTGAGACGATCCGGATTATCGTTCCGTTCGCGCCCGCCGGCTCCTCGGACGTGCTGGCGCGGGTTCTGCAGGGACCGCTGCAGCAGGAACTGAAACAGACCGTCATCGTCGAGAACCGCGCCGGCGCCGGCACCAATATCGGCACCGCCGAGGTCGCCCGCGCCAAACCCGACGGCTATACGCTCTTGATCACCAGCAGCGCCTTCGTGGTCAATCCGGGGCTTTACAAGACGATCCCCTACGATCCGTACAAGGATTTCGCGCCGATCGCGGCGCTGCCGGTCGCTCCCAATATTTTTGCGGTCAAAGCGGGCGGTTCGATCAATGCGCTGGCCGACGTTATTTCCGGCGCCAAGGCCAATCCGCAGAAGCTGAATTACGCGAGCCCCGGCAACGGCACCACGCCGCAATTGACGATGGAGCTGTTCAAGCTGAAGGCCGGCATCGATGTCACCAACATCGCCTATAACGGCGGCGGACCGGCGACGCAGGCGCTGATGACCGGGACCGTCGACGTATTGTCCACGGCTTTGCCGGGAGCGTTGTCGCAGATCACGGGCGGCACGATGAAAGGCATTGCGCTGACGACCAAACAGCGCTGGCCCGCGCTCCCCGACGTGCCGACCTTCGCCGAGCTCGGCTTTCCCGACATCACGCTCGTCACCGAGCATTTTTTTCTCGCGCCGGCCGGCACGCCGCAGCCGATCCTCGATCAGTTGACCAAGGCGACGCTCGCCGTGCTAGCGCAGGACGAGGTGAAAGAGCGCGTGCGCAAGGTCGGCTACGATCCGATTTCCGGCGGACCCGATCTTGCCAAAGAATGGATCACGCGGGACGTGCCGTATTTCAAAGAGCTGGTGAAAAACGCCAAGATTCCGCAGATCGAGTAGCAAGCGCGCCGCTCACGTCCCGACTTTCAGTTCGGAGACGAGCCCGCGCAGGGCCGCAATCGCGCTGAGCGGCACGATGCGGCCGGTGCGCGGATTTTCCGACGGGATGCCTTCGATCGACATTGTAAAGCGCGCGGTGTCGGCGTCGACCTCGATGCGATGGGTGTTGCGTGTCAGCGCCGGATCGGCCCAGATTTCGAGCCGCGTCTTATCCGGCCCGATGCCGGCAAGACTAAGCGCCGCGGCCACATTCACATTAGCGGGAAATCCGCGCGCGCCTTCGCGCGCGCTGCCGTCGAAGATTTTGACCGGCTCCTTGAGGTTCGCAAGCGAAATGCCGCGTTCGACCAGATAAGGCGCGCCCTCTAGTCCGTTCGGCGGCTTGCGGGTAATCATGGTGACCGAATGGATGGTGCCTTCGGCGGCGGCGCGCACGGCGTCGAGACCGAGCAGCGCGCCGGTCGGCACCAAGATGCGCGCGCCGGTCTCCTTCGCGCGGGCCACCAGATCCCAGTTTTCCAGAAGCTGACCGACGGAGAGCGGCATAAAAATCTTGCCGGCTTCGATCACCGACAAGGCGACGGCGCGGAAGAGCTGCGGCGGCAGACATTCGACGATCACGTCGCAGGACTCTGCCAGCCCCTCGGCGGCGACAATGGGGATCCGGTCGCCCGCGCCCGGCAAATTGCGCCGCGCTTTGTCCTTGTCGCGCACCGCGACCGCCGCGAGCGCAAGACCCGGAATCCCGGCCTCGAGACGCCGCGCCACGCCGAGCCCCACGGCGCCGAGCCCAGCCAATCCCACCTTGAGCGTAGCCCTAGCCACTATCGTTTCCCTGCCCTGGCCGCGCTGCATGCGGCCCGATAGATTGTCTAGGCGGCGGCCCCTATCTGCGCAATAAGACTGCGCAATAAGACTGGCCAAGCCGACCGGATCCCCTCGCATGCCCGACCTCAGCAAGAGATTGTTCATGACCAATATCAACCCGAATGCCTTCACCACCCGGCCGGAAATCGAAGGCACTTTTGGCGTGGTCACGACGACACATTGGATCGCGACTGCCGTCGGCATGGGAATTCTGGAAAAAGGCGGCAACGCCTTCGACGCCGGCGTCGCCGCCGCCTTCACGCTGCAGGTCGTCGAGCCGCATCTCAACGGTCCGGGCGGCGACGTTCCGGTCATCGTCCATGACGTGCGGCGCGGCAAGCCGGAGGTGATTTGCGGACAGGGCGTGGCGCCGGCGAAAGCAACAATTGCGCATTATCGCAGCGAAGGCCTCGATCTCGTTCCCGGCACCGGTCTGTTGGCCGCTTGCGTGCCAGGCACGTTCGAGACCTGGATGCTGCTGTTGCGCGATTACGGCACCATGACGCTTGCCGAGGTGCTGGCGCCCGCGATCGGCTATGCGCAAAACGGCGCTCCGTTGCTCGAACGCACCAACGCCACCATCGCCACCGTGGCGCAGCTCTTTCGCGAGCATTGGCCGACCTCGGCCGCGGTCTATCTGCCGGACAATCAGGTGCCGGCGACCGGATCGCTGTTCGCCAACAAAACGCTCGCCGCCACCTATAGCCGCATCGTCAAGGAGGCTGAGAGCGCGGGCGGCGATCGCGTCGCGCAGATCGAGCGGGCGCGCCAGACCTGGTCGAAGGGTTTTGTTGCCGAAGCGATCGACCGGTTTTGCCGCACCCAGGAAATTTTCGATACCAGCGGCGCCCGCCATCGCGGCGTCTTGACCGCCGACGACATGGCGCGCTGGACGCCGACTATCGAAGCACCGCTGACCTATGATTACGGCCGCTACACGGTGTGCAAGACCGGGCCCTGGGGCCAAGGCCCGGTGACGCTGCAGCAGCTCGCGCTGCTCAAAGGCTTCGATTTTGACGGGCTGGATCCAACCGGGCCCGATTTCATCCACTTCATCGTCGAATGCTCGAAACTCGCTTATGCGGATCGCGAGGTCTTCTACGGCGATCCCGATTTCGTCGACGTGCCGATGACGACCCTGTTGTCCGACGCCTACAATTCCGCGCGCCGCAAACTCATCGGCAACACGGCCTCGCTCGAATTGCAGCCCGGCTCGATCGAAGGCTTTGGCGCGGTAGTGAAGCTGCGCCGCGAAACCGTGCCGACAGCGGCCGGCGCCGGCGAACCCACGGTGGGCAGTCTCGGTGCCGGCGAGCCGACCGTCGGCCGGCTCGGCGCGATGCGCGGCGACACCGTGCATTTCGACATTGTCGATCAGGCCGGCAACATGATTTCGGCGACGCCGTCCGGCGGCTGGCTGCATTCCTCGCCGGTCATCCCGGAGCTCGGCTTCTGCCTCGGCACCCGCGCCCAGATGTTCTGGCTGCAAGAGGACCATCCGGCGGCGCTCGCGCCCGGCAAGCGCCCACGCACCACGCTGTCGCCGACGCTGGCGCTGCGCGACGGCGAATCCTATCTCGCCTGGGGCTCGCCCGGCGGCGACGGCCAGGATCAATGGATCACGCAATTCTTCATGCGCCACGCCCATGCCGGCATGAATATGCAAGAGGCGATCGACGCGCCGGCCTGGCATTCCGAGCATTTCCCGAGCTCGTTCTGGCCGCGCACCGCGCGTCCGGGCGTGCTGGTCGTCGAAGGCCGAGTGCCGAAACCGACCATCGACGAACTCAGGCGCCGCGGCCATATCGTCGAGGTCGGACCGGAATGGTCGGAAGGCCGCCTCACCGCGGCGTCTCGTGTCGGTCCCCGCCGCCGTGCCGCCGCCAATGCGCGCGGCATGCAGGGCTACGCGGCGGGGCGATGACGCAAGGTGCGCTTCACCACCGCGTAGAGTGGCAGTCGGAGCAACTTGGGTCGGAAAAGCTCACCGGACTGGCCGCCGATGCCTCGCCCGGATTTGCCGGCACCAGACAGGCCTGGGGCAGTTCGAAATCGCGCGCCTGACCGGTTTGCCCCGGTACCCAATCGCGATAATCCGCCAGCATCACGCCGCCGCTTTTCGGCGCCGCCTCCATGAAGACGAGCGGCTGACCCTTGGTCGTGTACCAGCTCCACATGATGCGCGGGCTCTGATTTTTGATCGGACAAGACAGGATTTGCGTCTCGCTATCGGGACTGAGCGCCGCATTGCGCTTGATGACGCCCATGCATTTGCACGACGCGGCCTTCATCCAATCGGGCCTGACAATGCCCGGGAGATCGGGCCTGCAGGCGCTAGGCTTCGCCGCCGATTGCGAAATTCTCAGCCGGTAACCGATGCGCTTTTTCAACGACAGGATGCCCTGCAGCGCCGGCGGATATTCGTGGAACGGCAAAACAAGCAATGTCTGCGCGCCGCTCCAGTCGTAATAGATCAGCGTCGGATAGGGCGCATCGGTGAGGCTGATCGGCGTGACCACCGCGGTCATGATAAAGCGGTCCGGCCACTGCGCCGGCGACATCTGCGCACAGGCCTTATGACTGAGCCCTGGAATCAAGGCGCCGACGCGCTCGTCGCGCTCCGCTTCGGCCGACTTATTGCGCACCGTCATCAGTTCGCGCGCCGTCGGCGTCGCACCCAGGCGGTTGGCCTCGGTGCTCTTCCCCGCCGCGGCGCAGAAATCCTGCAGCGCCGCCAGATCGGTTTTCGGCAGCGGCGTGAAGGTCGGGAAATAGGTCATCGCATAGTCGCCGATGATCGCCGGATCGAGCGTGCGGCTGAGAAACAGACTGCGCCATGGCATACGGGTATCGGCCGTGAACCAATATCGCGCGGGATCGAAGCCCGGCGTTTGCCACCATTGGACGGCCTGCGTCGCGAGCGGCGACTCGCCGACGCAGACCGACTGGCTGGACAGCCATTGGGCGGAGGGCAGGCGGAGCTTGGGACCCAACGACGTGCAATGCGTGGGCGCGCGATGGGGCCCGTCGAGCAGATAGGTATCGGTCTTGGTGATCAGAACGTCGGCCGCTCCGCTCTCGAGGCCATAGACGGCCGCGCGCAGGGCCGGCACCGCGCCGTCAAATTCAAATTCGCCGACGTCGAGTTGTCCCTGCGTAAACGGCATCAAGAGACCGACCGCGCGCCAGCGCGTCGGCAGCTCCGGCGGCGTCGCCGGCCGGCAGGCCTTGAAGATGGGAAGCGTCGCCGACCATTCGGCGTGCGCCAGCGACTGCCAGGCCAGGAAAAAGGCGGACAGCCAAAGAGCCGTCCGCCAATACGTCTTGCCGCCCGCCATCGCGTCCGCCGCCCCCGCGTCCGTTTATATGTATAAATATCATATCAATCTCCGGAAATTTCTCATAAACATTATATTTACAACTAATGCGGGAATTCCGCGCAGGCAAAGGTGCCGGCGCAGTCGATACTGATCGAAAGAATAGGAGGCGGACTACGCCGCGACGGTACCGAGGAATTCCTCGACCTCACCGCGCAGCTTGGCGGTCGCGGCTTCGACCTCTTCGCACGACGTGAGCATGGTCTCCGCCGAGGTGCGGGTCTGGGTCATGCCGCCGGCGACTTCGCCGAGCGCCGTGACAATCGCCTTGGCGCCGCTCGCGGCGCTGGCGACGTTGTGCGAGATCTCTCCGGTCGCCAGTTCCTGCTGCTCGACCGAGAGCGCGACCGCGCTGGTGTAGCTCGCAATGTCCTGCATGCGCTGCGTGATCTCGCGGATCGCCGACACCGCCTTGCCGCTCGAGGTCTGCACCGAGGCGATCTCCTTGGTGATCTCCTGGGTCGCCTTCGCGGTCTGCACCGCGAGCGATTTCACCTCCGAGGCGACCACCGCGAAGCCGCGCCCGGCCTCGCCGGCGCGCGCCGCCTCGATGGTGGCATTGAGCGCCAACAGATTGGTCTGCCCGGCAATGTCCTGGATCAGCTTGACCACGTCGCCGATCTTCTGCGCCACGTGCGCGAGTGCTGCGATATCCTGATTGGTCGCGCCGGCCCCCGCGGCGGCGTCACGCACCACCGCATTGGCCTGGCCGAGCTGGCGGCTGATTTCCTTGATCGACACCGACAGTTCCGCCGCCGCCGCGGCCGCGGTCTCGACATTGACGGAAGCCTCGTTGGAGCCGTGCACCGCGCCCTCGGCGCGCTGCAGGGTGCGGTCCGACGTCGCCAACAGCGTCCTCGCCGCGGTCTTCATCGCGCTGGCGCTTTGACTGACGGACTTCAACACGGTCTCGACCCGGGCGCGGAACGACGAGATCGCCGAATCGGTATTACGTCGCCGCTCGTCGTAGAGCCGCAGCGAATCGCGCTCCTTCTCGGCGAGCAATCGCGCCGTGACGTCGGAATGGGTCGCGACCCAGCCGCCGCCTCGCATCGGCTGGCTGACCACCGCGATGATGCGGCCGTCCTTCGATTCGACGGTCTTGGTCTCGGTGCGGCCCTCCGCCACCTGTCGCATACACTCCGCGACATAACGCTCCGGATCGCCGGAGAAGGTGCCGGCCGACAGCCGGTGCGCCAACAGGGTGCGTAACGGCGTGCCGATGCGCGCATGCTCCGGCAGCAAATGATACATTTCGAGATAACGTTCGTTGCACAACATCAGGCGCGCCGTGCTGTCGAACATGCACAGGCCTTGCGTCATGTTGTTCAGTGCCGCGCGCATCAGCCGCGTGTGGGCGCGGCGGCGCGCGTTGACGAACAATCCGCCCAGCGCCGCGGCGCCGAGGCCAAACGGCAGCGCCACCAGCGTTCCGGTGATCGAGGCGGCCCCTCCGCTCAGTATGGCGACGATCCAGCCTGAACCGCATAAAAAGAAAACCACCATGCCCACGGCAAATCCGGCGCCGCCCGCCACGAAGACGAGCGTCCAATTGCGGCTTGCCTTTGACAGGGAGTGACCGCTGAACATCGACCGCGCCAAGATGAACGCGGCAGCCTATTCACCGACCGGTTGTTTTGAGGTTAAGAAATGGTGCACGATTTCTTAAACAAAGCTGACGACAGCGAAAATCCGGGGGAAATGCAGGTGAGGGTCATCGATCGCCGAAATATTATTCTATCCACGCTCGCCGTGCTCTCCGCACAAGGACTGGCGCATGCCGACGGCGCCTATCCGTCGCGTCCCGTTCACCTCGTCGTCGGCTTTCCGCCGGGCGCCGCCGCCGACATTACCGGACGGATGCTGGCAAGCGGGCTCGGGCACATTCTCGGCCAGCAGGTCGTGGTCGACAACAAACCCGGCGCCGGCTCGAGCATCGCGGCCGAGTTTGCGGCGCACGCCGCCAATGACGGCTATACGCTCTTTCTCGGCTCGTCCGCCAACGTCACGAACCAGGCCATCAATCCCGCGCTCGGTTTCGATATCGTCAAGGATTTCGAGCCGATCGCGCCGGTCTCCGCCGCGGCCGTCGTTCTCGTCGTCAATCCGGCGACCGACGTGCATTCGGTTGTGGAGTTGATCGCGCTCGCCAAGAAGAAACCGGGCGAGGTGCTCTATGCTTCGACCGGCGTCGGCGCCGCGCCGCATCTTGCCGCCGAACTGTTCTCGCAGCGCGCCGGAATCAAATTGGTGCACGTGCCGTACCAGGGCAGCCCGCAGGCCGTCGCCGACCTGATCGCCGGACGCACCATGATGATGTTCTCGCCGGCCTCGACCGTGATCGGCCAGATCGCGGCCGGCAAGCTCACCGCGCTCGCTTCGGCGGCAAATAAGCGCCCGAGCATCCTGCCGGATCTGCCGACCATGGCGGAAGCCGGCATGCCCGACTTCGATACCGGAATTTGGTTCGCCTTGATGGCGCCGAAGGGCACGCCGCAGGGAATTGTCGACACGCTCGCCGCCGCAACACAGAAAGCGATGCGCGAGCCGGATGCGGTCGCGACATTGAGCAAACAAGGCGTCGATCCGCTCAGCGGCGGGCCGGAAGACCTCAAGCGCTTTGTCGCGAGCGAGCTTGCCCGCTGGTCCGAGGTCGCCCGCGCGGCCGGGTTGAAGAGCTGAAACCGTCTACGCCGCGGCCGGGATCACGGGCAGCAGCAGATAGGACTCCTTGTCGCCGCCGGCATAGATCGTGTTGGTGGCGCCGGAATTGTAGTCGGCGTGGTAATGCATGTAGTGGCTCGAGCCGGTGCCGTCACGCGGCTGCACGTCGAGCCGAATGCGGTGGCCCTTCTTGAACACCATGGAGGTCGGCCAGATTTCGACCTCGACACGCACGATCTCGCCCGGCGTCAGATAAAGCCTTCGCACATGGCGATGATAGGGGCGATAGGGCAGCGACAGTTCCGGATCGAGCTCGCGATGCGAGACGCGCAGCCAGCCCTTTGCCACCGGCACCGGCGCGCCCTGCTGGCCAGTCTCCAAAACTTCCTTGCCGTCGGCATCGATGTTGCGCAGCGTCAGGAACAGATCCATGTCCTCGCTTGAGCTCGACACCCACAACACGGCGGCGAGCGGCCCGGTGATCTCGGTATCGACGGACAGCCGCGCCGTCTCGAGCGACACGCCCATCCCGGGTTTGATGCCGCCGCCGAGCACTTGCGAGGAGGCCGCCGAGGTCGAGCCCATCGAGCCGAGACTCGAGGCCGGATAGCTGCGCGAACCGGTCTGCGGCGGATTTTTCACTTCCAGCGCGCCGGTGAGATCGGCGCCCACGGCCAGCGGCTGCGACAGGTCGAGATAAAGCTTGGTCCAGCGGGTGCGCTTGAGCGGCCATTCGTGCTCCTCGCGCCATTCGAAGGCGTCGGCGCCTTTGCGGATCGCAAGCTTCACCGGCGGCTCGTCCATCACGCCGTTGTCGATGCCCTTGAGCCAATAATCGAGAAAGCGGATCTGACCGTGCCGGCCTTCCTCGGTATAGAACGGGTGCACGTGCGAGCCGAGATGGATGCGCAATTTCTTGTGCGGCGTGGCCGCGCGCATGAAGGCTTCGGTATTGCCGCGCAGATGGAGCGCCACGCCGGACCAATTGCCGACCGAATACATCGGCACCGTGATCTGGTCCCACTGCGCTTGCGAGCCGCGAAAGGCGCCGCTGTCCAGATTGTTGTGCAGCCAGAAATAAAGCGTGTTGATTTGCCAGCCGTCCGGCTGCTGTTGCGAGGCGCGGCCGAGCACGTGATGCAACAGATGCGCCGTGTACCAATTGGTCATGAACAGGCTGAGGATGCCGCCGTGGAACAGCGCGTCGCGATAGAGATCGGCAAAGCCTTCCCAGGGCACGATCGCCTTCAATGACGGCGGCTTGAGATTGGCGACGAACCATTGATTGATCGCATAATAGGAAATGCCGGAGAGCCCGACATTGCCGTTGCACCACGGTTGCGCCGCCGCCCATTCGATGGCGTCGTAGAAATCGACTGCTTCGGCAAGCGACCACGGCTCGCATTGACCGGGCGACTTGCCGCTGCCGCGGCCGTCGACGCGCACCGCCGCATAGCCGCGCGGCACCCACCATTGCGGATTGACGGTCTCCCAATTCATCCATTCGTTGGGCGCCTCGCCGAGCGTGTCCGGCACGATCCAGAGCTTGTCTTTCTGATAGGGCCCGAGATTGAGAAGGGCGGGAAATTTGCCGTCGTCATAGGGCCGGAACACGTCGGCTTTCAGACGCGCGCCGTCGCGCATCGGCACGTCGACGTCCTTTTCGATGACGACGGGGTAGTTGGATTGCGCATTTTCTTTAGTATTCATGAGGGATCAGTGTCCTTTACGCGTCATGCGCGGGCTTGACCCGCGCATCCGTGCTGAGATGACGGGATGAAGGCGCTACGAGAAAACATGCTGCATGGCCGCATGGATTGCCGGGTAAAGCCCGGCAATGACGAAGGAATCACTCCGTCTCGATCTTCACTTCGCTGGTGATCTTGCGCCAGGAATCCATCTCATGGCCGAGCCAGACCTTGGCGTCGGCCGGCGAGGCGCTCGGCACGATGTTGAAGGTCTGTTTCTTGAAAGCCTCGCTCGCTTCCGGCGTCTTCATTGGCGCGACTGCGGCGTCGAACACCGCCTGCAGCACGTCCTTCGGCGTGCCGCCCGGCGCGAACAGGCCCTGCCAGGCGATGGTGCCGACCCCCGGAAAGCCCAATTCCTGCATGGTCGGCAGATCCGGATAATCCGGCAGCCGGGCATGATTGACGACGGCGAGCACGCGAAAATTTCCCGCCTTCACCTGCGGCGCCGAGCTTGCCACATTGAGGAAGGCGACCTGCGTCGAGCCCGCGAGCATGTCGTTGATGACGCCCGAGGCGCCGGCTTTGTTGGGGATGGCGGTCATTTCGAGATCGCCGGCGCGTTTGGCGAAATAGGCCATGTCGTAATGCGGATAGCTGCCGGGACCGACGGTGCCGTAACGCAGCTGGCCCGGATTTTTCTTCGCATAGGCGATGAGTTCGGGCAGCGTCTTGACGTCGAAATTCTTGGTCGTCGCCACCAGGAAGGCCGGGATATCGACGGTGTCGGTGACCGGCACCACGTCTTTCAGATAATCGATCTTCAGTTTCGACGCATAGATGATTGGCGTGATGGCGTTGGTCGAGACATTGCCGACCATCAGCGTGTAGCCGTCCGCCGGCGAGCGGGCCAGATCCTCGAGCGCCACGATGCCGAACGCGCCCGGCCTGTTGTCGACATAGAACGACTGGCCGAGCCTCTTGCCCATCTGGTCGGCAAGGATCCGCGCGACGATGTCGGTCGCGCCGCCCGGCGCATAGGGCACGATGATCTTGACCTGCTTCGACGGAAACTTGTCCGCCGCCTGCCCGAACGCGATTCCGGCCAAGCAGACCAGCGCCGCCGCAGTCGCCACCAAACGCTTCATTCCTACCTCCCTGTAGCCCCGACCTTGTGTTTTTAGGCTTTGACGCCGTGCAGGCTGTGCGACGCATCTTTCACGGTAAAGAACACAACGTCGGCATCGGCGCCCGCCTTGCCCGAATGCATGACGTCGGCCGGCACATAGACCACCGATCCGGGTTTCGCCGCGATCGCCTTTCCGCCGATCGTGGCGTGAAAGGTGCCTTCGAGGATGTAGATCCACTGCTCGTTGGGATGCGAATGCGCTTCGGCGCCGGTTCCCGCCGGCATGCGCATGAGGCCTACGATCATGCGGTCGCCCTCGACGCAGGAGCCGTTCGCGGTCGAGTAGTCGGGACCGCCGAGGATGTGATTGATATTGGCGAGATTGAACAGGTACTCGCCCGTGCCGGCGCGCTTGGCGCCGGGGGTGCGCACCGCCGCCCGTTCGGCCACATTTTCGATCATGGGATAACTCCTTAGCGCCCGCTGCCGCGGCGTGTCCCGCGATGGTAGTGGAGGCCTCATGCCAATTCTAGGCTGGTGCACAGCGGCGCGTTGCCGCCTCTTCACGCTTCGGTCATTGTTTTCGTCGAACTGTCGCGGGAATGTTCGGAATCGGGACACTGGGGGTCTGCAATGCTACGGCCGATTGCCGCGCTTTTCTTCTGCGGCGCAGCCCTTGTCGCGGTCGACCTGACGGGCTGCACCGACGCCGCCCCGCCCACCGGTCAGCCGAGCTTCTATCTCGACCTCGCCGAGCCGGGTGCGGCTCTCGACGCCAATGCGGCGCAGTCGATGATCACCGGCTATCGGAGCAATAACGGCCTCGGGCCGGTCACCGTCGATCCCGAGCTGATGCGGCTCGCGACCGACCAGGCGCGCGCCATGGCGGCCGCCGGCAAGCTCGATCATTCGGCGAGCCGGCCGTTCCAGGAGCGCATCCAGAAGTCCGGCTTCGATGCGGCGCTCGCGGTCGAGAACATCGGCGCCGGCTATCATACGCTCGCGGAGGCTTTTTCCGGCTGGCGCGATTCGCCGCCGCACCGCGCCAATATGCTCAATTCGACCGTGACCCGTATGGGCATCGCCGCGGTCTACACGCCGCAGTCGAAATACAAAGTGTTCTGGTCGCTGATTCTTGCGAAGCCCGACGAGCGGCGCGGCTAATAAACGGATATCCAGAATTAGTCGCAACGCCGCGGCTTCTGACCCACAAGACGCTACTTTTCGCCCGTCAGATGGCCAAGCGGCAATTGCATTGTCTGCTTGATGCGATCGAGGACGACGGATGTCCGCACCTGCCCGACGCTCCGGTGCGGCAATAAAACCTCGTTGAGAATGCGCGACAGCGCCTTGAGGTCTGGCACCGCCATTCTGATCAGATAGTCCGCCTCGCCGGTCAGCGCATAAGCCTCCTGAACTTCCGGCATGCCGCGGATCAGCTTGCCGAAGGCCTGCGCACTGTCCGGCGATTGCGCCGCCAGGCTGACCTGGACGAAAACCACGACGCCGAGACCGACGGCTTCGTTTGCAAGCGCGGCGTGATAGCCCTCGATCACGCCGGATTGCTCAAGCGCCGTGCGGCGGCGCGAACATTGCGACGGCGATAGACCGATGCGCTCGGCCAGTTCGTTATTGGTCAGCCTGCCGTCCTGTTGCAGGGCCGCTAGCAATTTGAGGTCGAAGCCATCCATGCATGATTATCGCATAAAATATCAAAAATGTGAAGTTATCGTGCAATATTTAGTGAGTATTCCGGTTTTTCGCACGCTATTTGCGCCGGTAACGCAGTACGGTGCTTACGAGGGTAGGAGACCGGAGGACCCATGGGCCCGTTTCCACACGATGCACCGTCCGCGCGAATCAGCGCGCACAATCCGATCGGCACGGACGGCTTCGAATTTGTCGAGTTTGCGCATCCTCGTCCGGAGGAATTGGCGGCGCTGTTCGCGCGCATGGGCTATGCTCCTGTTGCACGGCACAAGACCAAGAACATCACGGTCTATCGCCAGGGCGACATCAATTACATCCTCAATGCCGAGCCGGGCTCGTTTGCATCCCGTTTCGTTGCCGAACACGGTCCCTGCGCCGCATCGATGGCGTGGCGCGTGGTCGACGCCCGGCAGGCTTTCGAACACGCGGTGAAGCTCGGCGCCGAGCCCTATGAGGGCGCCGACAAGACGCTCGCAGTTCCCGCCATCAAGGGAATCGGCGGGTCGCTGCTCTATTTCGTCGATCGCTACGGCGCCGGCGATTCGCCCTATAGCCAAGAGTTCAACTGGATCGGCGCGGTGGATCCGAAGCCGAAGGGCGTGGGATTTTATTATCTCGACCATCTCACCCACAATGTGAAACGCGGCAACATGGATACGTGGTTCAGCTTCTATGTGAAGCTGTTCAACTTCCGGCAGATCCGTTTCTTCGATATCGAAGGCAAGCATACTGGCCTGTTCTCCCGCGCGCTGACCAGTCCCTGCGGGCGCATTCGCATCCCGATCAATGAATCGACCGACGAGAATTCTCAGATCGAGGAATATCTGCGCGACTACAAGGGCGAAGGCATTCAGCACATCGCCGTCGGCACCGACGCGATCTACGACGCGGCCGACGCGCTCGCGGCCAATGGGCTGCAATTCATGCCTGGGCCTCCGGAAGCCTATTACGAGAAGAGTTCGCAACGGGTGACAGGCCACGCCGAGCCGATCGAGCGCATGCGCCGCCATGGAATTCTCATTGACGGCGAAGGCGTCGTCGAAGGCGGTGAAACTAAAATCCTTCTTCAGGTATTCTCCAAGACCGTCATCGGCCCGATCTTTTTCGAGTTCATTCAGCGCAAGGGCGACGACGGCTTCGGCGAAGGCAACTTCAAGGCGCTGTTCGAGTCGATCGAGGAAGACCAGATTCGGCGCGGCGTGCTTGCGGCTTAGCCGTCTCACGGGAGAACGGACATGCCGGTCGCTATCCAGAAGAACACCATCGCGCCGGATTCGAAGTCCCGTTGCCGGAATGCGCCGCGCAAGGCGGATTTCACCATCGATCAGGATTGGAAGTCCTATTCGGACGCCGAGCATGATCGCTGGGATCGTTTGTTTCGACGATCGCAGTTCGTCCTGCAGGGCCGCGCCTGCGACGAATTCGTCGTCATGATGGACGCGCTCAAACTCTCCGATTCGGGCATTCCCGATATGGCGAGGCTGAGCGACCGGCTCGAAAATATCACCGGCTGGCGCGTCGTCCCGGTCCGCGAACTCGTTCCCGACGATGTTTTCTTCGACCATCTCGCCAACCGGCGGTTTCCGGCCGGCGCGTTTATCCGCTCGGAAGCGGAGATGGACTATCTCGAGGAGCCGGACGTTTTTCATGACGTCTTCGGGCACGTGCCGCTTCTGGCGAACCCGGTCTATGCGGACTTCATGCAAGCCTATGGCGAAGGCGGCCGGCGCGCGCTCTCGCTCGGCGTCCTGCCGAACCTGGCGCGGCTTTATTGGTACACGGTCGAGTTCGGACTGATCCGCACAACGGAGGGTTTGCGCATCTTCGGCGCCGGCATCATGTCGTCCACTAAAGAAAGCGTGTTCGCACTCGAAAGCGATTCACCCAATAGGATCGTCTTCGATCTCGAACGCGTCATGCGCACGCAATATCTGATCGACGACTTCCAGAAAACCTATTTCGTGATCGACAGCTTCGAAAAGCTGCTCGACGCCTGCTACCGCGATTTTGCCCCGATCTATGATCGGATCGCGGGCGCGCCCGATGTCGAACCGCATGAAATCATTGCCGGCGATGATGTCGTGGCCAAGGGTACGCTCGCTTATTTTCGAAAAAAGCGCCTCTAGCGCCGCGGTGCGGGGGCGCCGTCAAACAGTCCTTCGCGCGCCCGCGCCTCAGGTCATTGCAAACATGTCGCTGCCGTAGATACCTCGCGCCTCGGCCAACAGCGGCCCGACGGCTGCGCGAAATTGAACATGCTCGGCGGCCGTCAATTCGGTGATCTCGCAGCCCGCGGCTTCGATCGCGGCCCGTGCCTCGCGGTCTTCCTCGATGGCCTGCTCACGCTGGTAGGCGACCGCGCGCTTGACGGCCTCGCGCATCGCTTCCCGCAAATCCTGCGGCCAGCCGTCGAACGACGGCCGATGCAGAAAGATCGGCCGCGAGATGTAGAAGTGATTGGTCACGGTATGAAAGTGATGAAACTTGTGCACCCCATAGGTCACCGTATTGGCGAAGGGGTTTTCCTGGGCGTCGAGCGTGCCGGCCTTGATGCCGGCGATTGCTTCGGTGAGATCGCAGCGCACCGGCACGGCGCCGAGGAGTTCGAACGTCTTCGCCTGAACCTCACTCGGCAGCACGCGGATGCGCATGCCTTTCAGATCGGCCGGCACGTGGATCGGGCGCAAGCGGTTTGAGATCTGGCGAAAGCCGTTCTCGAACCAGCCGAGGATGCGGTAATCCGCCCGCGCCTCGATGCGCTCCGCCAGATATTGCCCGAGCGCGCCGTCGATCGCTGCGCGCGCGCGGTCGCGCTCCGCGAACAGAAACGGCAGATCGACGAAGCCGAGTTCAGGCACGCGATCGGTCAAATAGCTCGACGATTGATAGCCGAGCGAGAGAATGCCGTCTTCGACCAGCCACAGGATGTCTTCGGCGCGATAGCCGAAATCCATGATGTTCCAGACGTAGTGCACCTCGATGCGGTCGCCGAACTTGGCCTGCAGCGTGTCGCCGATCAATTTCAGCGAACGCGAGAATGAGGTCGTCGGCGGTCCATAGCCGCCCATGCGGATGGTAATCGGATTGGCCATTGTGTCTTGCAAGCCCGTTGCTTTGCGGTGATCGGTTTTCGGTAATCGGCAAGCTACGCGGGAAACGGCTGCGATTGTCAACGACGCGCGCGTAAGCGCACGCGGATTGCCTTGGCGGCATTCATCGCCGCGCGGCGCGCCCGCTCCAGCCGGCTGGCGACGGCGAATGGCGCGGCCGGCCGCACCGCGATCAGCCGATCGCACAGCAAAAGCCGCTCGCCCCAGATCGGGTCGAGCGTCGTATTGCCGGGCGCGGCGCAGGAATCGGTGCGCGCGATGGTTTCGTCCTCGGCCAGTTGCTCGGTCAGCGCCGCGGTGAGCAACATGCCGGGCGCAAAACGGGCGAATGTTTCGTCATAGGCGATTTTCCAATACCAGGCGCCGGCGCCGCTCAACAGCGTGACCGCGGCCGCGATCGATTTGCCGTCGATGAGAAGGCGGTCGATTTGGACCTTGCCTTCCGCCGCCAGCACCGCGATCGCCGACTTGAAAAATGCCCGCACATCGTCGCTCGAATCCGCCGCCGTGCCGGCCTTGCCCTTCCAGCCGCGCGCCTCGAGCGCCAGGAAATCGCCCGTCTCGGCTGCGACGGCATCGGGCTCTCTCGATGCCGTGAACAACAGCGCGCCTAGATCGGCGAGCCGCCGTCCGGTCCGCTGAAATTCGCGATAGCGGTGTACCGTCGCTGTGTGCTCCAGATAATGCGCGCGATCCTCGCCGGGTTCGAGGAGCGCGCGTTGATGACGGCCGAAATCGGCCCACGGCATCTGCGCCCGCCGCAAACTTCGCCCGAGCGCCGCAGCGACCGGGCCGTCCTCGGCGACGAGCGGCAGCAGCATGAGCCCGGGGAGCGCGGGATTGTCGGCGAGATGCGCGAGCCAGGCGCCGATCACCGGCTCGGCCGCATCACGCTCGACGAGCGGCGTGCCGAGCGGACCATAGGGATGCGTCCAGGCGACCAGGATCGGGAGCTTGAACCCATAACGGCGCTCGCTGACGCGCGCCGGAAAAAAACCGAGAAGTTTTCGCGGGTGCGTCCCCGACCACACCAGGACCGCGCCGACGCCGTCGCCAAAGACGGCGGCTGAGGCGAGCGCGAAACCGGGTTCGTAGAAGACGTTGGGCTCGAGCGCGCGCGCGGCGAGGTCGCGCCAGTCGTCCGCTATCGGGAGAAGCTCCGAGAGCCAGCGCCATTCCACCGCGAAGGCATTGATCGCATAACGGTCGGCGACCACGGCGCGGCGCGCGCTGGCGATGGCCGAAACGGTGCGCTCAAGCGCGATCCGCGGCGCGTGGTGCGAACCGGACCTTGCCACGACAACCCCTGCGCCGTCGGACGCAACTCGAGAAACGAGCATGATCCCGAAAAGTGGCTACCGGTTTCCCGCCTTCGCGAAGCCCGCTACGGCGGGCGAAGGAAGGTCGGACAAGATCATGCTCAGCCAAACCGTGGTTTTAGCAAGGAGTCGTTAACAGTCAGTTGGAATAAATTAACGAATGCGGCGCGTCGCAGTCTTACCTATCTCGCCGCGGCAATCGCTCATGGGGCTTTCGTTTTGTGCAACGCGAGCGCATCGGCCCAGACCTTCGTCCGATCGTCGTCGAACACCAGCACCGGATCTTCCGGCACCGCAACCCAGGCGCCGGCCTTGAGCTCGCTATCGAGTTGGGAGGGCGCCCAGCCCGCATAGCCGAAGGCGACGAGACTCTTGCGCGGGCCCTTGCCGAGCCCGATGTCATGGAGCACGCTGGCGGCTTCACTGAGCGCGACGCGACCGTCGATGTCCACGCTGTCGGTGCCGTGGTAGTCGGTCGTGTAAACGACAAGGCCGATATCGGGGCTGACCGGACCGCCCTGAAAAATGCCGACGCTGCCGGTCACGCCGCTCGCATCGGCGCCGAGCGCTTCGAGCACACGCGCGATCGGGCGGCTGTCGAGCGGACGATTGATGACAATGCCGAGCGCGCCGTCACTGCCGTGCCGCGCCACCAGAATGACGGCGCGCGCGAACGGCTCGCCCATGGCGGGCGACGCGATCAGAAGCTGACCGGCGAACGAGGTGCGGCCCGAAACGTCGGTGTCGGTCGGCAGCGCCGCATGCAGCATAGCCGCCGGCAAGAGGCTTGCCGCCGTGGCCAAAATCCAGCGCTTCAGATACCGCACGACGGTCCCGCTACCGAGCCACGCCCCACCCGGACATGATCGCGCCGCAGCGAAACTTATTCAACAAGTCTGATCGCCTCAGACGAATTGCACCGCGATGCCGCCGAGCTGACCGAAATCGGCATGCAGCGTGTCGCCCTTACGGGCGAAAACGACGCGGGTGAACGAGCCGGCGAGCACCAGATGGCCGGCTTCGAGTGAGACGCCGTGCTGGCCGATCTTGTTGGCGAGCCAGGCGACGCCGAGCGCCGGATGGCCGAGCACGCCCGCGGCTACTCCGGTCTCCTCGATCTCGGCATTGCGGTACATGATGCCGCCGACCCAGCGCAGGTCGACCTCGGTCGGGCCCACCGGCCTTCCGCCGACCACGATGCCGGCGGCGGCACCGTTGTCGGAGACGGTGTCGAAAATCTTGCGCGGATCCTGCAGCCGCGCGTCGACGATCTCGAGCGCCGGCACGACATATTCGGTGGCGCGCAGCACGTCGGTCAGGCCGACGCCGGGACCGCGCAACGGCTTGCCGAGCACGAAGGCGAGCTCGACCTCGACCCGGGGCAGGCAGAAATTCTCATGCGGAATGCTGGCGCCGTCGGCGATCATCATGTTGTCGAGCAGATAGCCGAAGTCGGGCTCGTTGATCTGCGAGGAGCGCTGCATCGCCTTCGAGGTGAGGCCTACTTTGTGGCCGATCAGCTTGGCTCCGGCCGCGATCTTGCGGTTCGCCACCTCGGTCGAGATCGCATAGGCATCATCTATGGTGATGCCCGGCCAGGTCTTGGAAAGCTGGACCGCCTGTTTGCGCTCCTTCTCCGCGGTGATCAGAATATCGGCGGCCTTGTTGCGATCGGCGTCTGACATCATGGCGGTACGATCCCCCTGGACGATGGTGCGTCTTTACATTGTGCGTTTTTACATTGTGCGTCTTTATTCGGGCGCGGGGCCATAAATCGCAGTCGGACGGCGGCTGGTCAATGTCCGCCGCAACCCCAAAAGTTGCCGCATCGACCTTTTTAAAGATCGCGAAGCGCTAGAACCTCAGCGAACCGGCCGCCTTGATTGCAGCCGCGGGCGGGGAGCCTGGCGATGCGGTGATCGCGTTTCCCCAGGCGGGGACTGACTGCCGTTGACGAACAAGCGATAGCCCTTGCCGGCGCATTCGCTGCAGGCGCTTCCTTTGCGCAGGCCGGTGCCGCTACAAGCCTCGCACGGCGCGGGCAATATTTCGTTCATCCTGGAAGTTTCCGTTTCCGGCCGCCCGTGACCGGAGCGCACCGAGCTTGGGTGGTTCTCGCTGCAATGAGGGACTTTGTGCAGAAACTCGCAACAAAAGCGCCGACGCGGCGCTGAACGAGGGGATCGTCCGAGTACTGTCCCAGCCCTATTGCAGGCGACTTCATCCAGGCGCGCAAATCCGCGCGCAGCCGATCATTCTCGATTGTCATGGGTGCTCTTTCGTCGTGATAACAACCTCAAGAGCGATTGGTTCAGTTCCACCCGTAAAGCGTGAAGTTATGCTGATGGAAGTTATGCCTATGGACGTGCGCGCTCGGCTGCCACGGATGAGCAGTTTTGACCATTACGGCGTGGGGCACGGCTGTATTATGCTGCAAAAGCGACGGAACTAGTCATCAGCATCTCAAGCAAGGGCTCTGACCATGTCGAGCAATATGCCGCCCGTCCCGCCCGGGAACCGCAGCGATAAAGGTCCCCGCAAAACAAGCAAAAAAGATGAGGAGGCCAGTTCCAAGCTGGCGGAAGACAAATCCGTAAAGGGATCTGAAAAGCATCACAACGCCGCGGAAGAAGGCGATACGGCAAATATAAAACAGAACACGACCAATAAAGGATTCTATCGCGGACGCCGGATGGGCTAGGTAACGATTTCAAATCGCCGCTTCGGTCGAGAGTTCACCGCGCTTCGACCGAAAGACTTTAGTTCTCATCCGCAGGCCGTGCAATTGAACTTGTGGCTTGCGAGGTCGCGACGTTTTGGATGCGGTTCGATGCCAGCAAGCTTTACGGGCTTGCGACATTTCTGGCAGGTGCCATCCGCACAAAGATCAAACGACATCGTTAGCTCCTTTCGCGCTAAAGCATGATCCGGAAAAGTGGAACCCGGTTTTCCGAAAAGATCATGCCCAAACAAAATGCTAGTGTCCCGAGTCAGAAGTTCGCCACAATAGATTCACGGTAGAGTCGCGTTGCCGCGCCAGAGCATGCTGGAAGCAGCAATGGAGTTGGCGATGGCACCGCGATTGGATCCCCT
>JBAPUM010000053.1:0-14546 GCA_049282655.1 Xanthobacteraceae bacterium
AAGCCGCAGACCGGTCATGATGCCGGCCGGGCGTATCCCCGGAACCGCCCGGGAGCGGAGGTGACAAGCCTCCGCCCGCGGGAACCGCTCGCGCTCCCCGCCGGCCGTGTCACCGGCCGGCTTTCCCGAGGAGCGTGATTCGTCGTTTGTAACTGAAAACGAGACAAGCGTCAAGCGTTGTGTCTCAATAACAGTGACGAACGGTAGCCGGGTTTGAGCGGTAGCGAAATCCGGCAACGGTCCTGCCGTTGACGAACACGCCCAGGCTTTCGCTTCGTTCAAGGCGTCTATGCTTGCTGAAACGACGAGAGTCGGCTAGCCCGATACCTGAAGTTGTCTCAAGCACCATGCAGGCCAAACCATGGCTGACAAAAGCGACCTTCCGAGTTTTGATAAATATTTTCCGCCGACCGTCCAGTCGATGAAGCACCGTGGAGGTTCGGCCACCATTGAGGAGCTTGAAGAGGACGTTGCCAAGATAATGAAGTTGCCAGAGTCCATCTTATCCATTCCACACAAGACGGGGACCCGATCGCAGTTTCAGTACGAGCTTGCCTGGGTCCGGACTTATCTGAAGAAAGTCGGCCTCGCGGAAAACAGCGCGCGCGGCGTGTGGTCGCTTACTGACGCTGGCGAAAAAATATCGGAAAAGGATTTGTTCCTCGTTCCGAAAAAGGTGAGGTCGACGCAGAAAGCCAAGGATCCAGAGACGCAACCACGCTTGGATAATGAGGAGGCAATTGAACCGGACTGGCAGGAGCAAATGCTAGGCGCGTTATCAACTATGAAGCCCGATGCATTTGAGCGACTTTGCCAACGCATTCTGCGGGAATCAGGATTCACTCGTGTTGAGGTGTTGGGCCAGTCCGGTGATGGCGGTATTGATGGAATTGGCGTGTTGCGCGTTAATTTGATTTCGTTCCACGTTCTTTTTCAGTGTAAACGGTGGAAGGGATCGGTCGGCGCTAGTGTTGTACGGGATTTTCGCGGTGCGATGGTTGGTCGAGCTGATAAGGGGTTGATCATCACGACGAGCGCATTCACTGCTGATGCGCGACGGGAAGCCACGCGCGACGGTGCGCCTGCTATCGATCTGGTGGACGGCGAAGCGATTTGTGGACTGCTTAAAGACTTGAAGCTTGGTGCGACTGTGAAGCTTGTCGAAGAAGTGCAGGTTGAGCCGAAGTTTTTCAGTTCGATCTGATCTTTGAATTCGAACCGAATTGGCGCGGCTTGCAGCCGCGTAATTTTTCTCCCGGATTTTCCGCCTACGCGCGTTGCGCTTCGGCGTGACAAGCACTCAATCCAGGCTACGCGGCGTCACGGCTTCGCCGGCGCCGCCCCCGGCGCGGCTTGCGCCTGCTGCTGCCGCGCCGCTTGCAGGGCGTCTAGCCAGGGTTTTGCCGCCTTCTCGGCGGCGGCGCGCTGGTCGGGGGAGAGTTTTTCCAGGATGCCGTCGAGCTCGAGATCGGTTTCGCCGGCGGCACGCGAGATCAGATGCCACTTCATGGCCTCGACCGGATTGGCCGGCGCGCCTTTGCCGCTGGTGAGAATGCGCGCGAGCCGGTCCTGGGCGATGGCGCTGCCGTGGAGAGCGGCCTTGCGGAACATCGCGGCGGCGGCTTCCTGGTTGGGCGCGATGCCGTCACCGTTATAAAGTGCGATCGCATATTCGACTTGCGCGTCGGTGTTGTCGGCAAGGGCTGCCTGCGCCCACAGCTGCACCGCCTGATGCAGGTCCTTCGGCACGCCGCGGCCTTCTTTGTAGAAGGTGCCGAGCGCATATTGGGCGTCGGGGCTGCCGGCAAGCGCGGCCTGGCGCAACAGTTCGGCGGCGCGCTTGAAATCCTGCGGGAACAACTGGCCCTCGACATAGAGGAGCGCGAGATCGTAGGCGGCGAGCGGATGGCCGAGCTTGGCGGCGGCGGCCAGCAATTTGGCGCCGGCCTCGCGGTCGCGCGGGCCGGCGCGGCCGCTGGTGCGGAACATCCCGAGCGCGAACAGCGCATTTTTGTCGCCGCGGTCGGCGGCGAGCTTGTACCACTCCGCGGCCCGCGCGTCGTCGCGCGGCACGCCGAGGCCGTTGGCGTAAATCTCGCCGAGAAGCGTCATCGCCGCGGCGTCGCCGTTGGTGGCGCGGTCGGTGGCGAGCCGGAAAGCGGTGAGAAAGTCGCCGCGCTGAAACGCCGCGAAGGCGACATCCGGTGCGGCGGCGAGCGCCGGAGCGGGGCAGGCCAGGCCGAGCCACAGCGCGGCGAGCATCGCCGCAAGGATAAGATTGCGACCCGCCCTCACGCCAGATGTTCGGCCGCTGCCGCCACCGCCGCGGCCGCGCCTTTGCCCGCATCTTGCGGCTCTGTCCATATCCAGTCACCGAGCGCTATGAAATCGGCGCCGGTTTGCGCCAGCGCTGCGACCTCGTCGAGACTTGCGGCATAGCCGACGCAGGGTATTTCGACCAAATGCGCCCACCACTCAAGCCGGTCCAGTGTTTCTTCGAGCGGAGGCCTGCGGCTGCCGCCGTTGTCTTCACCTTTGTCCTCCGCCGCGCGGCTGGGAGGGGCGAAAGGCTCGCCGAACATCACATAGTCGGCGCCGGTCTCGCCCGCGAGCATGGCATCATGACGGCTGCGCAGGCCGCCGGCGCCCGCGATCCGTTCGGGCTTGAGCAGCGCCAGGGCTGCCGCGAAGGCGTCGACACCCGTGAGATGCGCGCCATCGGCGCCGCTGCGGGCGACGAGATCGGCGTGGCCGTCAAGAAGAACCGCGACATCGCGCCGCTGCACGGCGGCGGCGACGGCTTTGGCGCGGGCGATCAGCGTGCCCTCGTCGGCTGGCGCGAGACGCAACAGCACGGCGGCGATATCGCCGGCGCCAAGCGCTGCGTCGAGGTCGGGCAGGAACGCCGTAGGGTCGCCAAGCGGCGGTGTGAAGAGATAGAGCCGCTGGGTCGGACGGGACGTTACCATTGCTGAGCGCGCCGCGAGCTTTCAACCCGCTCGTCCCCGCGAAAGCGGGGACCCAGTCTTTTGTACCGGGCGAAAGAGCTGGATTCCCGCGTTCGCGGGAATGAGCGGGGGATGCTCACGCCGCCTTGCGCTCGAGATCGGCTTTCCACTGCCCCAGCGCCGCGAGACTGTTCATCATGGCGCGGTGATTGAAGGCGCGTTGGGCTGCTGCGACGTTTTCGGATTTGCCCGACCAGGCCTTTTGCGGCGCGGCTTGCAGCGCGCGGCCGTAGGAGAACGACACCCGCCACGGCAGCGGGCCCATTCTGTTCATGGCGTCGAGATGCGCGGTCGCCTCTTCGTCGGACTGGCCGCCGGACAGGAACGCGATGCCGGGGACGGACGCCGGCACGCAGGCCTTGAGCACGCGCAACGTCTTGTCGGCGACTTCCTCGACGGATGCGCGCTTGGCGGATTTCTTGCCGGGCACGATCATGTTGGGTTTCAGCACCATGCCTTCGAGCGCGACGCGCTGAAAATAGAGCTCCTCGAATTGGAGCTTGAGCACCATTTCGGTCACCTGAAAGCAGCGGTCGATGTCGTGATCGCCGTCCATCAGCACCTCGGGCTCGACGATCGGCACGATGCCCTCGTCCTGGCACAGCGCCGCATAACGGGCGAGCGCATGCGTATTGGTGCGGATGCAGGCGTAGCTCGGCATGGCGCCGGGCCCGATATCGATCACCGCGCGCCACTTGGCGAATTTGGCGCCGAGTGCGCGATATTCGGCAAGCCGCTCGCGCAAGCCGTCGAGGCCTTCGGTGATGAGCTCGCCCGGGCAGAACGGCAGCGGCTTCGTGCCCTTGTCGACCTTGATGCCGGGGAGGGCGCCCGCCTTTTCGATCAGCTTGACCAGCGGCGTGCCGTCCTTGGCGTTCTGGCGGATGGTCTCGTCATAGAGGATGACGCCGGAAATATATTTCGACATGCCCTCGGCCGACCGGAACAGCATTTCGCGGTAGTCGCGCCGCGTATCGGCGGTCGATTCGACGCCGAGCGTATCGAAGCGCTTTTTGATGGTGCCGCTCGATTCGTCGGCGGCCAGGATGCCGCGGCCGGGAGCGACCATGGCTTCGGCGACTTTGTTCAGCTCGTTGAGATTCATCGCGCCCTCCAGATCTCTCGACAGGTTATTCGGCGGTCCGGCTCGCCTGTGAACAGATGCTCTTTGATCGGCTTCATAGCCTAGATCCAAAGCCAATTCGACTGAATTGGATTTGGATCCAGATTAGCCTTGCATGATCTTATCCGAAAACCGGTCTCCACTTTTCGGGATCATGCTCTAAGCCGGGGTGGCAGCGTGAGTCCGATCGACCTGCAACACCTCGATACCGGGCAATACCTTGCCCTCGAGCCATTCCAGAAAGGCGCCGCCGGCGGTCGACACGTAAGTGAATCGCTCGGTCACGCCGGCGAGGTTGAGCGCCGCCATGGTATCGCCGCCGCCCGCTATGCTGACAAGCCTGCGATCCGCGGTGAGTTCCGCCGCCGCTTCCGCGACTTCGACGGTGCCGTTGTCGAACGGCTCCAATTCGAATGCGCCGAACGGCCCGTTCCACACCAGGGTCTTCGAGCGCGCCAGAACCGAGATCGCCTGTTCGATGCTGCGCGGCCCGATGTCGAGGATCATGTCGTCGGGGCCGACTTGATCGACGGGCACGACGCGGCTCGGCACGTGGGCTGCGAATTTCTGCGCCACCACGGCGTCGACCGGCAGCACGATCTCGCGTTTGAGCGATTTGGCCTTGGCCATGATGTCGCGCGCGGTCGGGATCAGATCGGTTTCGAGCAGCGACTTGCCGACCGACTTGCCCTGCGCTGCGAGAAACGTATTGGCCATGCCGCCGGCGATGATCAGCGTTTCGACCTTGGTGATGAGATTGCTGAGGAGATCGAGCTTGGTCGAGACTTTGGCGCCGCCGACAATGGCGGTAACCGGCCGTTCCGGATCGAGGAGCGCACGACGCAGCGCGCTGAGTTCTTCCTGCACGGCGCGGCCGGCATAGACCGGCAGCAAATGCGCGATGGCCTCGACCGAGGCATGCGCCCGGTGCGCGACCGAGAACGCATCGGCCACATAGATGTCGCCGAGGCTGGCGAGCTGTTGCGCGAATCCCGGATCGTTTTTGGTCTCGCCTTTATGGAAGCGGGTGTTTTCCAAACAAAGAATATGGCCCGGCTGCATCGCCGCCACCGCTTTTTCGGCCACAGGTCCGATGCAATCTGAAGCAAAGCCGATCGGCCGCCCGATCACGTCGACCGCCGCGGCGACGACGGGTTTTAGCGACTCCTTCGGGTCCGGACCCTTGGGCCTGCCGTAATGCGAAACCAGAATGACCTTGGCGCCTTTGTCGGCGAGTTCGGTGATGGTCGGGATAAGCCGCTCGATGCGCGAGGCGTCGGCGACGCGGCCGTTCTGCACCGGGACGTTGAGGTCGACGCGCAGCAAGACGCGCTTTCCTTTGACGTCCACGTCGTCGAGCGTTCGAAAGGACGGCATCACACTTCTACTCGGGGAAGACATATTTAGGCAGGACCCGCTTGGGGAAGACTCACTTGGGGAAGACTCGCGATCGCATCATCGATTTCGGCCAGGGCGGTTACACGAGCTTGCCCATCGCCACCGCGGTGTCGATCATGCGATTGGAGAAGCCCCACTCATTATCGTACCACGACATCACACGCACCAGCGTCCCCTCCAGCACCTTGGTCTGGTCCATGTGGAAAATGGACGAGCGCGGATCGTGGTTGAAGTCGCTCGACACATTGGGCTCGTCGGTGAAACCGAGGATGCCCTTGAGCTGCTGCTCGGCGGCGCGCTTGACCGCTCCGTTGATCTCGTCCTTCGAGGTCGCGCGCTTGGCGACGAATTTGAAATCGATCACCGACACGTTCGCGGTCGGCACCCGGATGGAAACGCCGTCGAGCCGGCCGGCAAGCTCCGGCAGCACGAGGCCGACGGCCTTGGCGGCGCCGGTCGAGGTCGGGATCATGTTCTGCGCGGCGGCGCGGGCGCGATAGAGATCCTTGTGCACCTGATCGAGCGTCGGCTGATCGTTGGTGTAGGAGTGGATCGTGGTCATGAAGCCCTTGTCGATGCCGACGGCGTCATTGAGGACTTTGGCGACCGGCGCGAGGCAATTGGTGGTGCAGGAGGCGTTGGAGACGACGGTGTGCGCCTTGGTGAGTTTGTCGTGGTTGACGCCGTAGACGACGGTGAGGTCGACACCGTCGGCCGGTGCCGAGATGAGGACGCGCTTGGCGCCCGCCGTCAGATGCGCCGAGGCCTTGTCCTTCGAGGTGAAGATGCCGGTGCATTCGAGCGCGATATCGATGCCGAGTTCGCGCCAGGGCAATTGCGCGGGATCCTTCACCGCCGTCACCTTGATGGCGCCGTTGCCGCAGCTGATGGTGTCGCCCTTCACCGTCACGGTGCCGGGAAAGCGCCCGTGCACAGTGTCGTAGCGCAACAGATGCGCATTGGTTTCGACCGGCGCGAGATCGTTGATGGCGACGACTTCGATATCGTGGCGGTCGGCTTCGACCGCGGCGCGCAGAATATTGCGGCCGATGCGGCCGAACCCATTGATGGCAACGCGAATAGACATACCCCCGGTCTCCGTTCGATACCGACCCGGCAATGGCGGATCGGGCCTTTCATATAGGAACTAAACCAGCGCCGCGGCTCTTATAATCGAGCCGTCTTTATAATCGAGCGAGTGCCGCCTCGGCCACCTTCTCGGCTGTGATCCCGAAATGTTGGTAAAGCTCCTTGGCGGGCCCGCTGGCGCCAAAGCCGGTCATGCCGACGAAAACGCCGTCGGAGCCGATGATCGCGTCCCAGCCTTGGCGGATGCCGGCTTCGACCGCGACATTGACGGCGGCGTCGCCGATGATCGCCGCCCGCTCGTCGTCGGGCAAAGCGAGCAGAAGCTCGAAGCACGGCACCGAGACCACTCGCACCGAGATTTTGCGCGCGGCGAGGAGCTTTTGCGCGGCGACCGCGATGGCGACTTCCGATCCCGTGGCGAACAGCGACACCACCGGCGCGTCGTCGGGCGCGGCAATCAGCTCATAAGCGCCGCGGGCGCAAAAATTGCGCGCATCAAAGCCCAGGCGCAGTTGCGGCAGGTTCTGCCGGCTGAGCGCGAGCACGCTCGGGGCGTCTTTGCTTTCCAGTGCCAGCTGCCAGCACTCGACGGTTTCCACCGTGTCGCACGGCCGAAAAACTTTCAGATGCGGAATGGCGCGCAACGCGGCGAGGTGCTCGACCGGCTGATGGGTCGGGCCGTCCTCGCCGAGCCCGATCGAGTCATGCGTCAGCACGAGGATGACGCGCTGGCCCATCAACGCGGCGAGCCGGATCGCCGGCCGGCAATAATCGGAGAACACCAGGAAGGTGCCGGAGTAGGGAATGACGCCGCCATGCAGCGCCATGCCGTTCATCGCCGACACCATGCCATGCTCGCGGATGCCGTAATGGATGTAGGTGCCGGCGTAATCCGGCGCCATCAGCGCCTTCATGCCTTTGGCGAGCGTATTGTTGGAGCCGGTCAGGTCGGCGGAACCGCCGATCATCTCCGGCAGCGCCGCCGTCAGCGTGTCGAGCGCGAACTCGGACGCCGCGCGCGTGGCGATTTCCTTAGGCGCGTCGGCGAGCCGGTGTTTCAGGTCGGCGACCGCCGCCGTAAGCTTGCCGGCAAGTTCGCCAGAGAGCCGGCGTTTGAATTCGGCGCGCTTCTCGCCATCGAGCGCGGCAAGCCGCTTCTCCCATGCCAGGCGTGCCGGCTGGCCGCGGGAGCCTGCCGCGCGCCATTGCTCGAGAATGGGCGCCGGAATTTCGAAAGGCGGCGCGGTCCAGCCGAGCTGGATGCGGGCGGCCGCGATCTCGGCGGCGCCGAGCGGCGAACCGTGCGCCTTGGCGGTGCCGCCTTTGTTGGGGGCGCCGAAACCGATGGTGGTACGGCAAGCGATCAGCGACGGCCGGTCGGATTTTTTCGCGGCCTCGATGGCGGCAGAGATTGCCGCCGGATCGTGGCCGTCGATGCGGGTCGCCGCCCATTGCGCCGACTTGAAGCGTTCGATCTGGTCGACCGCGTCCGACAGCGAGGTCGGCCCGTCGATGGAAATGTGGTTGTCGTCGTAGAGCACGATCAGCTTGCTAAGCTGCATATGGCCGGCGATGGCGATGGCTTCCTGGCTGATGCCTTCCATCAGATCGCCGTCGGAGCAGAGCACGTAAGTCCTGTGATCGACGATGTCGCCATAGAGCGCCGCGAGATGGCGCTCGGCGATCGCCATGCCGACCGCGTTGGCAAGTCCCTGGCCGAGCGGTCCGGTGGTGGTCTCGACGCCCGGCGTGTGGCCGTGCTCGGGGTGACCGGGCGTGAGCGAACCGAGCTGGCGGAAGTGCTTGATCTCCTCGACGGTCATCTTCGGGTAGCCGAGAAGATAGAACAGCGCATAGAGCAGCATCGAGCCGTGGCCGGCCGAGAGCACGAAACGATCGCGGTCGGGCCAGGCCGGATCGGCCGGGTCGAATTTGAGAAACTGCGTGAACAGCACGGTCGCAACGTCGGCCGCGCCCATCGGCAGGCCGGGATGGCCCGAATTCGCCTTTTCGACGGCGTCCATCGCCAGCGCCCGGATGGCGTTCGCCATGCGGTCATGCTCGGCGCGCGACGCCGGGGTAGCGGCGCCGGGAAATGGCGAGGGTTCGGCGAAGGTTGCGCTCGCCGCTGTCAGAGGCTTGATCATAGGGCTGCCAAACGCGGAACGGATTGCCGTGGCGCGGTCACGGGAAAAGGGCAGGGCACAGATAACATGCGATGTTCGTGAGTCAATTCCAGCGGGCCGGGCCGGTTCCGTCATACACAGGCTCGCCCGGCTGGCGTTGACGCTTTCCCGCGATACGACGTAAAGTTCCGCCGATAAGCGGTTGCCGTCGCACAATTTTCGTGCCTCATGCGACAGTGTGGATAAGCGCGGCGCGGCCGCTGCCGGAACGCCCGATGAGCGATACCGATTCAATCGACCTCGCCCAGCGCCGGCTCGCGCTTGCGCTCGATGCGTTGGACGCCGCAGCCGATCGCCGCCGCGAGGCCGACAGGGCAGGAGCTGCGCTTGCCACCCAGGTCAACGCGCTCGACAGCGACCGGGCGCGGCTCGCAAGCGAACTCGACGAGACGACGGCGCGGGCGCGGGTGCTCGAAACCGCGAGCCGCGAGGTCAAGCGTCGCATCGATCACGCCATCGAAACGATCCGTGGCGTGTTGGAGTTGGAAGAATAGAGCGGCGGCATTACGCCGAAACCCGTGAGCGACATGTCCGAGGTCAACGTCACCATTAACGGCCGGCAGTTCCGGATGGCCTGCGAGGACGGCCAGGAGGCCCACCTCATGAATCTGGCGCGCGACCTCGACTCGAGGATCGGGGGCTTGCGCTCGAAATTCGGCGAGATCGGCGACACCCGCCTCACCGTGATGGCGGCGATCACAGTCGCCGACGAACTCGCCGAAGCAGCGCTCCGCATCAAGCGCCTCGAGGAAGAGCTCACCGCGCTGCAGGACGCCCGCGTCTCGGCTTCTGACCGCAGCAAAGCAACCCAAGCCTCGATCGCCGCAGCCCTCTCCGCCGCCGCCGCCCGCGTCGAGGATATTACCAAGAAGCTCAATCAGACGGTGGCTGGCTCGGGCGTGGCGTTGGGCTAGTTCCCCCTCTCCCGCTTGCGGGAGAGGACGCGAGCGAAGCGAGCAGGTGAGGGCCTGTCTCCGCAACACTGGGCCCAGCCTCCCGAGCCCTCACCCCACCCTCTCCCGCAAGCGGGAGAGGGAGCCGCGAGCGGCCAATCCGCGATAAAGTGGCGTCGGGTCCCCATCGGCACTACATTGCAGTCGCGGGGCTGCCCGGTGCGTAGGAGACAATTATCCGGGGCCTTACGATCCTCAAGGGAGCTGTCCCTGGCCGAGCTCCTGGGTTCGGTCACACGGCGCCCACCTACTTATGTAGGTTCCCGGGATCGCACTCTTACGGCCATGGCGGCTCCGCACTTAACATCATGCCTTCATTCGTCACCGCACCCGCTAATGTCGAGGACGCAAAGGCGTCGCTTCGTCGCGACGCCGTAGCGCGGCGTGACGCATTGCCTGCCGGCAAACGACAAGCGGCGGCTGACACGATTGCGACACGAAAATTTTCCCTCACCGTCGCTACTGGCGCCATCGTCTCCGGCTTCATGCCGCTCAAAAGCGAAATCAATCCGCTGCCGCTGATGAAAAAACTCGCGGAGGCCGGCGCGACGCTCGCGCTGCCTGTCGTCGCCGGGCGCGGCAAGCCGCTGATCATGCGGGCGTGGCGCTGGGGCGAGCCGCTCGACGAAGGCGTATGGGGCATTCGTGAGCCGAAGCCCGTGGCGCCGGAAGTGGAGCCCGATATTTTGCTGGTGCCGCTGTTGGCGTTCGACCGCGCCGGCAACCGCATCGGTTATGGGGCCGGCTATTACGATATGACCATCGCTCGCTTGCGGGCGCGCAAGCCGGTCACGGCCGTCGGCGTTGCGTTTGCCGTCCAGGAAGTGCCCGCCGTGCCGGCGACGCCCCGCGACGAGCGGCTCGATCTCGTGCTAACCGAGAATGAGGTCATCGAGATCAAGGGCCCGGCCTGACGTTATGAGATACAATGGTCCTACGCGGGGTGCCATGCGCAAGCTTCAGTTGAAGGATGCCAAAGCGAGCTTGTCGGCAGTGGTCGAGCAGGCTGCGCAGGGCAAGCCGTCGGTCATTATCCGGGGCGGTAAACCGGAAGCGGTCGTGCTTGGCTTCGCCGAGTGGGAGCGGTTATCGCGCGTACCTTCCTTCGGCCGACTTCTGATGTCGGCGCCGTTTGAGCCGGAGGATTTGCCGGAGCGCAACCGTGCACCGTTGCGCGATTCCGGCCCGCGACGAGCGGCTCGATCTCGCGCTAACCAAAAATGAAGTGGCTGATCTTCGAGTTAACCAATAATGGATACCACACAGCTTCCATACTTTCTTCGGGTCGTTCAGTCGCTGGGGCCGACGACGGTTGCGATAGTGGTAGGCTCTATCGCTGCCTACATTGCGTGGCGCCAGTGGAGAACAGCAAATTACCGACTGCGACTGGATATGTTTGACCGACGCTACTCTGTATTTAAGGCGACTAGACTTTTGATCGACAAAATCGCCATCAATGGTCAAGTCTCTTCTCCCGACTTTGTTGAATTTCGAAATGACATTAGTGGAGCGGAGTTTTTCTTCGATGGCGAGATGCGACAGTTCTTCACTCGCTTGAACGAGCTCTCTTGGCGCGCCTATTTGGCACGAAGTAGACAGGGACGGACTAAGGATGATGTCGCGCTGGACAAGCTGTTTAAGGAGGAGGATCAGTGCTTGGAGCTTTTGGAGGCGGAAAAGCCAAGGTTGGAAAAGATTTTTGCCAGATACCTTGATCTATCCGAGATAGGTCTCTGACCATGCGCATCCTTTTCGTCGGCGACATTGTCGGGCGCAGCGGACGGATCATCGTCTATGAGCGCATGCCTAATCTCATTCGCGACTGGAAGCTCGATCTGGTGGTCGCCAATGGCGAGAATTCGGCCGGCGGGTTCGGCATCAGCGAACAGATCTATCGCGAGTTGCTCGAGGCCGGCGTCGACGCGGTGACGCTCGGCAATCATGCCTGGGATCAGAAAGAGGCGCTGGTCTTCATCGAGCGCGCGCCGAAACTGATCCGGCCGATCAATTTTCCGCCCGGCACGCCGGGCCGCGGCTCAGCCATGATCGAGGCGAAGAACGGTGCGCGGGCGCTCGTCGTCAATGCGATGGGCCGCGTCTTCATGGATCCGCTCGACGATCCCTTTGCGGCGATCGACCGCGAACTGATGGCGTGCCCGCTGCAGTCCGGCGCCGATGCGATCATCATCGACTTCCACGGCGAGGCGACGAGCGAGAAGCAGGCGATGGGGATTTTCTGCGACGGCCGCGCCAGTCTCGTGGTCGGCACTCATACGCATGTGCCGACCGCCGATTTGCGGGTGCTGCCGGGCGGCACCGCCTTCATGAGCGACGTTGGCATGGCCGGCGATTTCGACTCGGTGATCGGCATGGCCAAAGACGAGCCGATGCAGCGGTTCACCCGCAAAATTTCCTCGGCGCGGTTCGAGCCGGCGACGGGGCCGGCGACGCTCTGCGCGGTCGCGGTCGAAACCGAGCCGAGCGGGCTTGCGGCGCGCGTCGCGCCGGTGCGGCTCGGCGGCAAGCTCGAACAGGCTAAGCCCTCGTTCTGGGCTTGAGTTTTTGGCCTACGCCGCCTTATAAACCCGCCGATATCAACTAAACCCATCGCAAGGGTGCGTGCGGGCGCGCAGGCTGGACGTCGAGAGCAAAATTCGTCGAGAGCAAACATGGCCGGACATTCACAGTTCAAAAACATCATGCACCGCAAGGGGCGGCAGGATGCGATCAAGTCAAAACTGTTCGGCAAGCTCGCCCGTGAAATCACGGTCGCGGCCAAGATGGGCACGCCCGATCCGGCGATGAATGCGCGGCTGCGCGCGGCGATTATCGCGGCGCGGGCCGAGAATATGACCAAGGATAGTATCGAGCGCGCCATCAAGAAGGCGACCGGCGGCGAGGGCGAGAATTACGAGCAGATCCGTTACGAAGGCTATGGTCCGGCGGGCGTCGCGGTGATCGTCGAAGTCCTGACCGACAACCGCAACCGCACCGCCGGCGAAGTACGCGCCACTTTCACCAAGAGCGGCGGCAATCTCGCCGAGACCGGCGCGGTTTCTTTCATGTTCGATCATTTGGGCGTCATCGAATATGACGCGAGCGCCGCCAGCGCCGAGGCGATGTTCGAAGCAGCGCTCGACGCCGGTGCCGACGACGTGCAGTCGAATGAGACCACGCACGAAATCTACGCGGGGCAAGATCATTTCGGCTCGGTCGCCAAGGCGCTCGAAGCAAAGTTCGGCGAGCCGCGCAAGGCTGCTCTCGTGTGGCGGCCGCAGAACACCGTCGCGGTCAACGACGAGCAGGGCGAGAAAGTTTTAAAGATGATCGAAAGCCTCAACGACAATGAAGACGTGCAAAACGTCTATGCCAATTTCGACGTCTCCGACGCGCTGGTCAGCAAGATGAGTGCATGAGCGGGAGCCCGGCCTATAGTCCGATGAGTTGATGTGGAATCGTCTCCACCAGCCGCTCATTCCCGCGACAGCGGGAATCCAGCCGAGCATTCTGGGTCCCCGCAACGGGGCACCCCACCGCGCGAGCGCGATGGGGACCCCTCGCGGCGACGAGCGGATTACCTACCAGAATCATCCCGCTCTACGCGTGCGGCCAATGCCGGTCGTGGAACCAGTTGCGATAATCCGACATCTTGGCACGTTGCGCCGCCGGCGCATGCCGCTTGCAGGTCGATGCCTCGTCGCTCTCGTCCGGCGCGGCCCAGCGCAATTCGACGCAATCGTTCGGATTGTAGGCCATTTCAAGCGCCGTTGAGCGGTCGATCACGTCCTTGAGCGACAGCGTCCAGGGCGAGCCGTCGCTCCGCGTATAGGTGAATTTTTGCGCCGCAAGCTCGGAGGCGAGCACGCTCTGCAATTGCGCCTTCACGTCGGCCGCACTCTGGCCAGCCGGGATCGCGTAACGCTCCATCCGCCGCGCGACATGGTCGGGGAAGCCGCGCACCACATCGATCGCGATCAAGAGCCGAAGATCGCGCGCCGGTGTAGAGAAATCCTCCCACGCGCCGTTGGTTTCGAAGATCGCCGGGCCGTTCGGCATGTCGGCATCGCCGCGGCCGCTCCCTTGGAATTTGCGTCCGTTCTCGACCGCCACCGCACGGGTTTTCACCTGCTCCTCGAGCGAGGTGATGGCGTCCGCCATGGCGCGCGAGGGATCGAGCGGCTCGGGCGACATCACGTCGTCCATACGGTCGTAAAAATCCTCGGCGCTGAGCTTTGCTTGATCGAGCGAAAAATCGCCATAGGCCGGGTTCTTGGCGATCTCGGCATTGGTCAGCCGCCGCAACGCGCCGTTCTTGTCGCGCACAATCGGCCGGAACCGCTTGAAGCCCGGGGTGCCGAGCGAGGGCTCATGCACGAACAGGAAATTGCCGCGCCAAAAACGCTTGCGTGTCACCGTGCCGTCCGGCTCGGCGTCGACGGCGAGGAAGACACCGGGCGCGCCGTTTGACTCGGGCACGCGCTCGACCAGCATCAACACATGACCGTAGGGGTCCGCATAAACCGTTCCCGGCCGCAGCGACTCTTGGGTCAGCGGCACCATGTAAAAATCGGTGTTGTCGTCGTTTGCCGACACGCGCACCGAGCCGGTGTGAACGACGTCACCGACGGCGCGCAGATATTCGCCGAATGAAGGCTTCTTCGGCGGCGCAGGCGGCGGCGGGGGCGGCGGCGCGGGGGGAGGCGCGGGCTTTGCCGGAGCGAAGAGCTGCGCGAGCGGCGAGGTCGGGGCCGGCTCGGGATCAGGAGCCGGCGCGGGCACTGCCGCGGTC
>JBAPUM010000054.1:0-2546 GCA_049282655.1 Xanthobacteraceae bacterium
CGCGCTCCGCCGGGTCCATACCGCGCCCGCCAAGCCCGCCCCAGCTAAGGCTGCG
This sequence comes from Xanthobacteraceae bacterium, assembly GCA_049282655.1. Lineage (GTDB taxonomy): Bacteria > Pseudomonadota > Alphaproteobacteria > Rhizobiales > Xanthobacteraceae > BOG-931. Next base: position 56 of record JBAPUM010000054.1, read on the forward strand.
CCGGCCAATACCGCACCGGCTGGTGCCGGCAGCGAGCGGTCCCTACATAGAGCGGGCTCGCCCAGCCGGCCGCGCCGGCAGCCAGAACAGCGCGGCACGCCGCAACGGCAAGATCCGAAACAAGATCCGAAACAAGAGCCGAAAGACGAGCCCTGAATGATCGAGCACAAGAACACCATCCTGGCCATTGTGCTGTCGCTCTTGGTCGTGGTCGGCTGGCAGTATTTCATCGGCTACCCGCAGATGCAGCGCCAGCAGGAAGCGGCGAAGCTCAAGCAGCAGGAACAGATGCAAGTCCAGCCGGGAGCAACGCAGCCTAGCCAGACGCCGTCGGCCTCCTCCGCAGTGCCGCAGCCCGGCAGCCAACCGCAGGCGCCGAACCTGCCGAATGCCGCTTCGCCGGCGCAGACCGCCACCCGTGAAGGCGTCATCGGCGCGACGCCGCGGATCGCCATCGAGACGCCGCGGCTCGGCGGCTCGATCGACCTCAAAGGCGGCCGCATCGACGACCTGACGCTCACCCAATACCGCGAAACCATCGATCCGGATTCGCCGCCGATCGTGCTGTTCTCGCCGTCCGGCGCGCCGGATGCCTATTACGCCGAATTCGGCTGGGTGCCGGCGTCGGGCACCACGGCGGCGCTGCCCGGCCCCGACACGGTCTGGCAGCAGCAGGGCACGGGCTCGCTCGGTGTCGACCATCCGGTGACGCTGACTTACGACAATGGCTCAGGACTTCTCTTCACCCGCATTATCGCGCTCGACGACCATTATCTGTTCACGCTGAAGGACACCGTCGCCAACAAAGGCGGCGGCCCGGTGACGCTGTTCCCCTACGCGCTGGTCTCGCGCCACGGCACGCCGCCCGTGCTCGGCTATTACATCCTGCACGAAGGCCTGATCGGCATGATGGGCGATCAGGGCGAGCAGACCGAGACCTATAAGAAGATGGAGGACAAGAAGTCCGAGAGCTGGGACGCCACCAATGCCTGGCTCGGCTTCACCGACAAATATTTCGCCGCGGCCCTCCTCCCCGACACCGACGCCAAAGTGAAGGCGCGGTTCTCCGCCGGCGAGGCAAACGGCGCGCCGACCTATCAGACCGATTATCTGCTGCAGCCGCAGACCATAGCGCCGGGCGCGAGCGGCTCAGCCGATGCGCGGCTCTTCGCCGGCGCCAAGGAAGTCTCCGTCGTCGGCATCAATTTCTTGGGCGACATCGACGGCGGCTATAACGCGTCGCTGCATCTCAACCATTTCGATCTCTTGATCGACTGGGGCTGGTTCTACTTCCTCACCAAGCCGATGTTCCTCGGCATCGATTATTTCTTCCATCTGGTCGGCAATTTCGGCATCGGCATCCTGATCGTTACCGTCATCGTCAAAATCCTGTTCTTCCCGCTCGCCAACAAATCCTACGCCTCGATGGCCAAGATGAAGGCCGTCCAGCCGCAAATGGCCATGATCAAGGAGCGGTACGGCGACGACAAGATGAAGCAGCAGCAGGCGATGATGGAGCTCTACAAAAAGGAGCAGATCAATCCGCTCGCCGGGTGCCTGCCGATCGCCATCCAGATTCCGGTGTTCTTCTCGCTCTACAAGGTGCTGTTCATCACCATCGAGATGCGGCACGCGCCGTTCTACGGCTGGATCCACGACCTCTCGGCGCCGGACCCGACCAACATCTTCACGCTCGGCGGCCTGATCCCGTTCGATCCGACCATCCTGCCGGTGGTCGGCTCGTTCCTGCACTTGGGCTTCTGGCCCGCCATCATGGGCGTGACCATGTGGGTGCAGATGAAGCTCAACCCGGCGCCGCCCGATCCGACCCAGCAGATGATCTTCAACTGGATGCCGATCATCTTCACCTTCATGCTGGCCAAATTCCCGGCCGGCCTCGTCATCTACTGGGCCTGGAACAATTCGCTCTCGGTGGCGCAGCAAAGCGTGATCATGCACAAGAACGGCGCCAAGATTCAGCTCTGGGACAATCTGAAGGGCACCTTCATAAAAACGAAGCCGAAGGAGCCGCCGGCGGAGTAGCGTTTCGTAGGGTGGGCAAAGGCGCGCAGCGCCGTGCCCACGCTGCCGTTGAAACGGATGCGATGACGGTCGAGCAGAGGTAGCAAAACTGTGGGCACGCTTCGCTTCGCCCACCCTACTTTTGCTTCAACACTCCACCACCGCGACATGCCCTTGCTTGCCGTAATCGAGCAATGCGCGATCGCGCGTCACGAGCGTGGCGCCGAGCTCGCGCGCCGTCGCCACAATGATGCGGTCGGTCGGATCTTTCGGCGGCTTCCCGGGCAGATAGGATGACGCGATCAGCAAGTCCGGCGACAGGTCGGCTAGCCGCACGCCCGGCACGTCGAACAGATTGGCGAACCAGCGCTCCGGCCTGATCAACAATTGCAGCCGCGCGCGCGAAGCCAACATGCCGATTTCCCAGGCGCTGATTGGCGAGATGTAGGTGAGGCCTCCGCCTTCACTC
>JBAPUM010000055.1:0-23821 GCA_049282655.1 Xanthobacteraceae bacterium
GGCGTCGACGATCGCGATCTCCCTCACGACCCCCACCCCACCCCCCCACAAGGGGGAGGGAGTCGCGCGGAGCAAGCGCGTTCAATAATCCTTCAAGAGCCGCTCGATGTAATCGAGCTCTTCCTGCGGGCGGCCGAAGTCGCCAAAACGCTTGCGCAGTTCCTCGATGATGCGGCGGGCGCGCTGTACGTCGATCTCGCCCGGCACCTTGACGGTCGAGTCGTCGCCATAGTCGTGGCCGCGCAGCGGCCGGCCGAGCGGATCGGTGTCCTGCTGGGCGCGCGACTGGCCGAAACGGCCGCCGTGACCCTGGCCCTGCGACTGGCCCATCTGCTGCTGCATCGATTGGGCGAGGCTTTGCGCGCCCTTGCGCATGGCGTCGAGCGCGCGGCCTTGCGAGCCTACCGCGTCGTCGCTGTTGCCCTGGCCGAGCTGGCCGGCGGCGTCGCCCATGGCGTTGCCGGCCTGGCCGAGCTGATCCATCTGATCCTGGCCCGGGCCGCGCGCGCCTTCCTGGCCTTCCGGTCCCTGCGAATTATCGCCAAAGCCGTGGTTCTTCAGATCGTCGAGCAATTTGCTCAGCCGGTCGCGCAGCGCCTGTTGGTTCTGCCGCAATTCGCCGAGCGAGCCCGAGCCCGGCTGTTGCGGCTGACCGGGCTTGCCGTGCTGGCCCGGCTGCGCATCCTGCCTGCGTTGATCTTGGCCTTGTTTGAACGTGCGGTCGCGCAAATCCTGCTGCTGGCGGATCATGTCGCCGAGCTCGTCGAGCTCCGACATCATGTCGTCGCTGTCGTCGTTGCCGGCGTCGGGCGAGGCCATCTGCAGATTTTCCATCATCTGCGAAAGCTGCTGCAGCAATTGCCGGGCCGCATCCTTGGCGCCGCTGCGCGCCAGGTTCTCCAGCCGGTCGAGCATGCTTTGGAGATCCTTCTGGCTCAGCACATGCGCATGCGGATCGAGCGGCCGGGCCAATTGCTGGCTGTTCTTCAACTGCTCGGCCATCGCCTGCATGAAGCGATCCATCGCCGCCCGCAGCTGGTCCATCAATTGTTTGATCTCGGCGTCGCTGGCGCCGCGGTCGAGCGCCTGCTGCAGCGCGCTTTCGGCACTGCGCACGGCCTGTTCGGCGCTGGAAATGTCGCCGTCCTCGAGTTCGACCGCCATCTGCCACAGCCGCGTCACCACATCGCGCAGATCGTTGTCGCTCTTGGCGCGCACCAGCGACCAGAAAATCGTGCGCAGGCCGAGATAGACGCTCGCCTGCGGCGTGAATTTCTCCGGCGCGATGGCGAGCGCATCGAGCGCGGTGATGACCAGCGGCCGCGCATTGGCGTCGAGCGCAAGATTGCGCCGCTGTTCGACCAGCGCCCGCGCCAGCGGTTTTGTGAACACGCGCTCCGGCAGGCGGAAGGGGAACGGCTCGCTCTTGCCGGTATTGCCGCCCTCGTCATGGGCGACGAGCGTCATCGTCACCTCGGCGCCGGCCCAGGGATGATCGGTCAGATCCTTGATGGTCTGGCCGACCGCGTTCTTGGTGCGCGCCTGCGGCAGGACCAGGGCGAAATCGGGCGGGCCATAGAGCGGATGCGGCGCTTGCGGCGCGGCCTGCTGCGAGGACGGGGCCTGGGGCGAGGACGGGGCTTGAGGCGAGGACGGGGCTTCGGCTGCCGCATCCTCCTTGCGGGCGAAAGTCGCCTCGGCCTGCGTCACCCCGTAATCGTCCTCGAGCCGATAGGACAGAAGGAGCGAGCCGCGGTTCTGCTGCTCGGGATCCTTGGTCAGCGCGATGGTCGGCGGCTGGTCGGCAATGGCGTTGAACGGCCACACCAGATCGTCGCCGGCGCCGCGCAAGGTCGCCGTGCCGGTCGCGGTGATCTTGAAACGATGCTCCTCGGTGCCGACCGGCGTATGGCCGTCCTGTTTGTCCGGGATCACGCCGCCGGTCGAAGAGACGTCGAGATTGAGCTTGCCGGTCGAGCGCACGATCAGCGTCGAGCCGGCCGGCACCGCGGCCGGGCCCTCGTTCGGCGGCGCGGCCGCCGTCTCGCCGGGATGAATGCCGGCGAGCACGATCGGCGGCTTGCCCGTATAGGCGGGCGGCGTCACCCAGGCGTCGACGCGAAAATCGGCCGGCAGGCCGACGCCCTGGAAATCGAAGGCCGCCTCAATCCGTTTCCAGCGCTCGCCGCCGGCGGCGACGAAAGTCGCGACGCAGGCGATGAGCACGAGCGCCCGCAAGGCATAAGGGTCGCGCCACGGCAGGCGCGGCGCGGGCTTGCCGGGTTTGAGCGCGCGCGCCGCCTGCAAGGAGCGCTCAATATGGGCGTTCCATAGCGCGAGCGTGAAGGGATCGCTCGACACCGCCGCGAGCTTGTCGGCGATGGCGGTCGCCGGGCGATGCCGCACGCCGCTGCCGCGATCGAGCCGCCGCAACCCGTCGCGCAATGCCGGAAAGCGCAGGACGACGAGCGGCGATAGCGCGGCAAGCACGACACCCGCAAAGCCGACCAGAAGTGCGGCGCGCGCCAGTGCCGGCAGCCAGAGCCACACCCCGAGCCAGGAGGCGGCGAGGAAGAAACCGATCGCGGTCGCGACCGCGGCGAGCGCCGGCCACAGCCGTTCCCAGAAAATCGTAACCCGCGCCCGCCGCACCGCGGCTTCGAGCAGCGCGCGTGCCGCCGTGTCGCGCTCGGCGGCGCGTCCAGGGACGGTGTGGGGGGATGGCTGTTCGGTCACAAGAGTTCCGTCATTGCGCGTATCCGCGGCGACATTTGTGCCTGAGAACACAATAACATGAGGGCCGGTTCATGGCATATCGGCCCCGCAACCGGCCCCCGCTGCCGCTTTGGCAAGCAAGAACGGAGCCACGCCGGAGCCCTCAAAGCCACTGCGGCAGGCGGTCGAGCGCGATCAATTCCTCGGCCGTGACGCGCGGCCGGATCACCGCCCATTCGTCATTGCGAACAAGCACTTCGGGGATCAGCGGCCGGCTGTTATAGGTGCCGGATTGGGTCGCCCCATAGGCGCCGGCGGTCATCACCGCGAGGAGATCGCCGGAGCGCGGCTCGGTGAGCGAACGATCGAGCGCGAGAAAGTCGCCCGACTCGCAAACCGGGCCGACCACGTCGGCCGTGATTCGCGGAGCGCCCGGCGCCGTCTGCCGCACCGGCCGGATGTCGTGATAGGCTTCGTAGAGCGTCGGGCGGATGAGATCGTTCATCCCGGCATCGACGATGACGAAGGTCTTGGCTTCGCCGCGCTTCACATAGATGACGCGTGTCACCAGAATTCCGGCATTGCCGACAATGAGCCGCCCTGGCTCGAAGATCAGTTTGCAGCCGAGATTTTTGGTGGCGCGCTTGACGATCGCCGCATAGGCGTCGGGATCGGGCGGCGGCTCGTTGTCCTCGCGATAGGGAATGCCGAGACCGCCGCCGAGATCGATATGGGTGATGCTGTGGCCGTCGGTGCGCAGCACGGCGACGAAATCGGCGAGCAAAGCAAAGGCGTCGCCGAACGGATCGAGCTCGATGATCTGGCTGCCGATATGCATGTCGACGCCGGCGATGCGCACGCCTTTGAGCTTCGCCGCGCGCGCATAGACCGAGCGCGCCTGGCTGATCGGAATGCCGAATTTGTTTTCCGCCTTGCCGGTCGCGATCTTCTTATGCGTCTTCGGATCGACATCGGGATTGACGCGGATCGAAATCACCGCGGTGCGCCCCTTGGCAAGGGCGATCGACGACAGGAGCTCGAGCTCCGGCTCGGACTCGACATTGATGCAGAGAATGCCCTGGTCGACGGCGAGCGCGAGTTCGCGCGCGGTCTTGCCGACGCCCGAGAACATGATCTTGTCGGCCGGAATCCCCGCCGCACGGGCGCGCAGCAATTCGCCTTCGGAAACCACGTCGGCACCGGCGCCGAGCCGCGCCAAGGTCGCGATCACCGCCTGATTGGAATTCGCCTTCATGGCGTAACAGACCAGCGCCTCGACGTCCGCGAAGGCGCCGGCGAAGACCTTGTAGTGCCGCTCGATGGTGGCGCTCGAATAGCAATAGAACGGCGTGCCGACCGCGTCCGCGAGGCTTCTGAGATCGACCGCTTCGGCGTGCAGCACGCCGTTGCGATAGTCAAAATGATGCATGGAGCGTGTTTAGCCGGAGAAACCAAGCTCCGCCACAGCCGAAGCTGTGCCCGGCGGGGCTAGCGCAATATCGGATCGAGAATGAAGGATTTTTTCCGTCCCGGTGTCGCCACCGGATTGCCCTGAGCGTCGAAGCCGGTTCGCACCGCGGTATCCTCTGCCGAACCCGGCGCTGGCGCGCCGTCCGGCGTCCTTAGTTGCGCCGTCGGAGTCGCCGGTCCGGGAGGCAATTGGAGTGGCCCGGCGCGGCCGCAGCCCGAGAGCCCGAGCGCCGCGATAAGCGCTGCAGCAACCGCAAGCCTGCGATCCAATCCGCTCGTCCCCGCAAAAGCGGGGACCCAGCACTGGATTCCCGCTTGCGCGGGAATGAGCGGCAATCTTACCTGAGCCAAAACACGCTCCCCAAACCCAACCGCATGAACAAACCTTAGCGCCGCGGCGATTTTGTGTCGCCAGAGCATGGCCCAAAGCTGTTGCCAAAGAATTATGCCTTTTTATTCAGGCGTTTGAGCCAGACCTTGGCCTGCGCGCGCACGTTATTGGGCGCCGTGCCGCCAAACGCCTTGCGGCTCTTGACCGAATTGGCGACCGAGAGCACCGCGAACACCGCCTTGGTGATCCGCGGCTCGATGTCCTGCATCGCCTTGAGCGGCAATTGATCGAGCGCGACGCCTTGCTCGGCCGCAGCAGCGACGATCCGCCCGGTGACATGATGGGCTTCGCGGAACGGCAGTTTGAGGGTGCGGGTGAGCCAATCGGCGAGATCGGTGGCGGTCGAATAGCCCTCGCCGGCCGCCTCCGCCATCCGCGCCATCTCGGGTTCGAGATCGCCGACCATGCCGGTCATGGCCCGAAGCGACAGCGCGAGGGCGCCGATCGCGTCGATCGCGCCCTCTTTGTCTTCCTGCAGATCCTTCTGATAGGCGAGCGGCAGCCCCTTGATCACCACCATGAGCCCGGTCAGCGCGCCGACGATGCGGCCGGTCTTGGCGCGCACCAGTTCGGCCGCGTCCGGATTGCGCTTCTGCGGCATCATCGAGGAGCCGGTGGTGAATTTGTCCGACAGCTTGACGAGGCCAGTGAGCGGCGACGACCAGATCACGATCTCTTCGGCAAAGCGCGACAGATGCACCGAAGCAATCGCGCAGGCCGACAAAGTCTCCAGCACGAAATCGCGGTCGGCAACGGCATCGAGCGAATTCGCCATCGGCCGCGCAAAACCCAGCGCCTTTGCGGTCATGCCGCGGTCGATCGGAAACGAGGTGCCGGCAAGCGCGCCGGCGCCGAGCGGGCTTTCGTTGAGGCGGGCCCGCGCATCGGCAAAGCGGCCGCGGTCGCGTCCCGCCATCTCGACATAGGCGAGGAGGTGGTGCCCGAAGGTCACCGGCTGCGCCGGCTGCAAATGGGTGAAGCCCGGCATCACGGTATCGGCATGCGCAAGCGCCTTTTCGGCGAGCGCCCGCTGATAACCGGCGAGCGCTAAATCGATCTCGTCGATCGCGTCCCGCACCCAGAGCCGGAAATCGGTCGCGACCTGGTCATTGCGCGAGCGCGCGGTATGCAGCCGCCCGGCCGCAGGCCCGATCAGGTCCGAAAGCCTGCTCTCCACATTCATGTGGATGTCCTCGAGCGCCCGCTTGAACGAGAATTTGCCGGCCTCGATCTCTGACAGGATCGTGTCTAGACCGTGAGCGATGCGCTTTGCATCTTGCGCCGCGATGATGCCTTGTTTGGCGAGCATCGCCGCATGCGCCTTGCTGGCGGCGATGTCCTGCCGGTAGAGGTGGCGGTCGAAGTGGATCGAGGCGTTGATGTCCTCCATGATCGGGTCGGGACCCGAGCCGAAGCGGCCACCCCACATCTTGTTGCTCATGACACGGAAATCCAGTCTCTCATGACCGAGCAATTCGTCCCGCCGCTACGCAAAATCGGCCTGTTGCCGCTCGTTTCGGCCGCGGCGGCGGTCGGAATCCTTGCAGTCCTGGCCGGGGTATACGGGATTGGCGCGTGGCGAACAAACCCGGCCGACGCCGCCTGTCAGCCCGCGGTTAACGCCGGGAAGCAATTGGCGCCGCTGGTGCATGGCGAAGTCGCGGCGCTTGCGGTGGCGCAAACGCCGTTCCGCATGCCCGATCTCGCCTTCAAGGACGCGCAAGCGCGCGACAAGACCCTTGCCGACTGGCGCGGCCGCAGCGTGCTCCTCAATCTCTGGGCTACCTGGTGCGTGCCATGCCGCCGCGAAATGCCGGCGCTCGATGCCTTGCAGGCCAAACTCGGCGGTTCCGATTTCGAGGTCGTCGCCGTCAATATCGACACCCGCGATCCGCAAAAGCCGCGAGCCTTCCTCAAGGACGTTGGTGTCAGTCACCTCGCCTATTATGCCGACCAAAGCGCGCGCGTCTTCGAGGACCTGAAAACCGCCGGCAAAGCGTTTGGCATGCCGACCACCGTCATGGTCGACCGCATGGGATGCGAGATCGGCACCATGGCGGGGCCGGCGGAGTGGGCGAGCGAGGATGGGGTGAAGCTTGTGAGGGCCGCGATCGGCGGCGACGCCAACGGGGCTACGCGCTGACGTCGAGATTGGTCCCGATATTCGCCGCAACATTGGCGAGCGGCGCAATATTTTGCTGCGCGGCGTCGATCAGCTTCGCGACCGAGGCGCCCTGGTCCGCTTTCATGCGGGCAAAGTCCGCCGCGAGCGAAAGCTGCATCAAGCCGGTTTGGGCTCCGAGGGCAGCGGTGACAAGGCTCATATCCATGATAGCCGCATGATTGGCGACTAAGTTTAAGAACCCATGAATCGGGAGGTCGGCGCCACTACCGCGCCCAAAGCTGAAATCCGGCGATGACGATCTCGACCGCGATCAGCACCACGATAATGAGTTCGAGCCGCAACGAGCGTTCGGTATCGATGATATCGGCAAAGGCCTTCGCGGAATCCGAAATCACGGTGAGCTTGCGCGTCAGTACATCGGCGCGTTCCTTCAATTCGTATTCGTCCTCGAGCCGCGCGTAGAGGCGCTCGAGATCGGGTCGCTCCCACAGCACGTCGGGCTTTTCGGCGACCGCAACGAGGCCGGAGACCCGATGCTGCACAAGCAACGCATTGCCGATGTGCTTGAGGATGGCGCGCCGGCCGCCCGGGGTGCGGCCATATTGCGCCAATTGCTGAGCGATCGGCTGGATCACGCCGAAAACGGTCGCGACGTTTTTCTCGTCGTGCGCCAACACGACGCTGGTGGCGAGCGCATCCGCGATCAGCAAAGTGTGCTCGGTGGTCAGCGCCTTCACCACGATCGCGCCCGACGGCGCGATCTGATCGTCGCGCTCCGGCGCGATTTCGATTTGCACGGTCTCTTCTTCGCGCGGCTCGATCGGCCCGACGACGCGGCCGTCCAGGCGGCGGATGACCTCGTCCTCTTCGAGCGGCGACATGCCGACCATCACGGCGACGCCGTAGCGGAACAGCGCAACAATCCCTTTCTGCCCGGCGCGGAACGCGAGCGGCAGCGTCGACAGAACGTCGCTCCGCTCAAGACCGGCGGTTTCGATGCGGTCGCCGAGCAAAAGCGCCCGAAACGTGATGCGCCCATCGCGCACAGTCGGCAATTCCGTCATCACAATCTCGTGTTGGTTTATGACATAGGTGGCTGCTTGGGCCGTTGAATGCCGCCTTTGAACTGGATTTGCCGGGGAAAAGATAGTCCGTGCGCATCGGTTGACAGCCGCGTCCGCGGCCCTATACTTAACCAGATGGTTAAGGTTTCAAGCTCACCGCTCGATCGTACCTTTGCGGCGCTTGCCGATCCAACGCGCCGCGCGCTCGTGATGCGGCTTGCCGCCGCGCCCGATCTGTCGGTGAGCGAGCTCGCCGCACCGTTCAAAATGTCGCTGCCGGCGGTCATGAAGCATCTCGACGTGCTGTCGGACGCAGGCCTCGTCGGGCGGAGCAAGACCGGGCGCACCGTCGCCTGCCGGCTCGACGCCGAACCGATGCGCGACGCGTTCGACTGGCTTAATCGCTATCAAAAATTCTGGTCCGAGCGGCTCGATCGCCTTGCCGCATTTTTGGAAGAGGAAGAATCATGGCCACCCAAACAGCCACCAAGCCGAGCCTCACTCTCAAGCGGCGGTTCAAAGCGCCGCCCGCCAAGGTCTTCGCGGCGTTCGCCGATCCGGAAAAAGTGAGGCTTTGGATGGGTCCGGGCGAGATGAAGGCGGTCATTGCCGAAAGCGATACACGCACCGGCGGCCATTATCGCTGGGTGATGGAAGCGCCGAACGGCGAGCAACACGACGTCGGCGGCGTCTATCGCGAAGTCATCCCGAACCAGAAGCTCGTCTTCACCTGGGCCTGGAAGTCGACGCCGGAGCGCGAGTCTTTGGTGACGGTCGAGATCAAACCCGACGGCGATGGTTCGCTGTTGACACTGACCCATGAGCAATTCTTCGACGAGGACGCACGCGACCGCCACCAGGGCGGCTGGAACGGCGCCCTCGACAAGATGGAGAAGCTTTTCGCCTGAGCGTCATGCAGGCGACCGCTGACGCAGCGATGATCAACTGTTCTGCGTTTTATCAGTAAGGAGGATGCAATGGCCTTTTCGCACGGAAGTTTCTACTGGAACGAACTGCTCACGCGCGACGTCGAACGCGCCAAGAAGTTCTATAGCGAAACCATCGGCTGGACGTTCGACGCCATGCCGATGGGACCCGGCGCCACCTATTGGGTCGCCGCCATGAACGGCAAACCGGTCGGCGGCATTTTTCCGACCGACCAGCCCGGTTTCGAAAATGTACCGGAAGCCTGGATGTCCTATCTGGCGGTCGACAATGTCGACGCGCGCGTCAAGAAGGCCGAGGCCGCCGGCGCCAAATTGATGCGGCCGATTTTCGACGTGCCGAATGTCGGGCGCATTGCGGTCTTGCTGCAGCCCGGCGGCGCCGGTGTCGGCTGGATGACGCCGGTGTCGTGACGCCGGAGTCCGGAATAACGGCGCCTCGGCCGGGGTTGAATCCGATCGACGAGTGAGGAGCAAACATGCAGCCGCACAAAATCGTATCGCATGACGAATGGATCGCCGCGCGCAAAGCCTATCTCCTCGAGGAGAAGGCGTTCAGCAAGGCCCGCGACGAATTGAGCAAGAAGCGCCGCGAACTGCCTTGGGAGAAAGTCGAAAAGAACTATGTTTTCGACGGGCCGAACGGCAAGGAAACGCTCGCCGATCTGTTCGGCGGCAAGAGCCAGCTCATCGTCTATCACTTCATGCTCGGGCCCGGCTGGGAAGCCGGCTGCCCGAGCTGCTCGCTGATCGCCGATCATTTCGACGGCGCGGTCGTGCACCTGGCGCAACGCGACGTAGCGTTCGTCGCGATCTCGCGCGCGCCGCTCGCCGAGATCGAGAAGTTCAGGGCGCGCATGGGCTGGCGTTTCAAATGGGTGTCGTCGTTCGGCACCGACTTCAATGCCGATTATCAGGTCTCGGCGACATCGCAGGAGAAGGCGTCCGGCCAGGTTTTGTATAATTACGAACTCATCAAAAGCTTCCCGAGCGACGAGCGGCCCGGCGCCAGCGTGTTCTGCAAGAGCGAGAGCGGCGAGGTGTTCCACACCTATTCGACCTATGGCCGCGGTCTCGACATCCTGATCGGCGCCTATAATCTGATCGATCTCGCGCCGAAAGGCCGCGACGAAAGCGGGCTTGCTTTTTCGATGGCCTGGGTCCGCCATCACGACCGCTATGAAAACGCCGTCGTCGATACCAAAGCGTCATACCAGCAGCCGAAAGCCGCCTCATGCTGCGATTAGCGGGCAGCCGCCGCGACCGAAGATTTGAAAGTAGCTCGCATCTGAAAACGAACATTGAAATCAAACCTGGGGAGGAACTCAAATGCCGATCGAGCTGAAATATCTCGCCTATACGGCCATGCTGACCGCATCGCTGTGGATTCCCTATATCGCCTGCCAAGTCATGACCAATGGCTTTCTCAGCCAGGAAAACTATGTCGATCCGGCGGCCCGCCCGGTGCCGCTGTGGGGCAAGCGCGCCGACCGCGTCTACATCAATGCGGTCGAGACTTTCGCGCCTTTCGCGGCGCTGGTGATCCTGATCCAACTCACCGGCAAGGCCGACGGCATGACGGCGTTCTGGGCGCAGGCCTTCTTCTGGCTGCGGGTCGCGCACGCCGTCGTCTACTGGGCCGCCATCCCTTATATCCGCACCGTCGTCTTCACGCTCGGCTTCGTCTGCGTCATCGGGCTGTTCGTCGAGCTGATGAAATAGCCCTATCGTAGCCTGGGTTGAGCGCAGCGAAACCCAGAAGCCGAATTTAAACCGCGTGCCGATCCCGGATTTCGCTTCGCTCAATCCGGGCTACACAAGGAGTTGCTTCGCTCGCCTCTGTGCGGCGGGGCCAAGTACTGATGCCAAGTACTGAACTTGAAGGAAATCTCTTGATCTTGAAGGAAATCGCCGATGGCCGGGACAAGCCCGCGGCCATGGCGGCAAGCGCTACCGCGTCGGCACCGGCTTTTCACCGCGATAATCGTAGAAGCCGCGCTGCGTCTTGCGGCCGAGCCAGCCGGCCTCGACGTATTTCACCAGCAGCGGACACGGCCGGTATTTCGAATCGGCAAGGCCCTCGTGCAGCACCTGCATCACCGACAGGCAGGTATCGAGGCCAATAAAGTCGGCGAGCTCGAGCGGCCCCATCGGATGATGCGCGCCGAGCCGCATCGCCTTGTCGATCGCCTCGACATTGCCGACGCCTTCATAGAGCGTGTAGATCGCCTCGTTGATCATCGGCAGCAAAATGCGATTGACGATGAAGGCGGGGAAATCCTCCGCCACCGCGATCTGCTTGCCGAGCCTGGTGATGAACTGCTTGGTCGACTCGAAGGTCGCGTCGTCCGTAGCGATGCCGCGGATCACTTCGACCAGTTCCATCAGCGGCACCGGATTCATGAAGTGAATGCCGATGAAGCGCTCCGGCCGGTCGGTCGAGGCGGCGAGCCGCGTGATCGAGATCGATGACGTGTTGGTGCCGACGATGGTTTCCGGCTTCAGCCCCGGGCAGAGCGCGGCGAAGATCTTGCGCTTGAGATCCTCGTGCTCGGTCGCGGCTTCGATGACGAGATCGCAATCGCCGAGATCGCCGAGCGTCTTCGCGGCGGAGATACGCTTGATCGCGGCCTGGCGCTCTTCGTCGCTGATGCGCTGCCGGCTGACCTGGCGCTGGAGATTGCCGTCGATGGTGGCGATGCCCTCGGCGATGCGGTCGACGGCGATGTCATTGAGCAAGACATGGTAGCCGGACAGCGCGCAGACATGGGCGATACCGTTACCCATCTGGCCGGCGCCGACGACGCCGATCTTACGAATGGAATGAGCCATCCTGTCCGCCTGCTCGCCGCGCTGCTGCTCGCTGCGCGCCTTGGACCGATCCTTGACCTCGACCATATCGACTCACCTTCAACTTTTACGACGATCTCGGCCAATACGCCAGTTCTGCTCAGTGCTTGACCTTGTCGAGCTCGGTCGCGAGCTCCGGCAGGGCCTGGTAGAGATCCGCCACCAATCCGTAATCGGCGACCTGAAAGATCGGGGCTTCCTCATCCTTGTTGATCGCGACGATGACCTTCGAATCCTTCATGCCGGCGAGATGCTGAATGGCACCCGATATGCCGACGGCGATGTAGAGATCCGGCGCCACGACCTTGCCGGTCTGGCCGACCTGCCAGTCGTTCGGCGCGTAGCCGGCATCGACGGCCGCACGCGACGCGCCGATCGCGGCGCCGAGCTTGTCCGCCACCGGCTCTATGTATTTGGTGAAGTTCTCGCGGTTTTGCATCGCCCGACCGCCGGAAATGATGATCTTGGCCGAGGTCAGTTCCGGCCGCTCGGATTTCGACAATTCCTCGCCGACGAAACCGGACACACCGGGATCGGTCGCGGCCGCGACATCCTCGATCGGCGCGGTCGCTGTGCCGGCGGCAGTGGCCTGGAACGCCGCCGTCCGCACCGTGATCACCCGCTTTGCTTCAGTCGAGCGGACGGTCTGGATCGCGTTGCCGGCATAGATCGGCCGTTCGAAAGTGTCGGGCGCGACGACCTTGATGATCTCGGAAATCTGCATCACATCGAGGAGCGCTGCGACCCGCGGCAAGATATTCTTTCCCGACGTGGTCGCCGCCGCCATGATGGTTTCGTAAGGACCGGCGAGCGCCACGATCAGCGCCGCGGTCGGCTCGGCCAGCATGTGCTCGTAAGCCGGAGCGTCGGCGAGCAAGACCTTCGCGACGCCGTCGAGCTTGGCCGCGGCCTCGGCCACCGCTTTGCAATTGTGCCCGGCGACCAGGATGTGCACCTCGGCGCCAAGTCCTTTGGCCGCCGTCAGCGCCTTATTGGTCGCGTCCTTCAAGGCACGATTGTCGTGCTCGGCGAGAAGAAGTGTCGGCATCAGATCGCCCCCGCCTCGTTCTTGAGCTTGTCGACCAGTTCCGCGACGGTCTTGACCTTGATGCCGGCCTTGCGCACCGGCGGCTCCGCGGTCTTGATCACTTCGAGGCGCGGCTTGATGTCGACGCCGTAGTCGGCGGCGGTCTTGTCCGCGATCGGCTTCTTCTTCGCCTTCATGATATTGGGCAACGACGCGTAACGTGGCTCGTTCAAGCGCAGATCGGTGGTGACGATGGCCGGCAGCTTGAGTTTTACCGTCTGGAAGCCGCCGTCGACTTCGCGCGTCACCAGGACGGCGTCGCCGTCGAGCGCCAGTTTGGAGGCGAAGGTGCCCTGCGGCCAACCCAACAGCGCCGCCAGCATCTGGCCGGTCTGATTGCAGTCGTCGTCGATCGCCTGCTTGCCGAGCACGATCAGGCCCGGCTTTTCCTCGTCCGCGATCGCTTTGAGGATCTTGGCGACCGCGAGCGGTTCGACCGCGCCTTCGGTCTTGACCAGGATGCCGCGGTCGGCGCCCATGGCAAGCGCGGTGCGGATGGTCTCGGCGGCTTGCGCCGGACCGATCGAAGCGGCGATGATTTCGGTCGCCTTGCCGGCTTCCTTGAGCCGGATCGCTTCTTCGACCGCGATCTCGTCGAACGGGTTCATCGACATTTTTACATTGCCGAGTTCGACGCCCGAACCGTCGGCCTTGACCCGGATTTTTACGTCCTTGTCGATCGCCCGTTTCACGGGCACGAGAATTTTCATGGTTGCTGTATTCGGCTTTAAGGATCGGATGTTGTTCTTTGCCGCGCTCGGGCGCCGTCGACGACCCGGCGATGCTGCGGTGCAAGAAACCTAACGGCCGTAACGCTTGCGGTCAACGCCGCTCAGCGGTTCTGGCCCGGCTTCCAGAGCACATCCTCGGCGCCCTTGGCATTGGTGTAACGGCTTGCCACGAATAGGAAATCCGACAGGCGATTGACGTATTTAACGACCGCCTCGCCGACGCTGCCTTGGGCGGCGTCTTGGCTGTCGTCCTTCAGTTCGACGATCAGCCGCTCGGCGCGGCGGCAGATGGTGCGGGCGAGATGGAGGTAGGCCGAGGCCGCGCTGCCGCCCGGCAGCACGAAGGACCGCAGCGGTTCGAGGCCTGCATTGAAGCGGTCGATCTCGGTTTCGAGCCAGGTGACTTGATTGTCGGTGACCGTCAGCCGCGCACCATCCGGGCCCCTGCCCTTGCCCGGCGTGCAGAGGTCGGCGCCGACATCGAACAGATCGTTCTGGATGCGCGACAGCGCGGCGTCGAGCTCGCTCGCATGCGCGGTATGCAGCCGGGCGACGCCGATCGCGGCATTGACCTCGTCGATGGTGCCGTAGGCCGCGACGCGACGATCGTATTTCTTCCGCCGCTCACCGCTGCCGAGCGCGGTCGTGCCGTCGTCGCCGGTGCGGGTATAGATTTTGTTGAGGACGACCATCGCCCGGATACCAGAGTCCGCCGCTCATTTTCCCATGATCAGGAGCGCGAGCATGATCACGCCGATGGCGATGGCTTGCAGCAGAACGCGCAGCCGCATCAGCTTCTGCGACGTGTTGCCGGAGCCGCCCATCATCATGTTAGTGAGGCCAAGCAACAGAACGATCGCGACCGCGCCGATGGCGATCGGGACCGCGATATGGGACATGAAATTAGCCATAGGCCCCTTGTAGCCCGGACTGAGGGGAAGTGAAACCCGGGGCGGGCAAACCCACGGCGGTCAGCCCCAAAGGTGCTCCTCGATATCGTAGACCGGGTGCCGGGTGAGATCCTTGTCGATTTCGGCTATGATCTTCTTCTTCACATCGGCATGAAACGCCTTGCGCAAATCTGCAAGCGCGCGCGGCGGGGCAACGATGACGAGGGCCTCCACCTTGCGGTCGCGCACGATCTTCTCCAGCGCCGCCGCCACGTCGTGGGCGAATTTGTGCTCTTCCAGATCGTGCCAGTCGGTTTGCGAAACGCTCGAGCGGCGCGGACCGACCGAGGAATGTCCACTGCCCGGACGGTCGGTGCCTTGCTCGTGGGTGGCCGGATTTTTCTGATCGTTAAAAACCTGCTCGGTCTTCAAATCGGGGTATTGCGCATCGCCTTCGTTGCGCAAGATCAGCGCTTTGCGGCCGTCGCCGACGAATACATAGGCGTTATGCGGAATTTTGACTTTGGTCATTGGTGCACTCACGGCCATCTCCTTGATGACCGCGACCATGCCGGGCCGCGGCGGGGCCCGCTTTGACCTTAATCAACCGGCGGCACGAGGGTTTCGTTCCGCGCCTCCTCGCCGCTCATTCCCGCGTAAGCGGGAATCCAGCCTGGATCCCCGCTTTCGCGGGGACGAGCGGCCCTATTGCGTAAGTCAGTTCGAGCCGTCGAGCAGCCGCCGGGCGATGACCTGGGCCTGGATTTCGGCCGCGCCCTCGAAAATGTTGAGGATGCGGGCGTCGCACAGAATGCGCGATACCGGGAATTCGAGAGCGAAGCCGTTGCCGCCGTGGATCTGCACGGCATTGTCGGCCGCCGCCCAAGCGACGCGCGCCGCCAGAAGTTTTGCCATGCCGGCTTCGAGATCGCAGCGCCGCCCGGAATCCTTCTGCCGCGCCGCGTAATAGGTGAGCTGCCGCGCGACCATGATCTCGACCGCCATCATGGCGATCTTGTCGGAGACGCGCGGGAAACTCGCGATCGGCTCGCCGAACTGGACGCGCGCGGTGGCGTAAGTCAGCGCCTGTTCCATGGCGGCCTGCGCCACGCCGATGGCGCGCGCCGCGGTCTGGATACGGGCTGCTTCGAAGGTCGCCATCAACTGCTTGAAACCGAGACCTTCGACGCCGCCCAGAAGATTTTCCGCTTTGACGGTGAAACCGTCGAAGGCGATTTCGTATTCCTTCATGCCGCGATAGCCGAGCACTTCGATCTCGGTGCCCGTCATGCCTTCGGCGGGGAACGGATTGCCGTCGTCGCCGCGCGGTTTTTCGGCAAGCAGCATGGACAGGCCGCGATAGCCGGTCTCGGCCGGATTGGTGCGCACCAGAAGCGTCATCAGGTCGGCGCGCACCGGGTGCGTGATCCAGGTCTTGTTGCCGTAGATTTTGTAGACGTCGCCCTGGCGCACCGCGCGCGTCTTCAGCGAGGCGAGATCGGAGCCGGTATTCGGCTCGGTGAACACCGCCGTCGGCAGCACTTCGCCGGTGGCGATTTTCGGCAGCCATTTGCGCTTTTGTTCTTCGGTGCCGGAGCCGAGGATCAATTCGGCGGCGATCTCGGAACGGGTGCCGAGCGATCCTACCCCGATATAGCCGCGCGACAATTCTTCGGAGACGACGCACATCGACTCCTTGCCGAGCCCCATGCCGTCGTAGTCCTCCGGAATGGTCAGGCTGAACACGCCGAGCTCGGACATCTGGCCGATGATGTCGAGCGGGATGTATTGGTTTTTCAGATGCCACGCCTGCGCAAAGGGCACGACCCGGTCGTCGGCGAATTTGCGCATCTCTTCGCGGATCGAATCGAGCGTGTCCTCGAGCCCGCAGGCGCCGACGGTCGCGTCACGATGCTGCCGGATCAGTTCGACAAGCCGGGCGCGCCGGGCCGCGGTATTGCCGGTGGCGATCAGATGCTCGACGGCGGGCGTCGCGCGTGACGCGGCGGCGGCCGGGCTCAAGCCCAGATCCGACAGCCGCACGATCTCGCCCTGGCTCATCGGAATGCCGCCGAAGATTTGGGCGAGGAATTCGCCGGCGCCGATGCGGACCAAGAGCTCCTCGGTCTCGCCGAAGGCGCCGTTCTCGGACAGCCGTTGTGCATAGGCCGACAATTGGCGGATCGCCTCCACATAGGTCGCGAGCCAGGCGAGGCCGTGGGTCGCACGCTGCTCGCGGTCGAGGACCCGCGCCACCGGGCGGCCCTCGATGGTGACGCGATCGGCGACGGCACGGCGGGCATCGGTAAAAAGCGCTTCGACGGCGCCAACCGCATCGCCGAGCGCGACGATAATCGTGGGTTCGGCGGAAGACTGGCCGGCGGGCAGTTGGGTGGCGGCAAGCGGCATGGTTGGCTCCGATGAGCTGCTTTGAAGCTGCAAAAGGCGTCCCGGCCTGCCCGCGACCTTACGCGTGCGGTGCACAAAAGCCAATGGAGGGGGTGAATGGCGAGCAGCGAGTAGCGCGGTGAACCCGGCTATTCGCGGTTTTGCCATTCGCTATTCGCCCCCGGCGTTTTCGGGTCGGTCGGCGGGGCCGACGGCGGGCCTTTTCTTGCACAATATTAACCATTTTAGGTTGTTCTGGAGCGCAGTGGGAGCTGTGTGTGGCACCGCGGTTGCAAACCCGCGCTGCAATTTTTCCGCCGCAAGCTTGAGCGTCCGATCGGGTTCTCGATGGTCATCGCGCAGATTTTCTCTCGGCTGTCGGTGCGCGCGCGCATCATCGTGCTCGGCCTCATTCCGGTGGTCGGCTTTTTTGCCATCGGCCTGGCGTTCCTGATCGGCGACGCCCAGCTCGGTGCCGCTTTCGACAGTGTCCATCGCAATACCGAAGTCGCCGACGCCAGCCGCAATCTCAAAACCGGCCTGGTGATGATGCGCGCCGCGACCACCGAATTCGTCGCGCACCCGTCCGATGCCGAGGTCAAGAATTTCGACGAGGGCCAGGCGCTGGCGATACGCTGCCTCGACCGTATCGCGGCGGCGCTTGTCGCCGGCCAGCAAGACACCATCACGCCGCTGCGCATCACCGTGCGCGACCTCAAGGCGAGCTTCGACAGCCTCGTTGCCGAGCAACGCTCGCTCGGTTTCACCGAAAAAGAGGGCGTGCTCGCCGATCTGATCGCGTCGAGCAAAGCGGTCGAGGACATTATTCACGAGGACCTGTCCTGGGTCGCCGATAACGATCGCGCCCAGCTCCTGGTCTCGCTTTTGACCATGCGCCGCTACGGCATCGAATATCGCCTCAGGCACGACGCCGCGATCCAAGGCCAATTCCTCGACGAGACCAAGCATTTCAAGGCGCTGTTCGAGTCCATCGACGGCGCGCCGGCGATGAAGGACAAGCTCGACAAGGCGGTGCAGGCCTATAGCTCGACTTTTTCGCAATTCGTCCTATCGACTGAGAATATCGCGCCGCTCCTCGGACTGATCAGCCACGATACCGCAAGCGTGCTGCCGGAAGCCGACAAGCTCCTCGCCGCGGCGCGCACGGACGCCGACACGGCGGCAGCGGAGCTTGCCGCGTCGCGGGTACGCACGCGCCAATTCGTGATCTGGATCGGTATCGCTGTGGTTCTGCTTGGGCTCGCCTGCAGCTGGCGCATCGGCCGCTCGATCACCAGACCGCTCGAGGCCTTGGCCACGGCCATGAAACGGCTCGCGGCCGGTGATACCTCGGCGGAGCTTCCCACCGCGCAATCCCACGACGAAATCGGCGAAATGGCGCACACCGTCGTCGTGTTCCGCGACAATATGATCGAGCGCGAGCGGCTCGCCGCCGTCCAGGGTGAGACCAATGCCGCGCGCGAGCAGCGCGGCGAGGCGATAGCGGCGATGATCCGGCAGTTCCGCGGCTCGGTCGAAGAGGCGCTCGAGCGCTTGCGGCATTCCGCCGGCCGCCTGGAAAATGCCTCGAGCGGTCTCAACAGCGCAGCCGACGCCGTATCGTCGGAAGCGCGCGACGCCGAGAACTCGGTCGGACGCGCCTCCGTCAATGTCACGACGGTCGCGAGCTCGATCGAGGAGCTTGCGGTCTCGATCGGCGAGATCGCGTCGCAGGCCGCGAAATCGAGCGACGTCGCCGGCCGCGCGGTCGCCGAATCGCGCCGCACCGTCAACACCATGTCGGAGCTCGGCAGCGCCGCGAACCGTATCGGCGAAGTGGTCGGCCTCATTCAGGCGATCGCCGGCCAGACCAATCTTCTGGCGCTCAATGCCACCATCGAGGCGGCGCGCGCCGGCGAGGCCGGCCGCGGCTTTGCGGTGGTCGCCGCCGAAGTGAAATCGCTCGCCGCGCAGACCGCGCGCGCGACCGAAGATATCGCCGCCCAGATCGGTTCGATCCAGTCGGCGACCGCGGACGCAGCCCAGGCGATCGAGCAAGTCTCCACCATCATCGACGACATGTCGGAAATCGCCATTGCGGTCGCCGGTACGGTCGAGCAGCAGAACAGCGCCGTGGCCTCGATCGCCGAAGGCGTCAACCGCGCGTCGACCGAGGCGCGCATGGGCTCCGAAGCGATGAGCCGCGTCGCCGGCGCCTCGACCGGTGCGCGCACGACCGCGGCCGACGTCAAGGCGCTCGCCGACGCGCTGGCGGTCGAGGCGGAAAATCTGCAAGGCGAAGTGCGGAGTTTCCTCGCCGAAGTCCAAGCGGCATAAACTTCGGCTAGCCCTACGGCAGCATCGCAAGACCCGCGGCGATCACGAGTACCGCCAGCGCCGACAGCGCCAGCGACCAGTGCACGCCGATCAGGCCGCCGAGGAGGCCGACCGAAACGCCGGAGAAGGCGCGCAGCCCCAGACTCGACATGTTGAACAGCCCGATGACGCGCCCGCGCATTGTCGGCGGCGCGTTCAATTGCACCAGCGTCTGCGCCATGGCGTTGAACGACAATTCGAGAAAGCCCGCGGCGAACAACAGGCCGAGCGCCAAAGCGTAATTGGTGGCGAGCGAGAATCCGCCGAGCGCGCAGCACCACAGCATCGCCAGCACGATCGCGGTTCGCGTATTCGGCGGCAACAGGCTGCCGCCTTCGAGCACCACGCCGGCGAGGAGGCCGCCCGCGGCATCGGCGGCGAGCAGCATGCTGTAAGAAAATCCGGGATCGCCGTGCCCGAGGTCGTGGGCGAAACCGGGCATTTGCGGGCTGTAGGAATTGCCGACGAAAAACGCCGCCGCACCGGCAAGGAGCGTCATCGCCACGACAACGGAATGGCCTTTGATGTCGCGCGCCGTTTGCACGATGTCGGCAAAGCCGCGGACCGCCCGCGGCGGCGGCGGCGCGCCCCTGCGATAGCGCGGGCCGTAGGGCGCGTTCACCAGCCACAACACGAGCGGCAGGTAGAACAGCGTGTTGAGAAGAATGCCGTAGGCCGGCCCGAGAGCAAGCAGGATGAAGCCGCCGACCGCAGGACCGGCCAAGACGGCGAGATACCGCGCGGTCGCATTGAGCCGCACCGCGCTTTCGAGATCTTCGGTGCCGACGATATCGTAGAGCAGCATCTGGTTCGGCGTCATCCACAGCACGCCAGCGCAGCCGTGGATCACCAGAATCACCATGGCCTGCCACATCTGCAGCGTGCCGGTGAAAAAGAAGTAGCCCCAAGCCAGCGAAGCGGCGATGAACAGGCCCATGCCGCACTGGATGAGACGGCGGGGGTCGACGCGGTCGGCGAGCGCCCCGCTCGCCACCGAGAACAACAGAAACGGCAGCCAATGCGAAACGATGGCGAAGCCCGCCAGTGCCGGCGAATGGAACTTCTGGAACAGCATCCAATAGCTGATGACGTGCTCGATATTGTCGGCCATCATCGCAATCACGAAGGTGGCGAACTGGGCCTGAAAGCCGCGGTGGCGCATCGCCGCAAAGGAACGCCTGGCGGGAGCCGGCGGCGGCGCCGCAAGTTTGGGATTGACGTTCACGTGGTCACTTTCGCGTGGGTTATTTCAGAAGGCGGGCGCCCGCGCCGGCAACGCGATTGGCTCCACGGCGTTACTTCGCATTCTCAGCTAGAATCGCCAACCGCCGAACGCGCGTGGGGTCCATGCAAGAATGCGGGCCACCGTGTGGCAGCCACCGCCGCAAAGGCCCGGTTAACGTCCTGTGCCGCGTCCATCGAGGTGCCGGCGCAGCGACGAAAGCCAGCGCGCGAAACCGTCGCGGAAAAACACCGTCCACTCGGCATGACGCTCCGGCGGGCAGTCGAAGGTCGCCCACCATTCGACAAAGCCGCGGTCGCCGTCGACCACCGGCGTGACGCGCAGCGTCGCGCGATAGCGCTCGACCGGCATCGGCGCCTCGCCGCAGAATTCGTAGGTCTGTGACCGCTCGGGGTCGGACAACGCCAACAACCTCTGCCGGATGCGTTTGCCCTGATAAAGCACGCTACGGACACCGCCGACCGTGTCGCCGGACTTGCCGCCCTCGATCTCGCTTTCGCCCGCGCCGTCGACCCACACCGGATAATTGTTGAAATCGCGGATGACATTCCAGATGTCATCGGCGGATTGCGGGAACATTGTACTGTAGTACGCTTTGGCCATGTGGGATCCTCTCTTTTGCTCGCCCTGACATCAGCCCGCCAACCGTTCGAAACCACCCGTTTCCTGCTATGAATCGATTTACGCCCGCCGCGGAGACCGTCTGCCGTTGAAAATCATTCGCCTCTGCTATCGCGTCTCGCTCGACGCCTTCTATCGCTTCAACGCCGACGACGGCTGGGCGATCGCGAGCCACATCGCGCTGTCGACCCTGATGTCGATGTTCCCGTTTTTGATCCTGGTGACGGCGATCGCCGGCTTCGTCGGTTCGAAAAACCTCGCCGACGAAGTAGGGCGGCTGATCATCGCGTTGTGGCCGCAGGAGGTTTCCGGCGGCATCGCCGGGCAAATGCACAGTGTCCTGACGACGGCGCGCGGCGACATCCTCACCGTCGGCGCCGTGTTCGCGCTTTATTTCTCGTCGAGCGGCATCGAGAGCCTGCGCATCGGCCTGAACCGCGCTTATGGGCTCAGCGAGGAGCGGCCGTGGTGGCTCTTGCGCATGGAATCGATCGGCTATGTGCTGGTCGGCGCGCTCGGTCTCCTCGCGCTGGCCTTTCTGGTGGTGCTCGGCCCGCTGATCTTTTTCGCGGCGGTACGCTATGTGCCATGGCTCGAGCCGCTGGAAAGCCATTTCGACATCGGACGGTTCGCGGTGGCGACCTTCGTCCTCACCGTCGCGCTGATGATCCTGCATATGTGGCTGCCGGCCGGGCGCCGGCAGATCGAGGATGTCTGGCCGGGCATCGTCGCGACGCTGTTGCTATGGCTCGCCTGCGGCTACATTTTCGGCCGCTATCTGTCCGACTTTTCCTACACCTATGTGAATTATTACGCGGGCCTCGCTTCGGCCATGACGGCTTTGGTGTTTTTGTATTTCACCGCCTGGATCTTCATCTATGGCGGCGAGCTCAACGCCGCGATCGCCCGCGAGCGCGAGATCCGGGCGCGGACGCCGCAGCGGGTGACGCGGGGTTAGGCATCGCCGAGCCGCTCGTCCCCGCGCGAGCGGGGACCCAGTTTCTTGCCACAGCTCTTTGACAATCCTGGATTCCCGCTTACGCGGGAATGAGCGGAGTTTGGTTGCCGGTACCGGTCAGCGCCTTGACCTTGCGCGCGTGATCGACCGCCTCGCGCGCCGACTTGTTCTGGGTGAACAATTCGAGCGTCTCGGTGTCGTCCTCGCGCACCGGCGTCATGGCCTGATCGCTATAGGGCAAATGCTTGTCGGCTGCGACGCGGCGGTAGATGCGGAAAATGCCGAAGGCCGCGGCCGCGACGCGGGCATGCTTGACCAGGAATTCCGCGGCGAGCGACGGATAAAACTTCCACACCCGCTCGAGCGGCAGTTCGGGCCGCCGCTCGTGGCGATTTTTCAGCCGGACGAAACCGCCCTGCAGGGGATGCACTTTCTCGATCGCCAAGGATTGCGCGAACCAAAGGATGATCTGCGCCAGCCGCAGAATATTGATGCCGTAAGCCTGGGCGCGACGCAAAATCGTCTCGATGTGCTCGGGCGTGTAATAGATCGACCAGGCGTCGCGATAGAGCTTCTCCCACTCCGCCTTGGCCATATGGGCATGCGGTGTGAGCGCATGTTCGAGATCGTATTTGTTGAGGTCGGGATCGAGCGCAACGCCCTTCGAGCGCAGCGCCTTGTGATCCTCGGAGCCGGGCAGCGGCGTGAGAAAGAAGAATTCCAGCACGTCGAGCGGCATTTCCTTCTTGATGATCTCGATGTCGCGTCGCGCCGATTCCGGCGTGTCGTTGGGAAAGCCGAGGATATAGCCCGCATAGGTCCAGATGCCGACCGCTTTCCAAGCCAAGAGCATGTTGCGGTATTCGGTGATCTTGTTCTGCCGCTTCTTGGCGGCGAGCAGATTGTCCGGATTGATGTTTTCCAGCCCGATGAAAATGCGGGTGACACCGGCGCGCTTTGCCTTGGCGACGAAATTCGGGATCTTGTGGCACAGCGTGTCGACCTGGATCAAAAAGCGCACGTCCATGCCGTCCTGTTCGCGCAATTTGATGATGCGGTCGAAGATCAGTTCCCAGTCCTTGTTGCGGGCGAAATTGTCGTCGGTAATGAAGAAGCGGTCGATGCCGTGTTCGAAATTCTTGCGCAGAATGCGTTCGACATCGTCGGCCGAGCGGCGGCGCGACTTGCGACCCTGCACATTGATGATGGTGCAGAACGAGCATTGGAACGGGCAGCCACGTCCGGCGTCGAACGTGGTCACATTGCCGATGGTCTTGCGCACCGAGTTGCCAGGCAAAAACGGCGTCACCGCGCCCTCGAGCGCCGGCAGATCGTCGATGTAATTGTAGATCGGCTTCAGGGAGCCTGCGGCCGCATCGCGCACCACTTCGTCCATGCGGCCCTCGGCCTCGCCGGCAAACAGCGTGACGCCCATGTCGAGCGCCTCCTGCAGGTCGGGCCCGATGCCGTCGAACATCGCCAGCATGCCGGAGACGTGGAAGCCGCCGATGATCACCGGGATGCCGGCCGCGCGCAGTGGCTTGGCGAGGTGCAGCGACCGCGGATATTGATTGGATTGCACGCCGACGAGCCCGACGAAGCCGAAATTATTATTGGCGCGCATCTCCGCGATAATGCGGTCGACGCGCACCCGCGTATTGGTCTCGTCGATGGCGATGATGTCGATGTCGGTATCGGGGCCGAGAATTTGGCGCCGTGCGCAGTCGTCAAGGAGCCCATAGACGCTGGCGAGCGAATTCGCCGGCATCGGCGAGCGATACCAGCGGATCACATAGCCGTCGTCGTCGTAATGCGACGGCTTTACCAGCACGACGCGAAATCGCCGTGCGGCGCCCGACCCGGTGCGCTGTTGAGGGACCATGCCTCACCCCAGTACCCGACCAGGGAAGCTTACCAGATTACCGGGCGTAATGCATCTCGGCATTCAGCGTGACGGTCGACGCCGCC